>NZ_JCAFST010000001.1:0-756187 GCF_059369535.1 Stenotrophomonas sp. YJH_SMC_122 | reverse complement strand
TTATCGACGTTAAGGTGCGGGATGGGGATCGCTCGGCTCGTCTGTCGGCTGCTATCCGCAGATATCATGTTGACGGTCCCTCCACCCTGGCTCCTACATACCGCGTAGGAGCCGGGAGGAACATACAAGCCATGCTCGGCTTCGGCACACAAGCAGTCGAGCATGGCTCGACGCCAGACAAGGCGGGTCACCCTGCCAACACGCCCTGCCCGCGCATGCGCGGTGCCAGCGCCGCGTGCATCACGGCCAGGTGCATTACGACTGCCAGTTCCGGGGCATGCCGGTCATCACCCGCGCGCCACTGCTGTGCCATCTGGGCCGCATCGGCCGGCAACAGGGCCAGCAGCTGGGCGTCATCCAGCGAATCGGCAGCGCCCTGCAGCTGTCGCGCCAGCTGCCGCGACTGCCACACATGCACACCGATGCTGAGGCTGGCCAGCGACATCAGGACCACGGCCAGCCCGTGCTCGAACCACTGCGACAGCACTTCCGGCCCCCACAGCAGGGCCGCCAACACCGCCATGCCCGGCAGACGCCAGCCCAGCCAATGGATGCGACCGCGCTGCGACCAATGCACCACCACCGCACTGGCGACCAGTGCTGCGGCCGCTGTGGCCGGCAGTTCGGTCAGCGCGGTGGCCGCAAGCAGCACGCCCAGCACGGCCCAGACCCAACCGGGGGGCAAGGCCCGCCGCTGGTAGTCGGCCCCGACGGGCCCGACCAGCTGTCGCAGGCTGCGTTGTTGGCTTGCATCGGTCACCCACAGTCTCCGTGTTTGTCCTGGCCCGGATGGTCGCCGCCAGTGTGTCGCAAATTCGTGCCAGGGACGTTACCAATCCGCTATGACGGAGGCTCTACAACTTGTTGCGGATTGCCAAGGTGACTGTTCAGCTGTTTTGGCGTAGCATTGCCAGCGTTGGGCAGGCACTGAGCGTGGCGACACGAAACAGGCCTTGTACCTTGCAGAACTTGAAGAAACCGGGGGTGCATTGGTTTCGACGGGGGTTGTGAAGTCGCCTGGCGCATGCCGAGGGGGTAGCTTTCCTCGTAAATCCAGCTGCAAAACTCTAGTTGCCAACGACGACAACTACGCTCTGGCCGCTTAAGGCCTAAGCCTCGAAACCGCTTGTGTCCATGCTCGCGGTGTAGAGTCACTATCATGGAATCGCGCTGGACGGCTGCCTGTCAGTCCGGCACTAGAACACAACAGGCTGGTTCCCGGATGCGCTTCGCGCACCGTGCTGTTCGGGGACGAGATCCAACGGTGAGCTAAGCATGTAGTGCTGGGGATGGAGTGCCTTCGGACGGCGGTTCAATTCCGCCCACCTCCACCATCTGTATGGCCTGTCGAGGCCGCAAGAAGCCGGATCTCCCGTCAATGGAGTTCCGGCTTTTTTGTTTTCCGAGGATGGCGCCTCCTCTGCTGTACCGACATTCCCCGATGCCACCCGCATGGGGAGCCAGTCACAGAAGCTGAGATCCGGATCCAGTAGAGTCCCTGCGTCACACGACGTGACCCGAAACCTGAAAGGACATCAGATGAAGCGCATCACACTGTTTGTGGGCTTGGCCGTGGCGTTGGCACTGGGGCAGGCTTCCGCTGCCACGCCAGGCTCCCGCTATCTGCAGCTGACCGCTGACCAGCGCGTACAACCCGGCACGGCAACCCTGCTTTCGAGCACCATCGATCTGAACGCCCCTGGATGGGTATACGTGCAGTCGGATGGACGGTACTTCCCTGGCGGCCGCTCTGCCGCCAACGCCTACATCACCATCAACGGTGAGGTGGTCTCCAACGACAGCTACATCGACTGGCGGCAGTCGACATCGGCCCAACAGCACTCCTTCAATGTCATCGGTGCCAAGTACCTGCCCGCCGGACACCATACGGTCAACCTGGCCGGACAGGCCATCGGTTCGGCCGTCAATTTCGGCTCCGCCAGCAACCTTTCCGTGCTCATCACATCTGCAGGCTCGGTAACCAACAGCAGCCTTCCGAGTGACACCGCGCAGCTGGACTTCAATACCGTCGGCAGCCCTGAAGGAATGGCGTTGCAGGCCAAGGACCGCAAGCTGCTGATGACTGCCCAGGCCGGCAATCCCGGTGGCCCCATCGTGGCCATGGCTTCCGGCCGCGCGTTCGCATGGGGCAACTACGGCGATGGCATGATGGGAATTTTCCTGAACGAGCAGGAGCCCGGCATCGAATCGATGACCTGGTCGATCAATGACATCTTCAGTGGCGCAGAAACGCAGGCTCCCTTCTATTCGCAAGGCCTGTTCGTCAATCCGCCGGCTTACAGCACTGTCAGCTTCGTCGCGTCCGAATCGCCGTACTACCAGCCGCAGGACGCCAACACCAACAACGTAAAGTACAAGTTCGGCGCCAACTCCCGACTGGTGACGCTGTCCAACGGCTTTGGCGTGGTCGGAAAGGGGTTGAACCCTGGATTCAACTACGCCGCCGCAGGCCCCTACCGCCGCTTCGCCTATGTCTGCGTCGGGACCAATGGCTTCGCGCCGGGCTGTCCGTCAGCGGGCTCGCAGGTGGTCATTGGCGAGGGCCAGGTCTGCATTCCGCAGGGGCACAACGGCGTGGTGCTTTTCTCGACAAAGTCCCGCGTGCAGGGTGACCCGAACGACGGTGGCGGAAGCGTGTTCCTGTTCCTGAAGATCGATGGCCAGCAGGTGGGCAGCCTCGGCACCCAGCAGTTGGGCTCCAAGCCGGACTCGGTCAGCACCCGTACCATCTCCGCCAGCTACCTGAGCGCGGGATCGTCCGCGCTGGGAACGGGCTGCCACACCGTGCAGGCCGTGGCCCAGGTACTAGGAGATTTCCGCCACATGTCGCTCAATGCCGACATGCCGCTGGTCTGGTTCGACTGACCCATCACGCCGAATGTGGCCGGTGGCCGGGATCTGTTCGCCCCGCCACCGGCTATCCCGCGACACATTAAAGAATCTGCCATGAAAGCTCCCGTCGCCCTCACCCTGTTCCTCGTCACCCTCGCCGCCGCCCAACCCGCGCACGCCGCGGCACCGGCCATCGCGCTCCCCGGCACCGCCACGCTGGAAGCCCTGCTGGCCTGCAAGGCCGGCTCGGACTTCAGCGAGGCCGACGCCATCGATGCACTGCAGGCCGCTGGCCTGGCCGGGAAACCGGGTGGCACCTTCGAGCCGGAGGACAAGCCGGTCGCCCTGTTCGGCGGTACCGTCACCAGTGCCGATGTGAACGTGGCCGAGGGCGAGAAGAGCCTCTTCGTCTACTTGAACGGCATTGACGCCACGCATCTGGCCACAGCGTGGTCAGTGAACACGGTCAACAAACACGCCAACACGGAGGAACCTTCATACGTGAAGACCACCGACAAGCGCCACACCCTGCACGTGATCGCAGGCGACGACTACGAAGGCTATTCCGCTGCCGTGAAGTGCCAGATCACCCGGTAGCGGGTTGATCCCCGCTACAGCCAACGCCGCACACGTTGGCGGAACAACGGATACACCTCGGGGAAGCGCGCCAGCAACGCCCGCTCTTCCGGCATGATCTGCAACCAGGTGATGTAGAGCACGAACAACGGCACAGCCAGCAACGCGACCATGTTCTGCAGGTACAACATTGCGCCAGTGAGGATCGTTGCCTGGCCCAGATACATCGGATTGCGCGTGTAACGGTACATGCCGCGCGTGACCAGCGCGCTTGATGCCGAAGGGCGCAGCGGATTGACCGTGGTGCGCGCCCGCTGGAACGCAAGCTTCGGCAGCAGGTTCAGCGCCACACCGATCGCCATCACCCCGCCTGACATCAGCGCCCGCATCGGCAGGGGCAACACCGCCTCCGGCCACAGTCGGCTCCCAAGCCAGCCGATCCCCGCGCACAGCAGCATCACCAGCGGCGGCGGGATCCGGGTCTCAAGCCACGTCATCGCAGTCCCTGCATAACTCCATTCGCCGCAGTGTCACACGGGAATGGCTGAATCGCCCAAGGCGGCCTGGCCCAAACCTACCGTCCGGTCTATTCCGCTTTGACAGGCCGGCCGCTAGAGTGGCGCCACCGCGAAGGAGGATCGCATGGCTACCACGGGCTTGGGCTTGATCGGCCGCACGACCCTCATCATCACCGTGCTGCTCGCCCTGGGCGGCTGCGCGACGCTGCGCCAGTTCGGGCCGTCGGTGCAGGTTGCCTCGGTCACGCCCGGCCAGTACATCGCGCTCAAGCGCGGTGACATCCTGACCTCCGGCAAGCTCAGCGCGGCGACCATCGAGACCCTGCGCGTGGCCGGGCTCGACGAGGGCGTCTGTGCCAAGCCCGGCCTGCCCTGCATCGAGGCGATGGAAAGCAGCATCGTGGTGCGTGAGGAAGACAAGCGCTCCAGCCTGGCCGAGCTGTGGCTGCAGTATGCGATGACCCTGCCGGCGCCAAAACGCGAGTACTCGGCATCCGGCCGCGCCAAGACCGCAATCACCGAGCTGGATGCCGACTTCCAGCCACGCCTCGATGCGTGGATGCAGGTCGCGCGCCAGGCCTATGCCTATCTGTTCTTCACCGAGCGCACGGCGAACCAGCGCGGCTTCGAAGACCGCCAGACCCAGGTGCGCGATTACTACAACCTGGCTGTGCAGGAAGCCTCGGTGCAGCTTTACAACGCCTATGCCACCGGGCGCGTGCACGGCCAGGCCAGCCATTTCCAGCTGGGCCGCTGGACCTTCGTGCTGGCCCCTTCAGACGAAGCATCGGCGCTGGACCAGCGTACCCCCAGCGAGCTGGTGCCCGCCGCCTCGCTGTCGTTCACCGGTACGCTGCGAAGCGTGCATCGCCGCGATGGCTTCGGTGCCGAACTGGTGGCAGTGATGGATGACCCGGCCGGCAGCACGGCCACCACGCCTCCGGCAGCGGCGCAGGCAACGCAGGCAAGCCGTCCCGCCACGCAGAGCTGGAGCGAGATGCCCTCGCCATCGATGACGGTGCTGCTGCGCTTCTCGGGAAAAAACCTGTGGGAGGTGCTGCACGATGACGAGCCGGAGCTGGAGATCCACGATCCCTACCAGGTTGCGGAAGTGACCCTGCACGGCCAGCAGGTGCCACTGGCGGCCAACTTCACTGCCGGCTATGCGCTGTGGCTGGCCCGCTCCAACTTCAGCCGACAGTCGTTGCGCACGCTGTTCGGTGGCAAGGGCGGCATCGACACGCCGCATCTGTACATGATGCAGCCCTACGACCCGAACCGCCGCGTGCTGCTGATGATCCATGGCCTGGCCAGCAGTCCGGAAGCCTGGGTCAACGTGGCCAACGAACTGCTGCGCGACGACGAGATCCGCCAGGAGTTCCAGGTCTGGCAGTTCTATTACCCGACCAACATGCCTATCGCGATGAGCCACGATGCGATGCGCCACACGCTGGCTGAAGTGTTCAAGCACTTCGACCCCAGCGGCAAGGCGCAGGCCTCGCATGACATGGTGCTGGTGGGGCACAGCATGGGCGGGGTGATCGCACGGTTGATGATCTCCTCCTCCGGCGACCACCTGGTCGACACCCTGCTGGCCACCGCGCAGATGACGCCCGCCCAGCGCGAACTGCTGCGCACCAAAGGCGCACCGGTGCTGACCTTCCTGCCGGAACCGGAAGTGTCCCGCGTGGTGTTCATCGCCACGCCGCATCGCGGTACCGACGTGGCGGGCACCCGTCTCGGCCGTTGGATCGGCCGGCTGGTGCGGTTGCCACTGACCGTGCTGGAAGACGTCGCCACCATCGCCAACGACGGCCAGATCGACCGCAATGACGGCAAGCACGGCTACCAGATGAACAGCATCCAGAACCTGGACAAGGACGATCCCTTCGTCCGCGCGGTGGCCGACCTGCCGATGTCGCCGAAGGTGCACTACCACTCGATCATCGCCCGCGCCAAGGCCGATGGGCCGCTGGAAAAGACCGACGACGGGCTGGTGCCCTACTGGAGCTCGCACCTGCCGCACGCGGATTCGGAGAAGGTGATCGTGTCCGGACACAGCGTGCAGGAAGCTACGCCGGCCATCGTCGAGCTGCGGCGGATCCTGCATGAGGACATGCAGGAACACGGGCGAACGGGAAAGTAGGCCGCCGTC
Source organism: Stenotrophomonas sp. YJH_SMC_122 (assembly GCF_059369535.1). Classification (NCBI taxonomy): domain Bacteria; kingdom Pseudomonadati; phylum Pseudomonadota; class Gammaproteobacteria; order Lysobacterales; family Lysobacteraceae; genus Stenotrophomonas; species Stenotrophomonas sp. YJH_SMC_122. Next base: position 750,085 of record NZ_JCAFST010000001.1, on the reverse strand, counting down.
CCGACAGATCAGGCACCGGCCGTACGCCGCGAGAACGTGCCATGCAGCGCCGCCGGAATCGCAAAGCCCTCCATGCGCACCTCGGGCCGATAGTCGGCGCTGGGGGTGAAGCGGAACTCGCGTGCCAGCAGCGCGCACAGCAATACCAGCTGTGCGTTGCCGACCGCCGATCCCACGCAGGAACGCGTGGGGAAGCCATAGGGCACATAGATGCCGGCGGTACGCTTGCGCCGTTCGGGCAGCCAGCGATCGGGATCGAACTGCAGCGGGTCATCCCAGTACTTCGCCGAGCGATGCTGGATGAACGAACTCAACTCGAACACTGTGCCTTCGGCGATGGCCTGCCCTTCCACCTGCAGATCGCAGGCGGCCACCCGACGGTTGTTGAAGGGCGTGGAGTACAGCCGCATCACTTCCTTCAGGAAGCGCATCGTGCAGGGAATCCTGGCCATCGGCAGCGCATGGATCTCCGCATCCGAGAGCGGCGCGAATTCCTCCTCGATGCGCTGGCGCCAGTGTGGATGCATCTGCATCGCCAACAGCAGGCAGGCAGCCATCATGCCGGGCACGCCGGAAATGGCGATCAGCTGCACGGTGACCAGGTAGATGACCTTGTCCAGGCCGATGCGCTCTCGCAGGCTCAGCAATGACTGCGCGTAGTCCAGCGCCGAACGCCCGCTGCGGACCCGGCGCTTGAGTTCGGCGGCGATCGCCCGTGATTCGCCACGGCCGATGAGGAAATTGCGCAGCAGGTGGCGGCGATGGATGACCTGCTCGACCTGGGTGGTGTAGCGCAGATGCAGGGCGCGTTCGATGGCTGCGGTGCCGCGGGCATCGAGCCCGTCGATCACCAGTGGCACCAGCGGATGCGCCATCACCTTCCACACGGCTGGCGTGGCATCCAGCTCGCGCCCGCACAGTGCGTCCAATGCCTGCCGCATGCGCGACTGCAACGCCTCCAGAGTCTGTGCACTGGTGAGGTCAGCACTGCGCGTGGCAATCAGGCTGCGCACTTCGGTCCAGCGCACGCGTTCGTGTCGGCGGAACAGGTCGGCCAGCGACTCGACCACGAACAGGTGCTCGGAATTCTCCTTGTCGACCTTGCCGGCCAGTTCCGGGCAGAAAACCCCGATACCGCCGGTTTCCAGTTTCAGCACCGGCCCCTCGCGCTCCACGCGCGCAGCCAGGCGCTCGGCAGCAATGGCGCTGCCTTCATTCGACATCCCTTGCATGCAGTGCGTCTCCGGCAGGAAGGGACTCGAAAGACGAGTCCCTTCGTCTTGCTACCGCTCAATCGCGGGTTTGGCCCGCAGGATCAGAATTCGACCCACAGAGGCCAGGTATCCCACACGCTGCTCTTTTCGTTCGGATGAATATTCAGAGTGACGCGCAATGCTCGGGCGAATCTTTTCATTTTCATTCCTTTGCTTGCTGTGTGGTTATGCCGGGATTATCCCGGCACCGGCTAGATAACACGACATAATCCCGCTGTCCAACCGGCCGGGTGGCGCGCTGCAGCATCCGGGTTGCGTCCGATTGAGGGGAATCCCTCATCGCGCCTGCGCACGCAGCCTCCTATGCTGGGCTCACTTTCCCCCAACGGAGGTCTGCATGAACACGCAAGAGCCCAGCCGCCAGCCCAGCCCCGATCCGGCCGAGCGCGATGCCTTCTTCCCGTCGCCGTATTCGCTGTCGCAGTTCACCTCGCCCAAGAGCGACCTGTCCGGCGCCGACTATCCGGATGCACGCCGCGATGGCCGCTGGAAGGTGCTGATGATCGCCGCCGACGAGCGCTATCTGCCGACCGCCAATGGCCACCTGTTCTCCACCGGGAACCATCCGGTGGAAACCCTGCTGCCGATGTACCACCTGGACAAGGCCGGCTTCGACATCGACGTGGCGACGCTGTCCGGCAACGCCGTCAAATTCGAATGGTGGGCCTTCCCGCACGAGGACCGCGAGATCGGCGCCCTGTACGAACGCTACCAGGCACGCTTCCGCCAGCCGTTGCAGCTGGATGAGGTGGTGGCCGGCCTGGGAGCCGATTCAGACTATGCCGCCATCTTCATTCCCGGTGGCCACGGCGCACTGATCGGCCTGCCGGAGAGCGCGGCGGTGAAGGCCACGCTGCAGTGGGCCATGGCCGGGCAGCGCCACATCATCACGCTCTGCCATGGCCCGGCGGCGCTGCTGGCGGCGGGCGTCGACGAAGCCGAGGGTGACTCGCTGTTCCGTGGCTACCGCATCTGTGCCTTCCCCGACGCAATGGACCGGCAGACACCGGAGATCGGCTACATGCCGGGGCAGCTGCGCTGGTTCTTCGGTGAGCGTCTGGCCCAGCAGGGCGTGCAGATCGTCAATGAGGGCATCGATGGCAGCGTGCTGCAGGATCGGCTGCTGCTGACCGGCGACAGTCCGCTGGCTGGCAACGCGCTGGGCAAGCTGGCCGCGCGTACGCTGCTCGACGCGTTGGCCGGGCGCTGAGCCTGTGCCCACGCTGGTGCCCGCGTTGCTGGAACTGGAACAGGCGCGCTCACTGGCCGCGGTGGGCGGCGTGCTGCGCCGCGCCGCCTCACCACTGGGCTACGACCGCCTGCTGGTGTTCGCCACTGCAACCGGCCTGGAACGCGGCGCACAGCGCGTGTACTGGATCGAAGGTGACTGGTACGACGACGGCAGCGCCACCGGGCTCGCCCGCTACCTGCACGCCTGCCCGGTCAATCGCCATGTACTGGACAGCACTGCTCCGTTCTTCTGGAGCAAGCGCCAGGGCGTGCGCGGCGAACGCTATGTGGTGGTGAAGCAGCCGCGCGGCGATGGCCTGCATGGGCTGCAGGTTCCAGTGTTCGGCCCGACCGGTCTGGAAGGCGCGGTCAGCTTCGCCGGCACCTCGATTGATGCGTCCGCCAGCGCGCGCGTGCTGCTGGACATGGTCGGCACCTCCGCCTTCCGTGCGGCGCGGCGTCTGGCCGAAGCGCGGGCGGAGGCTCCCGCGGGCACCTTGAGCGCGCGCGAACGTGAAGTGCTGCGCTGGGTCGCGGCCGGGCGGCGCCAGGCGGACATCGCGGCCACACTGGGGCTGTCTGCGCGCACGGTGGAGAACCACCTGCGTCGAGCGCGGCAACGGCTGGGCGTGGCCACCACCGCGCAGGCGGTGCGCGCGGCCGGCCGCCGAGGCGAGATTGACGACTGAGCCACGCATGTGGCCACCGTCATGCGCGCCGCGGCGTCAACGTACCGATGAAGTCGACCGGGATGGCAAAGCCCTCCAGCTGCATCCAGGGTGCTGGCACCTCCTGCACCGACAACTCGAAATCGCGGGTCACCAGCGCGCAGAACAGCAGCAGCTGGGCATGGCCGACCGCGCTGCCGATGCAGGCACGCGATGAGAATCCGAACGGGACATAGGCGCCCTTGTTGGCCTGGCGGCGCTCGGGCAACCAGCGATCCGGATCGAAGCTGTCCGGGTTCTGCCAGTACTCCGGCGAATGATGCTGGAAGTAGGACGACAGCTCGTATGCTCCACCCTTGCGGATGCAGACACCCTCGATGTCGATATCGTGCGAGGCGGGACGATGCAGGGCGAACAGTCCCGGCCAAAGCCGCAGAGTTTCCTTGACGAAACGCGACGTGCACGGCAGGGACTTGATCGGCAGTGCATACAGCTGCTCCAGGCTCAGCGCCGAGGTTTCCTCGCGAATGCGCGCATGCCAGTGCGGAAAACGGTGCATCGCGTAGAGCAGGCTGGCGGCAGTGATACCGGGCAGGCCCGACATGCCGGCCAGCACCATCGACACCAGATAGGCCACCCGGTCCACCCCGACCCGTTCTACCAGCGGCAGCAGCGATTGCAGGAAGTCCTCGCGCGGCGCGCTCTGCTGCGCACGACGCCGGATGTGCCGTGACACGGTGCGCGCCGCGCGGCGGGAAAGGTGGAAGTCGATGATCCGCCGCCAGAACGAGAAGTTCTGCAGCACGATGGCGTTGTAGCGGGTCCTCTGCTCGCCGATGAGGGCGTCGACGTCGTTGCGGCTGAGGCCATCGATCAGCAGCGGCAACAGTGACTGCGAGATCGTCCACCAGCTCAGTTCGCTGAGGTCATGCGCACGATCAGCACGCTGGGCGAGGAAGCCGTGCATGCGCGCGTAGAGATCGCGCATGTGCCCGGGGCTGGCCAGACGTCCGGCCTGTTCGCTCAGCAGTCCACGCACCTCACGCCATGCGACGGGGTCGCGGGCACGGCGCAGGCCAAGATAGTCAATCAGCGAATCCGGTACCGTGTGCCGGTCGGTGTTGGCCTTGTCGACCCTGACCGCCAGGGCCGGATCAAAGATGCCGACAACATCATTGTTGAAGCGCAGGACCGGCCCTTCGCGGCGCACGCGATCGAGCAGGTCGTCGATGGAAACCACTTCCGCATCCGCTGCACGCTCATCCATGCCCTGCCCCCCGATGCCAGGGAAGATCATCGACCTTCCCTGGCGATGTCATCGACTATGTGGCGTCCTTCCGGTCAGAAGATGTTCCAGTAGCGATACTTGGAACGGATGCACTGGGTGGAATTGTCCGAACGCAGGTTCAGCGACACCTGCAGCGCGCGAATCAATCGTGTCATGGCACAGCTCCTTGTGGTTCCGTTGTGGGTTTGCTGCTGCGATGCCGGGTTCAATGGCCGGCACGGCCGTTCTAGCACGCAGGCCCGGCCTGACGGGTCAATGCGCCGTCAAGGCCAGGCTGAATACGCCCATTCCCGACAGATGCCGCCAGCGCGTGCACAGCCATCCACCGGCAATCCGTGCGATGCTCCGTGAAACCGTTTTCATGGAATGGAGGGATTCCACGATGTTGTCGCGTTTCCGTCGCCCCGCGCTGTCTGCGCTGTTGGCGCTTGTCCTGCCTCTGACCAGCGCCTGGGCCGCAGCCCCTGCGCCGTTGAAGGTGATGTCGTTCAATGTGCGCACCCCGGCCGATACCGAAGCCGGCAAGCGCTGGCCCGACCGTCGCGATGCGATGGTGAAGGTCATCCTCGACGCGCACCCCGCGGTGATCGGTACCCAGGAGCTGGTGCAGGAGCAGGCCGACTACCTTGCCGAGCACCTGCCCGGATACCGTTGGTTCGGCGAGGGCCGCCGCGGCGGCAGCGGCGACGAGCACATGGGCGTGTTCTACGACAGCAAGGTGCTGGCGATCGAGGAATCAGGCAACTTCTGGCTGTCTGATACGCCCGATGTACCCGGCAGCATCACCTGGGGCAACCTGTATCCACGCATGGTCACCTGGGCGCTGTTCCGCCGCATCGGCGACGGCCGCCGCTTCTACTTCATGAACACCCACCTGCCCTACCGCGACGAGGACGAACCACGACGGGTGAAGGGTGCCGAGCTGATCGGGAGGCGCGTGGCCAAGCTGCCGGCCGACCTGCCGGTGGTGCTGACCGGTGACTTCAACAGCGAACCCGGCGGCAACACCTACGAGGCATTCACCCGCGTACTGCACGACACCCGTACCCAGGTGAAGACCCCGCAGGGCCCGCGACTGACCTTCCACGATTTCACTGGCAAGGCCACCGCGCAGCTGGACTGGGTGCTGGTGCGCGGTTTCCACGCGCGCAGCTTCCTGACCGATGACCGCCGCATCGATGGCGTGCTGCCATCGGATCATTTCCCGCTGGTGGTCGAGCTGGACTGGCCGAAGCACTGACCCTGCACGGCAGCCGCAGCTACAGCGGCGGCTGCCGCGACAGCAGGCGATACAGGGCCTGATGCTGATCGCGCGCCTGGCAGATGCGGGCCCCTATCGCCAGGAACACCGCCACGCCGATCAGGCCCAGTCCCAGCATCGAATCCTGCAGGCGCAGGAAACCGACCGCTGCGGCCATCGTCGCCAACACCAGCAGCACGACGACTGCCACTGACAGCCCCGCACCCGGTGGACCCGGATCACCGAACAACATCCGTTGAGTATCCCGCCTTCCGTCCGCCATCGCCTGTCCTCCCGAGTGCCTGACCCACTAGTTACACGGCGGGCTCGCAATCCGGCAGAGTCAGAAACGTCACGAAGGTGAAGACGTACACGGAATGCAGCGCGCTACCCTGCCGCGTACCCTTCGAACTGCGGAGCAGCACATGGCACACCAGAGCCGGCTGGCTGGATTCATCATCGACTGCCAGGACCTTCCCGCCGACGAAGGCGCCCGTTTCTGGGCCGCCGCGCTCGGCCTGCAGGCACAGGCGGCGCGTGCCGAAGGGGGCGCCGAGTATGCCGACCTGCTGGGCGCACCGGCGGGCCTGGACGTTGAAGTCCAGCGGGTCGATCACCCGTCACGGGTGCATCTGGACATCGAGAGCGACGACATCGATGCCGAGGCCGACCGCCTGGAAAAACTCGGCGCCCGTCGCATCGGCTTCGTCAAACGCTGGTGGGTGATGGAAGCGCCCAGCGGCCATCGCTTCTGCATCGTGCGCATGCGCGAGCGTGAGGTGCCGGCCAATCAGTGGCCCTGAAAGCAGAAGGGGACGGAAGCCACTGCCTCCGTCCCCCCGGATTCACTGCACCTGCGCCACGCTCGGTTGCTGCGGTGATTGCCCCCAGCCGCCCAGCGCCTTGTACACGCCCACCACGCTGACGTTGACCTCGGACTCGGCCGCCGCCAACGCATCATCGGCCGCCAGCTGCGTGCGCTGCGCATCCAGCAGGGTCAGGAAGTCTTCCGAGCCCTCGCGATAGCGGATCTGCGCCAGCGATTCGGCACGCCGTGCCGCCTGCGCCTGCTCGACCACGATCGCCAATCGTGCCTGCTGCTTGGAATAGCGGGTCAGCGCGTTCTCGGTGTCTTCCAGGGCCAGCAGTACCGCCTGCTCATACTGCGCGGCCACGCCTTCGGCTTCAGCCTTGCTGGCACGCAGGCGTGCACGCACGGTACCGAAGTCGAATGCTGCCCAGCTCAGCGACGGGGTCAGCGACCAGGCCTTGTTGTTGCCATTGACCAGGCCACTGGCATCGCCGCCGAGGAACCCGACGAAGCCGGACAGCGACAACCGCGGGAACAGGTCCGCAGTGGCCACGCCCACGCGTGCGGTCGCAGCCGCCAGGCGACGCTCGGCCACGCGCACGTCGGCGCGCTGGCGCAGCAGTTCGCGGGTATCGCCCAGCGGCAGTGCCTTGGCGAAGGCCGGCACGTCGTGCGGCGCGAGCATGTCGGTCAGCACTTCCGGGCGCTGGCCGAGCAGCACGGCCAGCCGGTTGCGCGACTGCGCCTCGGCCACTTCCAGCAACGGGATGTCGGCCTCGATCGCCTTCAGGCGGGCACGGCTGCTCTGCACATCCAGCTCGCTGCCGGCGCCCAGCTCCCAGCGTGCCTCGGTCAGCTTCTGCGTATCGCGCAGGTTTTCCAGCGTGTGCTGGGCCACCGCGATGCGCTTCTGCGTACCGCGCAGCTCGAAGTAGTTGCGTGCCACTTCGGCGGCGACCAGGACCTGCGCATCGGCCAGGTTGGCCTGCTCGGCACCTAGGTCCGCGCGCGCGGCTTCGGCGGCACGGCGCTTGCGGCCGAACAGATCCAGCTCCCAGCCGGCGTCGAAGCCGAGCTGGTAGCTTTCACTGAACACCCGCTGCCCATCCAGCTGCGGATCGGGTTGCTTGCGGCGGTCGTAGCTGCCGCCAGCGGTGACGTGCGGAGCCTGGTCGAAGCGGCTTTCCACGAACACCGCGCGGGCCTGGCTGACGCGGGCCACGGCCACGCGAAGGTCCAGGTTGTCCGACAGTGCGCCGTGCACCAGCTGTTCCAGCACCGGATCATCGAACTGCGCCCACCAGCTGGCGACCGGCGAAGCGGTACTGAACACCGGCTGCTGTGCACCCTGCAGGACCACCGGTTCCTGCACCGGGGCCTTGTAGTTCGGGCCGACGCTGACACAGCCCGCCAGCACCAGGCTGGAGACGGCCATCGCCAACGTGCGGATCACCATGGCAGCACCTCGCCCAGGTAGGTGAAGCTGCCGCTGGCACCGGTTTCACCGATCAGCGCCATTTCCACGCTGGAACGCGCGCCTTCGCTGATTTCGATCTCGCCGTTGCCGCCGTTCATGTCGGTCTTCACGTAACCCGGATGCACGGTGTTGACCTTGATCGGGGTATTGCGCAGTTCGTACGCCAGGCTCAGGGTCCAGCTGTTCACTGCGGCCTTGGACGCGTTGTAGGCCGGGATCTTGAAGTCGTAGATGCCCGAGGTCGGGTCGGCATGCAGGGTCTGCGAACCGAGCATGCTCGACACGTTGACGATGCGCCCGGACTTGGCCTGCCTGATCAGCGGCAGGAAGGCCTGGGTGACTGCGACCAGCGCATACACGTTGGTGTCGAAGGTGCGCTTCCAGGTATCGAGCGACTGCTCCGACGGTGCCTGCGCCGGGTTCTCGATCATGATGCCGGCGTTGTTGACCAGGATGTCGAGGCGGCCATGGCGCTGGCGCACCTGCTCGACCGCTTCGGCGATGCTGGCCGCGTCGGTCACGTCCAGCTGCAGGGCTTCGACCGGCAGGCCTTCAGTCTGCAGCTTCAGGGCCAGCTCCACCGCCGTTTCGCGCTTGCGACCGGCCAGCAGCGTGTGCACGCCGGCCTCTGCCAGCTGGCGCACGGTTTCCAGGCCGATGCCACGGGTAGCGCCAGTGACCAGCGCGATCTTGTTCTGATGGGTATTCATGGATGCATGCCTTGTCTGTGGGAAGAGTGGCCGCCGGCCAACGACCGGCGGCGGAGTTCCGTATCAGTGGTGGATGGTCGGTTCGCCGTGCTGCACCAGCTGGCCGCCACCGTTGCGGGTAACCAGCTTGCGCAGCGCCACGTAGAACACCGGGGTGAGGAACAGGCCGAACAGGGTCACGCCCAGCATGCCGGCAAACACCGTGATGCCGGTCACCGAGCGCACTTCGGCGCCTGCACCGTGCGACAGCACCAGCGGCACCGTGCCGGCGATGAACGCGATGGAGGTCATCACGATCGGGCGCAGGCGCAGGCGGCAGGCTTCCAGCGCGGCTTCAACGATGCCCTTGCCACCCATCTCCAGCTCTCTGGCGAATTCGACGATCAGGATCGCGTTCTTGCACGCCAGGCCCATCAGCACCACCAGGCCGACCTGCACGAACACGTTGTTGTCACCGCCGGTCAGCCACACGCCGAACAGCGCGGACAGCAGGGTCATCGGCACGATCAGGATCACCGCCAGCGGCAGCGACCAGCTCTCGTACAGCGCGGCCAGCACCAGGAAGGCCAGCATGATCGCCACCGGGAACACGATGAAGGCGGCCTTGCCCTGGGTTGCCTGCTGGTAGCTCAGGTCGGTCCATTCGGTGGTCATGCCGACCGGCAGTACCTTGCCGGCGATCTCGGTCAGTTTGGTCATCGCCTCGGCCGAGGACAGCAGGCGCGGGTCGGCTTCACCGGCCAGGTCCGCTGCCGGATAGCCATTGAAGCGCAGCACCGGGTCCGGGCCGAAGGTCTGCTTGATGGTGACCATCGAACCGATCGGCACCATCTCGCCGCGGTCGTTGCGGGTACGCAGCTTGCCGATGTCCTCGACCGTCTCACGGAACGGACCATCTGCCTGGGCGATCACCTGCCAGGTGCGGCCGAACTGGTTGAAGTCGTTGACGTAGGCCGAACCCAGGTAGGTCTGCAACGTGTCGAACAGCTCGGTGAGCTGCACGCCCTGTGCCTTGGCCTTGACGCGGTCCACCTCGGCATCGAGCTGCGGCACGTTGGCCTGGTAGCTGGAGATCGGGAAGGCCATGCCTGGGGTCTGCGCGACGGTGCCCTGCATGGCCTGCACGGCATTCTGCAGTGCGCCGTAGCCGAGGTTGCCACGGTCCTCGATGAACATCTGGTAGCCGTTGCCATTGCCCAGGCCGAGGATCGGCGGCGGCATCATCGCGAACGCGAAGCCTTCCTGCAGGCCGGCGATCTTCTGGTTGATCTCGGCATTGATCTGTGCGGCGGTGCGGCCATGGCGCTCGGCGAACGGCTTGAGCGGGATGAACGCCACACCGGTGTTCGGCGTGTTGGTGAACTGCAGCGCGTTCAGACCGGGGAACGAGATGGTGTGAGCGACGCCATCGGTTTCCTGGGCGATCTTGGCGACCTTGCGCAGCATTTCATCGGTACGCGCAATCGACGAACCTTCCGGCAGCTTCACACCGGCGATCAGGTACAGCTTGTCCTGGGTCGGAATGAAGCCCGGCGGCACCAGCTTGAAGATCACGCCGGTACCGACCAGCAGGATCGCGTAGACCACGAACACCGCACCGCGGCGGCCGAGGATGCGGGCCACACCACGCTCGTACTTCTCCGAACTGGACTTGAAGAAGCGGTTGAACGGACGGAATACCCAGCCGAACAGGCGGTCGATCAGGCGGCTCGGGCCGTCCTTCGGAGCGCCATGGGCCTTCAGCAGGCGCGCGGCCAGGGCCGGCGACAGGGTCAGCGAGTTGATCGCCGAGATCACCGTGGAGATGGCGATGGTGACGGCGAACTGCTTGTAGAACTGGCCGGTGACACCGGACAGGAAGGCCATGGGCACGAACACGGCGCACAGCACCAGCGCGATCGCCACGATCGGGCCGGACACTTCGCGCATGGCCTGGTGGGCCGCGGCGGTGGGCGACAGGCCTTCCTCGATGTTGCGCTCGACGTTCTCCACCACCACGATCGCGTCGTCGACCACGATGCCGATCGCCAGCACCAGGCCGAACAGGCTCAGCGTATTGATCGAGAAGCCCAGCAGGTACAGCGCGGCGAAGGTACCCACCACCGACACCGGCACCGCGATCAACGGGATGATCGAGGCACGCCAGGTCTGCAGGAACAGGATCACCACCAGCACCACCAGGGCGATCGCTTCCAGCAGCGTGGAGACCACGGCCTTGATCGAGTCGCGCACGAAGATGGTGGTGTCATACACCGCTTCGTACTTCACGTCGGCCGGCATGGTCTTCTGCATCTCGTCCATCGTCGAGATGACCTGGTCACGGATTTCCAGCGCGTTGGCACCCGGCGACTGGAAGATGCCGATACCCACCGCGTTCTTGCCGTCCAGCTGCGAGCGCAGGGTGTAGTCGCCCGCACCCAGTTCCAGGCGGGCCACGTCGGACAGGCGCACGATCTCGCCATCGGTGCCGCTCTTGAGCACGATGTCGCCGAATTCCTTTTCGGTCTTCAGCCGGCCCTGGGCATTGATCAGGGTCAGGAACTTGCTGTCCGGCAGCGGTTCGGCGCCGAGCTGGCCGGCCGAAACCTGCACGTTCTGCTCGCGCATGGCACGCACCACGTCGCTGGCGGTCAGGCCGCGCGAGGCGACCTTGTCCGGGTCCAGCCAGGCACGCATGGCGTAGTCGCCGCCACCGAAGATCTGCGCGTCACCCACGCCCGGAATGCGCGCCAGCGCATCCTTGACGTGCAGGCGGGCGTAGTTGCGCAGGTACAGGGTGTCGTACTTGCCTTGCGGCGAGGTCAGGTGCACCACCATCAGGAAGGTGGGCGACTGCTTCTGCGTGGTCACGCCCTGCCGGCGCACGTCCTCGGGCAGGCGTGCCTGGGCCTGGGCCACACGGTTCTGCACCTTCACCGCCGCCGCGTCCGGGTCCGTGCCCGGGCGGAAGGTGACGGTCATCTGCAGCACGCCGTCCGAGCCGGCAACCGACTTCAGGTACATCATGCCTTCGACGCCGTTGATCGCCTCTTCAAGCGGCGTGGCGACGGTCTCGGCAATGACCTTGGGATTGGCGCCCGGATAGACCGTGCGCACGACCACCGACGGCGGCACCACTTCGGGGTACTCACTGATCGGCAGGATCGGAATCGTGATCAGGCCTGCGGCGAAGATCACGATCGACAGCACCGCCGCGAAGATCGGCCTGTCAATGAAGAAACGGGAAAAGTCCATGGAGGAATTCCTGGGAAAGGCGTTCGGCGGGCAACAGCCACCCTGCCCCTCGCCGGGATGACGAAGGCAGGGGAGGCTGCCGCTGGCGCCGGCAGCTAAGCGGGGACGCGGATCAGGAGCCGGCGGATCAGTGCTTCAGGGCAGCGGTGGCATCGCGGCCCGGTGCCGGCGCCGGCTGTGGCTGCATCGCCACCGCCTTGGCCTGCACCGGCATGCCCGGCATGAAGACCTTCTGCACGCCGTCGATGATCACCTTGTCACCGGCGGCCAGGCCGTGCTCGACGATACGCAGGCCGTCGGCGGTGCGGCCGAGCTGGATGTCGCGGCGCTGGGCCTTGCCATCCTTGTCGACCACGTAGACGTACTTGCGGTCCTGGTCGGTCAGCACGGCCTTGTCATCGATCAGCATGGCCTGGAACTGGCCGCTGCCGAGCAGCTGCACGCGGGCGAACAGGCCCGGCGTGAACTGGCGGTCGGCGTTGTCCAGCAGCGCACGGACGCGGATGGTGCCGGTGCTGCGGGCCACCTGGTTGTCGAGGAAGTCGACCTTGCCCGTGTGCGGGTAGCCTTCTTCACCGGACAGGCCGACCTTCACCGGCAGCGCGCTGTCACGCTCGCTCGGGCGCTCGCCCTTGCGTGCCATCTGGGCGTAGCGCAGGAAGGTGCTTTCGTCGGCATCGAAGTAGACGAACACGGTGTCCAGCGAGACCAGCGTGGTCAGCACGCTGGCGCTGTCGCCGGCGGTGACAAGGTTGCCGGCGGTGACCATCGCGCGGCCGGCACGGCCGTCGATCGGTGCCCGCACCTTGGTGAACTCAAGATTGAGGCGGGCTGCATCCAATGCTGCCTGCGCGGCCTGCACGGCGGCGCCGGACTGGTCGGCAGCGGCACGGCGCTGCTCGGCGGTCTCGGTGGAGATCGCCTGCTGCTCGGACAGCCGCTTGGCGCGCTCGGACTCGCTGCGGGCCAGCGTGGCCTGGGTACGGGCGCGGGCCAGTTCGGCGGCCGCCCGATCGTACTCGGCCTGGTAGCTGCGCGCGTCGATGGTGAAGAGCACTTCGCCCTTCTTCACTTCCTGGCCTTCGACATAGTTGACCTTGTCGATGTAGCCGGACACGCGCGGACGCAGCTCAACGCTCTGTACCGCTTCGACGCGGCCGCTGAACTCGTCCCATTGGCTGACCTGCTTGACCAGCACCGGCGCGGCGCTGACCTGCGGCGGCGGCGGTGCACCGCCTTCTTCGGCATGGCCGCCGCTGCAGGCCGCAAGCACGGCCGCGGCGAGGATCGACACGCCGGCCATCGCAATGCGATGGCCGAAACGATGTGGGGTGGTATTGGGGGAAGTCATGGCATGCATCCGTACGGAGGGGTGGTACAGCTATATGAGAACGTGTTGCAAAAATCGGCGGCGAATACTGCGACCTCAACCATGGTTGAGGTCAAGCGATGCCTGCGGTGTCGCGCCACAGCGGAGGAACTTCCAGGTGCAGCAGGCCACGCGGCAATTCGGCATCGCTGCTGTCGCAGCGGACGATGGCGCGGTTGTCGCGGCACCCATCAAGCAGGGAGACCACACGACGACCGACCAGCAGCGAGCTGGGCCACTCGATGCAGGCATTGGCCGCGTTGGCCGGGGTACACACCGGGCTGCACACTTCCAGCATCTGCGCGCGCACGCCCAGCGCCTGCGCTTCCTGGTGCACCACCTGCGCATACATGCGCAGTGCGGCGGTGGTGATCGAGGTCTCGCCGTAGCCCGCCCAGGGCTTGGCGTTGGCCGGGCTGCCGATCATCACGTAGCGACGCGCGTGCACGTTGTCCTGCAGCAGCGGCAACAGGTGGCGCACGGCGTGCACGTGCGGCATCAGATCGGCCTGCATCGCGCCCAGCAGTTCATCGCCGTTGCGGTCGGTCACCCGGCCGCGACGGTAGGGGCCACCCATCGCAGCGATCACTGCCGCCAGCGGGCGCGGGCGCTGCGCGATGCGTTCGGCCAGCGCGCGTGCCGAGTCGTCATCGCTGAGCGAACCCAGCAGCGTCTCCAGTCCGGGCTCATCCGCGAACTGCTCACGCAGCGCGGCCAGCCGGCCCGGATCGCGGCCAACCACCAGCACCGGGCTGCCGGCTTCCAGCAAAGCGCCGACCACGCCCTGGCCGACGGCACCGGTACCGCCAAGGACCAGGACTTCGGGCGTCAGTATCCCATTCACGGGACATTTCCTCCCAAATCCGGGATAGTCCCGATCCGACGCAGGCGATCGCCCTTGTGCGGGACCAGGCGGATGGCACCGCCACGCTGCTGACGCATGGGCGCGGTAAACTCACGAAAGTCCTTGTGTACCAAGGAACTCGGACGGGCTTCGACGGTCATCGCCAGGTCCAGGGTGTTCTGGCCGGCGTTCCGGAGTCGGGCAAGAATGTTGCGCAGGCTCATGGCGGACGGGCTCCAATTAACGAATGGCGCCACGATAGACCTCAAACCTTTACTTGATTAGTCCTGATTAAGGGGAATAATCATCCCGCTCCCGGTCCAATCGTTCTGTCACGATTGTCCCATCCCCGACGTCCAGGATCCCCGACCATGTCCCACGATCTCAACGAGACGCTGATCTTCGTCAAAGTGGTCGAGCAAGGCAGCTTCATTGCCGCTGCCAAATCGCTCGGCCTGCCCAAGACCACGGTCAGCCGCAAAGTGCAGGAGCTGGAAACGCGCCTGGGTGCGCGCCTGCTGCACCGGACCACGCGCCGCCTCGGCCTGACCGAAGCCGGTTCGATCTACCACGAACACTGCCAGCGCATCGCACGCGAGCTTGAAGAGGCCGAAAGCGCGGTGAGCCAGCTGCAGTCCGGCCCGCGCGGCTGGCTGCGCTTCACCGTGCCCTACTCGATCGGCATCACCTGGATCGCCCCGCTGCTGGGCCAGTTCCATGCGCAGTATCCAGAGATCCGCCTGGACATGCACATGGGCAACGAGAAGCTGGACCTGATTGCCGGTGAAGCGGACCTGGCGCTGCGCGTGGGTGCCCTGCCCGATTCCAACCTGGTCGCGCGCAAGCTGGGCAGCCTGCGCACGCAGGTGTTCGCCAGTCCGGCCTACATTGAGCGCTATGGCGAACCGCTGCATCCGGAAGAGCTGCAGTTCCATCGCATCCTGGCGATGCGCAAGCCGTACCATACCGGCAACTCGCCGCGCTTCACCTGGCAGCTGGGCGAGAACGGCGGCGAACTGCGCGACTTCCCGGTCACCCCGCTGATGACCGCCAACGACATGTCTGCGTTGAATGGTGCATTGGTCTGTGGCGAAGGCCTGCTGCTGACCGGTGATGTGATGGCCAAGCCGTTCGTCGAATCGGGCATGGTGCGCCGCGTGCTGGCCGGCTGGACCGGCCCGGAAGTGGACTTCAATGCCGTGTTCGCCGGCGGCCGCCTGGTCTCGCCGAAGGTGCGTGCGTTTGTCGACTTCCTGGTCGAGAAGCTCAACTTCGATGCCAATTACATGCTGGCGCAGTGCCCGGGCGCGAAGCTGGCACAGCAGCAGAAGGCACAGGAAGATGCCGCGCTGGAAAGCAGTGGCAAGCGGATCCTGGAGAAGGTGGCGGCTTCGGCGGCGTAACCTGCAACAAGAGCGCCTATCCATCTCCTGGTAGATGCCGACCTTGGTCGGCATGGCTTACAGAGGAAGTCGAGCGCGGCTCGACTCTGCATGCGCTGTCGGCGTGCCGAGCAACGCTCGGCACCCACAAAAATGCCGCCTGCAAGGGCGGCATTTTCGTTCCGGCCGATGGCCGGACCGGCTCAAGCAGTAACGCTACGCGTTACTGCTTGAGCGGAATCACCCGAATCTCGACGCGGCGGTTCTTGGCGCGGCCGGCATCGGTGCTGTTGTCGGCAATCGGGTAAGCCTTGCCGGCGCCCAGGGTTTCGATACGCACGCTCTGCACGCCCTGGCCGATCAGGTACTGCGCGACCGAGTCGGCGCGTTCCTTCGACAGGCGGTTGTTGACCGCGTCGCTGCCGATGCTGTCGGTGTGGCCAACCACTTCGATCATGGTCTGGTTATACTCCCGCAGCGTACCGGCCACGCCGTTGAGCGAACCATAGAACTGCGGCTTCAGGGTCGCCTTGCCGAAGTCAAAGGTGATGCCGTCCGGAAGGTTCAGCATGATGTTGTCGCCCTGGCGCTGCACATCGATGCCGGTGTTGGCGGTGCGCTCGCGCAGTGCGCGTTCCTGGCGATCCTGGTACTGGCCGACGGCGGCACCGCTGAGTGCGCCGATACCGGCACCGATCAGCGCGTGCTGGCGCCGCTCGGTAGCACTGTCGCCGGTCAGCAGGCCGGCCGCCACGCCGATGGCGGTACCGATCAGCGCGTTGCGGCCGGTCCGGTTCTGCTGTTCGGTCGGGTTACCGTACTGGTCACTCTGCACATAGGAGCCGCCGGTGGCGCAGGCCGACAGGACGGCCGCACTCATCAGGGCCAGTGCGACGTTGCGGGTGGTGTTGCGGATCATGAGGTTCTCCTTTGTTTCCGGTCGGCCGGCGGCTTGCGGGCGCAGAGAGGATAAACAGCCGAATGCGATGTCGGGATGATGATCCGGTGCGCCGACAGGGCCGCGTTCAGCTAACTGACCGGATCGCTCGGGTCCCCCTTTACCCCGCCCCCGACTGGCGGTATGCCGCCAGCGCAGCATCGCGGCCCTCAGCCAGGCCCACCATCGGCGTGCGTGGATAGCCAGGTGCGTGTGCGGCCAGGAGCAGAGGATGCTGCCACGGCGCAAACCGCGCCTTCACCGGCAGTGCCGCCAGCTCGGGCACCCAGCGGCTGATGTAGCGGGCCTGCGGATCGAACTTCTCGGCCTGGGTGACCGGGTTGAACACCCGGAAGTACGGCGCGGCATCGGCGCCGGTCCCGGCCACCCATTGCCAGCCCATCGTGTTGTTCGCCAGATCGGCATCGACCAGGGTGTCCCAGAACCAGCGCGCGCCATGCAGCCAGTGCGCGCGAAGGTGCTTGCACAGGTAACTGGCGACGATCATCCGCACCCGGTTATGCATGTAGCCGGTGTGCCACAGCTCGCGCAGTCCGGCATCAACGATCGGCACGCCGGTGTTGCCGCGCTGCCAGTCGTGCAGTTGCGCTGCAGTCGGCGCCGCCCAAGGGAAGCGGTCGAAACGCGGATTGAGGTTGTCCGTGGGCGTCTTCGGAAAGTGATGCAACAGGTGGTAGGCGAAATCACGCCAGCCCAGCTGCCGCAGATAGCCGTCGATGTCGGCATCGGTGCCGGCACTGCGCAGTGTTTCCAGCGCATGCGCGATGCGCCACGGTGCGATCTCACCGAAATGCAGGTGCGGAGACATCCGCGAGGTGCCCACACGGTCGGGCAGGTCTCGCT
Organism: Stenotrophomonas sp. YJH_SMC_122; assembly: GCF_059369535.1. Lineage (NCBI taxonomy): Bacteria > Pseudomonadati > Pseudomonadota > Gammaproteobacteria > Lysobacterales > Lysobacteraceae > Stenotrophomonas > Stenotrophomonas sp. YJH_SMC_122. The sequence continues at coordinate 732,757 of NZ_JCAFST010000001.1, read as the reverse complement.
GCTCGCGGTAACCGCGCAAGGCACCGTCCTCGAACACCGACAGCGCCTCCAGCGCACCGGCTTCGCCCGGCTGCCAGTACTCCCAGAAGCCGGTATCCCAATCCAGCGTCGGTGCAAGCTGGAGATCATCAAGTGCGAGGCTGTCGACCGCGTGCGTCGTCAGTGCCTCCGGTGCGGCCTGCAGTGCCGGCAGGCGCCAATGACTGAGCACGTTGCGCCAGTACGGCGTGAACACCTTGTACGGCTGTCCCTGCTGGGTCGCAATGTCCCAGGGCTCGAACAACAGGCTGCCATTGCAGCTCTGCGCGTCGACGCCCTGCTCGCGCAGCGTGCGCTTGATGGTGGCGTCGCGAGGCTGGGTGGCCGGCTCGTACTTGCGGTTCCAGTACACCGCCTCGGCGCCGGTCTGCTCGACCAGCAATTGGAGGGCCGGCAGGCTGTCACCGCTGCGCAGCACCAACGACGAGCCGCGCGTGCGCAGGTCGGCATCCAAGGCGCCCAGTGAACGGTGGCGCCACGCATCGGAGGCCGCACCCGGCACCCACCCGCCCTCCTCGTGCGGCGCGTGGACGTAGACCGGCACCACATCGTGGCCCGCGTCCAGCGCGGCCTGCAGGGCCGGATTGTCCTGCAGCCGCAGATCACGGCGGAACCATACCAATGCTACCGACACAGACACCGCCCCCGTTGTTGAAGGCGGACATGATAGCCAGGGGCAGTGAAGGAGATGCGCGCGCCAGACCATCCACGCGTGGCATGGATCTACTTGCCGAAGCGCTGCATCGCCTCGCTGATCAGCGCACGCGCTTCGGCCGCGTTGCCCCAGCCATTGAGCTGCACCGGATTGCGCCCCGCCGGCAGCTCCTTGTAGACCCGGAAGAAGGCCTCGATGCGCTGACGCTCGACCTCCGGCAGATCCTCCAGATCGCGGACAGCCGCGTAGGTCGGGTCAACCCTGTCGGTCGGTACGCCGATGATTTTCTCATCGTGCTCGCCGCCGTCGATCATCTTCAGGTAACCGACGGGCCGGAAACGCACGATCACGCCCGGATACAGGGGCTCGCGGGTCAGCACCAGCGCATCCAGCGGATCATTGTCACCGGCCAGGGTGCGTGGGATCGAGCCGTAATTGGCCGGATAGGCGACCGGCATGGACTGGAAGCGGTCCACATGCACCAGGCCGTCTTCCTTGATCTCGTACTTGGTGACGCTGCCGGCCGGAATCTCCACCGCCAGATTCACTTCCCGCGGGGCTTCCCTTGGCTGGGCCACCAGGAATGGATGCAGCACGGTATCGGCAGCGGTCACCACACTGGTCAGCAACAGCAGTGCGGCGCCGATGGCAGCGAGAGGAAGGATGCGACGGGGCGTGATCATCGGCCTCTCCTCATTCCCAGCAGCGATCGGCGCGACCCTTGGCGGTCTGCGCACGCGGGCAGTCGCGCGGTGCGATGCGGCCTTCGGTCAGCTCCATGCGCTGCTTTCCCCCCTTGGCATCGCGGCGCAGTTCGAAGGCATCGTAGAGACGGCCGGTCACGGTGCGCGCTTCATAGCGCAGGCGCTGCGGGTCGATGTTCAACACCTGGAACAACTGGGTGTCTTCGGCCACTGGGTTCATCGTCCTGCGCGCTTCATCGGACAGGCGGTACTGCTTCGGTCCCGCTACAGTCACCACGTACTGCGGCGTTGCGGCCTGCCCTTCGCCACGGCGGCCATAGGTGTGGTCGTGGCCCTGCAGCACCAGATCGACGTTGTGGCGGCGTACCACCGGCAGCAGCACGTCACGCAACGCGGCGTTCTCGCGCCCTTCGCGCGGCGAGTAGAACGGCTGGTGCAGCAACACGATGGTCCACGGCTGGGGATTGCCGGTCAGCACCTTGTCCAGCCATTGTGCCTGTGCCGTGGCGGTGCCGAGGTCGAGTGCCGATGTGCCGTCTACCACAGCCACGCGCACGCCCTGCGCATCGAACCAGTAGCTGGTCTGCTGCGCAGCGCTGGCACCATTGCCCGGCAACGCGAACGTGACCGGCCAGTGGCGGCCCAGCACGCGGCGCTCCTGCGGGGTGTCCTCGAATTCCTCGAAGTACTCGTGGTTGCCGATGGCCGGCGCCACCAGCGTTTCCTGCGCCAGCCAGCCGACGGCGGCAAACCATTCTCCCCACTCGCTGTCATCCATGTTGTCGCCGCCGCTGACCAGGTCGCCGGCAAACAGGCTCATGCGTGCCTGCGGTGCGGCCTTCTGTGCGGCACGCACCACGCGGCTGACATGGCTGACGTTCTTGTTCTGGGTATCACCGAAGTACAGCAGGGTCAGCGGCTGGTCGGCGGCGGCCAGCGTGCGCAGCTGGTTCCATGCACTCCAACTGCCGTTGCCCTGCACACGGTAGACGTACTGGGTATCCGGCTGCAGGCCATCGATATCTGCACGATGGTGGTGCGACAGGCCGTTCTCGGTCTGCAGCGCGCGGGTCGTCGCACGGACCTGGCGGATGCCTTCGATGGCCGGCGAATCTGCGGCCAGCGCGATCTCCATCAACGGCGCCTGCACGCTGCCGTCGGTGCGCCAGGCCACCGCGAAGCCTTGGCTGGAATCGGCCGCCGGCGAGACGACGATGCGGTCCGGCACCGTCGTCGCTGCGTAGTGGCGGCTGCCCGCCGGCACCTGGGTATTCGGTTCGGCCGCCGCGAACGACAGCGACGGCAGCGCCAGCAGCAGACCCAGGGCCAGCGTGCGCATCACGCACTGCCGACTCATGCGCCACACTCCAGCGGCAGCGCCAGCTGCTTGGCGATGCTCTCCCAGTCGAACGCCACCACGCCCTGGTCGTCATGCACGGCATACAGCGCACCGTGCGGGAAGCGCGTGCTGGCTTGCTGCATCATCCAGATGCCGTCGGTGTTGGCCACGGTATTGCCCTGGAACGCGCCAACCGGCTTCAGCGTGTGCCGGTCGAACAGATGGAACACGCTGCGCTGCTTGCCCTGTTCGGTGGTGATCCACCAGCCATCCTTGCCGCAGGTGCGCAGGGTCACGCCTTCGGCCTGCGCCTTGAACACGTCGCGGCCGAAGGTGGTGCCGGTGAAGCGGCCCGCCAGGGTGTAGACCTTGAACTCGCTGGCGTAGCTCTCGTCCTCTTCGGCGATCAGCAGGCGGTCGTTCTCGGGATCGCCCCAGATCGACTCGACCACGCGCAGCGCTCCCGCCTCGGTGGTATCGCCGATGCTGGCCACCCGCTTCGCGTCGACCTTCTCGCCATCGCGGGTCACGTGATACTGGCGCACGCGCTTGTCCAGCTCGGCCAGCGGCGGCAGGATGTCATGCCCCTGTGCATCCTCGCCGTTGTCCCAGGAGTCGGTGACGTAGACGCTGTAGCCATCGGCACGACGGTCGACCCACAGTCCGTAAGGCTTGCGCAGGTCGTCCGCAGCGAACGTCGCCAGCGGCGTGAAGTCCGGCAGGCGCAGTACCTGCACGCGGTGATTGTCGCGCTCCACGATCCACAGCAGGTCGTCGATCACCGCGATACCGTTTGGGCGGTCGAACTGCCCCGGTGCGGTGCCGCTGCTGCCGACGTCACGCAGGTGCTGTCCGGTGCTGCCGTCGTAGACCACCAGCTTGTCGGTGGCCTTGGCGGTGGCGATCAGCCACAGCGCGCCGTCCGGCGCGCGCCAGGCCGCGGGGGAATCGATGTTGTCGGCCGGGGTCATCGGTGACAGGAAGGCCTCGGCGATGGTGGTGACCACGCGCTCGCCCCCGGCGGCCGGCGCGGCCGCTCCCGCAACCGGATCGGTGCCGGTGGCCGGCGTGCAGCCGGCGACCAGCGCAGCTGCCAGCGCGGCGGCCAGGACGGTGACGCCCCGCCCCCTCACAGCGCCACCTTCAGGCCCAGCGCATAGGTGCGGCCGTACTCTTCCATCTGCAGGGTGCGCGAACGGGTGCCCTGGTAAAGCTCCAATGGCTTGTCCAGCAGGTTCTGCGCTTCGAAGTACACGCTCACGCGCGGAGTGAACTTGTAGTCAAGCGAGAAATCGAGCTGGGTGTTGGGTGCCACGTAGATGTCGAATGCGCGCCCCTTGCCGATGCTGTCCAGGTACTCGCTGCGGTACACGGCCGCCAGGCGCGTGCTCAAGCCGTACTTCTCGTAGCCGATGTGTGCGCTGTAGACGTGCCTGGAGGCGCGTGGCAGGGTGAAGTCCTCGCCCGCACGGTCCTCGATGCCGGCATCGAACTTCGTATCCAGCCAGGTGCCACTGGCGCCGACCAGCAGGCCATCCAGGCCGTCCGGCAGGAAGGCCAGCTGCTGCTGCCAGTTGAACTCCGCACCACGCACGGTGGCCTTGCGACCGTTGATCGGCTGCGTCACATCGAATCCACCGTAGGCCGGATCATTGGTGCGCACGGTTTCGACGATGTAGCCATCGATCGACTTGTGGAACAGGCCCAGCGAAACGATGCCGCTGCTGCCGATGTACTTCTCCACCGACAGGTCGATGTTCTTCGACTCGTACGGATCCAGTTCCGGGTTGCCCAGGCGCACTTCCTCGTCACCGCGGCTGTAACCCACGCGCGGCGAGACGTCGCCGAAGGACGGGCGCGATACGGTCTTGTTGGCCGAGGCGCGCAGCACCCAGTCATCGGCCGCGTCATAGCGCAGGTGCAGGCCCGGCAGCACGTTGGTGTAGCTACTGTTGGCCACGCGCGGGGCAACAGTGAAGCTGCGGCCGTTCGCCGCCACGTCCACCTGGTTGCCGACCGCCTTGAAGCGGGTGTTCTCCACGCGCACGCCGCCGATGATGCGCAGCGCGCCCACGTCCCAGGTTCCCATGGCGTAGCTGGCGAAGATGTCCTCGCTGGCCACGTAATCCTCTTCCAGCGACGTCATCGCATTGCCGCCGACGTCCTGCGGGCGGGCGCTGTACTGGCTGCCATTGGCCGCCCAGAAGGCACGCATCGCAGCCGAATCCATGCCATCGCCGAAGTTGCCGTGGCGATGTTCGGGCGAGGAAGTGGTCCAGCCCGACAGCGCCACCTTCGGGCCGACGCGCAGTTCGCGCTCATCCACATTCACGTCGCGGTCGCGCCAGCGGCCCAGCAGACCGAACTTGATGCTGCTGCTGTCGCCGTCGAAGCGCACGTTGACCTGCGCGCTGTGCTCCTTGTCGTTCACCTGCTTGGGCGAAAGCACGAAGCGGTCGAACGCGTAGTTGCTGTTGTCCAGCCACTGCGGGTTGTCGAAGCTGTAGCTGGGCAGCCGGCTGCTCTGGTCCAGGCTGCCGTTGAACGCCTTGCCGTTGAGCTTGAAGCGCGCCTCCATCTCGTCGTTCACGCGCTCTTCGGTACGGGTGTAGCCGATCCGGTAATCGACCACGGCGTTGGTCAACTTGTTCTCGCCGCCCAGGCTGGCCGCGAAGGTGTTTTCCTTCTTGGTGCGGTAGCGCATGCGCTTGTCGATCGAATCCTTCGGCATGCCATCCAGGCGGTACTGGTCGGTGCCGGTCTTGACCATCGTCGCGTCGTCGAAGTTGAAGATCACGCGCTGGCGGGTCTCCGCATCGTCGAACTGGCTGTACAGCGTGCGCAGGTAGTACCTGCTGTCTTCGTCCGGCCGCCAGTCGAGGTTGAGGTTGGCGCCGATGCGCTTGCGCTCGATCTCGTACTTGCGGTGCTGCAGGTTGATCGCGGTCACGTCACCGGCGGCGGCATCGTCCTCGCCGTCGTACTCCACTTCGGTGTTGTCCGACTCGAACCTGCGCTTCTGGTAGTTCACGCCCAGCGCCACGCCGAAGGTGTCGTTGAACACTTCGCTGTAGTTGAAGGCCGCCTTCGGGCTGGTCTCGCCGGACAGCTGCTGATGACTGCCCTCGATCTTGCCACGCAGGCTGCGACCGTCGCGGTCGAAGGCCGAGGCCGATTCCACCAGCACAGCACCGCCGATGGCATCGCCGGGCATGTCCGGGGTCGGCGACTTCACCACGCGCAGGCGTTCGGTGGAATCGGAGGGAATCACGTCCAGCGGCGCGGCACGGCTGGAATCCTCCGGCGTGCCCACGGCAATGCCATCCACGCTGACGCTGTTGAGATTGGCGTCCAGGCCACGGATGACCACGAAACGGCCCTCGCCCTGGTCACGGGTCACGCTGATGCCCGGCAGGCGCTGCAGTGATTCGGCCACGTTCTTGTCCGGGTACTGGCCCAGGGCATCGGAGGACACCGCGTCTTCGATGGCGTCGCTGCCGCGCTTGAGGTCGACCGCGCGGATCTGCGATTCGAGCTGGGCGCGCACCTCGATTCGATCAAGGTCGACCGCGTCGGCCGCCACGGCGCCGGTGGCGGCTACCGCCTGCTGCCCGGCGGCCTGCAGCGGTGCCGCGGCCCCCATTGCCAGGGTCAGGGTGATGGCAACGGCCAACGGAGTCTTGATATGCACTGGGAATCCCCATTCCTGTTAAGAATGGGTCTGCACGGTATGTCCGCAAGGTTGCATGGCCGTGACATGCGTCTGCACATTTCATGTACGGCGGCTGCGGGCCCGGTTTGGGCTTCGCCCCGCCAATCCGGCAAAATGGCGGCCTCTCTCCCTATTCCCCTTCCCGACCATGAAGATCGTCGAAGTGCGCCACCCGCTGGTGCAGCACAAGATCGGCCTGATGCGCAACGCTGCGCTCAGCACCAAGGATTTCCGCGAACTGGCCAACGAGCTGGGTACGCTGCTGGCCTACGAGGCCACCGCCGACCTGGATACCGAGCCGCACACCCTGGCCGGCTGGGCCGGCCCGGTGACGGTGCAGCGCATTGCCGGCGCCAAGATCACCGTGGTGCCGATCCTGCGTGCCGGCCTGGGCATGCTCAGCGGCGTGCTGTCGCTGATCCCGGCGGCCCGTGTCAGCGTGGTCGGCCTGCAGCGCGATGAAGAAACCCTGCAGCCGGTGCCCTACTTCGAGCGCCTGACCGGCCGCCTGGAAGAGCGCGACGCACTGATCCTCGACCCGATGCTGGCCACCGGCGGCACGCTGATCGCCACCATTGACATGCTCAAGCGCGCCGGCGCCCGTCGCATCAAGGGCATCTTCCTGGTGGCCGCGCCCGAAGGCATCGAAGCAGTGAAGGCCGTGCATCCGGACGTGGAAATCTACACGGCGGCCATCGATGCCCAGCTCAACGACAAGGGCTACATCCTGCCCGGACTGGGCGACGCGGGTGACCGCATCTTCGGCACCCGCGTCGGCTGATCCGGCGGAACCGGGGGCCAGAGCCCTTTCTTCGCAGAAGGACTCTGGCCACGACGACAGGGCCGGATCCATCCCCCAGGGGGGTTATCCACCTACATCCAGCGTTCGCGGGTGCGCATCACCCCTGCGTGCGGACGCCAGACCACGTGGCGTGGCCAATGCGTGATTCTTCACGTGGCCTTGCCGGCCGGAGGCGAATGCTCCGCGCACCCGCCCCCTTGGAGCTCGCGATGAAGGCCTCTTTCCTGCTGGCCGCCGTCCTGCTGGCCGGCCTCCCCCTGGCTGCCAACGCCACCACCCCGCAGCAGCAACGCATGGCCGAATGCTCGGCCAAGAACAAGGGCTTGAAGGGGGATGCCTACAAGACCGCGCAGAGCTCCTGCCTCAGTGGCCAGGCCGCCGAAACCAAGCCGGTCAATACGCAGCAGGAACGCATGCGCAAGTGCAACGCTGACGCCGGCGCGAAGAAGCTGGCAGGCGATGCGCGCAAGACCTTCATGAGCAGCTGCCTGAAGGCGTCGTAACGACGAGTGATGTAGAGCCGAGCCCACGCTCGGCTCTGCCATTAGCCCAGCGCGCGCGCCTTCAGTTCGCCCTGTTCGTGCAGGGTCACGAAACGTCCCTTGTCATCACGGCCCAGCTGCGCCAGCGCCACCTGCGGGTCGTGGGTGAAGAACAGCCGCACGTTGCGCGCCAGCTTGTCTTCAAGGAACTGCCGCTTCTCGTCGATCAGCAATTCGGCATTGCGGTCATAGCCCATGGTGATCGGCACGTGCACCCATGAACGACCTGGGATGAGGTCGGCACAGAACACCACGCCACCGTGCGCATCTTCACCGGCATGCGCATGACCAACGATCTCGGCCAGCATCAGCCCCGGCGTATGCCCATCGCTGTAGCTGAAGCGCACGCTGCGGCCGAGCGCCTTCGAGTACTCCCCCTCCACCACTTCCAAGCGGCCACTGGCCTGCAGCAGGCCGGGCAGCTCAGGAATGAAACTGGCCCGATCGCGCGGGTGTGGCTGCACGGCGCGCTGCCAATGCTGCGCACCAACCACATAGGTTGCGTTGGGGAACAGCAGCTCGGGCTCGCGCCCTTCGCTCCATGCGGCAAGCAGGCCACCGGCATGATCGAAGTGCAGGTGGCTGAGCACCACCACGTCGATGTCCTCGTGCTCGAAACCCGCTTCGCGCAGTGAATCGATCAGCACGTGCTGGCTTTCCTGCACGCCGTAGCGCTCGCGCATGCGCGGGTCGAAGAACGCACCGATACCGGTTTCAAACAGTACTGTCTTGCCTTCCAGCGGACTGGCAAGCAGCGCACGGCAGGCCAGCTCGATGCGATTGAGCTCGTCCGGAGCCGCCCATTTTTCCCACAACGCGCGCGGCGCGTTGCCGAACATCGCGCCGCCGTCCAGGCGCTGCGAGTTTCCACGAATAGACCAGAGTTTCATGCGTCGATTATCGGCGCCGGACCGTTAAATAATCGCTAGAAAGGAAACAGGAAACCCCGCTGGTGGGCGGGGTCCTGGTGATCTGCCAGATTGCCGGCCAGTGGCCGGCACCACCACATCAGTGGGCCGGCACGACCTGGGCACTGCCCACCGGATTGCGCGGGTCGCTGCCGCCGAACAGCTTGTTCGCCTTGCGGTCCCATTCCACGGTCTGCAGGTTGCCCCACACGTGGCTGGAACCGCGACCGCCGGCGGCGACATTGCCCGGCAGGTCGATCCTGTGGCCCATCGCCTGCAGCTGCTTCACCGTCGCCGCGTCGAACGCATCGTCCTCGGCTTCGATCAGGTCCGGCAGCCACTGGTGGTGGTAGCGCGGCAGCGCGGCAACCTGCTGCGCGTCCAGGCCGGCGTCGTAGCCGAGGATGCCCAGCAGCACCATGGTGATGATGCGGCTGCCACCCGGAGTGCCCAGCACGATCACCTTGTCGCTGTTTTCCATGAAGGTCGGCGTCATCGAGCTGAGCATGCGCTTGCCCGGCTTCGGCGCATTGGCCTCGTAGCCCATCACGCCGAAGGCATTGGGCGTACCCGGCTTCAGCGCGAAATCGTCCATTTCGTTGTTCAGCAGCACGCCGGTGCCCTTGGGAATGAGCCCCGAGCCGTACAGCAGGTTGACGGTCTGGGTGGCGCCGACGCGGTTGCCGTCGCGGTCGATGATCGAGAAGTGCGTGGTCTCGTCGTCCTCCAGCGGCGTCGGGTTGCCCGACAGCAGGTCGCTGGGCGTGGCCTTCTCCGGATGGATGGTCGCGCGCAGGCCCTGTGCGTAGTCCTTGCTGGTCAGCACCTTCTGCGGGATCTGCACGAAGTCCGGATCGCCGAGGAAGAACGTACGGTCGCGGTAGGCGCGGCGCATTGACTCCACCACCAGGTGGGTACGGTGCGCCGGATCCATCTTCCTGATGTCCCAGCCTTCCAGGATCTGCAGCATGCTGGCCAGCGCGATGCCACCGGACGACGGCGGCGGCGCGGTGGTGATCTTCCAGCCGTTGTAGTTGAACACGATCGGCTCGCGCTGCTTCACGCGATAGCCGGCCAGCTCTTCGGCGGTCCACCTGCCGCCGGCCTGCCTGACGCCCGCCAGCAACAGCTTTCCGGTCTGGCCCTTGTAGAAGCCGTCGAAACCTCCAGCGGCCAGGCGCTCCAGCGTCTGCGCCAGCTCCGGCTGCTTGAACAGGTCACCGCTGGCGATCGGCTTGCCGTTGCGCAGATAGACTTCACGCGTGCCGGGATAGCGCTCCATCACTTCACGGCGCGACGCGTAGCCCTTGGCCATGCGCTCGTACACCGGAAAACCTTCGCGTGCGATGCGGATGGCCGGCTGCAGCGAGGCCGACAACGGCAGCTTGCCGTGCCTGGCCGACAGTTCGACCAGCGCTGCGGGCAGGCCCGGGATGCCGGCCGACCACGCACCGTTGACCGAGCGGTCGCGGTCGAGGTTGCCCTGCTTGTCGAGGAAGGCCTGCGGCGTGGCCGCCGCCGGCGCGGTCTCGCGCGCGTCCAGCATCACGTCCTTGCCGGTAGCCGCGTCATGCAGCAGGAAGAAGCCGCCACCGCCCAGCCCGGAGCTGATCGGCTCGACCACCGCCAGCGTGGACGATACCGCCACCGCCGCGTCGAAGGCGTTGCCGCCCTGCGCCAGGATATCGATGCCGGCCTGGGTGGCCAGCGCGTGGCCGCTGGCAATTGCCGCGCCATCGGGGCGTTCGGCACGGGCCGGGCCGTCGGCCCAGGCAACCGGGCTCAGCAGCAGGCCGAGCAGCAACAAGCGGCGGACGATCAGCGTCTTCATTCGGATGGGGGCTCCGCGTAGAGTTCGGGGTGATCGTGCTGCAGTTGGCGCAGCTTGGCCAGCAGCTGGTCTTCCGTTTCCACGATCTCCGGATCCGGGTCGATACACTCGACCGGGCAGACGACCACGCACTGTGGTTCGTCGAAATGGCCCACGCACTCGGTGCAGCGGGCAGGGTCGATCACGTAGATGGTTTCACCCATCGCAATGGCCTGGTTCGGGCAGGCCGGCTCGCAGACGTCGCAGTTGACGCAGAGCTCGTTGATTTTCAGCGACATGGCGATACTCCTCGCCCGCGCCTTGGGACAAAGGACCGGCCAGCGCGGGCGCGCGGGCCGGTCAGGTCATCAGCGGCACCCTTGCGGGACGCCGCCCGGGCCATGCCGGGGCATGGCCGCCATGGCTCGGTATTACTTGGCTTCGACGAAAATGTACTCGGCGCCGGTCGGCTGGATCGCCGCCTGCACGCGGGCGTTGTCGGCCGACTGGCCGATGAAGACGACGCGCACGCCCTTCATCGAATCCGGCGACACGTCCTTGAACACGGCCTGGATCATGTCAGCCATCTTGCCCGAGGCCGACGAACCGAAGGCCAGCATGTTGCCCGGCTGCACGCCACGGGCCACGGCCTGGGTCGCGCTCTCGGTCTGGCGCTCGTACTTGGCCTGGAAGTCCGGGTCCGATTCCGGCGAGAGGTAATACAGGAACGGGCTGTTGGTGATGTTGCCCATGTTCTGGATCGCCACTTCCTGCAGGTACTTCTTCCAGCCGGCATCGTCATCCTTGGCCGGAGCGACCAGGGCCTGCTTGGCTTCGTCGACCGGAGCGGCCTCTTCCTTCTTGCAGGCGGTGAAGGCCAGGGCCAACGAAGCGATCAGCATCGCGCGCATGGTGGTGTTCATGGGTTTCCTCCCGGAATGGTGCGTGGTGGTGTACGTAATGGGGTGCCGGTACTGCGGACTTACTGCTGTGCCGCCTTCGCTTCGCGGACCTTGCGCAGGGCTTCGAGCACCGCGGCCGGCACGAAACCGGACACGTCGCCGCCCAGGCGCGCGATCTCGCGGACCAGCGAGGACGAAATGAAGCTGTGCTGCTCGGCCGGGGTCAGGAACAGGGTCTCGACCTCGGGGATCAGGTGGCGGTTCATGCTGGCCATCTGGAATTCGTACTCGAAGTCGGACACCGCGCGCAGGCCGCGCAGCAGCACCCCGCCCTGGACCGAGCGTACGAAATGGGCCAGCAGGGTATCGAAGCCGATGACCTCGACGTTGCCATGGTGGCCCAGCGCGCCCCGCGCCAGCTGCACGCGCTGCTCCAGCGGCAGCGCCGGGCCCTTCGACGGGCTCTGCGCCACGCCGACCACGACCTTTTCGAACAGCGGCGCGGCCCGGCTCACAAGGTCGATGTGACCGTTGGTGATCGGGTCGAACGTGCCGGGATAGACGGCGATGCGGCGGTTGGCCACGGTCATGGGCGGTAGCAGATGTTCAGATGAGGTCAAAGTGTAGCAGTGGCACGGCGGTACAGGGCAAAGCGCACCTCGCGGGTGCCGCCCTCGCGGTGCAGCAGCCAGTCTGGCGGCAGCACCGGCACGTGGCCGGCCGGCGATTCCAGGTACAGCCAGGCGTCGGCTGCCAGGTGCCGCGGCAGCTGGGCCAGCACGTCCTGCCACAGGCCATCGGCGAAAGGCGGGTCGATGAACACCAGATCGGCCTGCTGCGCGGGCGCGCCCTGCAGCCAGCGCAGGGCATCGGCCTGCACGACGGTGATCTGGTCCACGGCCTGCAGCTTGGCGACGGCGGTGGTCAGGTTGCGTCCCAGCTGCGCATCGCGCTCGACCAGGGTGGCGTGGGCGGCACCGCGCGAGACCGCTTCCAGGCCCAATGCGCCGCTGCCGGCGAACAGGTCCAGCACCCGCGCCCCGCCCAGCTTGGGCATCAGCCAGTTGAACAGGGTTTCGCGCACGCGGTCGCTGCTGGGTCGCAACCCCGGCAGGGTCGGCACCGGCAGGCGGGTATTGCGCCAGCGACCGCCGATGATGCGGACCTGGCCGTCATTGCCCCCGCGGCCGCTCACCGGCGCCCCCGGCGGGGTTCATTCGAGAATTTCAGCATGAGCGGGATTGTAGTTCGGCTGGGCTTTGCCCGGCACCCGTCGAAGCCACGGCAACGGCCGAAGCAACGGCAAAAGCTGGATTCCTGTGGGTTGGCGGGGTGGGTCCAGTTGCGGGGGACGCCGTGAATCCGTCCATGGAGGCTCGGTCGCGCCATCCATGGCGCTCACGCCCCCGCAACCGGACCCACCCCGCCTTCGACAGTTTCCTGCGATCTGTCGGAACGGCTTTCTGCTCTCGTGGGTGCCGACCGTTGGTCGGCACGAATGAATTCATTCGATATCTGACAGATGTGCCGACCAACGGTCGGCACCTACCAACAGCCGAGTGAACCTGTCAGAGGCGGGGCGGTGTGGGTTGGCAGGACCGTTGGCGCCATGGATGGCGCCATCGAGCCCCCATGGACAGGTTTACGGCGTGTCCTGCCAATCCACACCACCCCGCCATCCCAAGGATAGCCCGCTGTTGCTATTGCTGTTGCTGTTGCTTCGGCCCCGGCGGGTGCAGGGCTGCAAGCCCTGCCGACCAACCCCTTGATTTCGGGACAATCAGCCATACCCCTTGGCGAGGCCGCACGCGCTGGCGCGGCATTGCACATGGAGCCCTATCGATGACCGAGACCACCCAGACCGAAACCCTTGGCTTCCAGACCGAAGTCAAGCAGCTGCTGCAGCTGATGATCCACTCGCTGTACTCCAACAAGGAAATCTTCCTGCGCGAGCTGGTCTCCAACGCCGCCGACGCCGCCGACAAGCTGCGCTTCGAGGCCCTGACCCAGCCGGCGCTGCTGGAAGGCGACAGCGAACTGCGCGTGCGCGTCAGCTTCGACGCCGCCGCCCACACCATCACCATCGAAGACAACGGCATTGGCATGAGCCGCGCCGAAGCCATCGCCCACCTCGGCACCATCGCCAAGTCCGGCACCGGCGACTTCCTGCGGCAGCTGTCCGGCGACCAGAAGAAGGATTCGCAGCTGATCGGCCAGTTCGGCGTCGGCTTCTACAGCGCCTTCATCGTCGCCGACGAAGTGGAAGTGACCTCGCGCCGCGCCGGCCTGGCTGCAGCCGAAGGCGTGCGCTGGACCTCGCGTGGCGAAGGCGATTTCGAAGTGGCCACCGTGGACAAGGCCGAGCGCGGTACCCGCATCGTGCTGCACCTGAAGGACGGCGAGCACGACTTCGCCGATGGCTGGCGCCTGCGCAGCATCCTCAAGAAGTACTCCGACCACATCGGCCTGCCGATCCAGATGCCGAAGGAAGGCGAAGAAGGCGCCGCCGTCGAGTGGGAGACCGTCAACCGCGCCAGCGCGCTGTGGACCCGCCCGCGCACCGAGATCAGCGACGCCGAGTACACCGAGTTCTACAAGCACGTGGCGCACGACCACAGCGACCCGCTGGCATGGAGCCACAACAAGGTCGAAGGCAAGCTGGAATACACCTCGCTGCTGTACGTGCCCGGCCGCGCGCCGTTCGACCTGTACCACCGCGATGCGCCCAAGGGCCTGAAGCTGTACGTGCAGCGCGTGTTCGTGATGGACCAGGCCGAGCAGTTCCTGCCGCTGTACCTGCGTTTCATCAAGGGCGTGGTCGATTCCAACGACCTGTCGCTGAACGTCTCGCGCGAGATCCTGCAGTCCGGCCCGGTCATCGACTCGATGAAATCGGCGCTGACCAAGCGCTCGCTGGACATGCTGGAGAAGCTGGCCACCGACAAGCCCGAGCAGTACGCCACATTCTGGAAGGAATTCGGCCAGGTGCTGAAGGAAGGCCCGGCCGAGGACTATAACAACCGCGAGAAGGTGGCCGGGCTGCTGCGCTTCGCCTCCACCCGTGGCGACGGTGATGCGCAGACCGTGTCGCTGGCCGACTACATCGGCCGCATGACCGAAGGCCAGGACAAGATCTATTACCTGACCGGCGAGAGCTACAGCCAGGTGCGCAACAGTCCGCACCTGGAAGTGTTCCGCAAGAAGGGCGTGGAAGTGCTGCTGCTGACCGACCGCATCGACGAGTGGCTGATGGGCTACCTGACCGATTTCGACGGCAAGGGCTTCGTCGACATCGCCCGTGGCGATCTCGACCTGGGCGCACTGGAAACCGATGCGGACAAGCAGGCACAGGAAGCGGCAGCGAAGGACAAGCAGGGCCTGGTCGAGCGGCTCAAGACGGTCCTGGGTGACGAAGTGGCCGAGGTGCGCGTGTCGCACCGCCTGACCGATTCGCCGGCGGTGCTGGCCATCGGCGAGCAGGACCTGGGCCTGCAGATGCGCCAGATCCTGGAAGCCAGCGGGCAGAAGGTGCCGGACAGCAAGCCGGTGCTGGAGATCAACCCGGGCCATCCGCTGATCGCCAAGCTCGACGCCGAAGCCGATGGCGCGCGCTTCGACGACCTCGGCCGGGTGCTGTTCGACCAGGCCGCGCTGGCCGCCGGTGACAGCCTGAAGGACCCGGGTGCCTATGTGGCGCGCCTGAACAAGCTGCTGCTGGAGTTGTCGGCCTGATCGACAGATCGGGTGCCGGGCAGCGTCCTGATGGAGGCCAACCCTGGTTCACGCGCGTTTGTAGGGGCGAGCCATGCTCGACTGCTCCATGAGTGCCAACCAAGGTTGGCACCTACCAGGGGGGTCTGCGTGCCAACCAAGGTTGGCACCCACCAGGGGCAGCGGTTGGCACCTGCCAATGCGGTGTTGCTCAGGCTTTCCGATCCAGCAGCGAACCCAGCAACTGGTCCTGGCGGCGTATCACCGAGGCATTGGCGGCGAAGGCCACCACCTCGGCTTTCGCCGCCAGCAGGTCCCCCAATGGCGCGCCGGCATCGGCGCCGGCCGGGGTCACCGCGGCCTGCACCCCGCCCTGCTCCGCCTCACTTCGCAGCTGTTGCACGCGCTGGGCATCGGGAGTCGCCAGGTTGGCCACGTTGTGCGCGGCCACCTGCACGCCTTGCTGGGCCGCACGCATCCCGCCTAGGGCGATTCCCATCACGTTGTTCATGGCGGTCTCCGGGCCGCTCCGCGCAACCCTCCGGACCGGTTAACGGCCGGCCGGCCGCGACCTTGAGTCCACATCGGCCCGACAGGCCCGAGTGGTAGCATATCCCCCTGATTTCAGCGCCTTTTGCCAATGCTCAGTTTTTTCCGCCGCAAGAAGCCCCAGGATGCCCCCACCACGGAGGCACCCAAGACCCAGCACTACTCGGCTGAAGAGCTGGCGGCGGCGTTCCCGTCGGCCGCCCCGGCCGAGGACGCACCCACCGCCTCGGTGGTCGAAGCCAAGGCACCGGCGCCTGCACCGGAACCGGCCCCCGTCGCCGTACAGGCCCCCGTCGCCGAAGTGCCTGCCGTGCCAGCTGCGCAGCCGGCCACCGCGTCCGAGGACGTCCAGGCTGAAGCGCTCGCTGCGGCCGCTGTGCTGGCCCCTCTGGCTCCGGTCATTCCGGTCGAGGAACCAACCGCCCCGGCCACCGACCTGCCGGCGCTGGTGGATGCCCCGCCGGCGCCCGCTGGCAAGCCCGGCTGGCGCGAACGCCTGCGCAACAGCGTCATCGCGCGCAGCTTCGGCGGCCTGTTCTCGCGCAACCCCAAGCTCGACGACGATCTGCTGGACGAGCTGGAAACCGCCCTGATCACCGCCGACGTCGGCGTGGGCGCCACCACCGATCTGGTCGAGGGCCTGCGCAAGCGCATGAAGTCGCGCGAGTTCGCCGACGCCAATGCGCTGCTGGCCGCGCTGCGCGCCGAGCTGATCGCGATCCTGCAGCCGGTGGCCAAGCCGCTGGTGATCGACCGCAACGCCAAGCCCTTCGTGGTGCTCACCGTCGGCGTCAACGGCGTCGGCAAGACCACCACCATCGGCAAGCTGGCCAAGCGCTTCAAGGATGACGGCCACAGCCTGATGCTGGCTGCCGGCGATACCTTCCGCGCCGCCGCCGTGGCCCAGCTGCAGGCCTGGGGCGAGCGCAACGGCGTGGCCGTGGTCGCACAGGGGCAGAACGCCGATGCCGCTTCGGTGGCATTCGACGCGCTGCAGGCCGGCAAGGCCCGCGGCACCTCGGTGCTGATCGCCGATACCGCCGGCCGCCTGCACACCCAGTCCGGGCTGATGAACGAGCTGGGCAAGATCCGCCGCGTGCTCGGCAAGATCGACCCCACCGCCCCGCACGAAGTGCTGATGGTGATCGACGGCACCACCGGCCAGAACGCGCTGTCGCAGCTGCGCCAGTTCAATGCCGCAGTGAACGTGACCGGCCTGGTGGTGACCAAGCTGGACGGCACTGCCAAGGGCGGCGTGGTGTTCGCGCTGGCCCGCGAGTTCGGTATTCCGATCCGCTTCGCCGGTATCGGCGAGCGTCCGGAAGACCTGCGTGTGTTCGATCCGGAAGCCTTCGTCGACGCCCTGCTGCCCGAAGCATTGGGCGCCTGATAGATCGCGCAGCCACCGCAATCTGGTGCAGCCCTCCATGGGGTGGCTCTACCAGGGCGAAGCAGAGCCACCCCATGGGTGGCCGCCTCCTTCCGGAACACTCATGCCCCGCCAGCCGCACGCCAGCGCCGACACTGCCCAGGAAGACGACTTCGTCGCCCGCCTGCTGCACTGGTTCGACGACCACGGTCGCCATGACCTGCCCTGGCAGCACCCGCGCAGCCCCTACCGGGTCTGGTTGTCGGAGATCATGCTGCAGCAGACCCAGGTGGCCACGGTCATCCCGTATTTCCAGCGTTTCCTGCAGCACTTCCCGACCCTGCCCGAGCTCGCCGCCGCCAGCAATGACGCGGTGATGGCGCAGTGGGCCGGGCTCGGCTACTACGCCCGTGCACGCAACCTGCATGCCGCGGCAAAGCGCTGCGTGGAACTGCACGACGGCGACCTGCCGCGCGATTTCGATGCATTGCATGCCCTGCCCGGCATCGGCCGCAGCACCGCTGCCGCGATCCTCAGCCAAGCCTGGAACGACCCGTTCGCGATCCTTGACGGCAACGTCAAGCGCGTACTCAGCCGCTATCACGGCATCGACGGTTTTCCCGGCCTGCCAGCCATCGAGAAACAACTGTGGGCGATTGCCGAGGCGCACGTCGCGCAGGTGCCGGCCGGGCGCATGGCCGATTACACGCAGGCGCAGATGGACCTGGGCGCGACGGTATGCAGCCGGGCCAAGCCGGCCTGCGTGATCTGCCCGCTGCAGGACGCATGCGTGGCGCGGCGCGAAGGCCGCACCGCTGAACTGCCCACGCCCAAGCCCAGCAAGACCCTGCCCGAACGCGAAGCAGTTGCACTGCTGCTGCGCGACGCCCAGCAGCGCGTGCTGCTGCAGAAGCGGCCGGACACCGGCATCTGGGCGCAGCTGTGGACGCTGCCGCAGGCCGAGGCCGGCAGCGACCTGCAGGACTGGTTTGACGCACATGTCGACGGCTCGCTCGAAGATGCAGAGGAACTGCCGGTGCTGCAGCACACCTTCAGCCACTACAGGCTGCACCTGCAGGTATTGTCACGGAAGGTACGCGGCCTGCGCGTGGAAGAACCCACGCTGCGCTGGGTCGCCAGCGACGAGCTGCCCGCATTGGGCCTGCCGGCACCGATCCGCAAACTGCTCGACGGCGCCACGATCAAGACGCCGAAACGAAATTCCAGCAAACCCCGCAACCACGAGTGAATCCCATGCCCCGAACCGTATTCTGCCAGTACGAACAACGCGATGCCGAGGGCCTGGACTTCGTGCCCTACCCTGGCGAGCTGGGCCAGCGCATCTTCAACAACATCGGCAAGCAGGCCTGGGCGGCGTGGCTGGCCCATCAGACCATGCTGATCAACGAGAACCGGCTGTCGCCGCGCACGCCGGAACATCGTGCGTTCCTTGAAGGCGAACTGGTCAAGTTCCTGTTCGAGAAGGACGCGGAAAAGCCCGCCGGCTTCACCCCGGAAGCCTGACCCACAGGTAGTGCCGGCCGCTGGCCGGCATCGCGCAGATGCCAGGTTGCCGGCCAGCGGCCGGCACTACCGCGCTATTTCGTATTTTCCTCGCGCTCCTGCACCTGCGCCTGTCGCAGCTCCTGCTCGGACGCGCGCAGGGCCTTCACGTCCAGCTTGCGGATGCTGTTGATGAAGCACGGCAGGCGCGGGCCGCCGGTGGGGTCGCGCACCAGCACCTTGTCAAAGCGCGCCGAGACACGGTTCATCTGGCTGGTCAGGCCGATGGCGGTCGCATATGGCAGGTCCTGGCAGGGACCATTCAACTCCAGCAGATAGGCTTCGCTGGGACGGGTCCACACCGCCAGCGCACTGTCGCCCAGCTCGGTCCAGCCATTGAGGCTGCCAAAGAACTGCATGTCGTTCTGCGGCGCGCCGGCGTGGGCACGGTACAGATCCAGTTTCTCGGTACTGCTGAGCCGGCCGGTGGTCGCACAGGCGGCCAGTGCCAGGCAGAGTCCGGCCATCAGCATCGGGGTCTTCATGGCGATCTCCTCGGGGAACTGTCGCCATCATGCGCCTGGGCTGGCAACGCCGGCGCGACGGCTCGCGCCCCATTCAGCCGCCGGTCGGCGGCTACTGGCCGGACCACGGTAGACGCCAACCCTGGTTGGCGCTTGCCCTGCAGGAGCAGCCGACCAAGGTCGGCTTCCACCAAAGCGGTCCCAGCGCTCAGACGTCGGCGTGGGCCAGTGCGTGCAGGCGCCCTTCGCGCAGCTCCAGCACCCGGTCCAGGCGCCGCGCCAGGCTGCGGTCGTGGGTCACCAGCACCAGGCTGGTATGGCGCGCGCGGTTGAGTTCCAGCATCAGCTCGAACACGGTGCCGGCGGTGCGGTCATCCAGGTTGCCGGTCGGCTCGTCGCCGAGCACGCAGGCCGGATGATTGACCAGCGCGCGCGCCACTGCAGCACGTTGGCGTTCGCCACCGGACAGCTCGCCCGGCTTGTGGTCCAGGCGATGGCCGAGGCCGACCGCTTCCAGCAGCGTGTTGGCCCGGCTGCTCGCCTCGGCCACGGCGGTGCCGGCCAGCAGCACCGGCATCATCACGTTTTCCAGCGCGGTGAACTCCGGTAGCAGGTGATGGAACTGGTAGACGAAGCCCAGCGCCTGGTTGCGCAGCACGCCGCGCGCGGTATCCGACAGCGCCGACATGCGCTGGCCGGTCACATACACTTCGCCGGCAGTCGGAATGTCCAGGCCGCCCAGCAGGTGCAGCAGCGTGCTCTTGCCGGCACCGGAGGCGCCGATGATCGCCACCGTCTCGCCAGCAGTCACGGTCAGGTCCAGCCCATCGAACACCGGGGTCTGCATGCGCCCTTCGGCATAGGTCTTGCCCAGCGCTTCGGCGCGGATCACTTCATCGCCGCGGTTGACGACCTTATTCATAACGCAGGGCCTCCGCCGGCTGGGTGCGTGCCGCCCGCCAGGCGGGATACAGGGTTGCCAGGAAGCTCATCAGCAGCGCGACCACGGTGATCGCCACCACGTCGCCGGTCTGCATGTCGGTCGGCAGGCCGGTGATGTAATAGACGTCCTCCGGCAGAAGCTTGACGTTGAACACGCTTTCGATGGCGCCGAGGATGCGTTCCAGGTTGAGGGTCAGGGTGATGCCGCCGATCAGGCCGGCCAGCGTGCCGAAGATACCGATCAACGAGCCCTGCACCATGAACACCTGCATCACCCCGCCCGGGGTCAGGCCCAGCGTGCGCAGGATGGCAATGTCAGCCTGCTTGTCGGTCACCAGCATCACCTGCGAGGACACCAGGTTGAAGGCACCCATGGCGATGATCAGCGACAGCAGGATGCCCATCACCACCTTCTCCATGCGCAGCGAGTGGTAGAGGTTGGCGTTCTGCTGCGTCCAGTCACTCACGCGGTAGGCGCCACCGAGGCTCTGCGCCAGGTCCACGCCCACTTCCAGCGAGCGGTCCATGTCGTGCAGCTTCAGCCGCACGCCGGTGGCGCCGTCACTGCGCAGAACACGCTCCAGGTCCTGCATGTTGGCGAAGCCGACGCCGCGATCGACCTCGTTGTACCCGGCCTCGAAGAGGCCGCTGACGGTGAAGCGTTTCATCCGCGGCACCGCGCCGGCCGGCGTGCCCTGCACTTCGGCAAAGGTCACCAGCACCTGGTCGCCAACGTCCACGCCCAGCCAGATCGCCAGCTCCTTGCCCAGCAGCAGGTTGAAGCTGCCCGGCTTGAGGCTGTCATAGCTGCCCTTGGTGACCTTCTTGTCGATCACCGAGACGTTCGGCTCCAGCGCCGGATCGATGCCCTGGATGACCGCGCCCTGCACGCGCGGGCCGCTGATCATCGACTGGATCTCGATGTACGGCGCGGCGCCGGCCACCCGCGGGTCCTTCTTGGCCACGTCGACCACCCGCATCCAGTCCGGCATCGGTTCGCCGTCGCGGCTGATGGTGGTATGGGCGGTCATCTGCAGCAGGCGGCTGCGGATTTCCTTCTGGAAACCGCTCATCACCGCCAGGGTGGTGATCAGCACCGTAACGCCGAGCGCGATGCCCAGGATCGATGCCATCGAGATGAAGGAGATGAAGCCGTTGCGGCGCTTGGCGCGCAGGTAGCGCAGGCCGATGGCCACGGGAATGGGTTTGAACATGCAGGCACGCCGGTCAATTCAGCTTATGGTGCCATCGACCGGGGCTGACGGGAAACGCTGCGTGCGGCCACGGCCAGTCGCAGTTCACGTCGCTGCCCGGAATCGAGCACATCCGGCCAGAACAGCAGGCGCCGGCGGCGCCGATCCTCACGCCACAGCAACAACAACCATGGGCCACGCACCACCAGCCGTGGCGTATCGACGTCCCGCCCGGCCACCTGCAATGGCCCGGGAAGCGGCGGAAGACGCACCTGCACGCGTGGCCTGCGCTGGCGCCAGGCCAGTTCGGCCAAGCCGACGCCCCAGGCCAGCAGCAGCGCGGGCATCAGCAGCCGCGCAGGCAGATCCGAGGCGCGCAACAACCAGGGAGAGGCCAGCAGCACCGCCAACTGGGCGGCGGCCTGCAGCCGCGAGGGGCGCCACTCAAGGCTTGAGGGCGAGGATCTTCTGCATGAGGGGGATCGCGTGCGCATGCGGGCAAGCCTCATAGCCCATGAACCAGCGCCACAATTTATCGTCCTCGCAATCGAGCAGGAACAGGAAAACCTCGCGCTCTCCGGTCGGTGCAGTGCTCCACTCACGGTCCAGGTAGCGGCCGAACAGCTGGTCCAGTTCGCGCATGCCGCGGCGGCAGCGCCAGCGCAGCTTCTTCAGCAGAACATCGTCTTCCATCGTGCTTCTCCAGATACAGCAAAGCCACGCATGGCGTGGCTCTACTGAGGTGGTGCAGCCACGCGTAGCGCGGCTCCACCGGGTACAGCCAGGCCTGATCAGGCGCGGCGTTCCATCATCAGCTTCTTGATCTCGGCGATCGCCAGCGCCGGGTTCAGGCCCTTCGGGCAGGTGCGGGCGCAGTTCATGATGGTGTGGCAGCGATACAGCTTGAACGGATCTTCCAGATCGTCCAGGCGCGCACCGGTGTCCTCATCGCGCGAGTCGATGATCCAGCGGTAAGCCTGCAGCAGGATTGCCGGGCCCAGGTAACGCTCGCCGTTCCACCAGTAGCTCGGGCAGCTGGTCGAGCAGCAGGCGCACAGGATGCACTCATACAGGCCGTCCAGCTTCTTGCGGTCTTCCGGCGACTGCAGGCGCTCACGGTCCGGCGGTGCCGGGGTCTGGGTGCGGATCCACGGCTTGATCGAGGCGTACTGCGCGTAGAAGTGGGTCAGGTCCGGAACCAGATCCTTGACCACGTTCATGTGCGGCAGCGGGTAGATCGGCACTTCCTTCTTGCCGCAGTCCGAGATGGCTCGGGTGCAGGCCAGGGTATTGGTGCCGTCGATGTTCATCGCGCACGAACCACAGATGCCTTCGCGGCACGAGCGGCGGAAGGTCAGGGTCGGGTCGATCTCGTTCTTGATCTTGATCAGGGCGTCCAGGACCATTGGGCCACAGGCATCCAGATCGACTTCATAGGTATCGGTGCGCGGGTTGCTGTCGTCGTCCGGACTCCAGCGGTAGATCTTGAAGGTGCGCACGTTCTTGCCGCCGTTCTTGACGGGGAAGTGCTTGCCCTTCGTGATCTTGGAATTCTTGGGGAGTGAAAACTCGGCCATGGCTGCTCTCGTTGGCTCAGGCGGCCCGCGCCCGTGGGCGCGGATTGCATGGTAGGCGGGGTCGGATCAGTACACGCGCGGCTTCGGCGGCACCACGGACACGTCGTCGGTCAACGTGTACATGTGCACCGGACGGTAGTCGAAGCTGCACTTGCCCTTCTCGTCGACGCTGACCAGGGTGTGCTTCTGCCAGTTGACGTCGTCGCGGTCCGGATAGTCCTCGTGCGCATGCGCACCACGGCTTTCCTTGCGCTGTTCGGCCGAGTTGATCGTCGCCACCGCGTTGAGCAGCAGGTTGTTCAGCTCGTAGGTCTCGATCAGGTCCGAGTTCCAGACCAGCGAACGGTCGGAGACCTTCACGTCCTGGAACGAGTCGAAGATCTTGTCCATCTTCTCGCAGCCTTCCTTCAGCGTCTGGCTGGTACGGAAGACCGCCGCGTCGGCCTGCATGGTGCGCTGCATGCGATCGCGGATGACCGAGGTCGGGGTATCGCCGTTGGCGTGGCGCAGCTTGTCCAGCAGGCCCAGCGCCTTGTCGCAGGCATCGGCCGGCAGCGGCTTGTGCGCGGCACCCGGCTTGATGGTCTCGGCGCAGCGGTTGGCCACCGCACGGCCGAACACCACCAGGTCCAGCAGCGAGTTCGAGCCCAGGCGGTTGGCGCCGTGCACGGACACGCAGGCCGCTTCGCCGATGGCGTACAGGCCCGGCACCACGGCATTGTCGTTGTCGCCGACCTTCTGCACCACTTCACCGTGGTAGTTGGTCGGGATGCCGCCCATGTTGTAGTGCACGGTCGGAATGACCGGGATCGGCTGCTTGTGCACGTCGACGCCGGCGAAGATGCGGGCGCTCTCGGCGATGCCCGGCAGCTTGTCGTCGATCACGCCCGGGCCGAGGTGGGTCAGGTCGAGCAGGATGTGGTCCTTGTGCTCGCCGACGCCGCGGCCTTCGCGGATCTCGATGGTCATCGAACGGCTGACCACGTCGCGCGAGGCCAGGTCCTTGTAGTGCGGTGCATAGCGCTCCATGAAGCGCTCGCCGCTGCTGTTGCGCAGGATGCCGCCTTCACCGCGGACACCCTCGGTGATCAGGCAGCCGGCGCCGTAGATGCCGGTCGGGTGGAACTGCACGAACTCCATGTCCTGCATGGCGATGCCGGCACGCATGGCCAGGCCGCCACCGTCGCCGGTGCAGGTGTGCGCCGAGGTGGCGCTGAAGTAGGCACGGCCGTAGCCGCCGGTGGCCAGTACCACGCCCTGGGCGCGGAACAGGTGCAGCGTGCCATCGGACATGTCCAGGGCCAGCACGCCGCGGCAGGCGCCTTCGTCGTCGAAGATCAGGTCAAGCGCGAAGTACTCGATCATGAAGCGCGCATCGTGCTTCAGCGACTGCTGGTACAGGGTGTGCAGCATCGCGTGGCCGGTACGGTCGGCCGCCGCGCAGGTACGCTGCGCCGCCGGGCCTTCGCCGTACTTGGTGGTCATGCCACCGAACGGGCGCTGGTAGATCTTGCCTTCGGCGGTGCGCGAGAACGGCACGCCGTAGTGTTCCAGTTCGATGATGGCCGGGATGGCCTCACGGCACATGTACTCGATGGCGTCCTGGTCACCCAGCCAGTCCGACCCCTTGATGGTGTCGAAGAAGTGGTAGCGCCAGTCGTCCTCGCCCATGTTGCCGAGTGCGGCCGAAATACCGCCCTGGGCGGCAACGGTGTGCGAACGGGTCGGGAAGACCTTGGTCAGGCACACGGTCTGCAGGCCCTTGGCGGCCAGGCCGAACGTGGCGCGCAGGCCGGCACCGCCGGCGCCGACCACGACCATGTCGTACTTGTGTTCGGTGATCTTGTAAGCGGACATCTAATCTGGATTCCTGTGTAGGTGCCTGGGCTCAGGCAACGCCGAGGGCGATGCGGCCCACCGCAAACACACTGACGATCATGCCGAGCACGGCGACGAACTTCACCGCGGTCTGCAGCACCAGGGCCAGCAGCGATTCGTGGATATAGTCTTCCAACACGACCTGCATGCCGAGCTGCGCGTGCCAGAACATGGCGATCAGCAGGCCGATCAGCGGCACTGCGTTCCACGGCTTGGCCACGGCGGCGGCGGCGGTCGCGTAATCCGAGCCCAGCAGGCCCAGCACGAAGACCAGGAACCAGATGCCCAGCACCACCAGCGCGGCGGCGGTCAGGCGCTGGTGCACGAAGTGCTCGGTGCCGGTCTTGGCCGAGCCCAGGCCGCGCACGTTCTTCAGCGGGGTACGGAACTTGCTCACGCGGCACCTCCGAACATCACATAGGCCCACACCAGCAGGGTGATCACCAGGCTGCCGATGACCGACAGCCAGCTGCTGCGGATGAAGGCGGGGATGCTGAAGCCGATGGCGAAGTCCTGCACCACATGGCGGATGCCATTGCACAGGTGATAGGCGAACGACCATGTCCACGCGAACAGGAACACGCGGCCATACCAGGCCCCGGCATGGCCGGTGAAGCAGTTCCAGGACTCGGGCCCCATCATCAGGGCCAGCAGGCCGGCAGCGATGATGAGGGCACCAACAGACAGAAAGATGCCGGTGGCTCGATGCAGGATCGAGGTGGCCATCTGGATCTGCCAGCGATACACCTGAAGGTGCGGGGAAAGTGGGCGTTGTCTGGTCGCCATTCGCTGGGCTCGTTGTCTCGGCTGGGCGGCACGCGGCCGCGTTGGCTCAATGCTGATCAGAAATCGATGCAGCGTCCGTTTTTCTCCCAATCGCCATACCGCACCGGATCAAGTCCGCCGCGGCCGCCGAATTCCTCTGCTTTTTCCTGTTCCACGGGCACGGGTGCCACGGGGACCAGCGGGGCTTCAGATTCGTCGTCGGGAGTGGGGGTTGTTTGGCCTATCATGTTCGGTCTCGCAACGCACAAATTTTAGACCTCGTTCACGTGCCTGACAACCTGCCCCCTGCTTTCGTCGGATATCCGCGCCTGCCCGGCCACCAGCTGCTGAGCCTGCAGGGCCCGGATGCGGCCGTCTTCGCCCACGCCCAGTTCAGCAGCGACGTCACCGCCCTGCCCCTGCTGCACTGGCAGTGGAGCGCCTGGCTGAGCGCCAAGGGCCGCACCCTGGCGGTGTTCCAGCTGCTGCGATTGGCTGATGACCAGGTGATGCTGGTGCTGGCAGATGGCGATGCCGATGCGATTGCGTCGCAACTGCAGCGCTTCGTGTTCCGTCGCAAGGTGAAGGTACGGGTGCGCAGCGATCTGGCCGTGGCCGGTGCGTTCACTGCGCCCGAGGCTGCCAGCGGCGCCGCGATCGCGCGCGCTGCAGGTGACGGCTGGGAGCTGGACCTCGGCAGCGACGTCCTGCCGCGCACGCTGCGCATTGGGGCGGCGGACGCCGTTGCATCCGGCAGCGAAACCGATGAGGCCGCCTTCGCCCTCGCCTGGCGCCAGGCCGACCTGCGCTACGGATTGCCGCGCTTGGACGAGAGCCAGCGCGAAGTGTGGACCCCGCAGCAGCTGGGCCTGGACCGCCTGAATGGCTACAGCGTGAAGAAAGGCTGCTACCCGGGCCAGGAAATCGTCGCCCGCACCCACTTCCTCGGCAAGGCGAAGCGCGCGGTGCAGCTGCTGCACACCGCGGCACCGGCACAGGCCGGCGATGGCGTGCTGCAGGACGGCGCGACGCTGGGCACGATCGCCAGCGTGGCCGGTGACCTGGCGCTGGCGGTGCTGCCGCTGGAAGCCAGTGACGCCGACCTGCAGGTGGGCAGCGCCACCGCCCAGCGCGTGCCGTTGCTGGACGGGCTGGCGCGCTGAATGAGTGGTAGTGCCGGCCGCTGGCCGGCAACCACGCATGATGGAGGTTGCCGGCCAGCGGCCGGCACTACCGGTTACAGGCGCTCGCCGCTCTCTGCGTTGAAGAAGTGCAGGCCCTGCGAGTGAATCGCCACGCGGATCTGCTCGCCCACTGCTGGCAGCGCCTGCGGTGCCACGCGCATGGTCAGCGCATGCTGGCCACTGCTCAGATTGACGAAGATCTCGTTGCCGACCGGCTCGATGCCTTCAATGCGCGCGATGAACGCATGCGCGTCATCGGCAGCAGCAGGCTGCAGGTGCTCCGGCCGCACGCCGACCGCGATCGGCTTCTGCAGCCACGCTGGATTGATCGTGGCCTGTCCCAGTGGCGCGCGCCATTCGCCGTCGACCACGCTCACGCCGCCGGCATCGCCCTGCAGCGTGCCACGCAGCACGTTCATCGCCGGGCTGCCGAGGAAACCGGCCACGAACAGGTTGGCCGGGCGGTCGTACAGCGCCATCGGCGTATCGATCTGCTGGATGATGCCGTCCTTCAGCACCACGATGCGCTGGCCCAGCGTCATCGCTTCAACCTGGTCGTGCGTCACGTAGATCATGGTGGTGCCCAGCTTGCGGTGCAGCTGTGCGATCTCGGTACGCACGCTGTGGCGCAGCTTGGCGTCGAGGTTGGACAGCGGCTCGTCGAGCAGGAACACCGCCGGCTCGCGCACCAGCGCCCGGCCCAGTGCCACGCGCTGACGCTGGCCACCGGACATCGCCTTGGGCAGCTTGTCCATCATCTCGGTCAGGCCCAGCGTCTGCGCCGCCTCGGCAATGCGCTTGTCGATGGTCGCCTTGTCATGCCCGCGCAGCTTCAGGCCGAAGGCCAGGTTCTCGGCCACGGTCATGTGCGGGTACAACGCGTAGCTCTGGAACACCATGGCGATGTCGCGATCCTTCGGCGCCACGTCGTTGACCACGCGATCGCCGATGGTCAGCGTGCCGCCGCTGATCTCTTCCAGGCCCGCCACCATCCGCAACAGGGTCGACTTGCCACAGCCGGACGGACCGACCAGCACCATCAGCTCGCCATCGGCGACCTCGAAGCTGGCGTCCTTCACCGCGACCTGGCCGTTGTCGTAGACCTTGCGCACACCCTGCAACTGCACTTTTGCCATATCACCTATCCGGTCCGCCCGAAGCCGGGCTGTCTTTTGGGACTGCCTCGGCCCTCCCGATGGCAGTGATGATTGCGCGCCTGCCGCATGACGGCGAGCACTGCAATCGAATACAGTTGCCCATTCTGCCATGTAAACGTTTTCACGTGGCACTATCCGATGATCGGTGCGCACCGATCTGCGTCGGCGGTTGAACGAAGGTTCCGCCGAGGTAGTGGTTTCGAATGGAACGGTCTTCCGCAACCTTGGAGATCGCCCCTGACGATCCTCGGACAGGCAGTTGCGCGGATGTCCCCCGAACCCAGCCATGAAGCGATTGACAACGATGTCACCCGGATCTGAAACTCGAGCGATGCACGACACCCTCTTCCTGTTCGGTGCCACAGGTGATCTGGCCCAGCGCTACCTGTTCCCTTCGCTGCTTCGCCTGCTCGGCGACGGCCTGCTGCCGGAGGACTTCCGCGTCCGCGCACTGGCCCTGTCCGGGCATGACACCGAAGCCTTCCATGACATCCTGCGGCCGCGCCTGCAGCAGGCCATGCCGATGGCCACGCAGGACGACATCGCTGCCCTGCTGCGCCGCATCGACTACCGTTCGGTGGACCTGCGCGACGTCGACTCGGTTGCCGCTGCGGTCTCCGATCTGGTGCACCGCAAGTGCGTCAGCTACCTCGCCATTCCGCCGGGCCTGTACATTTCCACCTGCGAAGGCCTGGCCAGGGGCGGCGCCCTCGCCGCGCCGGCACGCCTGATGCTGGAGAAGCCGATCGGCAGCGACAGCGAGAGCGCCGAGGAAATCATCAGCACCATCGGCCAGTGGATCGACGAGGACCGCGTGTTCCGCCTCGACCATTACCTGGGCAAGGCGGCAGTGCAGAACCTGATCGCGCTGCGCTTCGGCAATACGCTGCTGGAAGCGGTGTGGAACCGCAACTACATCGAATCGGTGCATATCCTGGTGGCCGAGAGCGAAGGCGTGGATGGCCGTGATGCCTACTACGCCCGCTCCGGCGCGCTGCGCGACATGGTGCAGAGCCACATCCTGCAGCTGCTGTGCATGGTGGCGATGGAGCCGCCGGCGTCGCTGGAAGCCGACCGCATCCGCGACGAGAAGGTCAAGGTGCTGCGCGCCCTTCGCCCGCTCGACGCGAAGCACGCCGCGCGCGACAGCATCCGCGGCCGCTACACCGCCGGCACCATCAACGGCCAGCCGGCGCAGGCCTACCAGCCGCCGGAAGGCAGCGACGTGGAAACCTTCGCCGGTGTCACCGCGCATATCGACAACTGGCGCTGGAGCGGCGTGCCGTTCCACCTGGTCACCGGCAAGCGCCTGCCCGAGCGCACCACCCGCGTGGTGGTCACGCTGAAGCCGGTCACCCACTGGCTGTTCGAGCGCCCGCAGCGCGCGCAGGCCGCACCGAACCGCCTGGTGTTCCAGCTGCAGCCGCAGGAGAACATCGAACTGGGCCTAATGAGCAGCCTGGCCGGCCCGGAATGGGGCGCGCTGGAACTGCATCCGCTGGAACTGGAACTGTCGGTGCCAACCGGCCTGCATCGCCGCATCGCTTACGAACGCCTGTTCCTGGACGCCTTCAATGGCAACCACACGCTATTCGTGCGCGACGACGAAGTGCGCGCCGCGTGGGCCTGGATCGACAGCGTCGCCGACGCGTGGAAGGACGCCAAGCTCCCGCTGGAGCCCTACCCCGCCGGCCAATGGGGCCCGAGCAATGCCGGCGAGTTCCTGCCGCAGGGCGTGGACGCACCGGACAGCGGAGCGTCGGCATGAGTGCCAGCTCGCAGCCGGTGCTGGTGGCCGACATCGGTGGCACCAATGCCCGCTTCGCCCTGGCAGACACCTCGCAGGACGCACCTCTGCAGAAGGACAGCATCCGCGAGTACGCGGTGGCGGAGTTCCCTTCGCTGGGTGATGCCGCGCGCCACCATCTGGAACAGATCGGCGCCACCGCAAGCCGCGGCGTGTTCGCAGTGGCCGGTCGCGTTGATGGTGACGAAGCACGCATCACCAACCATCCGTGGGTGATCTCGCGCAGCCGCACCGCAGCGATGCTCGGTTTCGACGAGCTGCACCTGATCAACGACTTCGCCGCACAGGCGATGGCGATCTCGCTGCTGCAGCCCGAGGACGTGGTCCAGGTCGGCGGTGCCGCCTGGGTACCGGGCAAGCCGGGCCAGCCGCGCAACTACGCAGTGATCGGGCCGGGTACCGGCCTCGGCGTGGGCGGCCTGATCATGCGCCACGGCCGCTGCTACCCGCTGGAAACCGAAGGCGGCCATGTCAGCTTCCCGCCGGGAACCCCGGAAGAGATCCGCATCCTGGAGATCCTGTCCGAACAGTTCGGCCGTGTCTCCAACGAGCGCCTGATCTGTGGCCCCGGCCTGGTCAACATCCACCGCGCCGTGTGCGAGATGGCCGGTATCGACCCGGGCCAGCTGCAGCCGGTGGACGTGACCGCCCGTGCCCTGCACGGTGATCCGCAGGCAATGCGCACCGTGGACGTGTTCTGCGCCGTGTTCGGCGCCATCGCCGGTGACCTGGTGCTCACCCAGGGCGCCTGGGATGGCGTGTTCCTGACCGGTGGCCTGACCCCGAAGATGCTCGATTCGCTGCAGCACTCCGGTTTCCGCCAGCGCTTCGAACACAAGGGCCGCTTCTCCTCGATCATGGCGCGCGTACCCTCATTGGCGGTGATGCATCCCCACGCCGGATTGCTGGGCGCCGCCGCCTATGCCACCGACGCCGAACGTGACGCACCAGGAGTTGCCGAATGAACCCCAGCTTCCACGACGATCGCATCGAGTTCATCCAGCACGGCGACGCCGACGGCTGGATCGAAGCGGTGGCCGCTGAGATGGCACGCACCCTCAACCACGACATCAATGAAGTGGGCCGCGCCCGCATCCTGTTGTCCGGCGGCACCACGCCGGCTCCGGTCTACCAGGCACTGGCCGAGCTGGACGTGCACTGGGACCGGGTTGAAGTGAGCCTGGCCGACGAGCGCTGGCTGTCGCCGCAGGATCGCGACAGCAACGCCTGGCTGGTGCGCGAGCACCTGCTCAAGCGTACCGAGGGCGCCCACTTCGATCCGCTGGTACGGATCGGCAAGCCACTGCCCGAATGCGTGTATACCGCCAACCTGCAGGCGCAGCACAGCCAGCCGCCGAGCCTGGTAGCGCTGGGCATGGGCAACGACGGGCACACCGCCTCGCTGTTCCCTGGCTCGAAAGACCTCGCACGCGCACTGGAAAGCACCCTGCCCTATGCCGCGCTGGATGCCACCGGCTGCCCAGGCGCGAACCAGTGGCCGCTGCGCATCACGCTGACCCCGCACGGCCTGCGCCAGTGCCGCCAGCGCCTGTTGCTGCTGCGCGGCAAGCAGAAGCTGCAGGTACTGCGCCAGGCGCTGGACAGCAACGATGCCCAGCAGTATCCGATCCTCAATGCGATCAACCTGGAAGGCGCGCGCCTGCGCGTCCACTGGGCTGATTGATGTCGGCGGCGGCGCCGTGCCGCCGCTTGCCTCTCGCCACCACGAATGCCGGTAGCCAATGAGCCTCCATCCTCAACTGCAAGCCATCACTGAGCGCGTCATCCGCCGCAGCGCCGCCTCGCGCGCCGCCTATCTGGCCGCGATCGATGCCTCCCTGCGCGAGGGCCCGTTCCGCAGCCGCCTGAGTTGCGGCAACCTCGCCCACGGGTTCGCCGCCTGCGGCGGCACCGACAAGAGCCGCCTGCGCGGCGGCGTGACGCCGAACCTGGGCATCATCACCGCCTACAACGACATGCTGTCGGCGCACCAGCCGTTCGAGACCTATCCCGAACAGATCCGCGGCATCGCCCGCGAGCTGGGCGCCACCGCACAGGTCGCCGGCGGCGTGCCTGCGATGTGCGACGGTGTCACCCAGGGCCGTGGTGGCATGGAGCTGTCACTGTTCTCGCGCGATGTCATTGCCCAGGCCACGGCCATCGGCCTCAGCCATGACATGTTCGATACCACCGTCTACCTCGGCGTGTGCGACAAGATCGTGCCGGGCCTGCTGATCGGTGCGCTGGCCTTCGGCCATCTGCCGGCAGTGTTCGTACCGGCCGGCCCGATGACCCCGGGCATCCCGAACAAGCAGAAGGCCGAAGTGCGCGAGCGCTACGCCGCCGGTGAGGCCACCCGCGAAGAGCTGCTGGAAGCCGAGTCCGCGTCGTACCACGGTGCGGGCACCTGCACCTTCTACGGCACGGCCAACTCCAACCAGGTGCTGCTGGAAGCCATGGGCGTGCAGTTGCCGGGCGCCTCGTTCGTCAATCCAGGCACGCCGCTGCGTGACGCCCTGACCCGCGAGGCAACCGAACGAGCGCTGGACATCACCGCACTGGGCGACGACTTCCGCCCGCTGGGCCGGATCATTGACGAGCGCGCGATCATCAACGCGGTCATCGCGCTGATGGCCACTGGCGGTTCGACCAACCACACCATCCACTGGATCGCGGTGGCGCGTGCGGCCGGCATCGTGCTGACCTGGGACGACTTCGACGAACTGTCGCAGCTGATTCCGCTGCTGGCCCGTGTCTATCCGAACGGCGAGGCCGACGTGAACCGTTTCGCGGCCGCTGGCGGCCCGGCCTTCGTGTTCGGCGAGCTGATCAAGGCGGGCCTGATGCACGGCGACCTGGTCAGCGTCGCGCGTGGCGGCATGGCCGACTATGCGCGCGAGCCGCAGCTGCGTGACGGCCGGCTGGTCTACCTGCCGGGCCTGGAACACAGTGCCGATGACGAAGTGGTGCGTGGCGTCGACAATCCGTTCGAGCACCAAGGTGGCCTGCGCCTGCTGCGCGGCAACCTCGGCAAGTCGC
This sequence comes from Stenotrophomonas sp. YJH_SMC_122, assembly GCF_059369535.1. Classification (NCBI taxonomy): domain Bacteria; kingdom Pseudomonadati; phylum Pseudomonadota; class Gammaproteobacteria; order Lysobacterales; family Lysobacteraceae; genus Stenotrophomonas; species Stenotrophomonas sp. YJH_SMC_122. The sequence goes on along the minus strand of NZ_JCAFST010000001.1, from coordinate 700,146 downwards.
TGATCAAGCTGTCGGCGGTGAAACCGCAGTACCGAACGATCGAAGCACCGGCGGTGGTGGTCGATGCACCGCAGGTATTGAACAAGCTGCACGCCGGTGGCCTGCTGCCGCAGGACTTCGTGGCGGTGGTGCGTTACCAGGGCCCGCGTGCCAACGGCATGCCCGAACTGCATTCGCTGGCACCGCTGCTGGGCCTGCTGCAGAACCAGGGCCGGCGCGTGGCGCTGGTCACCGACGGCCGCCTGTCCGGTGCCTCGGGCAAGATCCCGGCGGCCATCCATGTGACCCCGGAAGCGGCGCGCGGTGGCCCGCTGGCCAAGGTCCGCGAGGGCGACATGATCCGACTCGACGGCGAGGCCGGCACGCTGGAAGTGCTGGTGGACGCGGCGGAATGGGCAGCACGTCCGCTGGCGCCGAACACCGCGCCGGCCGCGCATGACCTGGGCCGCAACCTGTTCGCGATCAACCGTCGCGTGGTGGGCCCGGCCGACCAGGGCGCGATTTCGATTTCGTGCGGGCCGGCGGCGGCCGATGGCGGGCCGTGGGACTACGACGCGGAGTATGAGCTGGGGCACGATGCCGCAGCGGCGGCGGCGCCGCATGAGGCAAAAGACGCCTGAAGCGAAAAGCCGCGGCAGGCTTCCCGACCTGGGCAGTAGAGCGCCCTGGCCGGGACACGCCGTAAACCCCCTACGGGGCCGGCCCAACCGCTGGCGGTTGGGCGTTCGGGCGCTTGCAAAGCGGTGCTTCGCAAGCAAAGCGCCCTCACCCATGGGGGCTCGGTCGCGGCATCCATGCCGCTCACGGTCCCGGCTGGGGCTGACCGCGCCCTTCTGACACTCTCCGGCGCATCAATGCCGCGAAGTGATCACTGAAAATCAAATTCGACAGCAAAGGCAGAAGCAGAGCTATGGGTATCGAACAACATCAGGTGAAGGCGGCGGAGCTGTTGCGTGCGGCGGGCATCCTGCCGGTGGTGACGATTCATACGCTGGACCAGGCGCGTGCGGTCAGTGCGGCGTTGCTGGAAGGTGGCCTGCCGGCGATCGAGCTGACGCTGCGCACGCCGGTGGCGATGGAAGCGCTGGCAACGCTCAAGCGTGAGCTGCCGGACGTGGTGGTGGGTGCCGGTACGGTGCTGACCGTGGAGCAGATGCAGCAGTCGATCGATGCGGGCGCGGACTTCCTGGTGACCCCGGGTACGCCACCGGCGCTGGCCGATGCGCTGGCGGCGGCACCGCTGCCGGTAGTGCCGGGTGCGGCCACGCCGACCGAACTGCTGTCGCTGTATGCGCGCGGCTTCCGCGTGTGCAAGCTGTTCCCGGCCACAGCCGTGGGCGGGCTGGCGATGATCAAGGGTCTGGCCGGCCCGGTCGCCGACCTCAAGCTATGCCCGACCGGCGGCATCACCGAAAACACCGCCGCCGAGTACCTCGAGCAGAAGAACGTGGTCTGCATCGGCGGTTCGTGGATGGTGCCGGGCAACTGGATCGCCAACGGCGAATGGGACAAGGTGCGCACCAGCGCCGCTGACGCGGCGAAGATCATCAAGCGCGTGCGCGGCCACTGAGCCCGACGCAGCTGCAGAGCCGAGCCCATGCTCGGCTCCGCGCCCGCAGGCCGGAAAGCAGCCGAGCATGGGCTCGGCTCTACATTTCCTCTGTCGGCAGTGACGGCGCACGGAACCTGTCGATGGCCCTGCGGAAGGCTCAACCGTTGGCCAAAACCCTTACAACGGCCGCGCCGGATCCACCAGCCCGTACTGGCTGGCCATGCGCGCCAGCGCGATGTTGTCGTGGATCCCCATCTTCTCGAACAACCGCGCCTTGTGCGTGTTCACCGTCTTCGCACTCAGGCTCAGGCGCCGCGCGATGTCTTCCTGGCGCAGGCCCTGGGTCAGCAGCAATGCCACTTCCAGTTCTCGCGGCGACAGGCTGTCGAACGGCGAACCATTGCCCTCCACCGTCGACAAGGCCAGGTTCTGCGCGATGCTGGTGCCCAGGTAGCGACGGCCCATGGCCACATCGCGCACCGCGCGCAGCAGCTCCTGTGCATCGCAGCCCTTGCCGATGTAGCCCGCGGCCCCCGCCTCCAGCAAGCGCTTCGGCAGCGGCCCGTCTTCCAGCACCGACACGATCACCACGCGGGTGTTGCGGTGGCTGCGGACGATGCGCTCGGTCACTTCCATGCCACTCACACCGGGCAGGTGCAGGTCGCACAGCACCACGTCCGGCAGCAGCTGGCGGACGTCGCGCAGTGCGTCTTCACCCGTCTCGGCTTCGCCCACCACCTCGATGTCGGTCTCCCCCGACAGGATCATCTTCATCCCGGTGCGGACCAGCGCATGGTCATCCACCAGGTAGACTCGAATCGTCATTCACGTACCTCTTCGAATGCGGCCATTTGCAGGTCAAGCTAGGCAGGGCGCCGATATCCCTGCAAGCGCGTTCGGGACGCGGTCCAGGCGTTCTGCCTTGCGCATCACAGTAACGCGCGTTGTGCTTGCCCCCTGTCTTGCAGAACCTGCTGCAACGAAACAACTGATCTATTACGTAGACGCCCCGGAAGGGTCATCCACGTCACCCCCCTGTGATGATGCTTCGCTGGCCGTCGCTGGCGGCGAATCCCGACGTCGCCAAGGATGCCGGCGACTGAACATGACCAGATAGCACCCTACCACCCAAACCAGCGCGGCACACCATCCGGCCAGGATGTCCGAGGGATAATGCACGCCCAGATAGACCCGTGAGACGCTCACCAGCAGGCTGAACGGGGGCGCCAGCAGCAGTACCGGCCAGCGCCAGCGGGTATTCCAGGCCAGCAGCACCAGGGTCGCGGCAAGGGTCATCGAGCCCATGGCGTGCCCGCTGGGGAAGCTGAACGTCGATTCCGGCGCAATCGACTCCCACAGGCTGGGGCGCTGGCGCTGGAAGAAGTGCTTGCTGCCCATGTTCAGCAACGCCGATCCCACGAAACTGACCGCGACGAAGGTCGCCTCGCGCCAGCGCCGGTAGCCCAGCAGCGCACCGATGATCAGCACGTCAGCAGGGATCAGGAACCACTCGTAGCCCAGTTTCGAGATGAGCACGAAGAAGCGGTCCAGCCATGGCGAATGCAGGCCATGCATCTGCCACAGCAGCGGCGCATCGAAATGGAACGATTCAAATTCGTGCACTTCGTCAGCCAGGGCGACGAAGCCCGCCAACGGCAGCAGGACGCCACCGAACAGCAGGACCAGGCGCCAGGCGTTGCGCGCCATCCAGTGGCGGAAACCGGAGGCCGACTCCGGAGCGGCGAGGATCGCAGGCTTATCCGGCGCTTCGGACATATTTGTGTTCGACGTAATCGTCGATCAGGGCGACGAACTCCTGGGCGATGTTGTCGCCACGCAGGGTCACCTTCTTCTCGCCATCGACGAATACCGGTGCTGCCGGCGTCTCGCCCGTACCCGGCAGGGAGATGCCGATGTTGGCATGGCGCGACTCACCCGGCCCGTTGACGATGCAGCCCATCACCGCCAGGGTCATGTTCTCCGCACCCGGGTGGTGGATTTTCCACAGCGGCATCTTCTCGCGCACGTGGTTCTGCACCACTTTGGCCAGTTCCTGGAAGAACTCGGAGGTGGTGCGGCCGCAGCCCGGGCAGGCCGTGACCAGCGGCGTGAAGGCGCGCTGGCCGGTGGTCTGCAGCAGTTCCTGGGCGACGATCACTTCCTGCGTGCGCGACTGGCCCGGTTCCGGGGTCAGCGAGATGCGGATGGTGTCACCGATGCCTTCCTGCAGCAGCACGCTCAGCGCTGCCGACGAGGCGACGATGCCCTTGCTACCGATACCGGCTTCGGTCAGGCCCAGGTGCAGGGCGAAGTCCGAGCGCTGGGCCAGGTCGCGGTACACCGCGATCAGTTCCTGCACGCCACTGACCTTGGCCGACAGCACGATGCGATCGCGCGGCAGGCCGAGTTCCACCGCCTGCTCGGCCGAATCCAGCGCCGAACGGATCAGCGCCTCGCGCAGCACGCGGCCGGCGTCCCAGGGCTGCTCGCGCAGGCTGTTCTCGTCCATCAGCCTGGCCGCCAGTGCCTGGTCCAGCGAGCCCCAGTTGGCACCGATGCGCACCGGCTTGTTGTAGCGGATCGCGAACTCGATCAACTGGGCGAACTGCAGGTCCTTCTTCTTGCCGAAGCCGACATTGCCCGGGTTGATGCGGTACTTGGCCAACGCTTCCGCACACGCCGGCTCGGCGGTGAGCAGCTGGTGGCCGTTGTAGTGGAAGTCACCGATCAGCGGTACATCGATACCCATCATCGCCAGCTTGTCGACGATGCGCGGAATGGCCGCAGCGGCTTCCACGGTGTTGACGGTCAACCGCACCATCTCCGAACCCGCACGCCACAACTCGGCCACCTGCTTCACGCTGGAGGCCACGTCGGACGTATCGGTGTTGGTCATCGACTGCACCACCACCGGCTTGCCTCCGCCTACGGTGACCCCGCCGATCTGGACGGCATGGGTCTGGCGACGGGGCCAGGCGGTGGCATCTGAGGGGGGAGTCGGGCGGGTGACGGCGTCGTGCATGGGCGCATTCTACCGCCCACTCCCGCATTCGGGGTGACTCGCATTCAGCCTGCGTCACGGCTGCGGCCGATTGTCGCAGGCATGTACACGCATGAACGCATACGATGAGCGTGAATGACCGGTCCCGACGCCCCGTTTCTCCGTACCCTGTGCAGCCTGCGCTGGCTTGCCGTAGGCGGCCAGGCCGCCACCATCCTGGTCGCGACCTGGGTGCTGGGCCTGCCGTTGCCGCAGCTGCCGCTGTGGGCCGGCGTGGCGGTGCTGGCCCTGTTCAACGTCTATACCCAGCTGCGCCCGGAGGCGGCCGACACTGCGCCGCTGACCGCATTCGGCCACATCCTGGTGGACGTGATCATCCTGACCTGGATGGTGGGCTGGAGCGGCGGCATGGCCAACCCGTTCAGTTCACTGTTCCTGATCCTGATCGCGCTGGCCGCGTTCGCCCTGCCCCTGCGCTGGGCACTGGCGGTCGCGCTGGCCTGCCTGCTCGGCTACGCCGCCAGCGGCATCTTCGGGCAGGCGCTGCCGGACGGCTACTTCCGCGCACAGGACCTCAATCGCTGGGGCGTGGTCGCCAACTTCCTGATTTCCGCCACCGTGGTGCTGGCCTTCTCCACCCGCCTGGCGCTGGCCCTGCGGGAGCGCGAACTGGAACTGTCGGCGCTGCGTGAACGCTTCGCCCGCAACGAGGGCATCGTCGCCCTGGCCACCCATGCCGCCTCGGTGGCACATGAACTGAACACACCACTGGCGACCATGACCCTGCTCGCCGATGACGTCGCCGAGCGCAGCGAAGAGCCGGAAGTGCGCGAGGACATGGAAACCCTGCGCGAGCTGCTGGTGCAGTGCCGCGAGCGCGTGCTGGCACTGGCCGCCCCGGCTTCGGCCGATGCACCGGGTCGCAGCCACTCCAGCGCCCAGCAGGTTCTGGAGCAATGGCGCCTGGTGCGACCGACCATCGACCTGCATCGCAACGACGATGCGCCGCTGCGGCTGCCACTCGACCCGGGCGTAGGCCATCTGCTGATGGTCCTGCTCAACAATGCCGCCGATGCCGGCGAGAAGGCCGGCCGGCCGCGCGTGGACCTGGACCTGCGCATCGAGGGCGACGACCTGATCGGCGAAGTACGCGACTACGGCCATGGTTTCGACGCCCGTGCCGCCGTGCTGCCGGGCAAGCTGTTCGGCAGCAGCAAGAGCGAGGGCATGGGCGTCGGCCTGGCCCTGTCCCATGCCACCATCGAACGCCTCGACGGCGAGATGTGGATGCGCCCGGCCCAGGGGGCCGGCAGCCGCGTCGGCTTCCGCCTGCCGCTGGCCCCACGCGAGGAAACCCCATGAGCGCCTCAACCCTTGGTCTACTTGTCGACGACGACGAGCTGTACCTGCGCACCCTGCAGCGCAGCCTGGCCCGCAAGGGCCTGGAAACACAGACCGCACAGGATGCCGCCAGTGCCTTGGCACTGGCCCGCCAGCATCCGCCGGCGTTCGCGCTGATCGACCTGAAGCTGGGCAGCGATTCCGGCCTGGCGCTGATCCAGCCGCTGCGCGCACTGCGCGCGGACATGCGCATCCTGCTGGTGACCGGCTATGCCAGCATCGCCACCGCAGTGGAGGCGATCAAGCTGGGCGCGGATGATTACCTGCCGAAGCCGGCCACGGTGCCGATGATCCTGCGCGCCCTCGGTGAGGAGGACGACGGCCCGGCCGACGACGGCGAAATGGAAGTGCCGGACGCGATGACGCCGATCAGCCGCCTGCAGTGGGAACATATCCAGCAGGCGATGCACGAGACCGGCGGCAACGTGTCCGCGGCCGCACGCCTGCTCGGCATGCACCGGCGCTCGCTGCAGCGCAAGCTGGCCAAGCGGCCGAGCCCGGAACGCGACCCGAGCCGCTGACGCGGTAGTGCCGGCCGCTGGCCGGCAACCATCCGCTGCGGTAGTGCCGGCCGCTGGCCGGCAACCTCATGAACGATTGAAGCATCACCTGGATGCCGGCCAGCGGCCGGCACTACCAGCGCATCAGCCCTTCAACTGCGCCAGGATCTCGCGGGTCATCGGATCGGCAACCGCCACATCCTCGCCCTGCAGCGCCGGCAGCAGGCCACTGGCCAGCTGCTTGCCGAGCTCGACACCGAACTGGTCGAAGGCGTTGATGTTCCAGATCACCGACTGCACGTACACGGCGTGCTCGTACATGGCGATCAGTGCACCCAGCGCCTGCGGGGTCAGCGCGTCGAGCAGGATCAGCGTACTCGGCCGGCCTCCCGGGTAGTCGCGGTGCGGATCTTCGCTGCCCTGGCCATTGGCCAGCGCTTCGGTCTGCGCCAGCAGGTTGGCCAGCAGGGCCTGGTGATTGATCGTGTACGGATCATCGTTATGCACGCAGCCGATGAAGTCGGCCGGAACGACGCTGGTGCCCTGGTGCAGCGCCTGGAAGAAGCTGTGCTGCACGTCGGTGCCTGCCCCACCCCACCACACCGGCACGGTGTCGACGGTGACCGGCTGGCCGTCGCGCTGCACGCGCTTGCCCAGGCTTTCCATCACCAGCTGCTGCAGGTAAGCCGGCAGCAGCGCCAGGCGCTGGTCGTAGGTCATCACCGCGTGCGTGGCATGGCCGAGCAGGTTGCGGTTCCAGATGTCGGTGAGGCCGTGCAGCACCGGCAGGTTGCGCTCCAGCGGTGCATCCAGCGCATGCGCATCCATCTGCGCCGCGCCTTCCAGCAACTGTTCAAAACGCTCGAAGCCGATTGCCAGCGCGATCGGGAAACCAACCGCCGACCACAGCGAATAGCGGCCACCGACCCAGTCCCACATCGGCAGCACGCGATCGGCGGCGATCGCGAAGGCCTTGGCGGCGCGCTCCGGATTGGCGCTGACCGCATACAGGCGCTCGCTGCCGCCCAGCCAGTCGTGCAGGATCTGGCCGTTGAGCAGGGTTTCCTGGGTACCGAAGGTCTTGGAGATCAGGATGCCGGCGGTCTTCGCCGGATCCAGCGCGGCCAGCGTGCGCTGCATGGCGGCGCCGTCCACGTTCGACACGAAATGCACGCGCAGGCGCGCACCAATGACCGGGCGCAGCGCATCGGCGACCAGGCGCGGGCCGAGGTCGGAACCCCCGATGCCGACACTGACCACATCGGTCACGCCACTGTCTTCCAGCGCGCGCACCAGCACGCCCATGCGCTGGCGGATGCCGCGCGCGGTGGCATAGGCCTCGGCCGCCACCGGCGCATCGACCACGTCGCCACGCAGCGCGGTATGCAGCGCGGCGCGGCCTTCGGTCAGATTGACCTGCTCGCCGCGGAACAGGCGGGTGATGGCGCCGCCGACATCACGGTCGGCAGCCAGCGCCAGCAACGCCTGCAGCGCCGCGGCATCGTACTTCTGACGGGCGAAGTTGACGTACAACGGACCGACCCGCAGCGCCAGGTCCTGCACGCGGCCGGGTTCGGCGGCGAGCAGGCCGGGAATGCTTGCGCCCTTCAGGCGCTGGGCGTGGGAATGCAGCGAGTCGAATCCGTTGTTCGTTGTCATGCGGCCTGGGTCGGGATCGTGTCGTTGGTGTGGGTGATCTGGTTGTTGCCATCAACGTACACCAGCTTCGGCTTGAAGCTGTCAGCTTCCTGCTCGGTCATGCTGGCGAACGCGGCGATGATGATGATGTCACCGACCTGCACGTGGCGCGCGGCGCCACCGTTGAGCGAGACAACGCCGCTGCCGGCTTCGGCGCGGATGGCATAGGTCGAGAAGCGCGCACCGTTGGTCACGTCCCAGATATGCACCTGTTCGAACTCGCGGATGCCAGTGGCAGCCAGCAGGTTGTCATCGATGGCAATCGAGCCTTCGTAGTTCAGCTCGGAATGGGTGACGGTGGCGCGGTGGATCTTGGTCTTGAGCAGGGACAGGTGCATGGGGGCGCTGCAACGGCAAAGGAAAGAGCGGATTCTAGCACCCGCCCGGCCATCGTCAGGGGGCTGCGGCAGGACGCTGAAGGCCGTTCAGGCGCCCTCGCCCGCCTGCCCCGCCGGGGACCGCGCAGGGATGGCCTTCCAGTGACAGCCGGAACACCGCATGGAAGGCCAATCCGGCGACCACGCCGAAGCCGCCGGCGGCCAGCACCTGCAGGGCATGGCTGATCACATCGAACGTATCGACGTAGCGCAGGCGCCGCAGCAACGGGCCGCTGTCCTCGCCCGGCCACGCGCAGGTGGCCATGGCCAGGGCGCCAAGCCCGAAGCCGACCAGCACGAAACCGATCCGGCGCAGACGTTGCTGAGACTGCAGGATCAGTGCCATCGGCAGCAGCACGGCAATGGCATTGCAGACCGCCAGTACGAACATCAGGCCGCCACCGGTCAGGGCCGGCACCGGCGTACGCCCCAGGTCCACTGCGAACAGCAGGCCGCCGAACAGCTGCGCGGGCAGCATGCCTGCGGCCAGTACTGCCAGGATCGAGGCCTGGGCAATACCGCGGGAATCAGTGGTGGCGCCGTTCATTTCCGGTCTCCCGTCCATGGGAAGGTTGGAGGCGCCCGTTGCGGGCGCCCCGGAGCCACATGCGGCTCAGAACTCCAGGTTGTCGATCAGCCGGGTGGTACCGAGCCGTGCGGCGATCAGCGCCACCCGGCCGCCGCCGTCGAACGTCGGCTCGGCCAGCTCCGGAGTGCGCAGCACCGCGTAGTCGACCTGGAAACCGGCCGCCTGCAATGCAGCAGTGGCCTCGGCTTCGATGCGATCACGTGCCTGCCCGGCCACGTAGCCTTCGCGCATGCCCAGCAGGGTCCGGTGGATGGTGGTCGCGACCGGACGCTGTTCGGCGCTCAGGTACTGGTTGCGCGAGCTCTTGGCCAGGCCGTCCTCGTCGCGCACGATCTCGGCGCCGACGATCTGGACCGGGAACGACAGCTCGGCCACCATCTGCTTGATCACGGCCAGCTGCTGGTAGTCCTTGCGACCGAACACGGCCACGTCCGGCTGCACCTGCAGGAACAGGCGCGCCACCACCGTGCAGACGCCATCGAAGTGCCCCGGACGGCTGGCACCTTCCAGCACTTCACTCACGCCCGGCGCGTGCATGCGCGTGGTCTTGTCCACGCCCAGCGGGTACATCGCCTCGACGCTGGGCAGCCACACCGCATCGCAGCCTGCCTGCTCCAGCCCGGCCACGTCGGCCTCGGGCGTGCGCGGGTAGCGGCTGAAGTCCTCGTTCGGCCCGAACTGGGTCGGGTTGACGAAGATGCTCGCCACCACCCTGTCGGCGTACTGGCGGGCCAGGGCCACCAGCGAATGGTGGCCCCCATGCAGGTTGCCCATGGTCGGCACCAGCGCCACGCGCAGGCCCTCGCGCTTCCACTGGGCGATCTGCCCGCGCAGCGCGCCGAGCTCGTTGAAGGTCTGGATCATTGGGCGTAGGCGTGCTGTTCGTCGGGGAAGCTGCCGTCGCGCACGGCGTCGGCAAACGCGCGGGTGGCACCGGCCACCGAGCCGCCTTCGGCAAGGAAATCCTTGACGAACTTGGGACGGCGATGGCCACTGTCCAGGCCGAGGAAATCGTGCAGCACCAGCACCTGGCCATCGCACTGCGGGCCAGCACCGATACCGATGGTCGGCACATCCACCGCAGCGGTCACTTCGGCGGCGACGGGGGTCGGCACGCATTCGAGCACCATGATGCTGGCGCCTGCGGCGGCCACGGCCTTGGCATCCTCCACCAGCTGGCGCGCAGCATCGCCGCGGCCCTGGATCTTGAAGCCGCCCAGGCGCAGCACCGATTGCGGGGTCAGGCCCAGGTGCGCGCAGACCGGAATCTCGCGCTCGACCAGGTAGCGGATGATGTCGACCTTGAAGCCGGCACCTTCGATCTTGACCATCTCGGCACCGGCCTGCAGCAGCTGCAGCGAGGCATCCAGCGCGCGTTCCGGGGTGGCATCGGCGCCGAACGGCAGGTCGGCCACCAGCAGCGCACGCTGCAGCACGCGGGCCACGGCGCGGGTGTGGTAGACCATGTCGGCCACGGTCACCGGCAAGGTCGAATCATGGCCCTGCACGACCATGCCCAGCGAATCGCCGATCAGGATCAGGTCGACGCCATTGGCATCGAAGGTGCGGGCAAAGCCAGCGTCGTAGGCGGTCAACATGACCAGCTTCTGGCCATTGCGCTTGGCCTCGGCCAGGGCGGGAACGGTCCAGGGCTTGCTGTCTGCGTGGGTGCTCATGTGCTGATAACCGGGGGAGATAACCCGGTCATTATCACCCTATCGGCGCAATCCCGCAGGCATCCACCCGCACCACTGCATCCCGCACGCTGCCATGACCGGGAATGGCCAGATCAGGCGCGATTTCGGCCAGCGGCACCAACACGAAGGCGCGCTCGTGCAGGTAGGGATGGGGTACCTGCAGACCGGGCTGATCGAGTACCTGCGCGCCATACAGCAGCAGGTCCAGGTCCAGCGCGCGCGGCCCCCAGTGCACTGCCGGATCGCGCACGCGGCCAAAGCCCCGCTCCAGCGCCAGCATCGCCTGCAACAACTCATCGGCCGGCAAGGTGGTTTCGACCGCAGCCACGGCATTGACGAACGGCGGCTGGTCTTCATTGCCCCAGGCCGGCGTTGCATAGAGCCGCGAGGCCTGTCGCAGGCGCGTTCCCGGCAGGCCGTCCAGCGCGGCAATCGCCGCGCCCACGGTCGCGGCCGCGTCGCCAAGGTTGGCGCCGAGGCCGATCCAGGCGAGGGTCATCGCCTTACTCGCCCGCCGCAGCAGCACCGGGACGTCGACGGCGACGGCGGCGCTTGCGCGGTGCCCCGCTCTCGTCATCGCCGTCTTCACTGTGCATCGCATCCAGCGACGACTCCAGCTCGCGACCGGACTGCGCCTGTGCTTCGCGCCAGAACTCGACATCCACTGCATGCTCGGACGAAGCGACCTGGCGCAGGCTGAGGAAATCGAATGCGGCACGGAAGCGCGGGTGGGTCAGGGTACGGAACACGCGCTTGCGCTGGCGCGAGCTGAAGCGCGACTGCAGCAGCCAGATCTCCTGCATCGGCAGCGAGAAGCGGCGCGGCAGTGCGATGGTGCTCAGCTGCTGCACGGTGACCCGGTCGGCGGCGCGGCGCTGCGCCTCTTCCGGTGCCACCCCCTGCTTGAGCAGGGTTGCCTGTGCGCGGCAGAAGGCGGGCCACAGCAGCAGCGCGAACAGGAACGCCGGCGAAACCGGTTCGTCGTTGGCCACGCGGGCATCGGTGTTGGCCAGGCCCTCGACCAGCATGCGGCGCAGCGCACCGGTGCGGTTGGACTTCAGCGCCTTGGCGCTCTCCGGGAACAGCACGTCCAGCAGGCCGTAACGCTCAAGGCCTTCGAAGCTGGCCACGCCGTGCCCGGACAGGAACAGCTTGAGCACTTCCTCGAACAGCCGCGCGGGCGCGGCTTCGTTGAGCAGGCCGGCCAGATGCGGGATCGGTGCGGCGGTGCCCTCTTCGATCTGGAAGCCGAGCTTGGCCGCCAGGCGCACCGCACGCAGCATGCGCACCGGGTCTTCCCGATAACGCTGCTCGGGATCGCCGATCAGCTTCATCAGGCGCGCCTGGACGTCTTCGAAGCCGCCGGTGTAGTCGCGCACCGAGAAGTCCTCGATGGCGTAATACAGGGCGTTGCAGGTGAAGTCACGGCGGACGGCGTCGTCTTCGATGGTGCCGTACACGTTGTCGCGCACGAGCATGCCGTTTTCCATTTCGCGGTCGCCGCTGCCGTCATCGCTGTTGGCGCGGAAGGTGGCGACTTCGATGATTTCGCGGCCGAACACAACGTGGGCGAGGCGGAACCGACGACCGATCAGGCGGCAGTTGCGGAACAGCTGCTTGACCTGTTCGGGCGTGGCATCGGTGGCCACGTCGAAATCCTTGGGTTGGCCATTGACCAGCAGATCGCGCACCGCGCCGCCGACAAGGTAGGCGCCGAAGCCGGCATCGCGCAGGCGATAAAGCACGCGCAGGGCGTTCGGGCTGATGTCCTTGCGGGAGATCGTGTGCTGGTCGCGCGGGATGACGCGCAGGCTGAACGGTGATGTAGCAGGGGAAATGATGTTGGCGCTTCCGGTTGAAGTTTCGGGATTGCCCAATGGCATCGAGGTGCATATACTACCGCTCCTGCCTCGGCAGCGACACAGTTACGCTCCCTTCGTCTAGTGGTTAGGACGTGGCCCTCTCAAGGCTAAAACAGGGGTTCGAGTCCCCTAGGGAGCGCCAGTCGCCGCAGCAGGAACCGAAAAAGCCCGCCTCGTGCGGGCTTTTCTGTTTTCCGGGGTTGCAGTGATTGCGGTCGGATTGGCCGCTTGTGCGCCTCCCTGTTCCTGCGCGGGAGGGGGCGGGCCACCCTTTTCTGGACACGCAAAAGCCCATCCATGGTGCTCGGTGGCGCCATGGATGGGTTTACGGCGTGTCCTGGATCGGCGGACCTGCCGTCTCCCCGCAGAACAGGGAGGCGCTGAAACACAGGCCGGCCGTCAGCCTTCCATCTGCTCCAGCTCCTTGCCCTTGGTCTCGCGCACGTAGCGGACCACGAAGACGATCGAGAGGATCGCCGCGACGGCGTACATGCCATAGGCGCCGGCCAGGCCGATGCCGGCCAGCAGCATCGGGAACGTCACGGTGATCGCGAAGTTCGAGGTCCATTGCGCCGCACCCGCCACCGCCAGCGCCGGGCCACGGATCTGGTTGGGGAACATCTCGCCCAGCATCACCCACATCACCGGGCCCCAGGACATGTTGAAGAACACCACGTAGACGTTGGCTGCCACCAGCGCCAGCCGCCCCATGCCATCGGACAGCTGCAGGCGCCCATCGACCAGGCTGCCGCTGGTGAACGCCACCACCATCAGCACCAGCGCCACCGACATGCCGACCGAGCCGACCCACAGCAGCGGCCTGCGCCCGATGCGGTCGATCAGCAGCACCGTCAGCAGGCAGGCACCGATGCTCAGTGCGCCGGACAACACATTGATCAGCAGCGCGTCGCTTTCCGAGAAGCCCACCGCCTGCCACAGCACCGCGCCGTAGTAGAACACCACATTGATGCCGACCAGCTGCTGGAACATGGCCAGGCCGATACCCACCCAGAGGATCGGCCGCAGCTTGCCGGTGGCCTTGTTGCGCAGGTCGCCGAAGCGCGGCTTGTGCAGATCCTCGGTCAGGCTGGCCTCGATCTCGGCCTGCTTTGCGGTGGCCGCAGCCTCGCCGTACAGCCGCGTCAACACCGCCCTCGCCTGCCCCTGCCGCCCCTTCAACGCCAGGAAACGCGGACTTTCCGGGATCACCAGCAGCAACAGCAGGAACAGCCCCGATGGCAGCACCTGCATCCAGAACATCCAGCGCCAGGCCTCATGGCCCAGCCACAGGGGCTCGGTCGAGGCGCCGGCGGCACGCGCCAGCAGGTAATTGCTGAGGAAGGCCGCAAACAAGCCGCAGATGATCGCCATCTGCTGCACCGTGGCCAGCCGGCCGCGGTAACGCGCCGAGGCGACTTCGGCGATGTAGGCCGGTGACATCACGCTTGCCGCGCCCACCGCGAAACCGCCCAGCACGCGGGCGGCGATGAACAGCCAGGACGCGTGGGCCGCGCCGGCACCGAGCGCCGAGACAAGGAACATCAGCGCGGACACGATCAGGACACCGCGGCGCCCCAGGCGATCACCCAGCCACCCGGCCAGGAAGGCGCCGATCGCGCAGCCCAGCAGCATCGAGGCGACTTCGAAACCGAGCGCCGCCTCACTGGAGTTGAAGGCCTGGCGGAGGCCATCGACCGTGCCATTGATGACACCACTGTCGAAACCGAACAGGAATCCACCAAGGGTGGCCACGCAGCTGATCAGGACGATGAATGCAGTGTTCTCACCGCCATGGGGCGCGGTGCTGGGCTGGGTTTGGGACATGGACGATCCTGCTGGGAAGGGAGTCCGGCCACGGTGGGCGACCGAGTGCCCCGCAGCGTCGCACAGGCCCCACCGTGCCGCCAATGACTCCCACGGTCGCGCCTGCCAGACGCCCGTTTTCCGCCCCGCGCCGACACCGGGGGCCAACCTGTTCTAGAATTGGCGGGTTCAGGAATCGATCCACCCCCAAGCCCATGCCCTTTGTCGTCACCGAAAACTGCATCAAGTGCAAACACACCGATTGCGTGGAAGTGTGCCCCGTGGATTGCTTCCACGAAGGCCCGAACTTCCTGGTGATCGACCCGGATGAGTGCATCGACTGCACCCTCTGCGAGCCGGAGTGCCCGGTCAATGCGATCTTCCCGGAGGACGATGTTCCTGCCGGACAGGAAGGCTTCGTTGCCCTCAACGCCGAGCTGGCGAAGGCGTGGCCGGTGCTGACCGTGCGCAAGGACCCGCCCGCCGACGCCGGCGAATGGGATGGCAAGCCGGACAAGCTGAAGCTGCTGGAGCGCTGAAAAGCGCCCACGGCGGTAACGAAAAGGGCGCCCATGGGCGCCCTTTTCTGTTCTTCGGCAGGTGCCAACCGCAGGAACCGGCATCTGCCAACCGCGCGATCTGGAATCCATCAACCGCGCTATCCGGTAGGTGCCAACCCTGGTTGGCACAAAAGCGCCGACCAAGGCTGGCCGCTACCAGAGCGGGTGCGGACCAAGGCCCGCAGCCACCCGACCGGCACTTACTGGGCCAGCTTCGCCTTCAGCGCGGCGATCAGCTTCACCGGCGCTTCGGCGGTGGCCGGCAGGCCACGCGGGTCAACCGCGGAGATGTAGGCGCCGGCATCGACGGCGACCACGCGGACCAGGAAGTTGCTGCCTTCATAGGCCACGTCGTACGAACCCAGCAGCTGCGCGCGGCTGGCGATGGTCACGCCCTCCACGCCTTCCAGTGCGGTACCGACCTTGGCGAAGGCTTCATCCTTGCCACCAGCAATGGTGAAACCGGTGCTGCCCGCTGCCGGAGCTGCAGCGACCGGCGCCGCCGGCTTGGTGGCCGAGGCCAGCGCCGGCACCTTGTTGTCGGCGGTGGCATTGGGCAGGTTCAGGTCCGGCGGCACTTCCAGCGGACGCATTTCCGGGGCCAGGGCGTAGTCGCCCTTGGCGCCGCGCTTGAAGCAGCCGGTGGTGCCGGCAGCGACCGCCACAGCAAGCAGGGCATAGGACAGCACGCGGACGGTGGAAACGGATTGACGCATGTGAATCTCCTGGGTCAGACCAAGACGGAAGGTCAGTGGCTGGAAAGGGCTTCGAGGGCGGCGATGTCGCCGGCAAGATGGTCGGCAGCCGGATGATGCGCTGCCGACAACGGCAGCAGTGGCAGGCGCAGGTCGTGACCGATGCCGATGCGGCGCAGCAGCGCCTTGACCGGGATCGGGTTCGGTTCGACGCCGCAGAAATCATGGAAGGGATGCAGGCGCGCATCCCACGACGCGGTGGCTTCGTGGTCGTGTGCGGCGGCCAGCTCGCACATCCGGCGGTAGGCGCCGGGAAGCACGTTGGAACCCACTGAGATCAGGCCGTCGATACCGGCCTGGATCGAACGCGCGGCCGTACCGTCGTCACCGCTGAGCACGCAGAACTGTGGGCTGCGCAGAGCGAGCAGCGCCTGCACCCGGCCGGTGTCGCCCACCGCCTCCTTGATGCCGACGATGTTGGGGTGGCTGGCCAGCTCGGCCACGGTCTCAGGCTGCATGTCGCAACCGGTACGGCCGGGCACGTTGTACAGCACGACCGGCAGCCCGCCCTGGTCGGCCACCGCACGGTAGTGCGCGATCAGGCCTGCCTGGGTAGGCCGCACGTACGGCGGCGTGACCACCAGCGCGTGGCTGGCGCCGAGGGCGGCGGCACGACGGGTCTGTTCGATGGTCTTGGCAGTGCCCGAAAGGCCGGTACCGGCCATGACCGGAATGCGACCGCCGATGCGCTCGACCGCGCTGGCCAGCAGCAGGTCGTACTCGGCGTCGGTGAGGGTTGCCGCTTCGCCGGTAGAGCCGGCTACGACAACGCCATGGACGCCACCTTCCAGTTGCAGGTGCAGCAGGCGCTGCCAACCGTCGGGATCGAGGGCGCCGTCGGCCCGGAACGGGGTCGCCAGCGCGGTGATGAGGCCGGAAAGGGACAAGGACGTGCTGCTCTTGGCTGGGAAGGGAAAACGCCCGCCACGAAAGGCCGGGGGCGACTTGAATGTTACTTGCGGCGCGAAAGCACGGGCAAGTATGCTGGACACCGGTGGATCCCCGCCTCTGGCGGGCATTCAGACTAACGCATGCATTACCCGGAATCGCCTTGACCGACACCACCCCGCGCCCCGCGCCGAGCGAAAACCACCTCCTGATCAACGCCTATACGACGCATCCGGAGTCCCCCCTGCTGTCCGTCACCCGCCGCATCGCCGACAGCGGCTGCAATCTGGTGGATGCACGCCTGGCCACGGTCGGCCGCGATGTCTCGGTTACCGCCCTGGCCACCGGCTCCTGGGACTCGGTGGCCAAGCTCGAGGCGATGCTGACCCGGCTGGAGCGCGAGGAGGGCCTGAAGCTGGTCTGGTACCGCACCGCCGCCAAGCAGGCGCAGTCCAACCTGCTGCCGTACATCGTCGAAGTGATCGCCGCGGACAAGCCGGGCATCCTGTTCCAGCTGGCCGATTTCTTCGATCGCCAGGGCATCACCATCGAGAACCTGCAGAGCACCCGTTACCGCGCCATGCAGACCGGCGCGGAAATGTTCAGCGCACAGGTCACCATCGGCGTGCCGGCCAACATGCATATCGCCGCGCTGCGCGACGATTTCCTCGAGTTCTGCGACCACCTGAACCTTGACGCGATCATGGATCCGATGAAGTTCTGATTCTTCGCGCGTCTCTCACGGGCGCGTGGCGTTTCATGTAGCTGTAATGGCAAGAACCCAGGCTCGACAGAAGGACCTCATGAACAACGGCGACACCCTGGACAGCACCACCCTTTCCCTGCCGCTGGCACTGTCCGGCGGCGACCAGGCCACCCTCGGCGACTATGCCGGCCAATGGCTGGTGCTGTACTTCTATCCCAAGGACAGCACCCCGGGCTGCACCACCGAAGGCATCGACTTCAACGCCCTGCTGCCGAAGTTCAGGAAGGCAGGCGCGGTGGTACTGGGCGTCTCGCGCGACTCGGTGAAGTCGCACGACAACTTCTGTGCCAAGCAGGGCTTCAACTTCCCGCTGGTCAGCGATGGCGACGAAGCGCTGTGCAGCGCCTTCGACGTGATCAGGATGAAGAACATGTACGGCAAGCAGGTACGTGGCATCGAACGCAGCACCTTCCTGATTTCCCCCGACAGCCGCATCGTGCAGTCCTGGCGCAAGGTCAAGGTTGCCGGCCACGCCGATGCCGTTCTCGCCGAACTGAAGGCCTCCCAGTCCAAGTGAGTCCCACTGCCTACTGTGTCTGCCATCACCCTGCCCCGCAGCAGGCCGTGGTGGTTTTTCCCTGTCCGTAACCAGGAATCGACGATGACCCGAGGCAAGCGCATCTACGTGCTGGATACCAACGTGCTGATGCACGATCCGACCGCGCTGTTCAAATTCGAGGAGCACGACATCTACCTGCCCATGCAGGTGATCGAGGAGCTGGACAACGGCAAGAAGGGCACCTCCGAAGCGAGCCGCAACGCCCGCCAGGTGAGCCGCTTCCTCAACGAGCTGGTGCAGGAATCCGGCCTGGACAACCTGGCCGACGGCATTCCGCTGCAGCGCCCCAACGGCCTGCAGCTGCGCGGCAAGCAGAGCGCCGGCAAGCTGCGCTTCCAGACCAGTCATTTCGATGCTGGCAAGAGCTTCGGCAAGGTGATCCCGGACAACGCCATCCTCGGCGCGATCCTGGCCCTGAAGGAAGAAACCCCCGACCTGCCGGTGGTGTTCGTTTCCAAGGACATCAACCTGCGGATCAAGGCCGCGATCGCCGGCATCGTGTCCGAGGACTACGAGAACGACCGCGCGCTGGACGATTTCAGCCTGCTCTACACCGGCGCTACCGAGCTGCCGGAAGACTTCTGGAAACGCCACGGCGACGACCTGCGCAGCTGGAGCGACAAGGGCCGCTCGCATTACGAAATCCAGGCGCAGGACGGCGAGGAGTGGTATCCGAACCAGTACGTCTACCTGCCGGGCGAGGATGAAGTCGAGCTGCGCGTCAGCCGCGTGGTCGGCGATGGCAAGGTGGTGCTGTCGCTGGTCGATGATTTCCGCCACGGCAGCCACGCCGTGTGGGGCATCAGCGCACGCAACCGCGAGCAGAATTTCGCCCTCAACGCACTGATGGACCCGGAGATCGACTTCGTCACCCTGCTGGGCACCGCCGGCACCGGCAAGACCCTGCTGGCGCTGGCCGCCGGCCTGGCGCAGACGATGGACCAGCAGCGCTACCGCGAGATCATCATGACCCGCGCCACGGTCAGCGTCGGCGAAGACATCGGCTTCCTGCCGGGTACCGAGGAAGAGAAGATGACGCCGTGGATGGGCGCGCTGACCGACAACCTGGAAGTGCTCACGCACAACCAGGAAGGCGGCACCTGGGGCCGCCAGGCCACCAACGACCTGCTGGCCAGCCGCATCAAGATCCGCTCGATGAACTTCATGCGCGGCCGCACCTTCCTGTCACGCTACCTGATCCTGGACGAAGCACAGAACCTCACCCCCAAGCAGATGAAGACGCTGATCACCCGCGCCGGCCCCGGCACCAAGATCGTCTGCCTGGGCAATGTCGAGCAGATCGACACCCCGTACCTGACCGAGACCACCTCGGGCCTGACCTACGCGGTGGACCGCTTCAAGAACTGGCCGCACAGCGCGCACATCACCCTGCGCCGTGGCGAGCGTTCGCGCCTGGCCGATTACGCTTCGGAGGTGTTGTGAACCGCTGCACCCGCCTGCTGCTGCCCACGGCGGCGATCGCCCTCGCCGCCGTCCTGGGCGCCTGCACCACCACGCGCGGCCCGGCCAGCGTGCCGACGGCCGAACGTACCGGACAGTCCTGGGTGGTCACCCGCCCGATCATCGCCGCACAGGTGCTCGACACCTGCTCGCGGCCCAGCCCCGGCCGCGAGGCCGGGCGGGTGTCGGGTTACTGGGCGCCCAGCCGGCAGCAGGTCGACCAGCTGGAGGCGAAGCTGTCGTCGCTGGAAGCGCAGGTCCCGAAGGTGCTGGACTTCGACCGCCAGTACGTCGGCATCGAAAGCGCCGGCAAGCGGCTGATCTACGTCAACGCCTTCCACCTGCCCGATGACAGCGGCATCAATCCGGCACGGGAAGCGATCCGCGTCTGCGACGGCGGCACGCAGTTCTGGGGCGCCGTGTTCGACCCCGCCAGCAACACCTTCAGCGAGCTGCAGTTCAACGGCGGCTTCGGCGGGCCCTGAGGGGCCCCGCCGATGGGAATACGCCTGCCCACCTGGGTCTGGATCGGCGCGGTCGCGCTGTCGTGCGTGGCCGGCATGGTCAACGTGGTCGGCTTCCTCGGCTTCGAGCATCAGGCAGTCAGCCACATGACCGGCAGCACCAGCCAGCTCGGCATGGCGCTGGCGCAGGGTGACTGGCGCGCGGTCGGCCACCTGTGGGGGCTGCTGATCGCGTTCTCGCTGGGTGCGATGCTCAGCGGCCTGCTGATCCAGGACAGTACCCTGCAACTGGGCCGACGCTACGGCGTGGCGCTGGCCTTGGAGTCCGCGCTGCTGCTGGTGGCCATTCCGCTGTTCGAGCGCCACCAGATCTGGGGCGCTCTGGCCGCCGCCATGGCCTGCGGCCTGCAGAACGCGATGGCCACCACCTTCAGCGGCGCGGTGGTACGCACCACCCATCTCAGCGGCATGTTCACCGACCTCGGCATCGGCCTCGGCCACCTGCTGCGCGGGCTGCCGTTGCAGGTGCGACGACTGACCCTCAGCGGCCTGATCATCAGTGGCTTCCTGGCCGGCGGCATCCTCGGCGCCTGGCTGTTCATGCGTTGGCAATATGACGCACTGCTCGCCCCTGCCCTGCTGACCGGCCTGACCGGCCTGGGCTATGTGCTGTACCAGCAGTGGGCGCGCTGGCGGCATTGAGGGCCGCGCTCTGGGGGGTCAGATCCCTTTTCCTGCGGAAAAGGGATCTGACCCCATCTACCGGCAGCGACGCTACCGCCTTTGCGGTGACCACGGCACAATCGCCTGATGAGCCCGACCACTCCCGTATCCGCCCTCACCATCGCCGGCTCCGACTCCGGCGGTGGCGCAGGCATCCAGGCCGACCTGAAGGCCTTTGCAGCACATCGCGTGCACGGACTCTCCGCGATCGCCGCACTGACCGCACAGAACACCCGTGGCGTCATCGCCGTGCATGTGCCGCCGATCGATTTCCTGCGTGCACAACTGGATGCCTGCTTCGATGACTTCGATATCCATGCGGTGAAGCTCGGCATGCTGGCCAACACCGAGGTGATCAATGCCGTCGCAGATGCGTTGGAGCGCCATCGTCCACCACACGTGGTGCTGGACCCAGTGATGGTCGCGACCAGCGGCGCGCGCCTGCTGGAAGACAACGCTCTGCAGGCAATGCGTGAGCGGCTGATCCCGCTGGCCACGCTGATCACCCCGAACACGCCGGAAGCGGAGCTGCTGGCCGGGCGGAAGATCGGGAACGGCGATGACGCCGAACAGGTGGCCTCCGCCCTGCTCGACCTGGGTGCCGGTGCGGTGCTGCTGAAAGGTGGCCACCTGCAAGAAGGCAACCGCGTAATCGACCGCTACTTCGACGGCGTCAGCAGCGAAGAATTCATCCACGCCCGCCTGCCGCTGGATGCGCACGGCACTGGCTGCACGCTGGCCTCGGCCATCGCCGCGCAGCTGTGCAACGGCCTGAGCCTCGCCAACGCCTGCGAAGCCGGCATCGACTACGTTGCGCGCGGCCTGCAGCAGGGCTATGCCCCCGGCCGCAGCGAGGTGCTGGTGCTCGACCACTTCGGCGCGGCACCGCACGCATGAACCTGACGCCGGCCCTCCTTCCTGTGCAGTGCAACGACGGGCATCGCTACGAAGTGATTGCCTGCATGCCCGCGCAGCCCATCGCCCGCCTGTTGTGGCTGCCAGCGCTGGGTGTGGCCGCGCGCCACTACCTGCCGCTGGCACAGGCGCTGGCAGCGAAGGGTGTGGCGGTCTACCTGCATGAGTGGCGCGGCAACGGCAGCAGCTCACTACGCCCGTCGCGCGCGCAGGACTGGGGCTATCGCGAGGTACTCGAGCATGATCTGCCGGGCAGCCAGGCGATCCTGGCCGCCGCCGATCACGAAGGCGGCGCCCTGCCATGGATCATCGGCGGCCACAGCCTCGGCGGTCAGCTGGCCTGCGTGCACGCCGGGCGCAATCCGAAGCACTTCAACCGGCTGTGGCTGGCGGCCAGCGGCTCGCCGTTCTGGCGCGGTTTTCCACCACCACGCGGCTGGCTGCTGCCGCTGGTCTACCGCTTCCTGCCGTGGATCGCACAGCGCCAGGGCGTGCTGCACGGGCGCCGACTTGGCTTTGGTGGCACCGAAGCACGCGGACTGATCGCCGACTGGGCGCGCGTGGGCCTGAACAACCACTACGCCGCGGTCGGCATGGATGAGGATCTCGATGCGCAGATGGCGCGCGTGCACGGCAGCGCGCAGGCGGTGTTGATGGAACACGACTGGCTGGCGCCGACCGGATCGATGCAGGCGTTGCTGGCGAAGCTGCCGAACGTGGACGCACAGCTGTGCGTGCTGTCGGCGCAGGAGCTGGGCACGCGCGCCGATCATTTCGCCTGGCTGAAGGCCCCGGACGCTGTGGCTGACCGATTTTTCATTCAGTTGGATGAAAATTTTCACAAAACTGTTGACGATCCGCGCCGACATCCGCATAATTCCGCTCCTGTCGCAGGGCGCCCGTAGCTCAGTTGGATAGAGTACCTGGCTACGAACCAGGCGGTCGGGAGTTCGAATCTCTCCGGGCGCACCACTCGACAGGTTTTCAGCATCCGCCGCTGGAAATGCTTTAAAATTTGATTGTGTACCGCGCGCCCGTAGCTCAGTTGGATAGAGTACCTGGCTACGAACCAGGCGGTCGGGAGTTCGAATCTCTCCGGGCGCACCATACACAGTCAACACAACAAGTTTATGTAATTGGCGCCCGTAGCTCAGTTGGATAGAGTACCTGGCTACGAACCAGGCGGTCGGGAGTTCGAATCTCTCCGGGCGCACCATTACACCGAAACAGCAGGCCTCGGCCTGCTGTTTTTTTATGTGTGTTTTTCGGCAGGGCTGCGCCCTGCACCTGCAGAGGCCACAGCCAGAGCCGGAGCAACAGCAACAGCGCGCATTCCGTGGGATGGCGGGGCGGTGTCGGAGTGCGGGGACGCCGCAAGTATGTCCATGCAGGCTTGGCAGCCGCATCCATGCGGCTGACACCCCGCACTCCGACACCGCCCCACCTCTGACAGATTTCCGCGATCTGATGGATCCACGCCATGCGTGGATGGATCTCCATCGAGTTCGAACATTTCGACAATTGATCGAAGAGCATCCACGCATGGCGTGGATCTACCGTGTCGACCAAGGTCGACACCCACCGACCGCACCAGCACCGACAGATCGCCGGAAACTGTCGAAGGCGGGGTGGGTCCGGTTGCGGGGGCGTGAGCCGCATGGATGCGGCGACCGAGACTCCATGGGCGGATTCACGGCGTCCCCCGCAACCGGACCCACCCCGCCATCCCTCAGGAAACCAGCTGTTGCTGTTGCTGTTGCTGTTGCTCTGGATCGTAGCGGGTGCAGGGCGCAGCCCTGCCAAACCCCTACCCCCTGGCCATCGCCTGCCACCACTCCGACAGCAGCTCCGGCCTGCGCAGGCGCTCCCGCCACCAGCGCAGGGCAGCGCCCTCCTCACCGGTGCGCCAGGCCAACCAGAACGTCTCCTCCGGCTTGTGTTCCTCCACCTCGCGGATCACCAGCTGGCCACGCGCCACCGCGGCGCGTGCACAGGGCTCGGGCAGGAAACCGAAGCCCACGCCTTCGCACTGCAGCTTCAATTTACTGGCCATGTCCGGCACCGTCAGCATCTCCTGCCCCATCAACAGGCCCACCGTGCGCGGCAGCAGCCTGCGCGCGGAATCGGAAACGGCGATCGCACAGTGCTCGGCCAGCTGTTCGCGACCGAGCACGCCGGGCACCGCGGCCAACGGATGCTCGGGTGCCACCGCGAACACGAACGCCACCGTGCCCAGCGGCTCCACCACGTAACCGCCGCCACTGGGTCCCTCGCCCGGCGCACCGACCAGCAGGTCGGCACGCCGGTCCAGCAGGGCCTCCCAGGTGCCGGACAGCGCCTCGCCGATCAGTCGCAACCGGGTCGGCGCCTCGGCTCGTCGAAATGCGGCGATATCCGGCCCAAGCAGCCAGGTCGGGAACACCGAATCCACCGCCAGGGTCAGTTCGGTCTCCCAACCCGACGCCACCCGGCGCACCCGCAGCTCCAGCTCGCGGGCCGCGCGCAGCAGGTGCCGGCCTTCGTCCAGCAGCGCGCGCCCGGCCTCGGTCGGCTCGGCGCGCGGGCCAACGCGGTCGAACAGCTGGACGCCCAGATCCTCCTCCAGCTTGGCCACGGTATAGGAAATCGTCGAGGGCACCTTGTGCAGGGCCTTGCCGGCGCCGGCAAAGGAGCCACGGCGGTCGATGGCATCCAGGATCTGCAGGGCATCGAGGCTGAGCTTTAGCATTCGAATTTTTCGATGATGACTGTCAAAACTATCCGTTTTTCAAACCCCGGGCGCAAGCGGATACTTCTCTCCAACGGGGAAACACAGCGGTAACCGACCACCCCGCCCCATCGAAACCATCGAACAAGGAGATTCCATCATGCTGCAGATCCGCAAGAGCGCTACCCGTGGCCTGGCCGAGCATGGCTGGCTGTCCTCGCGCCATACCTTCTCCTTCGCCAACTACTACGACCCCCGTTACGTCAGCTTCGGCCCGTTGCGGGTGATCAACGAAGACAAGGTGATCGGCGGCCAGGGCTTCGGCACCCACGGCCACAGCAACATGGAAATCATCTCCTACGTGCTGGGCGGTGCACTGGAACACAAGGACTCGATGGGCACCGGTTCGGTGCTGCGCTACGGCGACGTGCAGCGCATGAGCGCCGGCAGCGGCGTCACCCACAGCGAGTTCAACCACTCCGCCGACGAGACCGTGCATTTCCTGCAGATCTGGATCTTCCCGGACAGCGAGAACATCACCCCGTCGTACGAGGAGACCCACTTCTCGCCGGACAGCAAGCGTGGACAACTGCGACTGATCGCTTCGCCTGACGGTGCCGACGGCTCGCTGCGCATCCACCAGGACGCGCGCATCTTCGCCACCATCCTCGATGGCGGCCAGAAGCTGCACCATTCGCTCGGCAACGGGCGTGGCGCCTATGTGCAGGTGGCGCGTGGCCAGCTGCAGGTCAACGGCATCACCCTGGAAGCCGGTGATGCGCTGCAGGTCAGCGACGAAGCCCAGCTGACCCTGGAAAACGGCAACGACGCTGAAGTGCTGGTGTTCGACCTGCCGCTGTAAACACGCCCTGTCCTGAAGACGTGGCCCGGCGATGCGGAAAGGCATCGCCGGGCCCGCTGCGCATGGGCCGCAATCGTATTCGGCCTTCGGTGACCCGAATGCCCCTTGCCCGACACGACTGGAAACGCTTTCATGGCAGCGTTTATCCGGACCCGCCCTCGCATGACGCCTTCATCCCCGCGTGCCCAGCAGCACGCCACCCGTGCCGCCTTCTTCATTCCTGGATTCGCTACCGCCGCGTGGGCGCCGATGGTGCCTTACGCCAAGGCCAAGGCCGGGCTGTCCGGCGCCAGCCTCGGCGCCGTGCTGCTGTGCCTCGGGCTCGGCTCGCTGCTGGCGATGCCGCTGGCAGGTGCACTGACGGGGCGGCTGGGTTGCCGCCGGGTGATGGTGATCACCTGCGCGATGATGCTGTGCGCCCTGCCCTTGCTGGTGCTTGCACCCTCGCCGGTGTCGCTGGGCGCGGCGCTGTTCGTGTTCGGTGCCGGCGTCGGTGCACTGGATTGTGCGATGAACATGCAGGCGGTGGCGGTCGAGCGCGATGCCGGGCGCGCGATGATGTCCGGCTTCCACGCCTTCTACAGCATCGGTGGATTCGTCGGTGCTGGCTGCATGACCGGGCTGCTGATCCTCGGCACGCCGCTGTGGCTGGCCGCGCTGCTTTCGGTGGTGGCACTGCTGCTGGTTGCGGTGCTGTCGGCGCCGCACTGGCGTCCGCAACGCATCCTGCACGAAGGACCTCTGCTGGCGCTGCCGCACGGCGTGGTGCTGTTCATCGGCGTACTGGCCTTCGTGGTGTTCCTCGCCGAGGGCTCGATGCTGGACTGGAGCGCCGTGTTCCTGGCCGAAGTGCGGCAGGTGCCGCGTGACCAGGCCGGGGCCGGCTTCGCGTTGTTCACCCTGGCGATGACGGCAATGCGCCTGTTCGGTGACGGCATCGTCGAGCACCTCGGCCGCACCTGCACCTTGGTCTTCGGCGGTATCACGGCCGCGGCGGGCTTCACCCTGGCCACGCTGGTGCCCTCGTTTCCGGTGGCGCTGGCCGGCTACGTACTGGTCGGGCTGGGCTGCGCCAACATCGTGCCGGCGCTGTTCTCGATGGCAGGCCAGCAGCGGGTGATGCCGGAAAGCATCGCCATCACTGCAGTGACCACACTGGGTTATGCCGGCATCCTCGCTGGCCCGGCGGCGATCGGCGCAGTGGCACATGCGACCAGCCTCGGCTTTGCCTTCCTGTGCGTCGCCATACTGCTGCTGGGGGTAGCCGCCTCCGCCCGCTCACTGGCACGACGCGTGACCTGACAGAAAAAGGGGACGGAGGGGATTAAGTCGCATCTGCCCCGAGTGTGCTGCAAACGACTTAATCCCCTCCGTCCCCTTTTTTCAGCCGTGTGCCAGCCATTCGGCCTGGGCCGGCAGCTGTGGGGCTGGGCACGCGCTCTGCGGGTGGTGCTCGTCGCGCGCCATCCAGTCATCGACCACGCCGGCCAGCAGGTCCAGCCGCAGCGGCAGGGTAATGTGGTCTTCGCCGCGCATCTCGATGTAGTGCGCGCGCGGGTTGGCCAGGGCGAGCTGCCGGCCCTGGCTGACCGGAATATGCTGGTCACCCTGCCCGTGCAGCAGCAGCACGCAGGCGCGGGTATCGGCCAGCGCACGCGCGACGTCGACGCGGTCCAGATCGACGTCGATGCGGCGGCTGGCGGCGGCGATCACCTGGTTGATGTCCTGGCCCCCATAGCGCCAGCGTGCGTACGACGCCATCGCCTGCGCCTTCAGGCCCTCCGGCTGCAGTCCCATCAGGTGCGGGATCATCGTGCGGATCGCCGCACCGGCATTGGCGAACGATTCCATCGCCACCACGCCGGCCACCTGGTCACCCAGCTTGTCGGCGGTGAACACCGCCGTGGCCGCACCATAGGACACACCGAACAGGTACAGCGGGCCGGTCACTTCGCCGCGCGCGCGCAGCTCGCCGATGACATCGACGACGTCATCCGATTCATAGGTGCCATAGCCGGACGGACCTGCACCGGACTGGCCATGGTTGCGCAGGTCGAGCGTGACCACGCGGTAGCCGGACTCGGCCAGCTGCAGCGACCATGGCAGCATCGAATCACCGTTCATCATCCACCCATGCAGCAGCACCACGGTGCCGCGTGGCGCCTGCGCGCGGAACGGCTGCGGCACGGCCAGACTCAGGCCGGTATCAAGAGGAAGGCCGTTCTCATGACGCTGCGGAAGGTAGTGGTACCGCGCGCCGTAGTCGCCGGGGTCGAACACGCGCCAGAAGATCGGCACGCCATCGCGACCCGCTGCGAAGCCATGGCGGTTGGGCAGCCCGGCAATGGCCGCGGCGATGCGCGGGCGATCGAGCAGGGTCGACACGCCGCCCGGTGCGATCAGCCGGTCGGCAAGCGAGGTGGACGAGGCGTTGATCGAGGATGAGCATGCAGCCAGCCACAGGCCGGCGCACGCCAGCAACAACAGCAGCAGGCGCTTCATGGGCAATCGGGAAAGGATGCGACAGCGTGGCAGGTTAACGACGCGGGCGTGGGCCATCTATCGCGCGTGGATGACGGCTTGATGACAATGCGGGATCGATTCAGGTTGTCACAATGGCGCGATCGACCTCGACATTGATCCGGATCAATGAATACGCCGGCATGCTTGCCCACAGTGCCCCCATGCGCACCTCGTTCAAGCTCGCCATTGCCCTGGCCGCCACGCTGGCCGCCGCCTATGGCATCGCCCGCAGCACGCCCTACTGGTTCGCACCTCGGCAGGCCGCGCAGGTCGACATCCACGACCCGGCGCTGATCGCACAGGGGCAGTACCTGTCGCGCGCCGCCGACTGTGCGGCCTGCCACACTGCGCCGGGCGGCAAGCCGTTCGCCGGTGGCCTCGGCATGCAGACGCCGATGGGAACGATCTACTCGACCAACATCACCCCCGATCCGGAAACCGGCATCGGCGCCTACGACTACGCCGACTTTGAACGCGCGGTACGTCGCGGCATCCGTCACGATGGCCAGCCGTTGTACCCGGCAATGCCGTACGCCTCCTATGTGATTGCCCGCGACGCCGAGATCAAGGCGCTGTACGCCTATTTCATGGGCTCGGTGCAGCCGGTGAAGCAGGACAACGCCGACAGCACGATTCCATGGCCAGCCAACATGCGCTGGCCTCTGGCATGGTGGCAACTGCTGTTCGCACGCCCACGCAGCTTCAGCCCTGATCCGTCGCTGGACGCCGGCCAGCAGCGTGGTGCCGAACTGGTGGAAGGCCTGGCGCATTGCGGTGCCTGCCACACGCCACGCGGGCTGGCGTTCCAGGAAAAGGCGATGGCCGATGATGGCAGCCGCCAGTTCCTGTCCGGTTCGGTGCTGGAAGGCTGGTACGCGAAGAACCTGCGCAGCGAATCGACCGGCCTGGCCAGCTGGCGCGAGGGTGAGATCGTGGACTTCCTGCGCACCGGGCGCACCGATCGATCGGCGGCCTTCGGTGGCATGGCCGACGTGGTCGAGCACAGCACGCAGTACCTGTCCGACGCGGACCTGCTGGCGATGGCCCGCTACCTGAAGCAGCTGCCCGCCCGCGAAGGACGCAGCGCACAGTGGTCGCCCGGTACCGACACCACCACCGCCGCACTGCGCAGCGGTGACTACCGCGTGGCCGGTTCGCTGGCCTATGCCGAGCACTGCCAGGCCTGCCACCGCGCCGACGGCCGCGGCATGCCGCGCGTCTATCCGGCCCTGGCCGGCAACTCGATCGTGTTCGCCGACGATCCCAGCTCGCTGGTGCAGGTGACCCTGATCGGCGGCCGCACACCACATACCCCGCACGACCGCATGGCCTTCACCATGCCAGGCTTCGAGCAGCTGCCGAACGCGCAGCTGGCACAGATCCTGACCTTCATCCGCAGCAGCTGGGGCAATCAGGCCAGCGCAGTGAGCGAGGTCGACGTGGCGCGCATGCGCCGGGTGGTGCGCGACAAGCCGGTGCACTACGTTCCGCAGGAGGCCGCACAATGAAGCGTTCGCGCACGCGTTCCCGCCTGCTGATCGGCAGTGCGATCACCCTGGTGCTGCTGGCCGGCGCCGGTACCCTCGCTTACCGTCATCTGTACCCGGATCTGGATGCCGCCGTGACCGGCACGATCGATATCCTCGATGCACAGGTCAAGGTGGTCGGCGCCTACCATGCGCCCAGCGCCGAAGAAATCGCCGGGCTCGGCAATGCCGAGTCGGTGATGCTCGGCCGCCGCCTCCTCAACGAAACCGCACGACTGCTGCCGGACAACGTCGGCAACGATCTGAACTGCAATTCGTGCCACATGGCCGAGGGCAAGCGTCCCTTCGGCAACCACTACTTCAACACCGGTGGCGGCGCCTATCCGCGTTACATGCCGCGGCCTGGCAAGGTGATCGGCCTGACCGAACGCATCAATGGCTGCCTGCAGCGTTCGATGAACGGCAGGCCGCTGCCGAAAGATTCGCCGCAGATGCGCGCGATGCTCGACTACATGGCGTGGCTGAGCAGCCCTGTGCCAGCGGGTGCAAAGGTGGCTGCCCCCAGTGAGGGGCCCATCGACAGCACGCTGACCCCGGATCCGAACCGTGGCCAGGCACTGTACGCCGTACAGTGTGCCGCCTGCCACGGCGACAACGGCGAAGGCCGGCGCGACGCCAGTGGTGACATCGCCTTCCCGCCGCTGTGGGGCGACCACAGTTTCAACATCGGCGCCGGCATGGCGCGCCTGTACAAGGCGGCCGGTTTCGTCAAGCACAACATGCCACCGGCAGTGACCCGTGAACCGCCACTGGGCCAGCAGGTGATGCCCGACCAGGATGCGGTGGACATCGCCAGCTATTTCATCAACCAGCCACGGCCGGACTTCGCCAACAAGGGCAAGGACTGGCCGCGCGATCCGAAACCCAAGGACGCGCGTTACTGATGCAGGCGGCAGCTGCCGGCCGTCGCACAACACGATTCCTGCATCGCCGCGTCATGCCGATGTCATTGGCGCTACCGACACTCCGGGACTTCCCTCTTCTGAAGGTCCGGTCTCGATGCGAACGTCTGCGCGCTTTCCCCGTATCTCGCTGCTTGCCCTGCTGATCGCTCCCGCACTGGACGCCCTGGCCGAAGCACCGCAGGGCGGGACGGCCGAAGCGCGCAGCAGCGATGCCCGCACCCTCGACCAGGTGCAGGTGATCGGCCAGGCCACCAGCTACGCCAAGACGTCGGTGCGCGCGGAAACGCTGAACCGGCAGACCGTGATGAGCAGCGTCAACGATGCACTCAACGAGGTGCCCGGCGTGGTGGTCAGCGAAGCCGATGCCACCGGCTCGTCGGTGTGGGGAACGCAGATCAGCATGCGTGGCTTCGTCACCAACCGCGACACACAGCAGATCGGCACTACCATCGACGGCCTGCCCAACGGCGGTTCGGGTTACGGCGGCGGCTCGCTGGCCAACCGCTACATCGACACCCTCGACCTGGAAACGGTGGAAGTCAGCCAGGGCACCGCCGATATCTCCTCGCGCTCGAACGAGGCCCTGGGCGGCACCCTCAACTTCCTCACCAGCGATCCGCTGCAGGACAGCCGCCTGCGCTTCGTGGTCGGCGCCGGTGACAACGAGGCGCGCAAGTACTACGTGCGCTATGACACCGGCCTGCTCGGCGGCCACACCCGCGCCTGGGTCAGTGCCTCGTCGGCGCGCGTGCATGACTGGATCGATGGCAGCGGCAAGACCAGCAATGACCACATCGCCGGCAAGTTCATCACCGAACTGGATCGCTGGACCCTGACCGGCTACCTGTCCTACAACGATGCGGACGAGCCGGAATACACCAGCGTCTCACCGAAGGGCTTCGCGACCAATCCGGATCGCGACAACCTGGTCGGTACCCTCACCGGCATTCCCTACCTGGACCAGAACTACCGTTCCGGCTCGCGTGCGCTGCGCGAGAACACCTTCGGCTACCTGCGCGCCGCCTTCGATGGCGGCAACGGTTTCAAGGCCTCGATGGCCGCCTACGGGCACCGCATGCAGGGCCGCGGTGACTGGCTGCCGCCGTACCTGGCGCAGGTCAGCGATGACGGAGCCGGTCGCCCGGAGTCGGAATACACCGGCGGCAAGACGGTGTACGGCGGCAGCAACCGCGGCCAGATCTTCTTCGTCAATCCCGATGGCAGTGCCGCCCAGCGCCTGGCCAGCTGCACTCCGCGTCTGGGCTTCACCGCCGAGTACGATCCAAACTGCTACGCCGGCAACGTGCTGGGCGCGCAGTCGTATCGCCACACCCACTACGACAACGACCGCATGGGCGTGACGGCCGACGTCGAGTGGCGCCGGACCTTCGGCGCAGTCGACAACACCATCCGTGGCGGCCTGTGGGTGGAGAAGCTGGACCGTTCGGCACGCCGCGACTGGCACCGCCTGCTCAACGTCGGCCAGGACATCGCCTTCGACCACCAGCCGTACTGGGTGCAGTTCGAGGACAAGTACAAGGTCGACGAACAGATGTACTACGTCGAGGACGTGGCGCGGTTCGGGCCGTTCAGCGCACGCCTGGGCGTGAAGCAGTTCTTCGTCGACCAGTCGCGCCGCCGCGTGATCGGTGCCAGCGAGCACGTCACATCCGATTCCAGGTCCGACCCGCTGCTGTCCACCGGCTTGACCTGGGCGCCGGGCGTGCAAGGCATGGAGCTGTTCGCCGGCTTCTCGCAGAACTTCGCCGCGATTCCTTCCGGCGTGCTCGGCGAGACCGACCCGCAGCGCTTCCGCAATGTCGAGCCGGAGACCGCCGACAACATTGAAGTGGGCATGCGCATCAGCCGCTGGCCGCTGACCGCCTCGGTCACGCTGTACAACATCAAGTTCGACAACCGCATCGTCTACCTGCCGGCCGGCTTCGTCAGCGGCATTGACTACCTGGGCGAGACCGACGGTGTGTACGAGAACTTCGGCGGCGTGGAAAGCAACGGCCTGGAAGCGGCGTTCGGCTATGGCTGGGACAACGGCTGGCGCCTCAACGCCGCCTATACCTACAACCGCTCCAAGTACCTGGGCAGTGGCGATGCCGCGCGTGATACCCAGCTGGGCATCGTCGACGGCGCCAAGGTGATCGGCCAACCCGAACAGACCCTCGTCCTGTCGGCGGACTGGCAGGGCGAGAACTGGAACTTCGGCCTGTCGGGCCGTTACCTGGGCACGCGCTATCTCGACGCCGCCAACGTCAACAAGCTGCCGTCGGCCACCGTGTTCAACGCCAACATCGGCTTCGACCTGCAGGGGCTGTCGCCGCGCCTGAAGGGCATGGGTGCCAACCTGGTGGTGAGCAACCTCACCGATAAGCGGTATCTTGCAGGGGTGGACGGGCGCGACAACGCCTTCATCGGCGCTCCGCGCACCGTCGGCATCTCTTTCCGCGTGGACCTGTGAGTGAGCCCGTGACCGATATCGGCCGACGCCGGTTGTTGCAGGCCGGCGTTGCCGGCGGCCTTTCTCCGCTGCTGCCCAGCATCGCCCGGGCCGCAGCGATCGCCCCCGCCGCGCAGGCGCGCAGCCTGGAAGACCTGCAGCACATCGTGGTGTTCATGCAGGAGAACCGTTCGTTCGACCACTACTTCGGCACGCTGCCGGGCGTACGTGGCTTCGGTGATCGGTTCGTCGCCCCGGCCGCCGCGCTGCAAGCAGGTGGCCGCGTCCGCAGCCTGTGGCTGCAGCCCGATGCCAGCGGCAAGCGCGCGATCGCGCCGTTCCCGCTGGATACCGCCGCGCACTTCGGCTACATGCGCGTGGAAGGCACGCCGCATACCTGGCCCGATGCGCAGCGCGCCTGGGACCAGGGTCGCATGGGGCAATGGCCGAAGGCCAAGCAGAACCACTCGATGGGCTACTTCCAGCGCAGCGACCTGCCGTTCCAGTTCGCGCTGGCCGATGCCTTCACGATCTGCGATGCCTACCACTGCGCAATGCAGGCCGGGACCAACCCGAACCGGGTGTTCCTGTGGACCGGCCACAATGATGCGCATGCGCGCGCCGGCGGCCCGGTGATCGCCAACTCGCACGACAATTTTCCTGAACAGGGTGGGCACCCGGTGTCGTACCGCTGGACCAGCTATGTCGAGCGTCTGCACAGGGCCGGTGTTTCCTGGCAGATCTACCAGGACATGGCCGACAACTTCACCGACAACCCGCTGGCGGGCTTCGAGGCCTTCCGCCAGGCCCACCGCGCGGCGCCAGGGCATGACCCGCAGCTGCGCGCGCGCGGCGTCAGCACGCGGGGCCTGGCGCAGCTGCGCCAGGACGTCATTGACGGGCGCCTGCCGCAGGTCAGCTTCATCATCGCCGACGCGGCCGGCAGCGAACATCCTGGTCCTTCCAGCCCGGCACAGGGCGCGGCCTATACCGCACGCGTGCTGGATGCGCTGACCGCCGATCCGGAAGTGTGGAGCCGCACCGCCCTGCTGCTGATGTTCGATGAGAACGATGGCTTCTTCGACCACATGCCGCCACCTGCCCCGCCTTCGCCGGTTGACGGTGGCTGGGCAGGTGCGTCCTCGGTCAGCACCGAAGGCGAGTACCACCGTCACCCGGCACCGGGTGACGAGAAGTACGATCTCGCCGAACTGCGTGGTCGCCCGTACGGTCTGGGACCGCGCGTGCCCCTGTACGTGATCTCGCCGTGGAGTCGCGGTGGCTGGGTCGATTCGCAGGTGTACGACCACACCTCGGTCATTCGGCTGATCGAACGCCGCTTTGGTGTGCCCGCACCGGACATCTCGCCGTGGCGCCGCGCAGTCTGCGGCGACCTCAGCAATGCGTTCGACTTTGCCCAGCGCGATACCCGCCCGTTCGTCCGTGGCCTGCCCGACGTGAGCGCGGTTGCCGCACGCGCCGCTGCCTTGCCGGGGCGCACCGTGCCCACGCTGCCAGAGGGGCTGAAGCCAGCGAAACAGGAAAGCGGTGTACGCCCGGCGCGCGCCCTACCCTATCGACCGCACGCATCGATTGCCGCAGTCGATGCCACGGGTGTGGATCTCACGCTGTCCTGCGAAGGCGCGGCGGCAGTGCTGCATGTCTACGATCGGCTGCGCCTGGATGCGGTACCACGCCGCTACACGCTGCTGCCAGGTGCGCCGCTGCGCGCGCGCTGGCCGCTGGACGCCCAGGGCCGCTATGACCTGTGGCTGCTTGGCCCGAACGGCTTCCACCGCCACTTCCAGGGTGCGGCCAAGGCTCCCGCCGTGCAGGCTTCGATCGAGCGCGCGGACGGCCAGCTGCGGCTGCACCTGCGCAATCTGGGTGACAGTGCACAGCAGGTGCGCGTGCATGGCGGCGCCTATGCAGGACACATGCCCGAACAGACATTGGCGCTGCCCGCGCATGCGCAGACTTCATTGGCGTGGGATGCAACGCCTACCGCCGGCTGGTATGACCTGCGCGCCAGCGCGGGTGGGAGTGTGCTGCGTTTGGCCGGCCGCGCCGAGGATGGTCGCCCCGGCACCAGTGACCCGGCGATGGGCACCGAGCCGCTTCGGTTCGAGCACGATTGAAGAATCCCTGTAGAGCCGAGCCCATGCTCGGCTGCTTTCGCCCCGGTCGCATTGCCCCGAAAAAAGCAGCCGAGCGTGGGCTCGGCTCTACAGCGCAGACCGGTAGACTCAGGCCTCCTGCAGCCCCGGCCGGCCATGCTCCACCGCATAGCGCTTCCAGCTCTGCAGCGCGCCATTGGGCTGCATCACGGTATCCAGCGTCTTCATGTCGCCGATCCACGCATCGCGGGTGACATCACACAGCACGTAGCCACGCTTGTCGGTAGTCGCCTTCAGATAGGGGCTGTGCGCAAGCTGGTTCCTGGCATACGCGTCCACGCCCTGGCCGTCAGCACCGGAAGTGATCGAGGTGGCGAGGAACTCGCTGGAGACCACGCCCGAGTCACGGTGGTCCTGCACCAGATCGCTGGCGTAGTGGCGATGCGCGTCGCCGCAGGCGGTCACCACGTTGCCGAAGCCCATCTTCTGGATGTGATCGAGCAGGCGCCGGCGGCTGTCCAGATAGCCCGACCACTGGTCGTCGGACGACTGCACTACCCCGTCCTTCTCGCGCATGTAATTGCCCAGCGCCACCTGGTGGGCGATGGTATGCCAGCGCGGCGCCGCATCGGCCAGGCCGTCGAACAGCCAGCGCTCCTGCTTCGCCCCCACAATGCTGCGCTCCGGCGATTCCACCTCCTCGCGCAGCGCCATGTTCACCTGCTTGCTGCGGTACTGGCGGGTGTCGAGCAGGTGCAGGTCCATCAGCGTGCCGTAGCGTGCGCGCCGGTACATCTGCATGCGGCCGTCGCGCGGGAACGCCGAACGGCGCAGCGGCATGTTCTCGTAGTAGGCCTGGAACGCCTGCGCGCGGCGCAGCAGGAACACTTCGCTGGGCGTATCGTCCTGGTCTTCGGCGCCGGCCCAGTTGTTGTCCACTTCGTGGTCATCGAAGGTGACGAACCACGGTGCCGACGCATGGGCGGCCTGCAGGTCGGCATCGCTCTTGTACTGGGCGTACCGGCGGCGGTAATCGTCCAGCGTATAGATCTGCGGGCCGACGTGGTTGCGCAGGTTGGTGAACGGCTGGCCGTTCATCTTCCGCAGGCCCGGCTGGCTTTCGCCTTCGTAGATGTAGTCACCGTAGTGGAAGACGAAATCGAGCGGTTCCTCGGCGATGCGTCGCCACGCGGTGTAGTGGCCTTCTTCGTAGTGCTGGCAACCGGCCACCACGAAGCGCACGCGATCCACCGCTGCCGTGGCTGCCGGCAGCGTGCGCGTACAACCCACTGCGCTGGCGTGGCCGCCTACGGTGAAGCGGTACCAGTAGGGCCGTCCGGGCGCCAGCCCGTCCAGCTCCACGTGCACCGCGTGGCCGAGTTCGGGATGCGCCATTGCCGAACCCTGGCGTACCACCCTGCGCATGCCTTCGTCTGCTGCCAGCTGCCACTCGACCACCATCGGCCGGGCCGGAATGCCACCGCCGAACACCAGCGGCTCGGTCGCCAGCCGTGTCCACAGCACCATGCCATCGGCCGAGGGATCACCCGAGGCCACGCCCAGGGTGAAGGGCGTGCTGGCAAAGCGCGGCGAGGCCAGCAGGTTGCGTGGGTTCAGTGCAGTGGCGTCGGACTGCGCGGCCAGTGCGCACGCCGTGCCCATCCAGGCGCCGGCAGCAGACAGGCCGGCCAAGGCCAGGAATCGCCTGCGATTGATCGTATCCACGGCGCTGCCCTCAGTTGTAGATGATGTGGAAGTAGAAGAAGCGGCCGTAGTCGTCGATCTCGGTTCGGAAACGCCCGTTCGGACCGGTGCTGTAGGTTGGCTGGGTGTTGAACAGGTTCTTGGCCTCGTACTTCAGGGTCACGTGCTTGCCGACCTTGTGGCTGAATGCCATGTTGAACGTCATGTATGGGTCGTAGTACGAATCCAGCC
Organism: Stenotrophomonas sp. YJH_SMC_122; assembly: GCF_059369535.1. Taxonomy (NCBI): domain Bacteria; kingdom Pseudomonadati; phylum Pseudomonadota; class Gammaproteobacteria; order Lysobacterales; family Lysobacteraceae; genus Stenotrophomonas; species Stenotrophomonas sp. YJH_SMC_122. Next base: position 663,527 of record NZ_JCAFST010000001.1, on the reverse strand, counting down.
ATTCGGTGTCACCGAAGTCGACCAGCATCCGGCTGCGGTAGGTTCCGGACAGGCGCAGCTGCGCGCTCCTCCACGGCATGCGCCAGATCACCGAACCATTGAGCGACCAGTCCGGCTGGTACAGCAGGCGATCCAGGCGGCGCGCGGTGCCATCGCTGATGCGGTAGTGGGTCTGGCCTTCCAGACGCGTCGCGTTGAAGTACATGTCGAAGCGCTGGCGGCCCCACTGCAGATTGCGATTGGCGACCGCGAACTCGATGCCACGCAGCGTGGACTCATCGGTGTTCATCGGCTGGGTGACCCGGTAGCGGGTGTCCCCCACGTTCTCGAACGTGGTCAGGGTGTAGATATCGTCCTTGATCACCTTGTCGAACAGCGCCACCGAGATCAGGCCGTTGTTGCCGCTGAAGTACAGGTCCCACGCCAGGTCGATGTTGGTGGAACGGCGCGGCTGCAGGTTGGCGTTGCCCTGCTTGATGGTGCAGAAGCCCCTGCCCTCCTCGTCATCGCCACAGCTGGTGCTGGTGGCCTGGGCGATGTTGCTCGGCGTCGGCCGGCCCAGCGTACGGCTGGCAGAGAAGCGCAGGCGCTGGTCCTCGCTCAGCTTGAACGTCGCATTCAACGAAGGCAGCAGGTTGTTGTAGCCGCCGCTCGTGTTGCGGAAGGCGGAGGTATACGTAGTGCCCCCATCATCGCTGAACGGGCTGTAGGCATCGAAGCGGGTGTGGTCGTAGCGCAGGCCACCGATCAGCAGCAGCCGGTCCCAGGCGTAGTGCGCGGATACATAGGCATTGGCGATGTTCTCCACGTACTTGTAGTCGCTGGTGAAGTTGGCATTCGGATACGCCGCATTGTTGTTGCCCAGCTTCGGCAGCAGTTCCTCGTTCCACTTGCGGTTGTCGATCAGCGGGAAGCCCGGCACGCTGCCCAGCAGCGTCGAACCCGGATACAGGTAATCGTTGAGCGTGGCACTACTCTTGAAGTAGTCGAAGTCGATGTCCTGCCAGATCTTCAGGTGGCGGTACTCGGCGCCGGTGGCCAGGCCGAAGCCACGCGCATCGGCGTCGATGTTGTAGCTGAAGTCCGCGCGCAGGTTGTCGATGCTCTCCTTGGCATCGCGCGGGGAGACATAGGCCTGCGCCGGATTGAGCTTGAACGCGGAGCTGGTCAGCAGGCTGGAATCAGAAACCGCTACCGCGTTTGGGAACCCGTGGCTGTCATTCTCGTAGTCGACGAACAGATTGCTTGGGTAGGCGCGCACTCCCCAGTAGACCTGGTTGTTGTGGAAGGTCTCTTCGGTGTGGCCACCACGCAGGGTCAGGCGCGAACGGTCGCCGATGTCCCAGTTGAAGCTGGCGATGGCGCCACGGTTGCTGCGGTCCCAGCGGTCGTGGCGGTTCTTGATGTAGATGCTGTTGATCTGGGTGGTACCGCTGTCCTCGGTCTGGTTGCGGATCGGAAACCTGGCGTTGCCATACAGATCCGTCTTGTTCATCGTCGAGTTCTCGTAGAACCGGTACGAGTACAGCAGCAGCGATGCGTAGAACGGATCATCCGAGGGCTTCCACTCAAGCTTGGCGGAGCCACCGAAGTTGGTGATGAAGTTGGTGTAGGTGCCGGTACTGAAGTTGCCAGGCGCACGCAGGCCGTTCCAGCCCTTGGCCTCGTCCGGACCCGTGGTGCCGTCGGTGAGGTATTTTCCAGCGTCGTTGTAGTAGTAGTTCGACTCCACCCAGCGCTTGACGCTGTTGCGTGAACGCTGCTCATAGCGTGCCACCGCAACGATGCCGAATCCCTGGTCGGCGCCGAACTGGTTGGAGAACACCATCTTGGCGCTCTTGCCGAAATGGCCCAGGGTCTCGTGGTTGCCGCCAGCGCTGCGCTCGACGTTGGTTTCGGCAGTGGAATAGATGCCTGCCACATCGGCAAAGACGTACTTGCCCGACCGGTCGAAGGCACTGCGGCTGATGATGTCGATCACACCGCCGATCGCATCCGGTGCCTGCTCCGCGCTGAAGCTCTTGTAGATGTCGGTGCGGGTGCCGATGTCGCTGGGAATCAGCTGCAGGTTGTTCATGCGCTCTCCGGAGCCACTGCCACCCACGCTGGCAATCGCGATGCCATCGATGGTGGTGTAGTTGAGGTTGGCCTGCACGCCGCGTACCGTCACATAGCGTGGCTCACCGGCATCCTCCACCGCACTCAGGCCTGGAGCGGCCATCAGGCTCTCGGCCAGGGTCTCGTCGCCGTAGCTGTCCATCTCGTCGTAGACCACCGAATCCTTGATCAGCGGCGACAACTTCTTCTGGTCAATGACCTCATGTGCGGCAATCACCTTCACCGTGCCCAGGGTCGGCGCCAGCACCGCCCCGGCCTCGCGCGGCATCGGCGCGGCTGGCTTCGGCGCATTGCGTGCGGGTGCCGGATCGATGGCGATGACATTGCCATCCACCACGGTGTAGCCCAGACCGGTACCCGCCAGCAGTGCATCCAGCGCCTGCTTGACGGTGGCGCCACGCGGCACAGCCCCGGCCATGTGCGCTTCACCGCTGCCCGAGTACAGGAACTGCACGCCGGAACCGCGCGACAACTGCTCAAGTGCACGTGCCAGCGGTTGCGCCGGGATCGCCGCCGACACGCGGGCTTCAAGGCCATCGGCAGCGGCCGCGGCCGCCATTGGCACGCTGCAGGGAGACAGGGCGAGGATGATCGACAGGTAGAGCGTGTTGCGCATCACGGGTCCTTGGAAGAGAAAAGGCTGCGGGGTCGCCGCGTGACTTGGCAGCGGCTTCTTCCAAGTAAGAGCCCGCTTCCACCGAAGTGGAGAACACGGATTCGATGAATTTTTTCTGACAGCCCACGACCACGCAGGCGTCAGCGACTGCCAACCCGCACTGTGTCGCCTTCGCGCCTCACCACGAAGCGTGGGTCGCGTTCGAGGAAGGCCTGCAGCGCACCGATGCGATGCGCATCCAGGCTGCCGGACAACCGTGCCGATGCCGCGCCTTCGTCCAGCACGCGCACCTGCACCAGGTTGTGCCGGTTGAACGCAGCTGCTACCTCGTCCAGCCGCTCATCGAGGAAGGACACCTTGCGCTGCTGCCAATCCAGCAGCATCGACAGCGGCATGTCCACTGCCTCGACGGCATGGCTTCGCGCATCGACCTGCACCACCCGGCCCTGCTCCAACTGGGCCAGGCGGCGGGCACCCGCTCCCTGGCTCCAGACCTCGACCTCGCCGGAGACCACGCCGATGCGCGTGCTCTGCAGCCGTCGCGATACATCGAATACCGTGCCGATATCCCGGATCTCCAGGCCGTTCACTTCCACCTCGAACGGACGGCGGTCGCGGGCGATGTCGAACGTGGCCTCCCCCTGCAGCAGTTCCACCCTCCGGCTGAACCAGCCCATGCGTACCCGCAGTCGGCTGTCCGCGTTGAGCCGCACCTGGGTCTGGTCGGGCAGCACCAGGTCGCGGAGTTCACCATGCCCGGCACTGTGGAGCTGCTGGGTGGGCATCACCTGCGAAACCAGGCCCACGCCGATCAGGGCAACACAGGCCGCGGCAGCGGCCGTCCACCAGCGCACGCGACCGGGACGCAACACAGCGCGGGGCGGCGCCTGCGCACGACCGAACAGCGGCACCACCTTGGCGGCAACCTGCCGCGGTGGCACCAGCGCCTCGTCAGCCAATGGCGATTGCAGCGCTTCGCCCACCTGCCGGTGCAACGCGAGCGCGCGCATGTAGGCGCGAACATGCTCGGGCGAGCGCTTCATCCAGTCCAGGAACGCGACACGCCCGGCCTTGTCCAGCACCCCCTCGCGATTGCACAGGAACCAGTGCTCCGCCTCACGTGCGACCTCGTCGTCAGGCCTGCGTGATGGATACCGGTTCATGTGAGCTCCCTGGCGCCCAGCGCCTTCCTGCAGGCGTCCAGCCCCTTGCCGATATGCTTGCGCACCATGTGCACCGATACCTGCAGCTGCTGGCTGATTCCCGGGCAGTCCAGCCCGTCGCGGTAGTGCAGCTCCATCACCCGGCGCGTGGTCGCCGGCAGTCGTGCGATGGTGCTGCGGATATCGTTCCAGCGCTGCGCACGCTCGAATTCACCTTCGATGTCTTCTTCGCTTTTCAGCACTTCGGCCAGCAGGTCGACGTCTTCCAGAGGCGGCAGCGACGACCGCGCGCGCGCATGCTCGCGCGCCAGGTTGGCCGCCACGGTGAACAGGTAGGCTTCGGGATTGTCGACCGCGTCGGCATCCTCGCCGGTGCTGCGCAGCAGCCGCAGGTAGACCTCCTGCGCCAGGTCTTCGGCATCTTCGCTGGCTGAACCGCGGCGCAGGAAGAAGCCACGCAGCAGCCGGCGCCGCAGTTCGTAGCTCTTCTCCCAGATCCTCACGCTGTTCACGGCCGGCCAACCACCCCGAGGCTGGAAAGCCCAGCAGGGTGACGGCCATTGATGACAGGGGCGTTGCAGCAGACGAACGTACCAGGCATTCCCCGCCCGGCACATCGGCGCATGATACGGCGTGCCACGCCAAGCCTTGCTTGCCAGAGACCCAAGCCGGGCCCGCCTATCGAAGGCGCGAGGCCGGACCTACGCTTGCCTCCTCGGTGGCCGCCACGGCCGCCCTTCGCGTCACGGCTTTGCCGTTGCGACCCCGCTCCAGTGCTGTGCGCCCTGCCGGTGTTGTCGCCCAGGCAGAGCCGGCGCCCTCTGGAGACAGTCATGAACCAATCCCTGATCCCCTTCGATACCGATCCGCTGGAAACCCAGGAGTGGCGTGAATCGCTGCAGGCGGTGACGCAGGCCGGTGGCCGGCCACGCGCGCACTACCTGATCGACCAGCTGAGCGAGCTGGACGCCCAGCAGCACGGCGACCTGCATACCCGCGCATGGACGGCCTACGTCAATACCATCCCGCCCGAACGCCAGCCGGCCTATCCGGGCGACCTGGCCATCGAGCGCCGCCTGAACGCGATGATCCGCTGGAACGCGATGGTGATGGTGCTGCGTGCCGGCAAGCACTCCAACGTCGGCGGCCACATCGCCACCTACCAGTCGGCAGCGGTGCTGTACGACGTGGGCTTCGACCACTTCTTCCGTGGCCGCACCGACACCTTCGACGGCGACATGATCTACATCCAGGGCCACTCCGCGCCGGGCATCTACGGCCGCGCCTACGTGGAGGGCCGCATCGATCAGGAACGGATGGACAACTTCCGCCGCGAAGCCGGTCGCGAAGGCCTGTCCTCGTATCCACACCCACGCCTGATGCCGGAGTTCTGGCAGTTCCCGACCGTGTCGATGGGGTTGGGCCCGCTGACCGCGGCCTACCAGGCGCGCTACATGCGTTACCTGGAATACCGTGGACTGAAAGAACACCAGGGCCGCAAGGTCTGGGCCTTCCTCGGCGACGGCGAGATGGACCAGCCCGAATCGCTGGCGGCGATTTCGCTGGCCGGCCGCGAACGGCTGGACAACATCGTGTTCGTGGTCAACTGCAACCTGCAGCGCCTGGACGGTCCGGTGCGCGGCAACGCCAAGGTCATCCAGGAACTGGAAGGCACCTTCCGCGCAGCCGGCTGGAACGTGATCAAGCTGATCTGGGGCAGTGGCTGGGACGACCTGCTGGCCCGCGACCACAGCGGCCTGCTGCGCCAGCGCATGATGGAATGCGTGGACGGCGACTACCAGACCTTCAAGTCGCAGAGCGGCGCCTACGTGCGCGAGCATTTCTTCGGCCGTTACCCCGAGCTGCTGGAGCTGGTCGCGCACATGAGCGACGACGAAATCTGGGCCCTGGCACGTGGTGGCCACGATCCGCAGAAGGTGTACGCCGCCTACCAGCAGGCGGTGAACACCCGCGGCCGGCCGACGGTGATCCTGGCCAAGACGGTCAAGGGCTTCGGCATGGGCGAAGCCGGTGAAGGCCAGAACATCAACCACCAGCTGAAGAAGATGAGCGCCGACGCGGTGCGCGCCTTCCGTGACCGCTTCAAGCTGCCGGTCAGCGACGAGCAGCTGGAGGAGATGCCCTATCTGCGCCCGGAACCGGGCAGCGCCGAGGCCGCCTACTTCGCCGAGCGCCGCCGCATCCAGGGTGGGCAGCTGCCGGCGCGCCTGGCCAAGGTCGATCCGCTGCCGCTGCCGCCGCTGTCGATCTTCAACACCCAGCTGCAGGGCAGCGGCGATCGCGGCCAGTCCACCACCATGGGCTTCGTACGCATCCTCACCAGCCTGCTGAAGGACCCGGAACTGGGCAAGCTGGTGATTCCGATCGTGCCCGATGAATCGCGCACCTTCGGCATGGAAGGCCTGTTCCGCCAGATCGGCATCCACTCCTACCTGGGCCAGCTGTACACCCCGCAGGACGCCGGCCAGCTGAGCTATTACAAGGAAGCCAAGGACGGCCAGATCCTGCAGGAAGGCATCAATGAATCCGGTGCGATCTGTTCGTGGATCGCCGCCGGCACCGCCTACAGCAACCACGGCCTGGCGACGATTCCGTTCTACATCTTCTATTCGATGTTCGGCCTGCAGCGCGTCGGTGACCTGGCCTGGGCCGCTGCCGATGCGCGGACCCGCGGCTTCCTGCTCGGTGCCACCTCCGGCCGCACCACGCTGATGGGCGAAGGCCTTCAGCACGATGACGGCCACAGCCACGTGCTGTCGTCGGTGATTCCGAGCTGCTTGTCCTACGACCCGACCTACAACTACGAGCTGGCGGTGATCATCCATGACGGCCTGCGCCGCATGTATGTCGACCAGGAAGACATCTACTACTACATCACCGTACTCAACGAGAACTACCCGCAGCCGGCACTGCCCGAAGGCGCCGAGGCCGGCATCCTGAAGGGCCTCTACCTGCTGCATCCGGCAGCCGCCGACAACGCCTTGCAGCCACGCGTGCAGCTGATGGGCAGCGGCTCGATCCTGCGCGAGGTGGAAGCCGCAGCAGAACTGCTGCAGCAGGACTTCGGCATCGCCAGCGATGTGTGGAGCGCGACCAGCCTGACCGAACTGCGCCGCGACGGGCTGTCCGCCGAGCGCTGGAACCTGCTGCATCCGGCCGAAAAACCGCGCGTGCCCTACGTGCAGCAGTGCCTGCAGGGCCATGAAGGCCCGGTGGTGGTGGCCACCGACTACATGAAGATCGTCGGCGACCAGATCCGTCCCTTCATCAACGACCGCCGCTTCATCGCACTCGGTACCGATGGCTTCGGCCGTTCCGACACGCGTGAGTCGCTGCGCACGTTCTTCGAAGTGGATCGCCACTTCATCGTACTGGCGGCCCTGAAGTCGCTGGCCGACGAAGGCCGCATCGAGCGCTCGCGGATGCAGGAGGCGATCGACAAGTACGGCATCGACACCGGCAAGCGCGATCCGGCCGCCGCCGTGTAAGGCCGTTGCATTCACCACGCCTGCCCTGCGGGCGTGGTGAATGCAGCATCGCTACGGCATGCGCTTGAACAGGTTGGTCTGCAGGATCGGCGTACCGTCATGACCGTAGAACGCCTTGGTCTCGGTCATCGTTGCCTGGTCATCGGCGACGGTGTAGATACGGGTGGAGGCCGGCGTGCCGTGGTCCACCAGCTGCATCACCAGCGTGTTCGGCGCCGGCAGTTTCAGGTTGGCCTTGTCCGCGCCATAGGTGCCGGACAAAGGGCCCGGCGTACCGTCCAGCGCCAGCGTGCCGTCGGATTTCATGGTCTTGCCGTCGTGCAGGACGATGTCCACGTGCGAGCTCCAGCGGCCACCACCGGCATCCTTGAACTCGAGCACCACGTGCTTCGGGCGCTGCGCTTCGGGTAGCGCAGACGTGGCGATATCCAGCGACCAGCGCCCCAGCAGTGGGGAAGGCGAAGTCTCCACTGCCAGCGCCGGAACGGCGGGGAGTGAAAGCGCAGACAACAACACAGCGGACAACAGCTTCATACGTTGCTCCGTTCCAGTGAAGAAGATTCTGCGTGACGCGTTGTGGGGCGCAGCGCCTCGGATCGTGCCCGGCATCGTCGCCCGGCACAAGCAGGGCGCTGAACACGCGGCAACCTCATTCGCGCCCCCCGCGATTTCGGTCTGGCGGCAAGGTCTCATCCGTCCTTGCCGATACAAATAGTTACGTTATAACATTTCACTCCGCCTTCACGAGTCCTGCCATGCGTCGCCACCTGCTTGCTGCTGCCATCCTGCTCGCCGTCCACACCGCCCAGGCCGCGGACGAGCCCACCCTCCCCACCCTCCAGGTCCAGGCCTCGCAACCCTCGCGCATCGACAGCCGGGTCACCGTCGACAATCCGCAGGCGCAGAACCGCACCCTCGGCGGCCTGCTCGAGCGCGTCTCCGGTGTGCAGAGCACCGCCTTCGGGCCGAACGCGGGCGCCCCGGTCATCCGCAGCCTCACCGGCAACCGCGTGCAGATCCTGCAGGACGGCCAGTCGATTCTGGGCATGAACGCGATCAGCGGCGACATCAACATCCCGTTCGATCCGCTGTTCGTGCGCAGCGTCACCGTCAACAAGTCCTCGGACACGGTGCGCTATGGCGGCAATGCGATCGGCGGCAGTGTTGAGATCGATTCGGGCCTGATCCCGCGCAGCATGGAAGACAAGGACCAGTCGATGGAACTGGTCCTGCGCAAGGGCTTCAATGCCGCCGACGCGCAGGGCTTCCGCATGAACTTCAACAACCGGCGCAACCTCTCGACCAACCTGCAGGTCTCCCGTCAGCGCATCTCGCACTACGACATCCCGGGCAACAGCAAGGCCGCCGTCTGCAACACCCGCCTGTTCCCGCCGACCGGCGGCGTCAACTCGGCGCTGGCCGACAGCTGCCAGAAGGAAGCACGCGTACAGCAGATCTACAACAAGGCCTCGCAGCCGTACATCGACCAGTTCATGACCGAAAATCCGGACTGGGCCGATGGTGACTTCTCGTTCTACACCAACCATCCGACCTCGGTCTGGCAGCGCCGCACCTACATCAATCCGGCCAACCCGGCCTACGTGCCCGGCACGCCGTCGTACGTGCAGAAGCAGATCAACAACGATGTCACGCCCGACTACCATCACCGGCTGGGCAACAGCTACGCACGCAACTCGCAGGTGGCCTTCGGGTCGACGCTGTTCTTCGACCGCGGCTACGTGGGTGTCAGTATCGATGCCAAGGACAGCGAATACGGCGTACCGGGCTTCTCGATGCAGAACCTGGCGTTCGGTTCCAATTATGCCGATGGCCTGCCGGTGGGCGTGGTGATCAAACAGGAACGCTACGCACTGGAAGCCCTGCTGCGCGATCCGCTGCCGTGGTTCCAGCGCGCGGAGCTGCGTGCATCGAAGCTGGACAACACTTCGGGCGAGCGCCTGGGCAGCACCCGGGCCAATGACTACGACTTCGAGAGCAGCCAGGCCGAGCTCCTGCTCAGTCACCTGCAGCTCGGGCCGCTCAGCGGCCTGCTCGGCTTCAGCCACCAGTCGCGGGAGGTCACCGGCAGCGGTTCACTGCGCTACCTGCCCGACGTCGACACTCGCAGCAACGCGGTGTTCCTGAAAGAGACACTGGACGTCGGCTGGGCCACCTTCGATGCGGGTGTGCGCCACGAGCGCGTCGACCACGAGCTGCAGCCCAGCCGCTTCAGGACCGCGCGCAATGCCGCCAACACGAAACTGGATGATCGCGACTACCGGCTCAACAGCTACAGCCTCGGATCGTATGTCGAGCTCGGTCCGTTGTTCGCCGCCAAGGTGCGCTACTCGTCCTCGCAGCGCGCACCGGAGATCAACGAGCTGTATGCCAGCAACGCACACTATTCGGTGATGACCCAGGAAGAAGGCAACCAGAACCTCAAGCCTGAGCACGCGAAGAACCTGGAGCTGACCGGCCTGTTCCACATCGGCGGTTTCGAGCTGTCGGCCACCGCTTACCGGATGAAGTACGAGAACTATCTGTACCTGGGTCACTCCGGCGTGCAGACGGCCAACCGCCTGCCGCTGAAGTACTGGAAGCAGACCGACACCACGGTGAAGGGCTTCGAGATCGATGCCTCGCAGGCATTGGACCTGGGCCGCTACGGCACGTTGAACGTGTCCGCCTTCGCCGACCTGGTGAAGAACAAGGCCGATAGCCCCGATTCATTGCGCGCCCACAACGATGGCGAGTACCTGCCGAACATGCCGACCAACCGCTACGGTGCCAGCCTGCAGTGGCAGCGCGAAGGCTGGAAGGCGCAGCTGTCGAGCACCTACTACGGCACGCAGAAGTACCTCGGCCGCAACGTCAGCGAGGAAATCCCGCTGGATGCGTTCAACCTGGTCGACCTGCAGGTCAGCCGCGAACTGCCGGTGCGCAACAGCTACATCGCCGGCATGGAAGTGTTCGTCAACGGCAGCAACCTGCTGAATCAAGAAGCGCGTCCACACAACTCGCCGCTGAAATACATCGCGCCGTTGCCGGGGCGTGGTTTCCAGGTGGGTGTGACGCTAAAGCTCTGAGGAGAGCCTGATTCGGTCGCCATCCAGCGATCAATGATCGCTGGATGGCACGCCGGGACCCTGCGTCCGCGCAAAGAAATACGCCTGCAGATCGAGGATCTGCACGCGCTTCTTTGTATCTGGCGGAGTGAGAGGGATTCGAACCCTCGATAGAGCTTTTGACCCTATACTCCCTTAGCAGGGGAGCCCCTTCGGCCACTCGGGCATCACTCCGGGGTGTTCTCCGCGTCTGGTGCGTTGCACCTCAGCGGGGCGTGAATCATAACGTTAATCGAGTGCGAAGGTAAAGCGTTATTCGGCAGAATTTTCGCTACCGGTGCCACCGGCTTCATCACCACGCTGGATGCGCTGATAGATCTCTTCGCGATGCACAGCGACGTCCTTCGGCGCAGTGATGCCGATACGCACCTGGTTACCCTTGACGCCAAGCACGGTGACGCTCACCGAGTCACCGATCATCAGGGTTTCGCCGACGCGGCGAGTCAGGATCAACATTTTTGTAAGTCTCCATGGAACCGTGTGGAAGGGTATCCCCCACCGGCTTGACGCTCCGTCAAGAAGCGCTACCACGACAAAGGGAAAAGATTCGCAATGGTACCGTCAGCCGTCCCGCTCCTACAAGGAGGGGGACGGCCAGGTTCATCACAGGCGGGGGCTGACCCATTCGACGACTGCAGCCAGCGCAGTGGCAAGGGCGGGCCCGTCCTCGCCACCACCCTGGGCGAGGTCCGGGCGTCCGCCGCCCTTGCCCCCGATCTGACCGGCGATATGGGACAACAGTTCCCCGGCCTTGACCTTGCCCATTGCGCTGCCGTTCACGCCTGCGACCAGGGCCGCCTTGCCATCCTGGGCGCCGGCCAGCACGATGACCGCGTCGCCCAGCTGCTGCTTCAGGCGGTCCACGGCGTCACGCAGGGCCTTGGCGTCGAAGCCCTCCAGGCGGGCAGCCAGTACCTTCACGCCAGCAACCTCGACGGCCTGGCCGGACAGGTCGGCCGTGGCACCGGCGGCGACCTTGGCCTTCACGGCTTCCAGTTCACGCTCCAGCTGCTTCTGGCGCTGGCCAAGGGCTCGGATCTTCTCGACCACGTCGGTGGCGCTGCCGCCGAGCAGTTCGGCGGCCTCGGCCAGGCGGGCCTCTTCGGCGTCCACGTAATCCAGGGCGCCCTGGCCGGTAACGGCCTCGATGCGGCGCACGCCCGCAGAGACGCCGCCCTCGGAGGTGATCTTGAACAGGCCGATGTCGCCGGTACGGTTGACGTGGGTACCACCGCACAGCTCGGTGGAGTAGTCCCCCATCTTCAGCACGCGCACGTGCTCGCCGTACTTCTCGCCGAACAGGGCCATCGCGCCGAAATCCAGCGCCTCCTGCATGCCCATGGTGTGCACTTCGGCGGCGTTGTTGGCCCGCACCTGCTGGTTGACCTTGCGCTCGATCACGGCAAGCTCTTCCGCGCTGATCGGCTGGAAGTGCGAGAAGTCGAAACGCAGGCGGTCCGGAGCGACCAGCGAGCCCTTCTGCTGCACGTGGGTGCCCAGCACTTCGCGCAGGGCGGCGTGCAGCAGGTGGGTGGCCGAGTGGTTGAGGATGGTGGCGCCACGGCGCTCGCCATCGACCTGGCCGGAGAGCACGTCGCCGACCTTCAGGCGGCCTTCGGACAGGGTGCCGACATGGCCATGGAACTGGCCGGCGAACTTCTGGGTGTCGTCCACCGCCAGGCGCACGCCGTTGCCGGTCAGCACGCCGGTATCACCGACCTGGCCGCCGGACTCGGCGTAGAACGGGGTCTGGTTGGTGATGACGATGACTGCGTCACCGGCATCGGCCGACTGCACCGGACGGCCGTCCTTGAGCAGGGCCAGCACGCTCAGGCCGTCAGCCTGCAGGCGGTCGTAGCCCAGGAACAGGGTCGGGCTCAGCGTTGCCACCAGCTCGGCAGGCAGGGTCACGCCGCCGCCGAACTTGCCGGCTGCCCGTGCGGTTTCGCGCTGCTGTTCCATCGCGGCATCGAAGCCGGCGATGTCGACGGTCAGGTCGCGCTCGCGGGCAATGTCCTGGGTCAGGTCGAGCGGGAAGCCATAAGTGTCGTACAGGCGGAACGCGTCAACGCCCGGGATCACGCCATTGCTGGCCTTGCCGGCCACGTCCTCGAAGATCTTCATGCCGGCGTCGAGGGTTTCGGCGAAACGCTCTTCCTCGGCCTGCAGCGCACGGGTGACGGTGTCCACCGCCGCCGGCAGTTCCGGATAGGCCTCGCCCATCTGCTCGACCAGCGTCGGCACCAGCTTGCTGAAGAACGGCTGGCGCACGCCCAGCATCCAGCCATGGCGCAGGGCGCGGCGGATGATACGGCGCAGCACGTAACCCCGGCCTTCGTTGGAGGGCAGCACGCCGTCGACGATCAGGAACGAGCAGGCGCGGATGTGGTCGGCAATCACGCGCAGTGACTTGTTCTCCAGGTCGGCGGTGCCGGTCAGCTCGGAGGCCTTGCGGATCAGCGCCTGGAACAGGTCAATCTCGTAGTTGGTGTGCACGTGCTGCAGGATCGCAGCCAGGCGCTCCAGGCCCATGCCGGTATCCACGCAAGGCGCCGGCAGCGGCACCAGGGTGCCGTCGGGCTGGCGGTCGAACTGCATGAACACCAGGTTCCAGATTTCGATGAAACGGTCGCCGTCTTCATCCGGCGAACCTGGGGGGCCACCGGCGATATGGTCACCGTGGTCGTAGAAGATCTCGGTGCACGGGCCGCACGGGCCGGTGTCGGCCATCTGCCAGAAGTTGTCCGAGGCGAACGGTGCGCCCTTGTTGTCGCCGATGCGCACGATGCGCTCTTCCGGCACGCCGACCATGTCGCGCCACAGCGCATAGGCTTCGTCGTCGGTCTGGTAGACGGTGACCAGCAGGCGTTCGGCCGGCAGCTTCCATACCTGGGTCAGCAGCTCCCAGGCCCAGGCAATCGCGTCCTTCTTGAAGTAGTCGCCGAACGACCAGTTGCCGAGCATTTCGAAGAAGGTGTGGTGGCGTGCGGTGTAGCCGACCTGGTCGAGATCGTTGTGCTTGCCGCCCGCGCGCAGGCAGCGCTGCACGTCGGCCGCGCGCACGTAGCTACGCTTCTCCGCGCCGAGGAACACGTCCTTGAACTGCACCATGCCGGAGTTGGTAAACAGCAGGGTCGGATCATTGCCCGGCACCAGCGGCGCCGAGGGCACGATGGTGTGGCCTTTGCCCTTGAAGAATTCAAGGAAGTCGCTGCGGATCTGGGATGTCGTGAATTTGGCGGATGCGTTCATTGGGGGCTGGCAGTCTGCGGGCCGGCGGACCCGGACCACCGGCCGTGTTGGCCAGGGTCGCGAGGGACCGCCGAAAACCTAAAGGGTATCAGGCCCGGCGCCGCCAGTCTCAGTCATCCGGGTCGTAGCGGGTCGCACGGCGGATGCTGTCGCCGTCGAAGCCCCGTCGGGCCAGCAGATCGGCGGCCTTGCGCCGCTGCGTCAGATCCTGCGGACCGGCCTCGCCAAAGCGCCGGCGGACCAGATCACGGGCATTTTCCTGCCAGTCGCCATCGTAACTGTCCATCGCCGCGGCAATCGCGGCACTGTCCAGGCCATGGGTGCCCAGCTCGGCACGGACATGGATCGGGCCATAACCCGTATTGGCGCGCATCCGCACCAGGTTCTCGGCAAAACGGGTGTCGTCCTGCCAGCCCGCCTCGGTCAGCCTGGCGACAGCGGCCTGCGCGGCTTCGTCTTCGATGCCACGGGCGGTCAGCTTGCGGGTGAGTTCCTTGCGCGAGTGTTCGCGGCGGACCAACAGGCCCAGCGCCCGTTGCACGGGGGTCTGCTCACGCGGCCGGCGCTTGCGGCCGGTCGGAATGTCTTCGGCGTCGGACATCGGTGCTCCAAGGGTGGCGCCGTCCTTGGCGCCCTGCCCATCCCTGGGCGATTCGAACCTGCGGGACAGGGCGACGTCACTGACGGCGCCGCCCTGCCCCACAGCAAGCCTTACTCGTCGTCGCCTTCGTCGTCGCCTTCCTCGCGGGCCGCTTCGGCCGGCTGGAATTTCTCACGCAGCTCGGCCTCGAGCTTGGCGGCGACGGTCGGGTTGTCGCGCAGGTAGCCACGGGCATTGTCCTTGCCCTGGCCAATGCGCTCATCACCGTAGCTGTACCAGGCGCCGGCCTTCTCGACCAGCTTGGCATCCACGCCCATGTCGATCAGTTCGCCCTCGCGGCTGATGCCTTCGCCGTACAGGATCTCGGTGATGACCTGCTTGAACGGAGGCGCCAGCTTGTTCTTGACGACCTTGATCTTGGTCTGGTTGCCGATGATCTCATCGCCCTTCTTGATCGCACCGATACGGCGGATGTCCAGCCGGACCGAGGCATAGAACTTGAGCGCGTTGCCGCCGGTGGTGGTTTCCGGGCTCTGGCCCGGCATCATCACGCCGATCTTCATGCGCAGCTGGTTGATGAAGATCACCAGGGTGTTGGAACGCTTGATGTTGCCGGTCAACTTGCGCAGCGCCTGGCTCATCAGGCGGGCCTGCAGACCCGGCAGCTGGTCACCCATTTCGCCTTCGATTTCGGCCTTCGGGGTCAGCGCGGCGACCGAGTCGACCACCAGGATGTCGACCGAGCCCGAACGGACCAGCATGTCGGCGATTTCCAGCGCCTGCTCACCGGTATCCGGCTGCGACAGCAGCAGGTCGTCCACGTTCACGCCCAGCTTGGCGGCGTAGATCGGGTCCAGCGCGTGCTCGGCATCGATGAAGGCCGCAGTGCCGCCCATCTTCTGGCATTCGGCGATGGCCTGCAGGGTCAGGGTGGTCTTGCCCGAGGATTCCGGCCCGTAGATCTCAACGACACGGCCCTTCGGCAGACCGCCAATGCCCAGTGCGATGTCGAGCATCAGCGAACCGGTCGGGATGGCTTCGACGGGCTCGACCACGCGGTCGCCCATGCGCATCACCGAGCCCTTGCCGAACTGCTTCTCGATCTGGCCCAGAGCAGCAGCCAAGGCGCGCTTCTTGTTCTCGTCCATCGTATTGGTCCTTGCAGAGGTCATGTCGTTGGGGGTGCTGTCTTTGGGGGTCTTCTTTGCCATGGGTTCACTTTAAGTCGGACGTATCGCACAGGCTGAGATTCTGCCTGGCGCTCTGAAAAGAATTATCGGACATCCGTACCAACCTCAGTGGAACCAGAGAATCGCCACAAAAGACCGCGGGGTAATGCGCTATGGAGCGGGTCAACGATTGGGCCGAAGCAGGCCGCAATAGAGGCCTTCGATCGCAAAATCCTGGTCCGGCAGCACCTCGATCGGCTTGTAATCGGGATTGCGCGGCAGCAGGCGGATGCGGTCCTTGGCGATCTTCAGCAGCTTGACGGTGATCTCGTCATCGATTCGGGCCACCACGATCTGCCCGGAATGTGCGTCGCGGGTGCGGTGTACGCCGATCAGGTCGCCGTCGAAGATGCCCTCGTCGATCATCGAGTCGCCCTGCACCTTCAGCAGGTAGTCCGGCGCTGGCGAGAAGAACACCCGGTCCAGCACCACGAAATCGTCAGAGCCGATGTCGGCACCGATCGGCAGGCCGGCGGCGACCCGGCCCAGCACCGGCAAGCGCAGCACGCTGTCCGGAAGGCCCGGCTCGGCCAGCTTTTCGACCGGCGGTGCCTGCACCAGGCGGATGCCGCGAGCCTGGCCCGGAATGCGACGGATCGCACCAGCCTGCTCCAGGGCTTCCAGGTGGTACTGGGCCGCGCGCACGCCCTTGAAGCCGAACGCACGTGCGATTTCAGTCTGCGAGGGCGGCGCGCCTTCACTCTCGATACGCTCGGCGATCAACTGCAGGATCGCCTGCTGGGTGTCGGTCAGGTCCATGGTTAGTAGTATTACTACTAACGCACACAACTGCAAGTGCCGGGTACGACAAACAGGTGATGGGGATCTGTAGTGCCGAGCCATGCTCGGCAGTTGGGCGAATGGCCGGGCGGCAACGGCAGAAGCAGCCGACCAGCGGTCGGCCCTACAGGAATCGCGCAGCGATTCCGCGGTTCCCGCGGGGAACCGCTGCTGCAAGCACGCTATGTGTGCTTGCCGCTCTTCCAGATCGAGAACAGGATCCACACGCCACAGAAGCCGGCGCCGATGAAACCGCACACCCCCAGCGCCAGCAGCCAGCGACTGGAGACCCCGCCAACGCTGTGCATGACGATCGAGGACCCGATGATCAGCGCGGCAGTGACGATACCCATCACCAGCCGGTTCGCTGCCCGATTCACCTGTTCGCCGAAGCCCTGCAGCGCAGTGGTTTCCACCTTCAGCTGGAGGCGGCCGCGGCGTGCGGCCTGGACCAGCTTGCGCAGGTCGCGCGGCAATTCCCCGGCGAAGTCGACCAGCCCCAGCAGGCTGCGCCGGCCACGCTTGAGCAGCGCCCTGGGCGCATAGCGCTGCAGCACCACACGCTCCAGGAACGGGCGTGCGGCACTGGCCATGTCGAAATCCGGGTCCAGCTGGCGGCCCATGCCTTCCAGGGTCAGGAAGGCCTTGATCATCAGCGCCAGATCGGCCGGCAGGGTCAGGCTGTAGCTGCGCAGCAGCTGGGTAATGTCACCCAGCATCAGGCCGATGCGCAGGTCCTTCAGCGGCACGCCGCGATACTGGTCGACGAACTGGCTGATGTCGTGCTGCAGGCGGTTCTCGTCCACTTCCACGCCGCCGGCCCAGTCCAGCAGCACATCGGCCACGCCCTGCGGGTCCTGCTCGACCAGCCCGTGCAGCAGCTGCGCGACCTGGAAGCGGCGCACTTCGGACAACGCGCCGACCATGCCGAAGTCAATCACGCCGATGCGGCCGTCACGCAGGTAGAGGATGTTGCCGGGGTGCGGGTCGGCGTGGAAGCAGCCGTCCTCCAGCACCATCTTGAGCACGATGTCGGCACCGCGCCGGGCCAGTTCACGCCGGTCCAGGCCCGCCGCATCGACGCCGGCCAGGTCACGCCCGGGAATGCCGTCGACGAAGTCCTGGACGTTCAGGCTTTCGCAGGTCCACTGCCAGTGCACGCTGGGGATCAGGATGTCGTCACGACCACTGAAGTTGCGCGCGATGCGCTCGGCGTTGCGGCATTCGGCGGCGAAATCCAGCTCGCGGCGCAGCGACACGGTGAACTGCTGCACGACCTCGGCTGGACGATAGCGGCGCAGGTCCGGCAGCCGCGCCTCGACGATTTCGGCCAGGCGCGCCAGCAACCGCAGGTCGGCCTCGACCACGTCGCGGATACCGGGGCGCCGCACCTTCAGCACCACCTCGCGGCCGTCATGCAGGCGCGCGCGATGGGCCTGCGCCAGCGAGGCGGCGGCCATCGGGATTTCATCGAGGAAGGCGAACACGTCTGCAGGCGAGGCGCCCAGGTCGGCCTCCAGCTGCCCGCGGATCTCGGCGTACGGCAGGGCCGGCACCGCGTTCTGCAGTTCGGACAGCTCGGCAATCCACTCCGGCGGCAACAGGTCGACGCGCGTTGCCAGCACCTGGCCAAGCTTGACGAAGGTCGGGCCGAGATCCTGCATCGCGCTGCGCACGCGCACCGGCGCGGTCATCCGCAGCAGTTCCTGGCGATCCTCGTTCCAGTGCAGGAGGCGCCCAGCGCGCTCCAGCGTGGTGGCCAGGCCGATGCGCCGCACCACGTCACCGAAACCATAGCGGATCAGGACAACCGCAATTTCCTGCAGTCGGCCCAGGTCACGGACCGTGCCCAGCGTTTCCCACATCATGCGTGCTCCGGACGATTACCGGAGCAGCATGTCACAGCTGGGCGTCGATGCCGCGCAATGCCGCCGCCACGGTTTGCCGGCGGATGGCTTCGCGGTCGCCCTCGAACTGGAACAGCTCGGCGCGGGCGTAGCCGCCACGCCGCTTCCAGCCGATCCAGACGCTGCCGACCGGCTTGCCGGGGCTGCCACCGCCCGGACCGGCGATGCCGGTCACTGCCACCGCGATGCCGGCACCCGAGTTGACCAGCGCGCCGGAAACCATTTCCAGCACGGTTTCGCGGCTGACTGCGCCAAACTGCTCCAGCGTCTGTGCGCGCACGCCGAGCAGGCGCTGCTTGGCTTCGTAGCTGTAGACCACCATGCCGCAGTCGAAGAATGCCGACGAACCTGCGATGTCGGTCATGCACTTTGCAATCCAGCCGCCACTGCAGCTTTCAGCGGTCACCAGCTGCAGCGAGGCCTGCTGCAGGCGCTGCCCGAGCGCGGCGGACTGGGCATTGAGATCGGCGTCGGTGGGGATGGACATCGGCATGACGGTGGGGTGAAGAACCCCGTTGTACCGCAGATGACAGGCGGATGTCGCGCCCCTCCGGCACGGTTGCGTTGCCGGCCAGCGGCCGGCACTACCCGGCATCGGCCGCTACCTCACCACTCCGGCAGTTTTTCCGGCAGCAGCGCGCGGATCGGGGCGCCATCGGCACTGGCGGCCAGCTTTTCGGCTTCGGCGATCGGCAGGTCGACCTGCAGCAGCCAACCGTCCTCATCGGCCTGCTCGCTACGGATCACTTCCAGCTGGTGCAGGCGCGCGCGCAGGCGGCCCGCATCCGGCGGCAGGCGCAGTTCGCCGGTGACGTGCTGCAGTCCCAGGCGCTTGCCCAGCACCGCCTGCAGCAGGTCCAAGCCCTGCCCGTCACGCGCGGAAATCCACACCCGCTCGCGACGCGACTCGTCCGGGATACCGTCCTGGCCATCGTGGCGCACGTCGGCGCCTTCAATGCGGTCGATCTTGTTGAACACCAGCAACTGCGGCAGATCACCGGCACCGACTGCGGTCAGCACCTCGTCGACCTGGGCGATGCGCTCCTCGCGGTGCGGATCGGCGGCGTCGACCACATGCAGCAGGAAGTCGGCCTCGCGCGCCTCGGACAGGGTCGAGCGGAACGCCGCGACCAGATCATGCGGCAGATCGCGGACGAAGCCGACGGTATCGGCCAGCACTACGTTGCCGCCCGGAACCGCGATGCGGCGCACGGTCGGATCCAGCGTTGCGAACAGCTGGTCGGCGGCATAGGCCTCAGCGCCGGTCATGGCGTTGAACAGGGTCGACTTGCCGGCGTTGGTGTAGCCCACCAGGGCCACGCGCGGCAGCTCACTGCGCACACGCGCACGGCGCATCTGGGTACGCTGCACTTCGACCTTTTCCAGGCGCTTCTGCAGCTGCTCCACCCGCTTCTGCAGCAGGCGGCGGTCGGTTTCCAGCTGGGTTTCACCCGGGCCGCGCAGGCCGATCGAACCGCCGCGCTGGCGCTCCAGGTGGGTCCATCCGCGCACCAGCCGCGTGGCCAGATGCCGCAGCTGTGCCAGTTCGACCTGCAGCTTGCCTTCGTGGCTGTGCGCACGCTGGGCGAAGATGTCCAGGATCAGGCCGGTGCGGTCGATCACCCGGCGCTCGAGGAAACGTTCCAGGTTGCGCTCCTGGCCCGGGCTCAACGCATGGTTGACCAGGATCAGGTCGGCACCGCTGGCGTCGGCCGCAGCCTTGATCTCGTCCAGCTTGCCGCTGCCGATCAGGGTCGACGGATTCGGACGGTGCAGGCGCGCAGTGATCGTCGCGGCGATGCTGGCCCCGGCCGAGCGGGCCAGATCACCGAATTCTTCCAGCACATCGTCTTCCAGCTTGCCGAAATGGGGCTGGATCAACAGGGCGTGTTCGCCCTTTTTCGAGCGGTCAAACATTCACCGCTCCGGTATTACTCGTCTGCTTCATCACCTGCCTGACCACCTTCACCCGACTGCACGTACCCACCGCCCGGACCCACCTTCACGTTGCGTGCCGGAACGACGGTGGAAATGGCGTGCTTGTAGACCATCTGACTGACCGTGTTGCGCAGCAGGACCACGAACTGGTCGAACGACTCGATCGTGCCCTGCAGCTTGATGCCGTTCACCAGGTACACCGAAACCGGCACGCGTTCGCGCCGCAGTGCGTTCAAGAAAGGATCCTGCAGCGATTGCCCCTTGGACATTGCACACTCCTGATTATTGTTCTTATTGGGTTGCCGACGGTTGCCGCGGCCCCCGAGCCGCCCGCCGACCGATGGATGTTACACGGCTGGCGGGGATTCAGCGTGCGACGAAGGTCGACACCGCGCCGGCCAGGCGCTCGTGGTCGATATGGGGGTCGAACCAGCGCGCATCAAGCTCGCCGCGCAGCCAGGTCAGTTGGCGCTTGGCCAGCTGCCGGGTGGCGAAGATCGCCTTGTCACGGAAACGGACGGCATCCCCCTCCCCGTCCAGATACTCCCAGGCCTGGCGATAGCCGACCGCGCGCACGGCCGGCAGGTCCAGGGGCGCCGCCACGGCGGCCATTTCCGGCATCGCGCGCAATGCTCGCACCTCGTCGAGAAAGCCCTGCCCCAGCATGGCATCGAAGCGCGCCTCGATGCGCTGGTGCAGAACCGCCCGGTCGCGTGGGGCCAGGATCAGCTTGAGGGTGCGCACCGGCAATGGCGCCACACCCGGCCGGCGCTGCCATTCAGTAATGGGGATACCGGTCAGGCGATAGACCTCCAGCGCCCGCTGGATGCGTTGCGGGTCGGTGGCATGGATGCGTGCGGCGGCGGCCGGGTCGACCTTGGCCAGCTCGGCGTGCAGTGCCGCCCAGCCACGCTCGGCCGCCTCGGCGCTGAGCGCTTCGCGCATTGCCGGCTCGGCCTCCGGCATCGGCGACAGGCCCTGCAGCAGCGCCCGGAAGTACAGGCCAGTGCCACCGGCGAGGATCGGCGTCCTGCCACGCGCCACGATGTCGGCCACGACCCGCCCGGCATCGGCGGCGAACTCGGCCGCCGAGTAGGTCTGCCAGGGATCGCGCAGGTCCAGCAGATGGTGCGGCGCCTGCGCGCGCTCCGTCGTATCGGGCTTGGCCGAACCGATGTCCAGGTGGCGGTATACCAGCGCCGAGTCGACGCTGACGATTTCCCCACCCAGCTGCCGTGCCAGGGCGATCGCAGTGGCGGTCTTGCCACTGGCGGTCGGCCCCATCACGGCGATCGCCAGTGGCCGCCGATCGATAGCCATCAGTCTTCGTCCGGCCAGCGGATCGTCGGCGCAGCGTCGGCGCGCGGCGTCGGTACGGCTTCCACCGCCTGCCAGATCTTCAGCGCATCAACGGTGGCCGCCACGTCATGCACGCGCACGATGCGCGCGCCACGCTGGACTGCGATCAGGTGCGCGGCCACCGAGGCCGCTACCCGCTCGGACGGCGTATCGCGACCGGTCAGTTCACCGAGACTGCGCTTGCGCGAGAGGCCGGCCAGCATCGGCACGCCCAGTTCCAGGAAGCGCTCCGAACGCGCCAGCAGGGTCATGTTGTGGCCGGTGGTCTTGCCGAAGCCGAAACCGAGGTCGATCAGCAGGTTCTTCTTCGCGATGCCTGCCATCTCGGCAGCGAACAGGCGCTGCACCAGGAAGCCGTGCACCTCGGCGACCACATCGTCGTAGTGCGGATCGGCCTGCATGTGGCCCGGTTCGCCCTGCATGTGCATCAGCACTACCGGCACGCCGGTTTCCGCGGCGGCGTCCAGCGCCCCCTCCTGACGCAGGCCGAAGATGTCGTTGATCATGCCGGCGCCAGCGGCCACGGCCGCACGCATCACTTCCGGCTTGAAGGTGTCGATACTGATCGGCACGTGGGTCCGGACCGCCAGCTGCTCGATCACCGGAATCACCCGGCCCAGCTCCTCCTCGACCGATACCGGCGTGGCGCCCGGGCGGGTCGATTCGCCGCCGATATCGAGAAGGTCCGCGCCCTCCTCGACCAGCTTCAGCCCATGAGCGACTGCGGCCTCGGTGGTGTCGTGCGCGCCACCATCGGAAAACGAGTCCGGGGTGACGTTGACGATGCCCATGACCCGGGCACGGTCGAGGCGCAGGATGCGGCCGGCGCAATCGAGCTGGGGCGAGGTATCGAACATGGGCAATCCTGCAGGGACAACGGCGGGTAGTTTAGTTCGGCAGGGCGGCGCCCTGCACCCGCAGAGGCCAGAGCTACAGCAACAGCCGGAGCAACAGCGGGTTCACTGAAGAATGGCGGGATGGGTCCGGTTGCGGGGGCCGCTGCAAGTACGTCCATGTAAGCTCGGTCGCCGCATCCATGCGGCTCACGCCCCCGCAACCGGACCCACCCCGCCTTCGACAGATTTCCGCGATCTGTTGGAACGAATATCGGGGTCAGATCCGTTTTCCGGAGGAAAACGGATCTGACCCCATATTGATTTCGATATCTGACAGAGATTCATCCACGCATGGCGTGAATCCACCGTGCCGACCAAGGTCGACACCTACCGACAGCGGCCGGAATCTGTCAGAGGTGGGGCGGTGTCGGACTGCGGGGTGTCAGCCGCATGGATGCGGCTGCCAAGCCTACAGGGACGTACTTGCGGCGTCCCCGCACTCCGACACCGCCCCGCCACCCCACGGAATGTTGCTGTTGCTGTTGCTGCTGAGGTTGCCGGCCAGCGGCCGGCACTGCCACGGGTGCAGGGCACAGCCCTGCCGATACCCCTCAACGGCGCCTGCGCCTGCGGTCCACGTACAGGGTCCTGGCGATGCTCAGCACGATGCCGACACCAATACCCACCACGCAGCCCAGCAGCAGATTGTCGGCTCCCAGGCCCACACCCACGCCGACCACGGTGGCGATGACCATTTCGGCGGTGTGGGAAATCGGTTCGGGCTTCGGGGCGGACATGCGGGCTCCAGCGTCAGATCGGTTCTTCGGAATGGGCCGGTAGCCCGGAAACGACGAAGCCGGGTTGCCCCGGCCTCGTCTGGTGTCACGCGCAGCGGGCCGTCAGTGCGATTCGGCCGGGCCTGCGATCGGCGGCAGCGGGCGGGCGTCGCCGCCCTTGTCGTTGCCGCCATCCTTGTTCGACTTGCTCCAGCCGGCCGGCGGCGGCGGATCGCGGCCTTCCATGATGGCGTCGATCTGCGGCGCGTCGATCGTCTCGTACTGCAGCAGCAACTGGGACATCGCGTGCAGCTTGTCCAGGTTGGCCGTCATCAACTCGGTGGTGCGCGCGTAGGCTTCGTCGAGGATCTTGCGCACTTCCTCATCGATGCGACGCGCGGTGTCGTTGGACACGCTCTTGTGCTGGGTGACCGAACGGCCCAGGAACACCTCGTCATCCTCTTCGCCATAGGCGATCGGGCCGAGCTGGTCGGACAGGCCCCACTTGGTGACCATGTTGCGGGCCATCTTGGTGGCGCGTTCGATGTCGTTGGAAGCGCCCGTGGTGACCTTGTCGGCACCGAAGATCAGCTCCTCGGCCACACGGCCACCGTACAGCGAGCACAGCTGCGACTTGATCGCCACGCGGTTCATCGAGTACTTGTCGCCTTCCGGCAGGTACATCGTCACGCCCAGCGCACGGCCGCGCGGGATGATCGTGACCTTGTAGACCGGGTCGTGCTCGGGCACCAGGCGGCCGACGATGGCGTGGCCGGCTTCGTGGTAGGCGGTCAGGGTCTTCTCTTCTTCGCTCATGGCCATCGAGCGGCGCTCGGCACCCATCAGGATCTTGTCGCGGGCACGGTCGAAGTGGTCCATGCGGACTTCCTTCTCGTTGCCACGCGCGGCGAACAGGGCCGCCTCGTTGCAGAGGTTGGCCAGGTCCGCACCGGAGAAGCCCGGGGTACCCCGCGCGATCACCATCGGCTCGACGTCGTCAGCCAGCGGCAGCTTGCGCATGTGGACCTTCAGGATGTGCTCGCGGCCCTTCACGTCCGGCAGGCCGACCACGACCTGGCGGTCGAAACGGCCCGGACGCAGCAGCGCAGGGTCCAGCACGTCGGGGCGGTTGGTCGCGGCGATCACGATCACGCCTTCGCCACCTTCGAAGCCATCCATTTCGACCAGCAGCTGGTTCAGGGTCTGCTCGCGCTCGTCATGACCGCCGCCCAGGCCGGCGCCACGGTGGCGACCGACGGCGTCGATTTCGTCGATGAAGATGATGCACGGGGCGTGCTTCTTGGCCTGCTCGAACATGTCACGCACGCGACTGGCGCCGACGCCGACGAACATTTCCACGAAGTCCGAACCGGAGATCGAGAAGAACGGCACCTTGGCTTCGCCGGCGATGGCCTTCGCCAGCAGCGTCTTGCCGGTACCCGGCGGGCCCACCATCAGCACACCGCGCGGAATCTTGCCACCGAGCTTGGTGAACTTGGACGGGTCGCGCAGGAAGTCGACCAGCTCGCCCACTTCTTCCTTGGCCTCGTCGCAGCCGGCGACGTCGGCGAAGGTGACCTTGATCTGGTCTTCGCCCTGCAGCTTGGCGCGCGACTTGCCGAAGGACATCGCGCCCTTGGCACCGCCGCCACCGCCCTGCATCTGGCGCATGATGAACAACCAGAAGCCGATGATCAGGATGACCGGCAGGAAATTCATCAGGATCGCGCCCAGGGAGATGCCGCTGGACGGCTCCTCCTGCACGATCTCCACGTTCTTGGTGCGCAGCACGTTGATCAGGTCGCGATCGAACGGTGCGGTGATGGTGGATGTCTGCCCGCCGCGGGTGGTGTAGGTCAGCTGGCTGGTGCCGCCGCGCATGTCGCCGCCGAAGGCGACCTTCTGCACGTTGCCGCTGTCCACCTGGTCCAGGAACTGCGAGTACGACGCACCCTGCGCGCCGGCTCCGGAGGACTTCGGCGAGAAGCTCTGGAAGACCACCATCAGCACGACGGCGACGACCACCCATAGCAGGAGGTTCTTGGTCAAGTCGTTCATCCTCATTGGCTCCGGTGTTCCTCTCAGTGCTGGCGTTGCGTGGGGGTCGAACTTGCGTACATTGCGAGCTTACTTCATGTGGGCGCGTTTTCCCTGACCCAAGGCATATACCTCGGGAGAGCGCTTTCGCGAGGCTTCCGGCTTGCGGATGGAGACCTTGTCGTACCGGCGGCGCATGTCGCGCACGTAGTCGTCAAAGCCCTCGCCCTGGAACAGCTTGATCAGGAACGCCCCACCGGTCTTCAGGTGGTTGTCGGCAAAATCCAGGGCCAGCTCCGCCAGGTGCATCATCCGCGGCTGGTCGACCGCGCCCACACCACTCTTATTGGGGGCCATGTCCGACAGCACAAGGTCTACCGGCTGATCCCCGAGCATGGCTTCAAACTGCGATAGGACGGCTTCTTCCCTGAAGTCACCATGAAGGAACTCCACGCCGGCCAGTGGCGGCATGTCCAGGATGTCCAGGGCCAGCACGCGGCCGGTGTCGCCGATCTGTCTCCGAACCTGCTGAGACCAGCCACCCGGCGCCGCGCCGAGGTCGACCACTACCATGTGGGGTTTCAGCAACCGGTCACGTTCCAGCAGCTCTTCGAGCTTGTAGGCGGCGCGCGAGCGCATGCCTTCGGCCTGCGCCTTCTTCACGAAGGGGTCGGAGAAGTGTTCCTTGAGCCAGCGCTGGCTGCTTTTGCTGCGGGTAGCCATTGAAAATAGGGGCTGATGGGGTCCTCATGATACCCTGATCGCCCCATTCAACCGTGTTTTCCTGCATGTCCATCGCCCTGACCGCTTCCCAGACCCGTTTCCTGCGCGGCCAAGCCCACGACCTGAAGGCCCTGCTGCAGACCGGCGGCAAGGGTGTGACCCCGGCCTTCATCGCTGAGCTGAACGAAGTGCTGGAGCGCCACGAACTGGTCAAGGTGAAGGTCGCTGCCGAGGATCGCGACGCCCGTGACGTGATGATCGGCGAGATCGTCGAAGCCACCGAAAGCGCGCTGGTGCAGCGTATCGGCCACGTCGCCGTGCTGTACCGCCCGAGCAGGGAACAGCGCCAGATCGTGCTGCCGCGCGGCTGATCGCCCTACCGTCATGCAGCTGAACCACGAACCGCCGGATTACGCCTATAGCCTCCGTGCCGCCGATGGCCGCTCGGCCAAGGTGAATGACCAGGCGCTGGGCAGCAGTTTCTTCCTGACCCCGGACCAGCTGGTCACGCAATGGCCGGTGGTGAGCGCCGCTGCGCTGCAGCTGGCTGACCTGGAGCCGATCCTGGCGCTGAACCCGGCGCTGATCGTGCTCGGCACGGGTGAACGTCAGGTGTTCCCGCCGGCGGTGGTGATGGCCGCCTGCCTGTCACGCGGCATCGGCCTGGAAGTGATGAACAATCCAGCGGCCGCACGCACCTTCAACATCCTGGCCGGCGAAGGCCGCAAGGTCGCGGCTGCTTTCATTCTGGAAGGCTGAGGTGGCGCCGCCGGGCATGGCCCGGGGCTCCCCTGGATCACACATATTCTGCAGCGCCCGAGCCCATGCTCGGGCGTCGTCGTTTGCCAGCGAAAAGCAGCCGAGCATGACTCGGCTCTACAGGTCAGGAACGCCAGGCATGGCCCGGCGCTCCCTGTTCCAACCGCGTCAACGTGCCGGCAGGTACTGCTGCGGATCGACCGGCTTGCCGTTGTAGCGAATCTCGAAGTGGACCATGTCGCGGTTCGCACCGGTGCGGCCCATTTCGGCGATCTGCTCGCCAGCCTTCACGCTCTGCCCTTCATTGACCAGGCGCTTGCGGTTGTGGCCATAGGCGGACAGCCACTGGTCGCTGTGCTTGATGATGATCAGTTCGCCGTAGCCGACCAGGCCGGCACCGGAGTACACCACCACACCGTTGGCGGTTGCCTTGACCGGCTGGCCGCTGGTGCCGGCGATGTCCACGCCCTGCTTGGTCGCGTCACCGGCCACGTAGCGGCCGACGATTGCGCCATCGGCCGGCCAGCGCCAGGCGATGTTGCTCTTCACCGGCCCGACCGGCGCCGGGGCCGGCGCGGTGCTGCCGCCACTGCTGCCAGCCGAACGCGGCGGGGTGACCACCGTGGTCGGCGCACGGCCGCTGGTGGCCCCCTGCGGATACAGGCGGATCACCTGGCCGGGATAGATGGTCGACGGGTTGTCCAGACGATTCCAGGCAATCAGGTCGGCCGGGGTGATGTCATGGATGCGGGCCAGCGCATAGATGGTGTCGCCCTTGCGCACCACCACGGTCTGCCCGGGCTTGGGTACCGAGGTCTTCGGCGTGGCCACGCCGCCGGCGTTGCCGCCGCCCGGGCGGACCACGGTGGCGGTACCGCAGGCGGCCAGTGTGGAAACCAGCAACGCCAGCGCGCCGATGCGCACTCCCTTGCTCAGACGATCAGGATTCATGCGAACTTCGACCTCCATACAAGCCAGGCGATCAGCACCACCACCAGCACGGTGGCGATCCAGCCCAGCGGTTCAATCCAGCGACGCAGCGCCGCTTCGGCACGCGCACCACCGATACGGATGACCGCGGCCAGCACGAACACGCGCTTGCCACGACCGATCAACATGCTCAACAGGTACTGCGGCATCGGTACGCCGACGATACCCGATGCCCACGTGAAGACCTTCATCGGGATCGGCATGAAGCCGCCCAGCACCAGGAAGGTGAACACCGCCCACGGCGATTCGGCCATCTTCGCCTGCACGGTGGTGATGCCCTGCTCAATCGCCGGAAGCATGCCCAGCGCCTCGAACACCGGCTTGATCGCCTCGAAAGCGTAATGACCCAGCGCGTAACCAACCAGCGCGCCGACCATCGAGCCAGCCAGGCTGAGGGTGGCGAACCACCAGCCACGCTTGGGCTGGGCCACGCACATCGGTGCCAGCATCACTTCCGGCATCACCGGGAAGATGATCGCTTCAAAGAAACTCAATACCGTCAGGTAGGTCGGCGCGCGTTCGTGCGCTGCCCACTTCATCGCCCGCTCGTACAGCGGCCCGAAAATCTTCATGCAACCCTGCTCCGTGGATTAGTCGAGCATGCCAGACAGCAGCGGCACGAACGTGACCGGCGCCAGCACGCGCTGTTCGATGCCGCCATCGGGCTTGCGGTCCAGCTGCACCAGCGACTGTCCGCCCGGGCCACCCACCGGCGCCACCAGGCGCCCTCCTTCAGCCAGCTGCCCGACCAGTTCATCGACCAGTGCAGGCGCGGCAGCGGTGACCACGATGGCATCGAACGGACCGTGCTCGGCCCATCCGGCACGACCGTCGTCATGCTTGGTGCGGATGTTCATGCCCAGTGCGCGGAAGCGCTTGCGTGCCTGCCGCAACAGGTCACCGATACGCTCCACGGTGTAGACCTCCAGGCCCAGCGCGCCCAGGATGGCGGCCTGGTAGCCCGAGCCGGTGCCGACTTCCAGCACGCGCTTCGGCGCGACCTGGAGCACTGCCTCGGTCATCCGGGCGACCACCCAGGGCTGCGAGATGGTCTGGCCATGGCCGATCGGCAGCGCGGTGTCCTCATAGGCACGCGAGGCCAGTGCTTCATCGATGAACAGATGCCGCGGCACTACCCGGATTGCGTTCAAGGTGGACTCGTCGACGATGCCCGCTTCGCGCAGGCGATCGACCAGACGGTCACGCACGCGCTGCGAGGTCATGCCGATGCCGACAGCTTCCGGCTGCAGTCGCAGGCGTGGACTCATGCCGGCCGGTCCAGCGCGGCGCTGAGGCCGCCCACCCAGCTGGCCACTTTCTCCAGCGCCTGGTAGCGGGTCAGGTCCACCTGGATCGGCGTGATCGAGATGTGGCCGGTGCGCACCGCGTGGAAGTCGGTGCCCGGGCCGGAGTCCTGCTCACGGCCGGCCGGGCCGATCCAGTACACGTCGTTGCCGCGCGGATCCTTCTGCGCGATGCAGCCTTCGGCACGATGGCGGTTGCCGAGGCGGGTGACCTCGAAGCCCTTGACCTCGCTCCACGGCAGATCCGGCACGTTGACGTTGAGGATGGTGTCGGCAGGCAGCGGATCGGCCTTGAGCCGGGCGACGATCTCCACCGCGGCCCGCGCGGCAGTGTCGAAGTGCTTCGGATCGTGGTTGCGGGTAACCAGCGAGACCGCCACGGCCGGCAGGCCGAGGAAGCGACCTTCCATTGCCGCCGAGACAGTGCCGGAATAGATCACGTCGTCACCGAGGTTGGCGGCGTTGTTGATGCCTGACACGACGATGTCCGGCTCGAATTCAAGCAGGCCGGTCAGCGCCAGGTGCACGCAGTCGGTCGGCGTGCCAGCCACCGAGACGGTGTAATGGTCGATGCGCTTGAGCCGGATCGGCAGGTCCAGGGTCAGCGAGTTGCTGGCACCGGAGCGATCGCGGTCAGGCGCGACCACCGTGACTTCGTGTCCGGCCTCGCGCAGGACCGAAGCAAGCATCCGGATGCCTGCGGCGTCGACACCATCGTCATTACTGACCAGGATTCGCATCTTCGATTTAACCGCTTGATTTTCCAAGAATTCGATTCCGTCACCGTGCAGTGTGGGCGGGACCGTCGTACTCCCCTGCGGAAGCCGTCGACCCTGCAAGGGCATCGTCTATTGTGCCGCATGCGAGCCGCCGGTCCTACCCTGCCGGCGGTCACGACCGACATCGAACCGTCATAGGCAGACCCGCGCCGGCGGTTTACCCTGTGCGCATGTCGCCCCCTGAAGACGAAGATCCCGCCGCACTGTTCCGTGCGGCCATCGGTGAAGTGACGCCGCTGCGCAAGGATGCCGAACCGGCGCCTGCTGCGCCCCGGCCGAAGCCGCGCGCACGCATGGCCGAACGCGACGAGGCCGACGCCGCGGGCGAGTTTGCGCGGCTGCTGCGCGACAGTACGCCGCTGGAAGCGGGCGACGTGGCCAGCTATCGCCGCGACAACCTGCCACCGCGCCTGTTCCAGCGCCTCAAGCGCGGCCAGTATTCGGTACAGGACGAGCTGGACCTGCACGGTGCCACCGCCGCGCAGGCCGAAGCCCTGCTGCGCCAGTTCCTGCTGGAAGCGCATGCCCATGAGTATGGGTGCGTGCGCATCATCCATGGGAAGGGACTGCAGTCCGACGGCGGCGCGCCGGTGCTGAAGAACCTGGTTGACCGCCTGCTGCGGCTGCGCAACGACGTGCTGGCGTTCCATTCGGCGCCGACCGGC
The DNA here is from genome assembly GCF_059369535.1 of Stenotrophomonas sp. YJH_SMC_122. NCBI lineage: Bacteria > Pseudomonadati > Pseudomonadota > Gammaproteobacteria > Lysobacterales > Lysobacteraceae > Stenotrophomonas > Stenotrophomonas sp. YJH_SMC_122. The sequence continues at coordinate 633,061 of NZ_JCAFST010000001.1, read as the reverse complement.
CAAGGCGGGACCGGCGCGGTACTGGTGCTGCTGGCACGGCGCTGAAATAAGGGACGGAGGGAATTAAGTCGTTTGTGCCACAAACGACTTAATTCCCTCCGTCCCCTTTTTCTGTCAGGCCTGCGAGGCGTCTTCGAGGGGGCCGAGTTCGTGCAGCACGGCGGTGGCGTAGCAGCCTGGCGGCAACGCGAACGACAGTTCCAGCACGTCGTCGGCCAGCCACTGGTGCTGCAGCAGCGCGGGACGCAGGCGCAACGCGCGGCGCTCCTGCTTCAGGCGCGCGTCTTCCAGGCCAGCGCGCAGCGCCTTCGACTCCTCGTCGTCCAGCGCGGCCAGTTCCAGCTCGCGTGCCGCATCGGCGCTGCGCAGCTCGCCTTCACCCCACAGCGGTGCGCTGGGATGGATGTCGAACCGCGCGAGGCGCTCGGCCAGCACGTCGGTGTACGGCTCCGGGCCGAACACGCTGCGACTGCCGTCCAGCATCCACACCTCGCCGTCCAGTGGCTGATCCCAGTTACCCTGCTCCACGCGCGCGGCCAGCACGCGGTTGAACAGCGCCGAACGGGCTGCAGAGAGCAGCAGCGAACGCTGGTCCTTGCGCATGCGGCGGCCACCGAACATCGCCAATGCCGCAGGCACATTGCCGCCGTCGCGGCCGAAGCGCTGCTCGCCAAACCAGTTCGGCAGGCCGCGCCCGGCGATCTGCTGCAGGCGCTCGCTGATCGCCGCAGCGTCGCCCTGCACCTCGCGCAGCACCAGCCTGAAGCGGTTGCCGGCCAGTGCACCACGCTGCAGCTTGCGGTTGTGCCAGGTCGCTTCGAGCACTTCGATCTCGTCACTGGCCAGCTCGGCCAGGTCCGGCGCAATGCGCTTGGGCAGGTGCACGCTGAAACGCTGGGTGGTGACCGCGTGGCGGTCTTTCATGCCGGCGTAACTCACCGCCATTTCCGGCAGGCCCGCCCACTTGGCCAGCAGCTTGGCCACATGCACGGTGTTGGCGCCACGCTTGCGGATGTGCAGCAACAGGTGCTCGCCTTCACCGGTGGCCTCGAAGGCCGGCAGTTCATCCACCTGGAAATCGTCTGGCGTGGTGCGGATGCGCGCCGTCAACAGCGGCGCACCAAATGCCAACGGCAGCGGGATCATGCCGCCACCAGCAACACGACCGCCTGCGCGGCGATGCCTTCACCGCGGCCGGTGAAGCCCAGCTTCTCCGAGGTGGTGGCCTTGACGCTGACCGCGTCCAGCGGCAGCTGCAGCAACCCACCAATGCGCTCACGCATCGCCAGCGCATGCGGGCCAACCTTCGGCCGCTCGCAGATCACGGTGATGTCGGTGTTGCCAACGCGCCAGCCACGCTCGCGCAGCAGGCTGTCGCAATGGCGCACGAAATCGCTGCTGTCGGCGCCCTTCCAGCGATCATCGCTCGGCGGGAAATGCTGGCCGATATCGCCCAGCGCCAGCGCCCCGAGCATCGCATCGCACAAGGCGTGCAGGATCACGTCGCCGTCGCTGTGCGCCAGCACGCCGCAGCTGTGCGGCACGTTCACCCCGCCAAGCATGATGTGATCGCCTTCGCCGAAGGCATGGACGTCGTAGCCCTGGCCGATGCGGACGGGCGGGAACGGTGCGGTGCTCATGGATGCAACCCTTGCAACAGGGCCACGCGGACGGTCAGCCGGCGCGGCGGGAAAGTACGAATTCGAACCGGTCCAGATCGGCCGGGGTGGTGACCTTGAAGTTGTCCTCGCTGCCTTCCACCAGCAGCGGGCGCTGGCCCTGGCGCTCCATGGCCATGGCCTCGTCGGTGACTTCGACCCCGGCGGCAGCGGCGTCGGACAGCGCGCGGCTGAGCTGGTGGCGGCGGAACAGCTGCGGTGTCAGTGCACGCCACAGCCGCTCGCGCGGTTCAGTGCCATCGATGCCACCGTCGTCGCCCGCGCGCTTGAGGGTGTCGCGCACCGGTGCGGCCAGGATCGCCCCGACCGGATCGGTACGACCGACTTCAAGCAGGCGGCCGAGATCGGCCGGCGACAGGTTCGGCCGCGCGGCATCGTGGACCAGTACGAACTCATCAGCGCGCACCGTCTCCGGCAGCGCCTGCAGCCCGGCCAGCACCGAAGCGGCACGGGTCGCGCCACCGATGCAGGTCAGCACCGGCTTGCCCGCCCACTCGTTCCAGCCGGGCCAGTCGGCGTCGTCCTGGCCAATCACCACCATCGCCCCGGCCACGGCCGGGTGCGCCAGCAGCGCGTCCAGGGTATGGGCAAGCAGGATCTGTCCCCCTGCCTGCAAGTATTGCTTGGGCAACGGCGCGCCGAAGCGGGTGCCACGGCCCGCAGCCGGAACCACGACCCAGATGGCCGCACTCATGGCACGTCCGCCGGGTGGTCGCCAACCTGCGCACTGACACCTGCCGCAGGCTGCGCCGGGTGCACCGGCGCATCCTCGACCACACGATAGAACTTCTCGCCGGGCTTGATCATGCCCAGCTCGCTGCGTGCGCGCTCCTCGATGGCGGACTGGCCTTCCTTGAGGTCCTTCACTTCGGCAGCGAGCGCATCGTTGCGCTGCTGCAGACCCTCATTGTCCCGCTCCTGGTTGGCGACCTGGGCTTCGAGCATCATCACTTCGCCCGAATTGCCCGGACCGAACCAGAAGCGATACTGCAGCCAGCCCAGCAACAGGGCCAGCACCAGCAGCATCCAGCGCCAGTCGCGCATCGGCTCAGCGCTTCAGCGAAACGAACGCGTCACGACCGGCGTAACGCGCGCCGGCGCCGAGGGCTTCCTCGATGCGCAGCAGCTGGTTGTACTTGGCCACGCGATCGCTGCGGCACAGCGAGCCGGTCTTGATCTGGGTGGCGGTGGTGGCCACCGCGATATCGGCGATGGTGGTGTCTTCGGTTTCACCCGAGCGGTGCGAGACCACGGCGGCATAACCGGCGCGGTCGGCCATGGCGATCGCTTCCAGGGTTTCGCTGAGGGTGCCGATCTGGTTGACCTTGATCAGGATCGCGTTGGCGGTGCCCGAGTCGATGCCTTCCTGGAAGATCTTCGGGTTGGTCACGAACAGGTCGTCGCCGACCAGCTGCACCTTCTTGCCGATGCGGTCGGTCAGCAGCTTCCAACCCGCCCAGTCGTTCTCGGCCAGGCCGTCTTCAATCGTGATGATCGGGTACTGCGCGGCCCAGTCGGCGAGGAAGTCGACGAACTGCTCGGAGGTCAGGCGCTTGTTCTCGCCGACCAGGTTGTACTTGCCGTTCTCGAAGAACTCACTGGAGGCCACGTCCAGGCCCAGCAGCACGTCCTCACCGGCGGTGTAGCCAGCCTTGCCGATGGCTTCGAGGATGGTATCCAGCGCTTCGACGTTGCTGCGGAAGTCCGGCGCGAAGCCGCCTTCGTCGCCCACCGCCGTGCTCAGGCCATGGCCCTTCAGCACCGACTTCAGCGAATGGAAGATTTCGGTACCAGCGCGCAGTGCTTCGGAGAACGAGGTGAAGCCCACCGGCAGCACCATGAACTCCTGGAAGTCGACGTTGTTGTCGGCGTGCGCGCCGCCATTGATGATGTTCATCATCGGCACCGGCAGCGACGGCGCCACGCCGGTCTTGGCAGCCAGGTACTGCCACAGCGCCTGCTTGTTCGATGCGGCGGCGGCGTGCGCAGCGGCCATCGAAACACCCAGCAGCGCGTTGGCACCCAGGCGGCCCTTGTTCTCGGTGCCGTCAAGGTCGATCAGGCGACGGTCGAGGCCGGCCTGGTCGGTGGCCTCGAAGCCCTTCAGCGCGGCGGCAATCGTGGTGTTGACGTTGTCGACGGCCTTGCGCACGCCCTTGCCCAGGTAACGGGTCTTGTCGCCGTCACGCAGCTCGACCGCTTCCTTGGTGCCGGTCGAGGCACCGGAGGGAACCGCGGCGCGACCGAACGAACCGTCCTCCAGGATGACTTCGGCTTCCAGCGTGGGGTTGCCACGGCTGTCGAGGATTTCACGGGCGTGGATGCTGCGGATCGTACTCATGGTCGGGCCGGTTACCTGTCTGGAGAGGGGGCGACAAAACGAATGCCGCGTGATTATCCCCGGCTGCCCGCCACTTGCCAAATGGCGTGGCCAGCATCAGCCCCAGCTGGACCCGATCACGATAAGGACCAGCGAGACCAGCATCACCAGAGCCGGCGGTGAAGGCCAGCACGCCCACCACCAGGGCCATCCAGGTCAACGCGGACAGCGCCAGCGCGATCAGGCCCCAGGGCCAGCCGCGCGCCGATGGGGTCGCATTCATCAAAGCCATCCGTAGAACAGGGTGCCGATCCACAGAGAAAGCAGGATGATCGCCAGCCCTGCCGGCACCTTGCCACGGTTCAATCGCCAGGCCAGCACAGCCGAAGCGACGCATCCTGCACTGGCCAGCAGCTCTCCGACCACAAGCGCAATGAAATACGCCCGAAGATCGAGCGCGCTGCTGCCATCACCCGGTGGCCGCACCGACGCAGCACCGATCAGCACCAGCCCGAACATGCCCGCGGTGAACACCACGGACAGCCCCAGCGCGATCAGGCCCCACGGCCATTGTCTCCAGTGCCGGCGGTGACGCTGGGTTTCCAGCGCCACCCACGGGTCACGACTCACGCGAAGCGCGAAAAGCCGTGCTTCTTGGTCACCGCGTCGAGTTCCATCAGAGTCTCGAGCAGGGCCTCCATCTGGTCCAGCGGCCACGCATTGGGACCATCGGACAGGGCCTTTGACGGATCCGGATGGGTCTCGGCGAACAGGCCGGAGATGCCCACCGCCACCGCGGCACGGGCCAGCACCGGCACGTGCTCGCGCTGGCCGCCGGAGCTGGTGCCCTGCCCGCCCGGCAACTGCACCGAGTGGGTGGCGTCGAACACCACCGGGCAACCGGTCTCGCGCATCACCGCCAGCGAGCGCATGTCGCTGACCAGGTTGTTGTAGCCGAAGCTGGCACCGCGCTCGCAGACCATGATCTGCTCGTTGCCGGTGGCCTTGGCCTTCTCCACGACCGGCTTCATGTCCCACGGCGCCAGGAACTGGCCCTTCTTGATGTTGACCGGCTTGCCGGCCGAGCACACCTTGCGGATGAAGTCGGTCTGGCGGACCAGGAACGCCGGGGTCTGCAGCACATCCACCACCGAGGCCACTTCGTCCATCGGGGTGTACTCGTGGACGTCGGTCAGCACCGGCACGCCGATCTGCTTCCTGACCTCGGCCAGGACCTTCAGGCCCTCTTCCATGCCCGGGCCGCGGAAGGCGGTACCCGAGGTGCGGTTGGCCTTGTCGAAGCTGGACTTGAAGATGAAGTTGACGCCGAGCTTGTCGGTGATCTCCTTCAGCTTGCCGGCGGTATCGAGCTGCAGCTGCATCGACTCGATCACGCAGGGGCCGGCGATCAGGAACAGGGGCTGGTCCAGCCCGACCTCGAATCCACACAGTTTCATGGCGTTTCCTTGTTGTCCGCGGCACCGGCCGGGCCGGTGCGCTGGGGGTTGAAGCGTGCAAGATGGGGGCCGGCGGCCCCCATCACAAGTCAGGCGCGGGCTTCCTGCAGCAGCTTGCCACCGGCCTTGCGCTCGCGCGCGGCACGGATGAAACCGATGAACAGCGGATGGCCGTCGCGCGGGGTGGACAGGAATTCCGGGTGCGCCTGGCAGGCCAGGAACCACGGGTGGGCATCGCGCGGCAGCTCGACCACTTCCACCAGGGTGTCGTCCATCGACTTGCCGGCGATCACCAGGCCCGCATCTTCCAGCTGGGTGCGGTAGCGGTTGTTGAACTCGTAGCGGTGGCGGTGGCGCTCGGCGACCACGTCCTTGCCGTACAGCTCGCGGGCCAGCGTGCCCGGCTTCAGGCGCTGCTCCTGCAGGCCCAGGCGCATGGTGCCGCCGAGGTCGCTCTTGTCGTCACGCTTCTCGACATCACCGCTGGCGGTGCGCCATTCGGTGATCAGGCCGATCACCGGGTTCGGCGACTGGCGATCGTTCTCGGTGCTGTTGGCACCTTCCAGGCCGACCACGTTGCGCGCGTAATCGACCACTGCCGCCTGCATGCCGTAGCAGATGCCGAAGTACGGCACCTGCTGCTCGCGGGCGAACTTCGAGGTCAGCACCTTGCCTTCAAAGCCGCGGTCACCGAAGCCACCCGGTACCAGGATGCCGTCGACATCGGCCAGTGCAGCCATGTCGGTGCCTTCCAGGTCCTGTGCTTCCAGCCACTTCAGGTTGACCTTGGTGCGCTGGCGCAGGCCGCCGTGCTTCAGTGCTTCGCCGACCGACTTGTAGGCATCCTGGTGATCGACGTACTTGCCGACCACGGCGATGGTCACTTCATCCAGCGGGTGCAGGGTCGCGTCGACCGCGTCTTCCCACATCGAAAGATCGACCGGACCGGCCTTGTCGGCCAGCTTCAGCTGGTTGACCACGATTTCGTCCAGGCCCTGTGCATGCAGGCCCGACGGAATGCGGTACAGCACGTCGACGTCCGGCACGCTGATCACCGCGCGCTCGGAGACGTTGGTGAACTGGGCGATCTTGCGGCGCTCCGAATCCGGCACCGCCTGCTCGGAGCGGCACAGCAGCACGTCCGGCTGGATGCCGATCGAGCGCAGCTCCTTCACCGAGTGCTGGGTCGGCTTGGTCTTCAGCTCACCGGCGGCGCCGATGTACGGCACCAGGGTGAGGTGCATGAACAGCGCCTTCTCCGGGCCACGTTCGGTGCGCACCTGGCGGATCGCCTCCAGGAACGGCAGCGACTCGATGTCGCCGACGGTGCCGCCGATCTCGACCAGTGCCACGTCGTAGCCTTCGGTGGCTTCGTCGATGCAGCGACGGATCTCGTCGGTGATGTGCGGAATGACCTGCACGGTCGCGCCCAGGTAGTCGCCGCGGCGCTCCTTGCGGATCACGTTCTCGTAGATGCGGCCGGTGGTGACCGAGTTCTTGCGGCTGAGGCGGGTGCGCACGAAGCGCTCGTAGTGGCCCAGGTCGAGGTCGGTCTCCGCGCCGTCGTCGGTGACATAGACCTCACCGTGCTGGAACGGGCTCATGGTGCCCGGATCGACGTTGATGTACGGATCGAGCTTCATCATCGTGACCTTCAGGCCACGGGCTTCGAGAATGGCGGCCAGCGACGCAGCGGCAATGCCTTTGCCGAGCGAGGACACCACGCCGCCGGTTACGAAAATCAAGGGAGTCATGGCTGCAAGCATCCTGTCTGGAAATGGAAAACGGCAGCACCACGCGCACCCGGAGGGCGGGCATGGTGCTCAGAGGGGGTTTTCCGGTTCGCTGTGGCAGCGAGGGAGGTGCGGATCCGTGCGGCAGCAGGCGCCGGACGGGAACCATCGTGCGAGGTCGGGGCGACCGTGCCGGTCAAATCGACCGTCACCTGCGACCCGCCATGCTGGAAGCCACGCTTGGCCGCTCCAGCCCATTCGCAAAGGGTGGACACGCACTTACTCCCGGAAAGCCATAGTTTACAGATTGATGGCCGCCAACCCAAGGGGCAGACGCCACGTTCCTAAAAAGAAACGCCCCGCTGAGCGGGGCGTTCCGGAGCGCAACCCTTGTCGCAAGGGCGCCTGGCAGGCTGCGGGATCAGCGCTTCTTGCGCGCTTCCTCTTCCTCTTCCTGCTGCGGGGCCGGCTGGCCCTGCGCCTTCATCTGGGCATTGGCCTGGGCCCGACGCTTGGCCTTGGCATCGGCCTCGGCCTGCGCCTTGTCGGCCTGGTCACCCTGCTGCGGGGCCGGCTGGCCGGCGTTCTGCGCCACCACCAGCGGTACTGCAACGGCGGCAGCGGCCAGGATCGCAATGGTCAGCAACTTCTTCATGAGGTCCTCCTCGCGGTATGGCTTGGACGTTCAGACCCAACGGGGCCGCCGGCGTTCAGATTCCAGCGGCTGCCATTTTACCCCCTCTGCGTCGCCGAGACTGAACCGCAGGCGTGCAAAATCCCGTGCCAGACCCCACACTTGCCCGTCGCTCCAAGCTTTCGAAGACAGATGAACGCCCGCTATAACGCCGCCGATATTGAAGTCCTGTCCGGCCTTGACCCGGTCAAGCGCCGTCCCGGCATGTATACCGACACCGCGCGCCCGAATCACCTGGCGCAGGAAGTGATCGACAACTCGGTGGACGAGGCCCTCGCCGGCCACGCCCGTTCGATCGAGATCACCCTGTACAAGGACGGCAGCGTGGAGGTCAGCGATGACGGCCGCGGCATGCCAGTGGACATTCATCCGGAGGAGAAGATCCCGGGCGTCGAGCTGATCCTCACGCGGCTGCACGCAGGCGGCAAGTTCAGCAACAACAACTACACCTTCTCCGGCGGCCTGCACGGCGTCGGCGTCAGCGTGGTCAATGCGCTGTCGACCCTGGTGGAGGTGCACATCAAGCGCGACGGTGCCGAACACCGGATCACCTTCCGCAACGGCGACCGTGCCACGCCGCTGGAAGTGGTCGGCAGCGTCGGCAAGAAGAACACCGGTACCCGCGTGCGCTTCTGGCCGGACCCGAAGTACTTCGATACGCCGAAATTCGCGGTGCGCGCGCTGAAGCACCTGCTGCGCGCCAAGGCAGTGCTGTGCCCGGGCCTGACCGTGAAGCTGACCGATGAAGCCACCGGTGAAGTCGATACCTGGTACTACGAGGACGGCCTGCGCGATTACCTGAAGCTGGAGCTGGGCGATCGCGAGATGCTGCCGGCCGAGCTGTTCGTCGGCAGCCTGAAGAAAGACACCGAGATCGTGGACTGGGCCGTGGCCTGGCTGCCGGAAGGCGAGCTGGTGCAGGAAAGCTATGTCAACCTGATCCCCACCGCCCAGCACGGCACCCACGTCAACGGCCTGCGTACCGGCCTGACCGAGGCGCTGCGCGAGTTCTGCGACTTCCGCAACCTGCTGCCGCGTGGCGTCAAGCTGGCCCCGGAAGACGTGTGGGACCGCGTGTCGTTCGTGCTGTCGCTGAAGATGACCGACCCGCAGTTCAGCGGCCAGACCAAGGAACGCCTGTCCTCCCGCCAGGCCGCCGGCTTCATCGAAGGCGCCGCCCATGATGCCTTCAGCCTGCTGCTCAACCAGAACGTGGAGCTGGGCGAGAAGATCGCGCAGATCGCCATCGAGCGCGCCAGCGCGCGCCTGAAGACCGAAAAGCTGGTCGTCCGCAAGAAGGTCACCCAGGGCCCGGCCCTGCCCGGCAAGCTGGCCGACTGCATCAGCCAGGATCTGTCGCGTACCGAGCTGTTCCTGGTGGAAGGTGATTCGGCAGGCGGCAGCGCCAAGCAGGCCCGCGACAAGGATTTCCAGGCGATCATGCCGCTGCGCGGCAAGATCCTGAACACCTGGGAAGTCTCGTCCAACAGCGTGCTGGCCTCGGAGGAAGTACACAACCTGGCCATCGCCATCGGCTGCGATCCCGGCAAGGACGACATCAGCGGCCTGCGCTACGGCAAGGTGATCATCCTGGCCGACGCCGACTCCGACGGCCTGCACATCGCAACGCTGCTGACCGCGTTGTTCCTGAAGCACTTCCCGGCACTGGTCGATGCCGGCCATGTGTTCGTGGCGATGCCGCCGCTGTTCCGCATCGACGTGGGCAAGCAGGTGTTCTATGCCCTGGACGAGGAAGAAAAGCGCTCGATGCTGGACAAGATCGAGCGCGAGAAGATCAAGGGCGCCATCAACGTCACCCGCTTCAAGGGCCTGGGCGAGATGAACCCGCCGCAGCTGCGCGAGTCGACCATCCACCCGGATACGCGCCGCCTGGTCCAGCTGACCGTGGACGATGGCGAGCAGACCCGCTCGCTGATGGACATGCTGCTGGCCAAGAAGCGCGCGTCCGACCGCAAGGGCTGGCTGGAGTCGAAGGGCGACCTGGCTTCGCTGGAAGTCTGATCCCTCGCAGGGTCGGATCCGTTTCCCGCCGGGAAAGGGATCCGACCCATCCGCCCCGGGCATTCCGCCCCCATCGGCAAACCCGGCGGCGCCATAATGCGCGTCCATCCGCGTGGACCACCGTATTGGCCAGCCACTCGCTGCTGTTCCCCGACCTGCCGCTGCACAGTGCACGGCTGGTCCTGAGCCCGATCCGCCGTGACGACGCCGCCGCGCTGTTCACGCTGCAGTCCGATCCCGATGTGATGCGCTGGTGGAATCATCCGGCCTGGACGCGACAGGCCGAGGCGCGCGAGCAGATCGACGATGATCTCGCAGCCCATGCCATCGGTACCCAGCTGAAGCTGGCCGTGCGCGAATCACTGGAAGGTCCACTGCTGGGCATCTGCGTGGTGTTTGCAGTGGACCGCACTGCAGCCCGCGCCGAGATCGGCTACCTGCTGGCACCGGACCGCCAGGGCCAGGGCTACATGCACGAGGCCCTGCAGCAGGTACTGGCCTACCTGTTCGGCACCCTCCACCTGCATCGCGTGGAAGCCGAGATCGACCCGCGCAACGCACCCTCCGCGCATGTGCTCGAACGCCTGGGCTTCCGCCGCGAGGGAGTGCTGCGCCAGCGCTGGCGCATCCAGGGGGAACTGGCCGACTCGGCCGTCTACGGCCTGCTTGCCGATGACAAAGCGGCAACCGCCCTGTCCGCTTGACCCAAGCTGGCCAATAGCGGCCGCAACGCCCGGCCATGCCTTTGGACACATACGGCTTGGGCCGCCACCGGCCTAGCATCGGAATCCCCTTCCGCTGCCCACCCGGTGCCATGAAGTCCCTGTTGCACACTGCCGCGCTCTGCGTCGGCCTGCTCATCGCCCCAGCCAGCGTGCTGGCCGCGCCTGATGCCGACGCCAAGCCCGATCCGAAAGACGACAAGACCGAGGCACCTGCGTTGCCCGCAGACGCCTCGGCCCGCCAGAGCATGCGCCTGGCCGGCCGCACCCTGGACTACACCGCCACCGTCGGCACCCTGCCGGTACGCGATGCCAGGGGCAAGGTCATCGCCGACGTGGTGTTCACCGCCTACACGATGCCGGGCAAGGACCGGCCGGTGACCTTCGCGCTCAATGGCGGCCCCGGGGCATCGTCGGTCTACCTCAACATGGGCGCGATCGGGCCCAAGGTGGTGACCTTCGGCTCCGAGGGTGACAGCGCGTCGGCGCCGGCCACGCTGCACGACAACCCCGGCACCTGGCTGGACTTCACCGATCTGGTGTTCATCGATCCGGTCGGCACCGGCTTCAGCCGCGCTCGCATCGGCGACGATGAAGCGAAGAAAGCGCTGTACAACCCCAGCGCCGACATCGAATACCTGTCACGCTCGATCTACGACTGGCTGCTGCGCAACCAGCGCATGGCGTCGCGCAAGTACCTGACCGGCGAGAGCTACGGCGGCTACCGCGGCCCGCGCATCACCCACTACCTGCAGACCCGGCTGGGTGTTGCGATGAACGGCCTGGTGCTGGTCTCGCCGTACCTGAGCCCGACCCTGGAAGACAACGCCGATGTTTCGCCGATGGCGTGGATGCAGACCCTGCCGTCGATCGCCGCCGCGCACCTGGAGCGCCAGGGCAAGCTGACCGATGCAGCCATGCGCGAAGTAGTGGAATACACCCGTGGCGACTACGCCACCGCATTGATGAAGGGCCGCAGCGATCCGCAGGCGACCGAGGCGATGCTGCGCCGGGTGACCGAACTGACCGGACTGGACCCGCAGTTCGTGCGCCGTGCCGGTGGCCGGCTGGAAACCCAGGCCTACCTGCGGGAAGTGTTCCGCGACAAGGGCACGCTGGGCAGCCGTTACGATTCCAACGTGACCGCGTTCGATCCATTCCCGAACGATCCGGAGCAGCGCGCCAACGATCCGCTGCTGGACAGCATCATCGCGCCGACGACCACGGCGATGGTCGACTTCGTGACGCGCGTGGTCGGCTGGAAGGTGGACGCGCGGTACCAGGCGCTGAACTACGACGTGAACCGGCTGTGGGACCGCAATGGCGAGCTGCGCGATGGCGCGGTGACCCAGCTGCGCCAGGCCGTGGCGATCGACCCGCACCTGCAGGTGCTGATCGTGCATGGCTGGAACGACCTGTCGTGCCCGTTCATGGGTTCGATCCTGACCGTGGACCAGATGCCGACGATGGGCAGCAATCCGGACCGGGTGCAGGTGCGCAGTTATCCGGGCGGGCACATGTTCTACAGCCGGGCCGACAGCCAGGCGGCGTTCCGCAGGGATGTGCAGGCCCTGTTCCAACGGAATTGAGGGGTTCGGCCGGGCCTGCGGCCCGGCACCCGCTGACTGCAACGGCAAGATCAACGGCAAAAGCGGGCTTCCTGAGGGCTGGCGAGGTGGGGTGGATAGGCAGGACGCGCCGTAAACCCGTCCATGGGGGCTCGATGGCGCCATCCATGGCGCCAACGGTCCTGCCTATCCACCCCACCCCGCCTTCGACAGGTTCCTGCTGCTGTTGGTGGGTGTCGACCTTGGTCGACACACTGGATACAGAAGAATGATCTGCCATGGAAAAAAGCCCGCCGGAATCCGGCGGGCTTTTTCGATTGTCGGGGTCAGATCCCTTTCCTCAGGGGAAGGGCTCTGACCCCAGGGCTGCGGGCATCAGGTCCAGCCGAACAGCTCGAACAGCTTCAGGATCAGGTACGCACAGCCGCCTGCGGCCGGAATGGTCAGGATCCAGGCCCAGACGATGCGCTCGATCACGCCGAACTTCAGCGAACGCGGGTTCTTGGCGAAGCCGACGCCCATGATCGCGGTGGAGATGCTGTGCGTGGTCGAGACCGGCATGCCGAAGTGGGCCGCCAGGGTCAGGATGGTGGCCGAGCTGGTCTCCGCAGCGAAGCCGTGGATCGGGTGCAACTTGACCATCTTGTGGCCCAGGGTCTTGATGATCTTCCAGCCACCCGAAGCGGTACCGGCCGCCATCACCACCGCGCAGGTCAGCACGATCCACATGGCGATGCCGTCACCGGCGTGCGCGTCCGGGTGCATGAAGGCCAGCCAGGACGGCAGATCGTTCAGTGCGCCGGTGGCTTCGGCACCAATCAGGGTCATCGCGATGATGCCCATGGTCTTCTGCGCGTCGTTGTGGCCGTGGGCGAAGCCCATGTAGGCCGCCGAGGCGATCTGCGCCTTGCCGAAGAAGGCATTGACGATGCGCGGACGGGCCAGGCGGCCGATGGCGCCACCGACCTTGGCCAGGCCGGCGATCAGCGCCCACAGCAGCACCATCACCACGATGCCGAGCAGGAAGCCGGCGATCGGCGAGGTGATCATCGGCACGAACACCTTCCACAGCAGGCCCTTGTTCTGCGCCCAGCTGCCCAGGCGCTCCGACCAGATCAGCGCGTCCCAGTTGTTGTGGGCCGCGGCCAGGCCGGCACCGCAGAGACCACCGATCAGGGCGTGCGAGGACGAGGACGGCAGGCCCTTCCACCAGGTGATCAGGTTCCAGATGATGCCGCCCAGCAGGGCGCACAGGATCACCTGCGGAGTGACCTCGACCACGTTGGTGTTGAGCAGGCCCGAGGCGATGGTCAGCGCCACCGCAGTGCCGGTCAGCGCACCGATGAGGTTCATGAAGGCGGCCAGCATCACCGCCCAGCCGGGCGAGAGCACCTTGGTCGCCACTACGGTGGCAATGGAGTTGGCAGTGTCGTGGAAGCCGTTGATGAACTCGAAGACGAGCGCGGCCAGGATCACCACCAGGACAAGGGTCAACATGCGGCGGCGTCCGTCAGCTGTTCTTCAACACGATCTGGTACGCCACCACGCCGGCCTCGCGGCAACGGTCGATGGCCTTTTCCAGGATCTCGAAGAATTCCTTCAGCAGGAACATCTGCAGGTTGTCCAGGCGACCGGAGTAGATGTCGCGGTACAACTCGAGCATCAGGCGATCGGCCTCGTTCTCCAGCGAACGCAGCTTCTCGTTCAGCGCGGTCATCCGGTCCAGGTTCATGTGGCGCAGGTCGGCCACCATCTCCACCACTACGCCGGCGGCCTGTTCCAGCATCGCCGCGCGCGGCGCGAAGTCGATGTGCTCCAGGTGGGTCGTGGCCAGCGAATAGCGATCGGCGAACTTCTCGATCTGCTTCGGAATCTTGTACAGGGCCGAACCCAGCGCTTCGATGTCTTCGCGCTCGATCGGGGTCATGAAGCTGTCCACCAGCGCCTGGCTGATCTTGTCCGAGGCCGCGCGTTCGCGCAGGCGGGCCAGCTTGAAGGCGTCCAGCGCGGGCTGGCGGTCGGCCTCGCGCAGCATGGAATGCAGCGCCTTGGCGGCATCGGAAGCCGCGACGGCAGCCTCATCGAGCAGGGTGTAGAACTGTTTGCCGGAACCGAAAATGGTCTGCAGAGAGAACATTGAGAAACCTGTCAGCCGTCGCGGGAAGGACGGCACCAGAGCGAATTATGACGGCTAGATGACCATCACGGGTATCCCCGCACCCTTTCCGGGCTCTTGGAGCCCCAACCTGAACAGGCGGTTGCCACCCTGCCACGCCCCTTTGCTAAGATGCCAGCGCGCCTTCGGGCGCACCTTATGGACGACGACCCTAATCCCCCTGCGCCGCGCCGGACCCCGTTCCTGAGCGCCAGCCGCCATCGCAAGCACCCGCCCTCCCTGCCACCAACCGGGGACGACGCCCGTGTTTGAAATGATCCTGATTGTCTTCGCGCTTGTTCTGCTGAACGGCTTCTTCGCCATGTCCGAGATGTCGGTCATGACCTCGCGCAAGAGCCGCCTGAAGCAGATGGCCGCCACCTCCAAGCGCGCCGCCAAGGCGCTGGAGCTTTCGGAGAAGCCGGAGAGCTTCCTGTCCACCGTGCAGATCGGCATCACCGTGATCGGCGTGCTGACCGGCTACCTCGGTGGTGATGCGATCGGCGACGCGATCGCCGGCTGGCTGCAGGGCCTGATGCCCGGCTTTGCGTACGCGCGCGAGGTGGGCACCGCCCTGGCGGTCTCGCTGATCACCTTCATCACGCTGATCTTCGGCGAACTGGTGCCCAAGCGTCTGGCCTTGACCCGCTCCGAGGCCATTGCCGGCCTGGTCGCGATGCCGATGAGCTGGCTGGCCAGGCTGGCCCTGCCCTTCGTCTGGCTCCTGTCCAAGACCACCCAGCTGGTACTGAAGGTGCTGGGCCTGGGCAAGGACGAGGCCGCGCAGGTGACTGAAGAAGAGATCCGGATGCTGGTGGCCGAGAGCCACGAAGCTGGCGTGATCGACGCCCACGAGCGCGACATGATGAACCGCGTCATGCGCCTGGGCGACCGCACCGCCGACAGCCTGATGACCCCGCGCAACCGGATTGCCTGGCTCGACACCCAGGCCGGGCTGGAGCGCAATCTGGACATCATGGCCGAGCACGAGTTCTCGCGGTACCCGGTGTACCGCGATAACGACATGGACGTGGTCGGCGTGCTGGAGCTGAAATCGCTGGCCACGCGCATGGCGCGCGGCGACAACGCGCTGTTCCAGACCCTGCGCGAACCGCTGTACGTCTCCGAATCGACCCACGCGATGAAGCTGCTGGAGATCTTCCGCGAGGAACAGCAGTCGATGGCGCTGGTGGTGGACGAGTACGGCGAGATCCAGGGCCTGGTGACCATCAGCGACCTGATGGGCGCGGTGGTCGGCCGCCTGCAGGCAGTGGAAAATGCCGACGAGGATGCGCTGGTGGTGACCCGCGAGGACGGCTCGCTGCTGGTGGACGGCTCGCTGCCGATCGAAGACCTGCGCGAGCTGATCGGCAGCAACGAGCTGCCCGATGCCGAAGATGGCGACTACTACACGCTGGCCGGCATGTGCATCCACTACTTCGGCCGCATCCCGCACGCAGGCGAGTACTTCGACTGGGCCGGCTGGCGCTTCGAGGTGGTCGACCTGGACGGTGCGCGGGTGGACAAGCTGCTGCTGCGCACGTTGTCCGACGAGCAGGCCGATGAGCTCACCGCCTGAGGCCGGCCAGGGCCAGGGTGCGGAGCGCCCGACCTACCGCAACGAGGGCATCCGCACCCTGCTGGAGATGTTCGCCTCGGGCGATCCCGCCGAGCACATGCCACTCGGCCAGATCCTCAGCAACCTGCAGCAGAGCGCGTTCGGCGTGTTCCTGTTCGTGGCGATCCTGCCCTCGTTCATCCCGATCCCGGGCATGGGGGGGGCGGTCAGCGGCCCACTGGTGGTCCTGATCGGCCTGCAGATGCTGTGTTGCCTGCGCCGGCCCTGGCTACCCGGTTTCATTGCCCGACGCGGGCCGAAGCGCGGCACCATGCACCGCTTCCTGGACCGTATCGATCGCCCGTTGCGGCGGCTGGACAGGATGCTGAAGCCTCGCCTGCCGCAGTTGCTGACACCGCTGCCCGCGCACGCCTTCAGCGGCCTGCTGCTGGTGCTGCTGGGCATCCTGCTGTCGTTGCCGATTCCGTTCACCAACTTCCTGTTCGGCTTCCAGCTGCTGCTGTTCTCGCTGGCGCTGCTGGAGCGCGATGGTGCATTGATGCTGTTCAACTGGATCGCAGCACTGGTGGCGATCGCGTTCTTCGGCTTCAGTTCTGGGCAGCTGGTGGGCTATACAGTGGAGCTGTTCCAGCGCTGGTTCTGAAGCGGCATCCGGTAGAGCCGGCCGCTGGCCGGCTGCCACGCTTCCAGGGTTGCCGGCCAGCGGCCGGCACTACCCGCATCCGCTAGATCCACGCCACGCGTGGATGCGGCAATCACCGAAGGTCGACGAATCCGTTGTCCGCCAGCGGTGCCGGATCATCCTGCACCGCCGACAGCACGAAGCTCAACGCCTTGCCCAGCAAGGTGCCCGGGCCGTCCCAGTATTCGGCGCTATCGGCGCGCACATGGATCAGGCGAAGGTTGGGGTCCTCCTTGCCGGCGGGGAAGAACAGCTTCATCGCCGGCGACCACAGCTCTTCGATCTTCGCGCGATCATCGACAACCCGCGCCCGCCCCGCCACAGACACATAGGTGTTCTTCGATGGCGAGGCATAGGCCACATTGACGCGCGGGTCGAGCGCGATCTCGGCCACCTTCGGGCTGTCGGCGGTGATCACGAACCACAGGTCACCGTCGAAGGCGACCTGCTGGGTGGCCAACGGCCGGCTGTAGAGTCGCCCGTCGACGCCGGTAGTGGTGAACATCGCCACCTCCACGTCCTTGATCAGTTCAGCCAGCTGGGCAATGTGTTCGGCACGGGTCTCGGCCATGGTGGGAACTCCAGAAGTGGGAGCTCCCATCAGACGCGGATCGGCCGCAACGGGCCGTGACGCGATTGTTCAGCCCGCGTGGCGGCCATGCCAGGCGTTCATCGCCAGCTCGAAGGAACGCAGGCGCGCACGGTGGTCATACAGGTTGGCAGTGAGCATCAGCTCGTCAGGCTTGTGCCGCTCAACGAAAGCGGCGATGCCCTCGGCCACCTGCTGCGGATCGCCCAGTACGGTGCAGGCCAGGGCCCGTTCCACGCCGAGCTTTTCGTGCGGCTCCCAGAAGGACTCGATGTCGTCGATCGGCGGCGGGATTTTGCCGGGCCGGCCGCGGCGCAGGTTGACGAAACTCTGCTGTTGGCTGGTGAACAGGCGACGCGACTCGGCTTCGCTGTCGCTGGCAACAACGTTCAGGGCCAGCATCGCGTGCGGCTGCTTCAACGTGGCCGAGGGGCGGAATTCGCGGCGGTACACCGCCAGCGCTTCGTCCATCACGTCCGGCGCGAAGTGCGAGGCGAATGCATATGGCAGCCCCATCGAGGCAGCCATGCGTGCGCCGAACTGGCTCGAACCGAGGATCCAGGTCGGCACTCGCAGGCCGCCCCCCGGAACGGCCTGCACCGCCTGTCCAGGCTGGACCGGCTCGAAGTAGTGCAGCAGCTCGCGCACGTCCTGCGGGAACTGGTCGGCACTGTCGAAATAGCGGCGCAGTGCACGTGCGGTCGGCTGATCGGTACCCGGCGCACGGCCCAGGCCAAGGTCGATGCGGTCCGGATACAGCGAGGCCAGCGTTCCGAACTGCTCGGCCACCTGCAGCGGGGCATGATTGGGCAGCATGATGCCGCCCGCGCCGACACGGATGCGCCGGGTGCCACCGGCAACATGGCCGATCAGCACGGCGGTGGCGGCACTGGCGATGCCGGGCATGTTGTGGTGTTCGGCCAGCCAGTAGCGGCGGTAGCCCAGTGCATCGGCGTGCTGGGCCAGTTCCAGCATGTTGGCGAAGGCGGCGGTGGTGTCACTGCCCTCGCAGACCGGGGCCAGGTCAAGGATCGACAACGGGATCATCAGGCGCTTTTCCGTCACAGGATCACCTCTGCATGGGGGCGGCCGGGCGCAGCGGCCAGTGACGGTGGCGGGATGCTGATTCCCGTAGGGCGGGTTCAGGACCCGCTGCGCTTGGTCCGGTAGAGCCGGCCGCTGGCCGGCGGGCAACGTGCCCTGGCAGCCGGCCAGCGGCCGGCTCTACCGGGCAAGCGTCAGAACGCGCTGGGGCGCGGTTCGGGCAGCGGCTGGTCGACCATCGGCTTCAGCTCGGCATCCAGCGCCACGCGCTCATCGAACACGAAGCAGCGGCCTTCGTAGCCTTCGCCGCCCACCTCCTCGAAGTAGCCGAGGATGCCGCCATCGAGCTGCAGGACATTGTCCATGCCGTCATTGACCATCCACAGCGCGGCCTTCTCGCAGCGGATGCCGCCGGTGCAGAAACTGACCACGGTGCTGTCCCGCAGCGCATCGCGATGCGGCGCCAGCGCCTCGGGCAGGTCGGTGAACTTGCGGATGGGCAACACCAGCGCATCCTTGAAGGTGCCGTACTCCACTTCCTGCAGATTTCGCGTATCGAGCATCACCACCGGCTTGCCGGCATCGTCATGCCCCTGCCGAAGCCAGCGCTGCACGGTGGCAGGATCGACCGACGGTGCACGCGGATAGCCCAGCGGCTGGCCGTCATCGCGGCGGAAGCTGATGATCTCGTCCTTGACCTTGGCCTTCAGCCGCGCGAACGGCTGGTGCTCGCTCAGGCTGGTCTTGACCCGCATGTCGGCGAAACGCGCATCGGCATGCAGCGCTGCATAGAAGCCCTCGACGGCCTCCGGGGCACCCGCCAGGAACAGGTTCAGCCCCTCGCCCGCCACCAGGATCGTGCCCCGCAGCTCCGCCGCCTCGGCGCGCGCCAGCAACTGGTCGCACAGGGCCTGGGGGGCGTCGATGACGGCGAAATGGTAGGCAGCGGTATTGGCGATCATGCCGCCATTTTAGCGCCTCCCGCCCGCACAGACAGATTCAGGGTTCAGTGCCCTCTGCGCAGCAGAGGGATCCGACCCCAAGCCCGGCAGACACCCGGAATCTGTCAGGGGTGGGGCGGTGTGGGCAGGCGGGGGCGCAGAGCACCATGGATGGCGCTCTACGAGGCACGCAGGAGCAGCTTTTGCCGTCCCCCGCCTGCCCACACCGCCCCACCCTCCCACTGAAGCCCGGCTTTTGACGTTGCCGTTGCGTCTGCGGGTGCGGGGTGCAACCCGGCCAGAAGCCCCCTTTACCCCCGCAACAACACGAACGGCAGCAGCACCAGCGCCGCCGCACCGGCCATCGCCAGCAGCACCAGCACCACGAACAGCGGCCGCCGCCGGAACAGGCTGCCGAACGTCTCCGCCGTGCCCTCGCGCAACGCCTGCTCACGCTGGGCACGGATGCGCGGCCCGCGTTCGGCCTGGTATTCCGCCATCAGCGCCTTCGCACGCGGATGATCAGCGTCGTCGCGCAGCCACAGGCCACCATTGGAAATGCCCCACGGGCTGGGTTCGGTGCGATACCAGGCGATGCCGTGCTGGTCGAGCAGCGTGCAGACATCGGCATATTCGTCGTCGCCGACATTGCGCAGATTGAGCAGGAGTTTTGCCATGGCGCCATGATACCCGGCGCCGATGCGCTACCCTTGCCGCCCTCGCCCCGCGCCCTTCTGGAGACGCCCGATGCGCCGCCTGCTGCTTCCCCTGCTGCTGTCCCTCGCCGCCGCTGGCTGCTCGACCGAGCCATCCGGCCCGCCGCCCGGCGGCACGCTGACCACCTTCGAGCGGATCGATACCGTGCCCGGCACCGGCGCCGAAGCCATCGCCGGCAGCAAGGTCACGGTGCACTACACCGGCTGGATCTACGACAACCGTACCGAGACCAGGCACGGCAAGACCTTTGACAGCTCCTTCAAGCACGGCGAGCCGTTCACCTTCGCGCTCGGCGCCGGCCAGGTCATCCGCGGCTGGGATGAGGGCGTGGCCGGCATGAAGGTCGGCGGCAAGCGCACGCTGATGATTCCGCCGGACTACGGCTACGGGGACCGCAAGGTCGGCCCGATTCCAGCGGGCTCGTCGCTGGTGTTCGACGTCGAGCTGCTCGATGTCAAACCGTAATGCCGCCATGCCCCGTCGGGTCGTCGTCATTGGCGGCGGCCCGGCCGGCCTGTTCGCCGCCGAACGCCTGCGTGCCGCTGGGCTGGAGGTCGACCTGTACGAGGCCAAGGGGTCGCCTGGCCGCAAGTTCCTGATCGCCGGCAAGGGCGGCCTCAACCTCACCCATTCCGATCCGCGGCCGTTGTTCGACAGCCGCTACCGCGAGCAGGCCGCTGTGGTCGGCAGCTGGCTGGACGGCTTCGACGCACAGGCACTGCGTGACTGGGCCGCTGGCCTGGGCGTGGAAACCTATGTGGGCAGCTCCGGCCGCGTGTTCCCGGTCGACCGCAAGGCGGCGCCGCTGCTGCGCGGCTGGGTGCGCCGATTGAAGGAACAGGGCGTGCGCCTGCACGCCAACCACCGTTGGATCGGCTGGAGCGACGACGGCGCCCTGCGCTTTGCCACCGATGCGGGCGAAGTCGATGTCCGCGCCAATGCCACCGTGCTGGCGATGGGCGGCGGCAGCTGGCCGCAGCTGGGCAGTGATGGCGCCTGGGTCGTGCCACTGCGGGCGCGTGGCGTGGACATCGCGCCGCTGCAGTCGGCCAACTGTGGCTTCGACGTGGACTGGACGCCGTTCTTTGCCCAGCGCAATGCCGGCGCACCATTGAAGCCGGTGGTCGCGCACTGGATCGACCTAGCGGGACAACCGCGGTCACTGCAGGGCGAGTGCGTGGCCAGCGAATATGGCATTGAAGGCAGTCTGGTCTACGCGTTGGCCGCCGACCTGCGCGAGACCATCAACCGCGATGGCCACGCAATGCTGTGGCTGGACCTGGTGCCCGGTCGCGACGAGGCACGCCTGCTGGCCGACCTGTCACGTCCCCGCAAGGGCCGAAGCTTCGGCGAGCACCTGCGCCGCCAGGCGGGTCTGGATGCGGTGAAGGCCGCACTCGTGTTCGAGATTCTTGGCAGGGAGGCCGGCAACGACCTGCCAGCTGTGGCCGCCACGCTCAAGCGCCTGCCGCTGCGCCTGCTGCGCCCCAGGCCGATGGCCGAGGTGATCAGCACCGCCGGTGGCGTGCGCCTGGATGCGCTGGATGACGGCCTGATGCTGCGGGCCGTTGCTGGCGTATTCTGCGCCGGTGAAATGCTGGACTGGGAAGCCCCCACCGGCGGCTACCTGCTGACGGCGTGCTATGCCAGTGGCCTGCGCGCCGCCGAGGGCGTGATCGGGTGGCTGGCCGGGCGGTGACGCCTGCCGTGTAGCGTCGAGCCCATGCTCGACGGCACATCACCACGGCCTGCGCATGCTCACCGAGGCCAGCGCCACACCGCTGGGATGCGCATAGGCTTCCTCACGCACGCTGACAAAGCCCTGCCGTTGATAGAACGGCACGGCATTGAGCGACGCCGACAGCACCACTTCGCGCTCATGATCGGCCATCGCCAACAGGCGCTGCATCAGCGCCTGGCCAATGCCCTGGCCGCCATGATCCGGATCTACGAACAACGCATCGACTTCATTGGCATCGGCATCAAACACGCCGAAGCCAAGCAGACCACCCTGCCCGTCCTCGGCCACCACGCAACCGCCCTGCCCCAGCAACCGCGCATACTGCGACGGTGGCGGCGAGGCCGACCACGGTGCAATGACCTCGGGAGGGTAATGGCTGCTGCAGGTTTCGCGCACACAGCGCGTGCGCAACGCCCACAGCGTGGCGACATCGTCGATGGTACCGGTCCTGAACTGCATGGCGCCTCCTTGTAGCGCCGAGCCCATGCTCGGCTCGGCTGTTCTTTGTTCCGACCTCGCAATGAGAGAAGCAGCCGAGCATGGGCTCGGCTCTACAAGGTCACGCTACCGCGACTTGCTGGCGCGCAGAGCCTGGATCTTCGGCGGCGGCTGGAACGAGTCGCTGCGCGCATCGGCCCAGAATGCATGGAACACCGCATGGTCGGGCACCGTGTGCAGCAGCTCGCCCGGTTCCAGGTAGCGGTAAAGCGACGCCAGCGAACGGATTTCCACCGGCGACACGCGACGCAGGATGTGCTCCGGCCCCAGCTCGGCAGGATCGTTCAGGCCCGCCGCGCACAACAGTTCCTTCAAGGCATGCAGCGTGTGCTCGTGATAGCTGTACACACGGGTGGCCTTGTCCGGTGCATCCAGATGCTTCCAGCGCGCCGGGTCCTGGGTCGCGATGCCGGTCGGGCACTTGTCGGTGTGGCAGCTCAACGACTGGATGCAGCCCAGCGCGAACATGAAGCCTCGGCCGGCATTGCACCAGTCGGCGCCCAGCGCGATGGTGCGCGCGATGTCGAACGCACTGGTGATCTTGCCAGCGGCACCGATGCGGATGCGCTCGCGCAGATCCAGGCCGACCAGGGTGTTGTGCACCAGCAGCAGTGCTTCATGCATCGGTACGCCGACATGATCGACGAATTCAGCCGGTGCCGCGCCGGTGCCTCCCTCGGCTCCATCGACCACGATGAAGTCCGGCAGCAGCCCGGTTTCCTGCATCGCCTTGGCGATGCCGAACCATTCCCAGGGGTGGCCGATGGCCAGCTTGAAACCGACCGGCTTGCCACCGGACAGCTCGCGCAGCCGGGCCACGAACTGCAACAGTTCGACCGGCGTCGAGAATGCCGAGTGACGCGACGGCGATACGCAGTCCACGCCCATCGGAACACCACGGGTCACCGATATTTCGGCGGTCACCTTTGGTGCCGGCAGCACGCCGCCGTGGCCCGGCTTGGCACCCTGCGACAGCTTGATCTCGATCATCTTGACCTGGTCGTGGGTAGCGTTGGCGACGAAGCGCTCTTCGCTGAAACCACCCTTCTCGTCACGGCAGCCGAAGTAGCCCGATCCGATTTCCCAGACCAGATCGCCGCCCATCTCGCGGTGGTAGGGCGAAATCGAACCTTCGCCGGTGTCGTGGTAGAAGCCACCGCGCCGCGCACCTTCGTTCAATGCGCGGATCGCGTTGGCCGAGAGCGAACCGAAGCTCATCGCCGAGATGTTGAACACGCTGGCCGAATAGGGCTTGGCGCAGTTCGGGCCAATCAGGACGCGGAAATCATGCTTGGCAATGGAGGTGGGAGCCAGCGAATGGTTGATCCACTCGTAATCCACCGCATAGGTACTGCGCAGGGTACCGAACGGCACCGTGTCCATTTCGTTCTTTGCACGCTGGTAGATCAGCGCACGCTGCTGGCGCGAGAACGGCACGTCCTCCAGGTCGCTCTGCACGAAGTACTGGCGGATTTCCGGGCCGATGGATTCCAGGCCATAGCGGAAATGCGCCATCACCGGATAGTTGCGGCGCAGCGTGCTGCGCTTCTGCAGCAGATCCCAGGTCCCCAGCGCCACCATCGCGGCAGTCAGGCCGACGCCCCAGTACCAGGCCGGCCAGATCGTGGCCAACCACAGGCAGATGGGAAACATCAGGATGGCGAGCAGGTAGACGATATACCGGTGCATGGCGTTCCTTGGTTGCAACTGCCTGCGAGTCTACCGCGCCGGCCATCACCGGCGTTTACAGGCGACCGTCAACCACGTTGCGCGGCCAGGCCGATTTCACGTCGTAGACGATGCCGCCGGGCGCCAGCAGCGCCTGGATTGCGGCGTCATCCATGGCTTTGAATCGGGCATGGGCCACCGCCAGAACTACGGCGTCGTAACTCCCCGCCACCGGCTCGGCCAGCCAGTGCACGCCCGCGTCGGCCAAGGCCGCCGGGCCGACCCACGGGTCGCTGACCTCCACCTGTGCGCCGCCATCACGCAGGCGCTGCGCCAGTTCCAGCGCACGGCTGTTGCGCAGGTCCGGACAATCCTCCTTGAAGGTCACGCCCAGCACCAGGATACGCGACTGCGCAGGTGCGCGGCCGCGTTCGGCCAGCATTGCCAGCACACGCGACGCCACATGCTCACCGACGCGGTTGTTGACCTGCCGCGCGGTGTGGATCAGGTCCGGGTGGTAACCCACGCTCTCTGACTTGTGCAGCAGGTAGTACGGGTCCACGCCGATGCAGTGGCCGCCGACCAGGCCCGGCCGGAATGGCAGGAAGTTCCATTTGCTGCCGGCCGCGTCGAGCACATCCTGGGTGTCGATGCCGAGCCGGTCGAAGATCAACGCCAGCTCATTGACCAGCGCGATGTTGACGTCACGCTGGATGTTCTCCACCACCTTGGCCGCTTCGGCCACACGCATCGACGGCGCCGGGAAGGTACCGGCGGCGATGATGCGCTGGTACAGGCCATCAATCACCGCAGCCACTTCCGGTGTCGACCCCGAGGTGATCTTGCGGATATCGGCCAGGCGCCGCTGGCGGTCGCCGGGGCTGACCCGCTCCGGGCTGTAACCACAGTAGAAGTCTTCGTTGAAGCGCAGCCCGGAAAGCTGCTCCAGCAGCGGCACGCAGACCTCTTCGGTGGTGCCGGGGTACACCGTGGATTCGTAGATCACCAGGTCACCCGCACGCAGGTGGCTGGCGATCAGCCGCGTCGCCGAACGCAGCGGCTCCAGATCGGGCTGCTCATAGGCGTCGATCGGGGTCGGCACGGTAACGATGTAGACATTGCAGGCATCGAGCAATGCCGGATCGCTGCCGTACTGCAACTGCTGTGCACTGGCCAGCTCATCGGCCTCCATTTCCAGCGTATGGTCCTGGCCGTCGCGGAGCTCGGCGATGCGATCAGCATCGATGTCGAAGCCCAGCGTCGGCCAGTGCCGACCGAAGGCCACCGCCAGCGGCAGGCCCACGTAGCCCAGCCCGATCACCGCGAAGCGCGGCGAAGCTGCTGCCGCAAGCGGCGCGCTCAACGCCGCATCCCATGCAACGGCTGAAATCGCATGCGTACTGCCATGAGCATGGCCGACCTACTCATTCGCTTTGCCACTCCGGGAAGATCCATGCCAGAAAGGCTACAGCCTAACGGCCCGGGTGCCCGGCCGCCAAGGAGGGTCAGGAGCCCAGTGCGACTGCGGCCGGCTCCAATTCACCATCGGCGCCGGTCCAGGCCTGCAGCAGGCGCTCGAAGCCACCGCTGCCCAGCACGAAGCCCGGCCATGAGGCGTCGACGATCTGTACCAGCAGGTCCGCATCAATGCGCCGGGTCCCCATCGACCAGCGCGGGAATGCCCGCTGCGCCACCGGCGCGCGGCACAGCACCTTCAGGTGTCCATGGCTGCGCGCATTGGCGATGCGCTGGTACACCGAATCGATGCCATCCTCCGGGCCTTCCAGGTACTGCAGGAAACGGCTGCCATCGAACATCAGCACACCCGTGACACCGGCTACTCGGTTGAATGCCGTGGCATCGGCCAGCAGGCGGTCAAGATCGGTTGTCTGCAGGTCGGCGCGGGCCTCGCTGGCATAGGCAATCGCGTGCAGCGACATCGGGTGGCTCCCCCCCTGGGAACGATGCTTTGGACTATGACATGAATGGGAGCGACAGTTAAGCACACCGCCGCTCCACTGCAATCCGGTCGGGATGCCGCAGCTGGGCTACAATCGGCGCCGCGCTGCAGGCCCGGATGGCGAAACTGGTAGACGCATCGGACTTAAAATCCGCCGGGGGCAACCCCATGCCGGTTCGATTCCGGCTCCGGGCACCATCGCACTTTTCACGACGAACGTCAGATCGCACGCGAGTAGCGCGGCTGCTCGCAGGCGGCACGCAGGTACGGGTCGAAGCACATCGCCAGCAGCCGCAGCAACGGCCGTCCAGGCTCGCTGGCGCGCACTACACCGTCACGGTACTCGGCCAGGCCATCTTCCTGCAGCCGCTGCACCGAACGCAGGTCTTCGGCGAAGTACTGCTCGAAATCCACGCCATGGCGCTGGCCCAGCACCGCACCATCCACTTCGCCCTGGCACATCAGCTGCTGGATCAGTTCTGCGCGCAGCTGGTCGTCGGCGCTGAGCGCCACGCCGCGCCACACCGGCAACTGCCCCTGGTCCACGGCATCCTCCCACGAAGGCAGGTCGCGCGGATTCTGGCTGTAGGTGGCACCGATGTGGCTGATCGCACTCACGCCCAGGCCAAGCAGATCGGTATCGGCGTGGGTGGTATAGCCCATGAAATTGCGATGCAGCTGCCCGGCGCGCTGCGCACGTGACAGATCTTCTTCCGGCAATGCGAAGTGATCCATGCCGATGTACTGGTAGCCGGCCGCAGAGAGCTTCTCCACCGCCAGGCCCAGCAGCGCCAGCTTGTCTTCCGGCGAGGGCAAGCGGCGTTCGTCGATCTGCTTCTGTGCGCGGAACAGATGCGGCAGGTGTGCGTAGCCGTACACCGCCAGGCGATCCGGGCGCAATGCCAGCACCCGTTCCAGGGTGCGGCCAAACCCTTCCAGGCTCTGTCCCGGCAGCCCATAGATCAGGTCGACGTTGACCGAACGCATGCCGCTGTCGCGGCAGGCCTGCAGGATGTCCAGCGTCTGCTGCACGCCCTGCACGCGGTTGATCGCTTCCTGTACCTGTGGGTCGAAATCCTGCACGCCCAGGCTGGCGCGGTTGAAGCCCAGCCGCGCCAGCATGGCGACATCGCGGGTATCGATGAAGCGCGGGTCGAGTTCGATCGAGAAATCACGCTGCGGCGAATCGCTGAAATCAAAGCGCCGGCGCAGTCCTTCCACCAGCGTGGTCATCGCCTCGGCCTCGAGGAAGTTCGGCGTGCCCCCGCCCAGGTGCAGCTGGATGACCTCACGGCCGTCCTCGAACTGCGGCGCCAGCAGGTCGGCCTCGGCCAGCACGCGCGCGACGTAGCTGTGGCCACGGCCGCGGTCGCGGGTGATCACCCGGTTGCAGCCGCAGTAGAAGCAGGGGCTGGAGCAGAACGGCACATGCACGTACAGCGACAGCGCGCGGGCCAGCTGGTTGCTGTCGGCGATTGCCTGGCGCAGTGCCGGCGCATCGAAGCCATCGTGGAAATGAGGCGCGGTCGGATACGAGGTGTAGCGCGGCCCCGGCCGGTCATGCCGGCGCAGCAGGTCGGGGTCGAAGGTCCAGGCAAGACCGCCGGCGGCGGGAGAGAACGTGTCCATGCCGCCAGCATCGCGCCGGGCGGACCCGACCGCCTTGACCCAGATCAATCGCGGGCGGGGATTCCCAGCACCGGCAGGCCGACCTGCGGCCAGCGCAGCATCTGGTAGCGCTTCCAGAAAGTGTCACCGATGCGCGCGGCGACGTCGTTGGCCAGCGCCTGCATGGGCGGGTTGCCGCACTCGGCGGTGGTGATCCGGAACAGCACCAGCCAGCGGTCGAACAGGTCCTTGTCCAACTCGATGGCCATGTGCTTGGACATAGGCGAGCCCTTGAAGCGGCGCGTGCCGCGCAGCATTGCCGACCAGAAATCGACCAGCTGCGCCAGGTGTTCCGGCCAGTCGTGGACGTGTGCCTCGAACACAGGCCCCAACCGCTCTTCCTCGCGCACGCGCGCATAGAAGTCGTGGACCAGGCGGGTTACTTCCTGCTCAGTACACAACGCGGGCGAGGCGACGGGCAGGACAGGCGGGGCTATTGCGTTCATCGGGGCACCCAAAGCTTGCCGGCAGTGTGCCGTAGCCGGCCGGCACCGCCGTTGATCCAGATCAATGTCGGCGCAGTCCGCTGCACCTAGTCTGGCATTCCTGCAGGAAGCATGCCCTGCGGATGCTGCGCCAGCCTCGGCGGAGTATACGCGCCGCCCTCATTCCGATCCGGGACAGCATGAACAGACCCTCTCCCAGCCACCGCCAGCAGCTGATCCACCACTGGGGCGCCATCCTCTGGCCCAGCTTCATCGCTGCAGGCCTGGCCAGCGTGGTGTTCTTCGCCTTTGTCGACCCGCTGCGTCTGCAGGCGATCAGCTTTCCGGGTACGGCGATCAGCCGCGAACTGGGCTATACGGCAGGATTCTTCATGTTCTGGTCGGTGACCGCACTGTCCAGCGCGGTCACCTGGTACCTGCAGCGACCGATGCCAAGCGACGACGACGACGAGCTGCCGCTGGGATGAGTACGCCCTGCACCGGAATCCCACGCCGCTGGCATTGGCGCGGCACGCTCAGCATGCTCTTGCTGGCCCTGTTCTATGCCCTGCCATGGCTGCGCTGGAATGGGCGGCAGGCCCTGCTGCTGGACATCAACGCGCGGCGCTTTGACCTGTTTGGCTGGACATTGTGGCCCGGCGATGTCGGCGTGCTGATCGGGTTGCTGGCGGTGCTGGCGGTGGGCCTGGCGCTGCTCACCCACCTCGCCGGCCGCATCTGGTGCGGCCACGCCTGCCCGCAGACGCTATGGCGCCGTGCCTTCGACTGGATTGCGCGCGCCATGGCCCGGGCCTTGCCAGCACCCGCCGTGCGCCCTGCCACCCAGGTGGCATGGGGGCTGCTGTCGCTGTGGACCGGCATGACGTTCGTCGGTCTGTTCAGCCCGATCGAAGAATTGGTGGCCGCCGCGCCGCATGCCGGCTGGAGCGGCTGGGAAACGTTCTGGGTGCTGTTCTATGCCGCCGCCACTTGGGGCAATGCTGGTTTCCTGCGCGAGCAGGTGTGCCGTTCGCTGTGCCCGTTCGCGCGCCTGCAGCCGCTGCTGACCGATCCGCATACACCACGCATGTTGTACGACGCGCGCCGCGGCGAACCGCGCGGCATGCGTCCGCCGGGGCTGGGGGGCGTGCTCGGACGCGGCCGTGGCCTGCTCGATCCGACCACCGCACAGGACTACGTGTTCCGCGCTGCACATCCGCTGCTGGCCGGACCGATGCCCACCTTCAGCGCCGACCGCCTGGGCGACTGCACCGATTGCGCTGCCTGTGTCAGCGCCTGCCCGATGCAACTGGATATCCGCCAGGGACCTCAGGCCGATTGCCTGGCCTGCGGCGCCTGCCTGGAAGCCTGCTCGCGGCAGCAGCACCAGGCCGGTTTCGGCCCGGGGCTGGTGCGCTACTGCAGTCCGCAGGCCATGGCCGGGCAACCGCGGCAATGGTGGCGACCACGGACCCTGGCACTGCTGTCGATGCTGCTGGCGCTGTTGGCCTGCGGCGCCTGGCGCCTGCTTTGAATCAACGGATCAACGCGGCCCGTTGGCGTGCGGCGGCACCAGCTGCGCACGTCGGACGATGCCCAGCTGCTCGATGATCAGCGCCATTTCATTGGTGACTTCGGTACGCTCGGTCCCCTGCGGGACCAGGCGGTCCAGCACCTGCTGGTAGGTATCCCAGAACGCCGGACCGCATCCGTGTTTGTGATAACTGGCTTCCAGTTCGCGGCGTACCCGTTCAGCCAAGCCATGCATGCCGTATTCCATACGACCTCCGTTGGACTTGTTCTGCATCGTTGACGGTCTACCGACTCACTTGCGAGCTACTGAAAGACTCCCGGGCTTCACGTCCGGTTGATCCCAATTAGTCATAGATTTCACGACAGGTCAATTACATGCCGCGACTTTCGTGATTGAAATTATTAATCGTTCACGAAACCACATACGGGGAGACGGGGTACCCGGATGGGTCGGACCCGACACACTGCCCCGATTTCCCCGGCTCCGCTTTGGTAGGCGCCATCGATGGGCCAGCCCCGTTCCATCGAAGTTTCCAATATTGCTAAGCATACTTAGCAAATGCTGTTTAGAGTGCTATATGCGACAAACGGCGGCGCAGTTGAGGCTTATTCGCCCTGCGTAGCCTCAGTTGCCGGGAACAGGTTGGGATAGCGCTGATGCAGGATGTATTGGCGTAACGCAGGAATCGGGAAATCCTTGGGCCATTGCGACACTGCAGATCGGCTTATGCCAAAGAAGCGCGCCAGTTCGGCATCGGTCCGGAAACCCAGCCGGGTGCGCACCTGCCCCTTGCTCCAGAATTCGGTCACGGTCGGTCCTTCTGTTAACCAGACTTATTCTTGGAACAAGGGATCTTTGCGATCCACGCGTTAAGCTGGCTTGCATAGATGAATACTCTCGGCCAACGACTCGCCATTGCCATGAAGAAAGCCGGGCACCCTCGCCCGGCCGATCTGGCCCGCGCCGCCGATTCGACGACGGCAACCATCAGCAACTGGCTCAACGACCATGTCAGCCCCGCCCATGTGAAGGCCGAACAGCTGTTCCGCATCGCCGATGCGGCCAAGCTGGACGCGCGTGAACTGCTGTATGGCGTGAGCGGGCTTGGCGTCGGTGAGCGGGGCAATACCTATATCCCCAGCCAGGCCCATCTGGATGTCTGGCAGGACGCCTACGAACTGGTCAGCCATCTGGTGGAAGAGAAGGGCCTGGAGATCGACCATCGCCGCCACGCGGCCCTGGACCTGCTGGCCTTCGAACTGCTGATGGACGGCTTCAGCCGCAACAAGGTCATCCGGGTGCTGACGACCTCGATGACGTGAATGCACTACCACTGGTAGCATGGTCGCCGATGGGGATGGGGCTCCCCCGATAACCGCCTGAAAGGGCTGATGGCTCCTGCCAGGACGAACCGGCGTTCGTCGATGGCAGGCCGTGCCTGCCCTCGGCGTTCGCCATCGAATCAGCGAACCCGTACCCGAGGCACGTGATGCACGCATTGAACAACTACTTGCTGGTCTTCATCGGCGGCGGGCTCGGCGCCTGCCTTCGCCATGCCTGCAACCTGATCGGTGCGCGGGTATCAGTCGGCAGCCCGTGGCCATGGTCGACCTTCCTGATCAACATCAGCGGCGCACTGCTGATGGGCGTGCTGGTCGAAGCCTTCGCCCTGCGCAATGGCGCCTCGCCGCAGCTGCGCCTGCTGCTGGCCACCGGCGTTCTCGGTGGCTACACCACGTTCTCCACCTATGCGCTGGAAATCGGTGTGCTGCTGCAGCGCGGCCAGCACGGCCTGGCAGCGTTGTACGCCGGCGGTTCGGTGGCACTGGGCCTGGTCGGCCTGTTCGGCGGCATGAAACTGGCCCGGCTGCTGCTGGGCTGAGGCTCAGGCCGCGCCGGCGCGGGCCTGCCCACGCCACTCGCGCGGCGACTGCCCGGTGTGCGCCTTGAATGCACGCGACAGCGCGGCTTCGCTGCCGTACCCCACATCGTCGGCAATCCGCTTGAGCGGTCTGCCCTGGCGCAGTGCCTGCTGCGCCAGGCCCACCCGCCAACCCTGCAGGTATTGACCGGGCGTGGTCCCCATCGCCTCACGGAAACTGGCAGCAAACACGCTGCGTGACATGCCGGCCACCTCGGCCAGGTCTTCCAGAGTCCAGGACTGTGCGGGCGCTTCATGCATCGCCACCAGCGCCAGCCGCAGCCGCGGATGGCCCAGCCCGGCAAACAGGCCACCACGCATTTCACCCCCTTCCATCAGCTGGCGCAGCACCTGGATCATCACCACCTCGAACAGCCGGTTGACCATCGCCGCACGCCCGCAGCGCTGCTCGAAGGCTTCCTCGAACAGCAGCTCCAGCGCTGCGTTGCCGCCGTACAGATCGGCCAGCGGCAGGCAGATGAAATCGGGCAACGCCGCGCTGATCGGGTTGAGCCGCCCGCCCTCGAAATGCAGGTTGGCGCAGGCCATGTCGGCGCCGTGCTGCGGATCGGTGCTGAACCGATGCGGCATCGGGCGCGGGTACAGCAGCAGGCTCGGCACCTCGACCTGGACGGTCTGCTGGCCATGGCTGACCTGCAGCGGGCCACGTCGCACCAGGTGCAGCTGCCCGGCGTCATCCTCGCCCGCCAGCGAGTTGATGCCGCACAGCGCGCCGGCATGGAACACCGAGGCGGTGACCGCAAAGCGTTCAAGCAGAATGGCGAGCCGGTCGACCATGACGGGACCCTGGGTAAAGTAAAAAGAGATCAAGGCTACACATCGTATCGGAATCCTCACGTATCGGACGTGATCGACTCGGGCAGCGGCCCCCCTCCCCCCAGCCCGTCCTTCCTGCGGCAGTGCAGCGCGCGCAGGCTGCTGGCGGGGCCTAAGCTGACGCCATTCCCGGATGGAATGCCCGTGATGTGTCGCTTGCTACGATGTGCCCTCACCCTCACCCTGCTATTCCCAGCGACACAGGTGATGGCCGCACCCGCTGCATCACCGCGCACGTTCAGTGGCGAACTGCAGAGGGCCCCGTGGCGCCTGGACGTTCCGGCTGACTGGAACGGTGACCTGGTGATGCTGGCGCACGGCTACGAGCCGGTAGGCGTGCCACGTGCTACGCCGATGGCCGCCAATGACGGCACCGCGCCACTGCTGGCTGCAGGCTACGCCGTCGCGCAGAGCGCCTATGGCAGCCAGGGCTGGGCGGTGGCCGATGCGATCACCGACATGGAACGCCTGCGCCGGCATGCAGTGGCTGAACTCAAGCATGTGCGCCATGTCTGGATGCTGGGATTTTCGATGGGCGGCGCCGTGACCCTCGCCAGCCTCGAGCGGTTCCCGCAACACTACGCCGGCGGTGTGTCGCTATGCGGCGCCAATCTCAGTGGCGAACAGATCGCGAGTGATCTGCTGACCACGCTGGTCGCTTTCGATTACTTCTTTGCCGGGGCCGAAGGCCTGCCGGGTGCGGGACTGCTCTCACGCGAAGCGGCGGCGCTGCCACAGGGCGAACTGTACCAAGGCATCTCCAATGCGCTGCAACGCAGCCCGTCACATGCCGCGTTGCTGGCACAGCGGCTGCAGGTGTCCGCTGATGCACTGGCCGGCACGATCAGCCTGCATGCACTGGTCCTGCACGAGCTGGCCACGCGCAGTGGCGGCATGCCGGTGGGCAACAGAGGTGTGGCTTACAGCGGCTTCGGTGACGACATGGTGTTCAATGCCGGCGTGCAACGTGTCGATGCCGTGCCTGCCGCGCAGGCCGCTGTCCGCAGGGAGCTGGCATTGAGCGGTGCGTTGAGGCGACCGCTGGTGATCCAGTTCAACAACAACGACCCGACGATCGTGCCGCGCATGCAGACGGTGTATCCGCGGACGGCCGCACGGGCCGGCGCCCGTCCGCTGCCACAGGTGCTGCCGCCCGTTGGCGAAGGCCATTGTGGCTTCTCCGGCGCGCAGATCATCGAGGCGTTGAAGGCCGCGCAGCGTTGAGCAATCGCGGCCCGCGCGCAGCTCAGCCGCCCAGCGTGCCCATCGTGAAGGTATAGCCCGAGCTCATCAGGAACTCGCGCATGCGCATTTCCGCGCGCCGTGGTGAGGCCAGGTTGGCTGGCGCATACAGGGCATACACCAGGCCCGACCCTTCGATATGCTCGCGGCGCACCCCGCAGCGGGCGGTTTCCGAGGCGATGACCCATCCGTCCTTAAGCCGATCCGGGCCAATGGATTGCCCGTTCTTCAAGCGGAAGGTCAACCAGCGCACATCTGCCGTGACTTTGCTCATTTCCGTTTCGCTCCGTGGCTGGAGCGAAGCGTGATGTCCTTGCTCGCCATTGCGGCTCCCTGAGACGTGGAACTCGACCATAGCGCCTTTCCATGTCGTGGCCGGCTGAGACTGGCGACCGGGGCGTGGCGAACTGCTGCAGGTGATGCAGCGCGGCCTCGGAACTGGCGACGGCAGAGAGCGCCCTGCCGGCGCAGTTCACAGGAACTGAATCCGCCTTATGCGGTGTGGGCGATGCTTTGGTTCAGGGCGTGCAGCGCATCGGCCAGCGCCTGGATTTCGGCACGCAGGGCCAGCCGCTGCAACCACCGCCCGGGGATTCCGCGCGCACCATGGAATGCGCCCGCCAGCTGCCCCGCGATGGCGGCCGTGGTGTCGGCGTCCTCGCCAAGATTGGCCGCCTCGAGTACGACGGCTTCAAAGGTGTCGTGGCGATCAAAGCACCAGAGTGCAGCTTCCAGACTGTCGACAACATAGCCATTGCCACGGATCTGCTCACGCGCGGCACCGCGGTAGCCGCCCGCCGCGATCTGCTGCAGCCGCGCGCTCTCGACGGGGACATTGCTGAGATCCAGCACCGCGTCACGGGTGCCACCTGCCAACGCCCGCTCCAGCGCGACCGCCAGCAAGCGGCACGCCTCCAGGCACTCCTGCGCAGCGTGCGTCGTTCGCGAACTCAGCGCGGCCATGGCCTGCAGGTCGGTGGTCCCGGCGTAGCGCAATGCCACCGGCGCCAAACGCATGATCGAGCCATTGCCAGCGCTGCGCGGGTCGTCACTACCCGCCAGCGGATGGCCATCCTGCAGGAACCGGTCGATCGCAGCCCGCGTTGCCATACCGATATCGAAGCACTCGCCGGTCGCACTCCAGTACCCATGCCGGTACCAGTTGGCGTAGCGGTTCATCTGATCGTGCACATCGAAGGTGTCACAACGCACCAGGCTCTCGGCCAGGCACATCGCCATGGAGGTATCGTCGGTCCATTGCCCAGGCTGCAGCTGGAACGGCCCACCACCCACCATGTCGGTGATCGGGGTGAAGCTGCCACGAGGCTTGAACTCCAGCGTGGTACCAACGGCATCGCCGCACGCGAGGCCGAGCAAGGCGCCGTGGAAGTGATCAATCTGGTTCATCGGACCAGTGTAGCGCCACCGCATCCGCCATGAGTGACTGCCAGGCCGCGCAACGATCGCGCGAGCGGGGAATCGATCGCAGCCAAACAAAAAGCCCTGACCGGAGTCAGGGCTTTTCAATTGGAGGCCTCAAGCGGAATCGAACCGCTGTAAACGGATTTGCAATCCGAGAACAGTTCTTAATTTTCAATTACTTGACATTGAGCGACACCCAATCTGTCTCCCGATTTCATCGCGTATCAGTCGAATCCAACGATAGTAGATAACGAAAATTTGGGGATTCGAAACCAACTTGCCAGCTGTTGATCGCTTCCATCCAAGGCCTCGCCTCCACTGCTGCCCGACGGCAAGCTGGGCACCTTCACCATCATCACCGGCGACAGCAGCAGCGTCTCAGCCGACATCCACGACCGCACGCCCGTCTGGCTGCAGGCCAGCCAAGATCGATGAGTGGATGGCAGCCAGCCCCGCCGACGCCTTGGCGGTGCTGCTGACCCGCGAGCCGCCGGCGAGGGAGGCTTACCGGGCCAGTCGCGCGCTGAACACCCCGCAGAACAACCGCAAGGACCTGCTGGTGCAACTCGAGCGACGCAGGGCGTAGCCCGACTCAACTCTTTCGCACGGCGCGGCTCAAGCGCTACGTTTGAGCTGCCTACTGCCTACCGCTTCGAAGTTGATCGACCTTATACGATGCGAATCGCGCTTTAGAAGCGCGGACTTCGAAATGCTACCATCCAGACGTCACTTCATAGGGATGTAAAGCATGGGTGGTTTCAGCATCTGGCATTGGATCATCCTACTGGCGGTCATCCTGATTCCAGTAGGCATCATTGCGGTAGTGCTCAGCATCCTGCGTCGCCGCAAGAAGTGAGCCGTCATTCACGAGCACAAATAGGGAGGGGCCGCGACTGCGACCCCTCCTTCTGTAGATGGTGATCTACCACTCCATCAACGGATCATGTATTCAACAGCGCAAACCTTAGCGACGCCGGCGCCGCTACAGGTAATCGCTTTGACAGTACCCGTTGAAGACGGACCAGACGCTGACATGGTTGCACCGAGGCCTTGGAGATGGGTGACCATACGCGCGAGATTCTCGCCGCCGTAATCGGTCCAAGTACCATTGACCTGCTGAATATCGGTCGGAATCAACTGCCCTGCAGCGGTTCGCTCACTACCGACTTCGGACTGTCCGTTCTGATGTTCGAGGTTAACGATAACAACAACCGAGGAGCCGTCCTTAAACACGACCTTCATAATGATGCGCGCCTGGTCGCGCAGACCTGTGTAGTTCGTAACGTGCTGGAGCAGGTCGGCCATTGCCGTGAAAACGTCGGTTCCGACTACTTTGGAAATAACATCCGTGCTCCCCGTCGCAGTTTCGACCATTGCACGGAGGTTGTAGTCCGATACGTACTCGTAGGCCGTCATCCCACTCGCGCTCGGATTGAGGCCAAGGGTCGCTATAGGCACGATGAACGTGGGGCGCAGTGTGCCACCACCAACGACCTGCACGCGATGAGCGCGATTCACCTCTTCAACTGCGCCCGCCGGTGGCGTCTGCCGCATAACCACAGGTCCGGCGGATCTCGGCTCAATACCGCCACCGCCACCGCCACCGCCACCGCCACCAGAGCTTGTACCAACGTAGTACTGCTGAATCTGATTGTCAGTGACATTGAATATCAGGTGAGTCCCGGGCCCCAGGCGAACGGCCTCAGCGCGATAGTCACCATCAATTCGACAGGTTTCGCATCGTACAGCGGCAGCATTCACATCGGCGACAAGGACGCCAACCCCAACGAATCCAAGCATCCCAGCAAGAGCGTACTTCAACAGCATTGTCTCTCTCCATGTTAGACCAATCAGCTATCGAGGCTTCGGTCTCTCGAAAGCCCAATCGATACTATCCGAATCGCGCCGAAAGAAAGAATGGCCGCTAATCCCGCCGCTATCGCGAGGGCGCCATGGCCACAGCCAATTCCGGGTGCTGAGATCAACCGTGTTGCGGCGTGACCCACCCCGAAAAACCGGGCCAGCGTAAAGTAGAGACTTCGCCCCGCATGGGCCCCTTGGATCACGGGGAATCAGGCGATGAAGAAATCCTGTTTTACCGAGGAGCAGATTGCCTACGCGCTCAAGCAGGTCGAGCTCGGGGTGGCGGTCGGTGAGGTGTGCCGCAAGCTGGGCATTGCGGAGGCGACGTTCTACGTGTGGCGCAGGAAGTGCGGCGGGTTGGGTCCGCCCGAACTCAAGCGGCCGCGGTTGCTGGAGGAGGAAAACAGCAAGCTCAAGCAGTTCGTGGCCAGCCTCAGCCTAAACAAAGCACGCTGCAGGATGTGGTCACAAAAAAGCTCTGAGGCCTGCCCAGAAGCGTGCCTGAGTGGAGCTGCTGCAGGAGCGATTTGGCAGCAGTGAGCGGCGTGCGCTGCAGATCGTGTCGATGTCGCGCTCGGCATTTTCCTACACGCCCAAGGCGCGAGACGGTAGTGCTATCCGTCGGCGGTGCATGAGATTACTCAGACGCGGATTCACTAGGGCTGTGAGCGCGTGCACGTGATACTGCGCCGGGAGGGTTGGCGGGATAACCACAAGCGTGTGCATCGCGTCTACAAGGAAGAAGGCCTGTCTTTACGGCACTGCCGGCCGCGCCGCAGCCGGAGCAGTCGTCGCCACTTACCTCGGCCGGCGCACCGATAGCATCCGACGGCGCGCTACCGTCATGGAACCAAGCGCCAGACCGGGCGGGGCAGCAGCAGCCGCGCCAGCTTGATCGTGCACTACCAGTAGTCACACCGGCGTCGCTTGGTTGCCATCCCCTCTCAAACTCACGTAAACGCACTTGGCACGTTGTCAGCGCAAGCTTGCCACCTGAAAACGGGTGGAAGGCCAATGATATCCAGGCGCAAATCAAGGAATTCTGGCTGCGCCGCCGAACGCCAGGCAAAGAAAAAGCCCTGATAAATCAGGGCTTTATTTGGAGGCCTCAAGCGGAATCGAACCGCTGTAAACGGATTTGCAATCCGGTGCATAGCCACTCTGCCATGAGGCCAACGTACTGCGCGCCAGGAACGTAGCCCTGACAAGACAAAACCCCAAGATGGGGCCTGTCGGAACATGGAGCGGGAAACGAGACTCGAACTCGCGACCTCAACCTTGGCAAGGTTGCGCTCTACCAACTGAGCTATTCCCGCGTAAGCCGACATGCTACCAGAAATCCGGAAAACACACCAGCGATTTCACCTTTCTGACTGCGCGTAAAGGCTTGTGGCCCAACGTGCCCCGCCTTGCAGGGCGGGAGAAAAACAAGGCCCCTACCGGGGCCCTGTAGAATCTGGAGCGGGAAACGAGACTCGAACTCGCGACCTCAACCTTGGCAAGGTTGCGCTCTACCAACTGAGCTATTCCCGCAGATTCCGTTCGACCTGCGTCGAAGGAGCGCTATTGTGTCCAAATTCCTTCACGCCGTCAACAGTCTTCACATCATGCGGTCACCGGCGTCCGCACTGGGTTACGCTGCCCTGCCCAAGCACGGACACCGCCGATGCCGAGACGCTACGTCCGCCTGTTCTGGTTGCTGGTCGCGCTGACCTGGTTGGCGCTGATCACCGCACTGGTCAATGCTGGCTTCACTCCGGACTACTGGCTGCTGCATCGCCTGGAAGGCGCCCAGCTGCCCTATCCGACCAGCACCGTCATCGTGTTCGCATTGCTGGGCACGGTTGAACTGGTGGTGGCGGCGCTGATCGTGCGCCCGTGGAAACTCAAACGCCTGTGGCTGCGCCTGCTGATCGCCTTCGACCTGCTGCTGGTGTGGTCGATACCGTGGATGCTGTCGGCGATGCACCAGCCGCCGGTACAAGGCATGCACCTGCTGTGGTTGCTGCTGCTGGACGTGGGCCTGCTGCTGGCGCTGTGCGGGGTGTCGGCGGTGAGCGCATGGCGGGCGTTCATAAGCTCACCGCATGGCTGCCGCCGGGAGAAGACGCGCAGAGATGGCCTACGCATTTCAGAATAGTTGCATGGACCCGCAGCGGACCGGCGAAGGACAGTACCTGACCCGAGGCCCACAGCGCTGGCAGTACTTTCACTGCCGCTGCTCTGCATATGCCTCTGCCAAACCGGGATAAATCATGCAGCAGTCGAGCCAGCACGCATCACAGCTCCCCGACGACGCGGATCCGCTTGACGCAGCGTTGCCAGCAATGGCTGGAGACCGCCCGATTACGCCCTTGGAACTTGCCACGCGACTTTCCGCAGCCTGCCCCTTTCAGGTCGTCCGATACGCCGACATCAAGGGCGAGGTACCGCAGGACTCAACATACGCACCAGAGCACTACGTCTGGGCTGATCCCGATGAGTTGGTTCTCTTGGTTGATGGCGACCTGAAGCTCGACACGCTGGACCTGGACGACCCGCTGGCCCCGTGGCGGGAAGAAGATCTTGGTGCGTACATCCGTTTCATCTTGGTTCGCGGCAATGCAGAGATAGCACGCCAAGTTCACAGCCTTGAAACCGACGGCGCATGCGGATTGCTTGTCTCGGGTGACCTGACGACAGCCAATGCCATCGTCGGCGGACAGGAAATCCGCGTAGGCGGCAACCTACTGGTCCGCGAGCTGTTCTGGGGCGACTACAACCACGGCGAACTGCACGTGGTCGGGAACACCCAGGCAGCGCTTCTCATTCAGACCGACTACTCCATGCAATTCGATGGCTCGGTTCACTGCATTCGCAGGATGGACGACGAAGCCATCATTGACGACGGAATTGAGCAGATCATCGAACCCGATTGCCTGTTACGCGAATCCGAGGGTCCGGACAGCTTCTGGTCATTGGACGCGGGAGCCATGCTGCAAAGGCTCACTGCCATGAAGAGCGTCATCCGTGCGGAGGGTCTGTCAGCGCGAGACCCGATGCTATGCACAATGAACCTGTTTGGCGATGCCACTGTCAGTGCAGAAAGCCTGCTACGCATTTGTGGAGAAGACATGCTTCCCATGGATACCCGGACCTATGAATTCCACCGCAGCGGCATCTCACTTCTAGCAAGTGCTAGCACCGCCGACGCCGACGCCCGCGTATACACCGTGCAGATGGAAGATCCTTCGAAGAATATCGCTGCACGCCTCGTAATGTGGCGCACCGATGCAACCGCCAGCACCACGGCCTCTTACATAGGAGGTGCTGGATCTGGCTGGAGCCTACTGAAATACATCTGCAGCGATGCTGGACAGGATCAGCGCGAATGGGACGAGGTTGAGTCACATGACATCCAGCCACCCTTCATCGCACTCATCCTCTGCGGGTGGCGATTTCTTGAGGAAGGCGCATCGAACCGAAAGAGGACTGCGGAGACAATTTCAGCGGTCGAGATACGCGGTCTACTGGCGCTTCCGATCTGTCAGCCATACGACGACTATGGCGATGGTGACCGTTGCGGATTGTGGGTGGGTCACTGTCATGCGGCGTTTCGCCAAGAGAAACGCGGGCCCGGCGGCGAAGGGCCCATGCTCCGACTTTCACGGGAACTCCAACAGACCGACGGTAGCAGCGTCACCGAAAGCTACTACTACGTTGAGACCTGCATGGATGAACGGGAGCGCGTTCACATTCGTTACAAGGCAGACCTGCGCACTGAAGACTCGCCGGTTCAGATAGATCCTGTCGGAGGGGAGGCGCTGGCCGACGCACTACAACTTTTCAAGCGTGGCGCAAGGGAAATGCGCGGCACAAATTCAGGCCTACTGAAAGGAAAAACACCCTACTTCGCAAAAGATCATGCGTTCGCGGTGAACTTCTGGAAGCAGCAGGGATACCTGCCCGAGTAGATGCCAAAGTTCTTTCAGAAACCGACGGCAGTCCAGGCCTTCTGGCTATCCGCATCCGTTGTATGGCTGCTGCTGGCCTTCGCACTCATCCATGCCGGCTTCAAGCCAGACTACTGGCAACTGTGTCACATCGAGCCCGGGACACTGCCTTACCCCACGGATTCAGTCTTCACCTTCGCGTTGATCATTCTGGTGGAGATTGTTGTCCTGGGCCTGATCGTGCAGCCATGGCGGTTTCACCGCCTGTGGCTGCGGATGTTTGTCTGCGCCTTCCCCTGGCTGGGCTGGACAGTACTTTGGGGCGTGACCGCCATGCACCAATCACCCGTGCGCGATGTGCATTTGAACTGGGTGCTCGCCGTTGCCGCTTTTCTTGTTGTGGCACTACTGGTCGTGGTCCCGGCCTCCGCCTGCCCGCACCTACGCCGCTGGCTCAACGGCTGACCGGAACTACTTCCGGAACTCCACCCGCACGTGCTGGCCGAAGCGTGCCTTGGCCTCGCCGTCGAACTCCAGCACGCACTCCACCACCTTGGCCACGCCGCGCCCTGCGTCTTCAGGCAGGCGTGCCTGCGCGAACACCGGGCTGATGCGTACCACGCGTGCAGGCGGCAACGTGCCCGTGTTCTCCGCACCATCACTGTCCGGCACGACAGTAGCCTTCATGCCCACCTGCACGGCATCGGCGTAGGCGGCGCTGAGTTCGGCGCGCACCTGCAGCGGGCGCGCCGGCAACAACGAGATCGCCGGCTTGCCGGCCTGCACGAAGGCGCCGACGCCCGGCACCTGGCCGACCACGGTGCCGGCTTCCGGCGCGCTCAACGACATCTGCTGCAGTCTCAGCTTCGCGTGCTCCAGCTTGTGCTGCGCCATGTCGACCTGCGCACCGGCCACGTCGACATCGGCACGCACAGCAGCCAACTGCTGTTTTGCCGCATCGGCCTGCTGGTTCGAGGACACACCTTCACTGGCGCCCGTGGACAGACGGGTGGCGTTGCGCTCCAGTTCGCGCAGCTGCGCCTGGCTGCCCTTCAGGCGGTCATTGGCCAAGGCCAGATCGGCGGTGGCCATCGCCACCTCCTGCTGCAGCAGGGCACCATCCAGCGACAGCAACAGCTGCCCCTTCTTCACCGTGGCGCCTTCCTTCACCGGCGCTGCAGTGATCGAGCCATCCACCGGCGGTGCCAGTGCGATCAGGCCACCTTCGACGTCAATGATGCCCCGTGCCACGGCGACCTTGCCGGCGGCGGCAGTACCCGCCTTGCCTGAGGGTGCCGATGCGACGGTGGGCGCTTCCCTGGAACAGGCGCCGAGCAGCAGTGCCGCGAACAGGGCCAGGCTGAGGGGAAGCAGATGCGACGTCTTGGTCATGGGGCGGACTCTACGGTTTCGTTCTGGCGGCGGTCATCACGGACCATGCCGTCTTCCATGGCGATCACCCGATCGGCATGCCGGATCAGGCGCGGATCGTGGCTCACGCACAGCACAGTCGCGCCATGCGCCCGCGCGTAGCGATGCAGGATGTCGATCACGCGCTGACCGTTCTCGGCGTCCAGCGCGCTGGTGGGTTCGTCGGCGAAGATCAGCGTTGGCGACTTGGCGAAGGCACGCGCCACCGCCACGCGCTGTTTCTCGCCACCGGACAGCTGCGCCGGGCGCATGTGGCTGCGGTGGCTGAGGCCGACTTCTTCCAGCGCCCTGCGGGCCAGCGGCTCGCTTTCGCGATTGCGCATGCCGCGGTAGCCCAGTGGCAGCTGCACCTGCTCCAACGCAGTCAGTGCCGGGAACAGGTTGAAGCCCTGGAACACGAAGCCGACATGGTGCAGGCGGAAACGCTCCACTTCACTGCGGGTCATGTGGCCCACGTCCTGGCCCAGCGCGTGCACGCGACCGCCATCGGGTGCGGACAGGCCGGACAGCAGCGACAGCAGCGTGCTCTTGCCGCAGCCGGACGGGCCGGATACCAGGGTCAGCTCGCCGGGATAGATGTCCAGCGACAGGCCACGCAGCACCGGCACCTGCACATCACCGGACATGAAGCCTTTTTCCAATGCTTCGGCCTGCAGGGTCGGGGCGATGGCGCGTGTGGAAGTCATCGGCCGGTCCTCAACGCAGCAGCAACGATGGATCGGAGCGGACGACACTGCGCACCGCCATGATGCTGGAGAGCATGGCCATCACCGCGACCAGCGCCACGCAGCCGAGGATCACCATCGGCGTCAGCTGCACCGGCACGCGCTGGGTCTGCGCGATCAACAGCACCAACGTGCTGAACGCCGCCGCCAGCAGCATGCCCACGCCACCGATCAGCAATGCCTGCTCGAACACCACCCGTGCCAGCGCATAGCGGCCTGCACCGAGTGCATTGAGCGTGGCGTACTCGCGTACCGAGCCGGCCACCACCGAGGCGAACGACTGGTTGGTGATCACCGCACCGACGAAGCAGACGATGACGGCCATGAACAACACGGCGATCCCTGCGCCGGTATCGAACAGCCAATACTGCTGCGAACGGCTGGCGAACGCCGGCGCGGTCCAGAACTCGACCGGTGTGGCCTGGCCCATCGACGCGGCCAGGCGGTCACGCACGCGGTCGGCCAGGTCCGGCGAGCGCAAGCCCGCCACGAAATAGGTGCTTCCCTCGTGTGGGTCGGTGCCGGCGATGGCGCGCGCGGTGTCCAGCGAGGCCAGCACGTTGACACCACCAAGGCCCCGCAGGCCCGGTTGTGCAGCGACCACGCGCACCGCCTTGCCATTGATCCAGGCACGGTTGTTCTGCAGGTCCACGCCCAGCGTATCCAGATCAGCGCTGTCGACGATCACCGCACCCGGCTCGCGCAGCTGCGCGCGCAGGTTCGCCGGGAGGATGCGCGCGAACATCATCGCGTCGTCTCGGGTGGAGATGCCGGACAGGTACACCGACACGTTGCCGGTGCCCTGCGCGCCGGACCGCCATTCGCCGTCGACCCACTCGTAGGGTTCGACGCGGGTGACATCCGGGTCCATGCGCAGGTGGCTTTCCACATCGGCGCTGATCGCATGGCCGTAGTTGACGCTCTGGGTGCCGGGGAAACCGGCCCAGAGATCGGCCGAGGATGCCTTCACGTAGATCGCAGCGGTACCGAAGATGCCCAGCACCAGTGCGGCCTGCACGATCAACAGTACACCGGCGAAACACATCGCCAGCACCACCGGCAGGAACCGGCGCCACTCATAGGCCAGGGTCTTGCGGGCGAGTGCGATCATTGCGATCCACCCTCGCCCTCGGCAGGCAGCGGGGCGCCACCGAGGGCGCGGTACAGCGACGCAAAGGCCAGCACGCGCGCGCCCTGCGCAGCGATCAGGTCGGCCTGCGAGGCGAGTGCGGCGCGTTGCGTGTCGAGTCCGTCGAACTCGCTGGACAGACCCAGCTGCAGCTGCCGCGCCTGGCGCTTGACCTGCTGCCCGGCGGCATCGTTGGCCGCGCGCAGCGACTGGATGCTGCTGTCCTGCCGCGCCAGGCTGCCCAGCGCGCCTTCCACTTCGCTCACGCCTTCCAGCACCGCCTTGCGGTAACCCAGCAATGCGGCATCCAGCTGCTTTTCATCGGCATGGAAGCGCGCGCGACGCTGGCCCCAGTCCCACAGCGGAATATCGATGTACGGGCCGATCGACGGGCTCGAATCGGAATTGGAGCGGGCGTTCTGGGTGAGGTTGTACGCGTACAGGATGGAGCCGCCAAGGCTGACCCGTGGATACATCGCTGCGCGCGCCGAACCCTTGCTGGCCGCTGCCTGCATCACCTCTGATTCGGCCAGCAGGATCTGCGGGCGGTGGCGCAGCAGATCCGCAGGGACCTGCTGCAGTGAGAATGCACCGAGCTTCGGCGGCGCGCGGTATGCGCGCCAGGCGGGATCCGGCCCGTCACGCCCCAGCAG
The DNA here is from genome assembly GCF_059369535.1 of Stenotrophomonas sp. YJH_SMC_122. Lineage (NCBI taxonomy): Bacteria > Pseudomonadati > Pseudomonadota > Gammaproteobacteria > Lysobacterales > Lysobacteraceae > Stenotrophomonas > Stenotrophomonas sp. YJH_SMC_122. Next base: position 588,510 of record NZ_JCAFST010000001.1, on the reverse strand, counting down.
CAGCGCCAGCGCGCGGGCCGCGTTGTCCGCATTTTCGAGGGCCTGCGCCGTCGCTGCTCGGGTCGCCGCCTGGCGCGCACGCAGGCGTTCCAGCTCGCCCGGCTCATCCAGGCGCAGCCGCTGACGGACCAGCGCCAGCTGTTCGCCGCGGTCGTCCACGGCCTGTTGTCGGGCCAGCAGATCCTGCTGGGCCTGGGCCACGGTCAGGTCCAGATAACTGCGCACTACGTCGGCAATCACCGCCACCTGTGCGGCATTGCGCAGCGCCTCGGCATTGCCGGCGGAGGCCTGCGCGCTCAACTGCGCGCTCTCGGCGGCACCGAACAGGCCCAGGTCCCAGATCGCTTCGATACCGGCATGGAAATAAGTGTCGACCGCGGCGGCGTCCTGTACCTGCTTGGCGCTGGCGGTGATTTCCGGCAGAAAGCGCGCGTTGGAGGCGCCGGCGACGATGCGCACCGCCTGCAGGCGCAACGTGGCCTGCTGCAGATCAAGGTTGCCGGCGATGGCCTGGTCGACCAGGCCGTCCAGCGCCGGGTCGGCCAGCACCTTCCACCACTGCCTGGCATCCACCGCTACGCCCTGGCCCTGCGGCACCTGGGTCCAGGTGCTCGGTGTGCGATCAGGCAGGTCCGGAGCCGGCACCGACATGCAACCTGCCAGCGCCAGGCTGGTCAGCAGCGCGCCCGGGCGCAGCACTGCCTGCAGGGAGAGTCCGCGCCCGGTCCTGGGCACTGCCACTGAAGTGATACGCCTGACCACCAGCCCGCCAACGTGTAGAAGGAGCATGAAGGCTACCGTGCGATTGTGGAGCGAACATGGAGAATTGGTCCGAAAACGGTCACCACACGCGTGCGGTTCAGGCAACGCCGACCCAGTCTTTCACTGCGCTTTCAACGCGTTCCCGGGACAGAACACTGGATGCTTTTCACGGCGCATTGCACATTGGGACGTCTCCCCGGCTCGACGTGCCACACGCGTGAACATCCTCGCCGCTGGCAGCCAATCGCTTCGATCACGGCGGTGGCTGTCGGTGCATCGTGGTCGCGCTGACCACTCCGCGGGCCTCGGACGCTCGCTGGCGACCCATGGGCGCATCCGGTCCGACAAACGAAAGACGCCCCCTTCCGGGAGCGTTTTTCTTGAATCTGGAGCGGGAAACGAGACTCGAACTCGCGACCTCAACCTTGGCAAGGTTGCGCTCTACCAACTGAGCTATTCCCGCAGATTTCGTTCGACCTGCGTCGAAGGAGCGCTATTGTGTCGATATCGCTGCACGGCGTCAACAGGAATTTTCGCCTGCATTGTGGGGAGGCGTTCAGGCCCCCAGGACCGATACCTCAGGTTCGCAGGCCACGGCGGTGGAAGTAGACCTGCTCGGCGATGCGCCGCGTGGCCGCCGTGTGCAGCAGTGCGTTGAGCGGCCAGTCGGCCTGCAGATGGTCCATCGCCCAGCGCAGCAGGCGCTTGCCATGGAATGCCGGCGCCACCTGTCGCGCCACCCGTTCCGCTTCCGGCCCTTGCCCACGCAGATGGCGGGCAATCGCCTCGCCGACCGCCCAGCCGTGCCGCCACGAAGAGTGGATGCCCCCGGCGGACAGCGGCGAGACGATGCCTGCCGCGTCGCCGGTCAGGATCACGCGTTGGCCGGTGAACGGCCCATCCGGCCGGCCGCACGGGACCAAGCCGGCGCGGGTGGCCGAGGGACGCGCCGAAGGCGGAATGCCGACCACATCGCGCACGTGGTCGAGGAAGCCATCGATATCCGGCGGCCGTACCTGTTGCGGGTCATGACGCAGCGCCAATCCCACCTGCAGCCCGGTCGGATTCTGCGCGACCCAGCCGATGTAGCCCGGTGCGTAGCGCTTGCTGACGAAGCAATGCAGTGCATCGCCCTGCGACACCTGCAGGCCGGCGAACTCACGCTCGACGCCGTAGAGGTTGTCACGCACCTGGCCAAGCCCGGTGCGTTGTGCCACGCGTGAGCGTGCGCCGTCAGCGCCGACCAGATAGGCGCACCGCCCTGCCCCTTCGACCTGCCAGCCGTCACCGCAGCGACGAGCGTCGGTGAAGGACTGCTGCAGGCGCAGGTCCACGCCATTCGCGCGCAGTTCGCTGGCCAGCCAGCGCATCAGGTTCGGCGTATCGGTGGTGAGGAAGTAATAGCCCGGCGCGGCCAGCAACACGCTGCGCAGGTTCGGCGTATACAGGCGCACGTTGGCAACGCGCTGCACGAGGTGCTCGGGCATGCGCCCCAGCCAGGTCTGCTCCATCGCCTCTTTCACCACGATGCCGGTGGTGTGCAGGCGCTCGCCGGGGTCGGCCTTGCGTTCCAGCACGCAGACGCGCAGACCGTACTGCGCGGCGGCCAAGGCGCAGGCGGCACCAGCGAAACTGGCGCCGACGATGACCACATCGTGGTCGTAGGCGGAAGGAGTTTGGGGCATTTCGGCATCGCCGTGGAGAGTCGGAGATGCAGCTTCGCTAGCGCGGATGGTAGGGCGATGGGGTGTGGGTGAAGTGCGGATGAAGCCATCTCCTCCGATCAGCCAGCAATTCAGAAAACTTGTATGGACTGAGTCAGGACGACCGTCGATATTTCACGGCCAGTGAACCACCAAGCCAGTCTTGGGCATTGCCAATCAAACCGGTACCCGTCACATGAGAACGGCAAGCTGCAGGTGAGCATTTGCAGAAGCGAACGTTGTCAATCGGCCGGCGGGGAACTGAGCACTCCACGCAACGTCTTCTCCCAATGGACATCGGGGACGAGCGACCAGCCCGGATCAGAATATTCGAGAACGCACATGGATCACTTTGACCATCTTGGTTACTACTACGGCGAAGAAGAAATCCAGCACCTTCTGATGGAGCTAGGCATAGTCGATGTTCCCGTGTTGGAATCCGAATGGACGGATGCCTACCTGTCGAATGAGTCACTAGGTATCGAGCTGACCCTCTCGGATTCTGAGTCTTTGGTCTCCCCTGCCCGCGACTATCCGACCAATGCGCTGGTGTTATCCAACTTCCGCTACTACGGACGGCAGATTGGGGACTTTTCCATTTACCAAGGTGCCTTGCCCCGCGACCTCACGTTCGGCCAAGGCAGGGACGAAATCCTGTCAATGTTTGGCGAACCAGAATGGAAGAACCCGGAAAACAGCCGCATGCGCTGGATATGCGGCAACTATCGAATCCATATGACATTCGACAAGCACGGAAAACTGGCGATCGTCTCCGGAGGGTTGCCGTTCTAGGCCCTCTTCCTGCAATGCACCTAGCCTCGCAAGCAGATGGTGATGCCCACCACATCAGGCCACTCCCAGACTCTGCTCGAAATCACCTCGGGGCACGTTGACGGCCCATAACGAAAAACGCCCCCTTGCGGGAGCGTTCTTCTTGAATCTGGAGCGGGAAACGAGACTCGAACTCGCGACCTCAACCTTGGCAAGGTTGCGCTCTACCAACTGAGCTATTCCCGCTTGGGAGGCGAAATTTTACCTGTTCCAAGGATGGCGTCAAGCGCTTTTTCTCAGGGTCTGCGAGGCACCTTGCATTGCGTATCCACGCATGGCGTGGATCTACCACGGCATCCCCGCAAACTGATGGATCCGCACCATCCGTGGACGCAGCATTTCCAGTAGATCCACGCCATGCGTGGATAGCGCATCGATGGGGTCAGAGCCCTTTCCTTCGGAAAGGGATCCGACCCCGGGGCTCACACCCCGGGGCTCAGTTGCCCAGCTTCTTCTGCCGCGCACGCTCGCGCGCCGCGCGCTCGTCATCGCGCAGGCTCGGCCAGGCGGCGTGCAGGTACTGCAGGCCCGACCACAGGGTCAGCACGGCGGCAATGGCCAGGGTCCAGTCGCCGATGCGGAACACCGGCCAGCCCATCCAGATGTCTTCCACCGGCACGTTCGGGGCCACCGAATACAGCAGGCACAGCAGCGCGACCATCTGCGCGGTGGTCTTGACCTTGCCGATCATCGCCACGCGCACCTTGGCGCGCTGGCCCAGCTCGGCCATCCATTCGCGCAGCGCCGACACTGCGATCTCGCGGCCGACGATCACCGCCGCCCAGAACGCCATCCACGGCGTCGGATGGCCCTGCACGATCAGGAACAGCGCCACTGCCACCATCAGCTTGTCCGCGACCGGATCGAGGAACGCGCCGAAGGCCGACTCCAGCTGGTAACGGCGTGCAATCCAGCCATCGAGCCAGTCGGTGATCGCGGCCAGGCCGAAGATCGCCGCCGAAGCGAAGTTGGTCCAGGTGTAGGGCAGGTAGAACACCAGCACCAGCACCGGGATCATCACGATCCGCAACAACGTCAGCCAGGTGGGCAGGGTCAACTTCATGCTTGCGTGCTTCTCTCTCTACTCGGCCGCATCAGGCGTGGCCAACCCGTGCAGGTTAGCGTAGATACGTGCCGCGAGGGCGTCATTGATGCCTTCCACCTTGGCGATTTCCGCTTCGCCAGCGGCTTTCAGGCCTACGAGGCCACCAAAATGCTTGAGCAGGCTGGCGCGGCGGCGCGGCCCGATGCCGGGGATATCCTCCAGCTTGCTGGTCATCCGTGCCTTCTGGCGGCGCCCACGGTGGCCGGTGATGGCGAAGCGGTGCGCCTCGTCGCGAACCTGCTGGATGAACTGCAGCGCCGGGTTGGCCGCGCCCGGGCGCAGCTCGCGGCCATCGGGCATCACCAGCGCTTCGTGGCCGGCGCGGCGCTCCACGCCCTTGGCCACGCCCACCAGCAGCACGCCTTCCACGCCCAGGTCGGCCAGTGCGGCCTGCGCCTGCGCCAGCTGCCCTGCGCCGCCGTCGATCAGCAGCACGTCCGGCAGCACGCCCTGCTCTTCCACCGCACGGCGGAAGCGGCGGTCGATGGCCTGGCGCATGGCGGCGTAGTCATCGCCCGGCTCGATGCCGCTGATGTTGAAGCGGCGATACTGCGCGCGCACCGGACCGGCGGCGTCGAACACCACGCACGAGGCCACGGTGGCCTCGCCCAGGGTGTGACTGATGTCGAAACATTCGACCCGCTTGACCGGCTCGGCCAGGCCCAGCATTTCGCGCAGTGCGTCGCTGCGCGCCTGCTGCGCGTTGCGGCTGTTGAGTTCGGTGGCCAGGGTCAGCTGCGCGTTGCGGCTGGCCAGTTCCACGTAGCCGGCTCGCTCGCCGCGCACGTTCCACTTCAGCTGCACCTTGCGCTCGGCCGAGGCCGACAGCGCGGCAACCAGCAGGTCGGCATCGGGAATCTCGCGGTCCAGCAGGATCTCGCGCGGCGGCTCGAATTCGATGTAGTACTGCGAGACGAACGCGGCCAGCACTTCCTCCGGGCTTTCCTCGCCGTTGGTGCGCGGGAAGAACGGGCGGGTGCCGAGGTTGCGGCCATCGCGGAACGCCAGCAGCAGCACGCAGGCCTGCGACCCCTGCATGGCCACCGCCAGCACGTCCAGGTCCGCGGCGCGACCGTCCACGTACTGGCGGGTCTGCATGCTGCGCAGCGAGGAAATCAGATCGCGCAGGCGCGCGGCCTGCTCGAACTCCAGCGCCTCGCTGGCGGCCTGCATCTGCTCGCCCAGCTCGCGGGTGAGCTCGTCGCTCTTGCCTTCAAGGAACAGAGCGGCGCGGCGTACCGACTCGGCGTACTCCGCTGCCGGCACCAGCTCCACGCACGGCGCGCTGCAGCGCCCGATCTGGTACTGCAGGCACGGCCGCGAGCGGTTGCGGAACACGCTGTCTTCGCAGCTGCGCAGCTTGAACAGCTTGTGCATCAGGTTCAGCGTTTCGCGCACTGCGGTCACGCCCGGATACGGCCCGAAATAGCGACCGGGAATGGCGCGGGGTCCACGATGCAGTGCGATGCGCGGCCAGTCCTCGCGGGTCAGCAGCACGTGCGGGTAGGTCTTGTCGTCGCGCAGCGAGACGTTGTAGCGCGGCGATAGAGATTTGATCAGCTGGTTCTCCAGCAGCAACGCCTCGGCTTCCGAGCGCGTGACGGTCACGTCCATGCGCGCGATCTGCGAGATCATCGACATGATCCGCGCGTTCTTCGGGCTGCCGTTGAAGTAGCTGCCGACGCGATTGCGCAGTGCGCGGGCCTTGCCCACATACAGCAGGGTGTCGTCGGCGGCGTACATGCGGTACACGCCGGGCGCGGTGCTGAGCTGGGCCGCGAAGGCCTTGCCGTCGAAGGCCGGGGCGGGAACGTCGGTCATTCGCTGATCGGGACTTCGCTGAGCACGCCGCTGTCGGGGTCGAAGCGCAGCACGGCGTGGGCGTCGGTCTCGGCAATCCACACCGCACCTGCGCCCACCGCCAGTCCAGCCGGGCCATGCAGGCGGCGCGGCAGCGGCTGGGTGGTCAGTTCACCGCCGCCCAGGCGCAGCGTGCGCAGGCGACCGTTGCCGGTATCGGCGATCCACAGCAGCGGGGCGTCCGCGCCCAGCGCGATGGCCTGCGGGAACTGCAGGCTGGCTTGGGTGCGGGGACCGTCTTCACTGCCGAAGCGCCAGGGCCCCTGCCCGACCAGGGTCTGCACCAGGTCGCCACGCAGCTGAAGCGCGCGGATCGAGGAACCCAGTGCATCGGCCACATACAGCACCTGCTGCACCACGGCCAGCGCGGTGGGCTGGGCGAAGGCCGCCAGATGGCCACTGCCATCACGCTCGTCAATGGAACCACTGCCGGCGCGCCATTGCAGGGTGCGCTGGCCCAGGTGGTAGCTCCAGATGCGGTTGTCGCCGGCCATCGCGATGTGCAGCTGGTTGTCGGCAATGGCCAGGCCGACCGGATGGTCCAGCGAAACCTGCCGCGCTTGCGCGACCGGCCCTTCCACCGGCGCACCGGGTCGCCCGTTGCCACACAGGGTGTCGACGATGCCAGTCAGCAGGTTGATACGGCGCACCGCGTGGTTGCCGGTGTCGGCGACGTACAGCGAATCGCGCTCCAGTACCAGCGCCTGCGGGCGGTGGAATGCCGCTTCGGCGAGGTTGCCGTCCATGAAATCGGCGGTGCCGAGGCCGAACTGACGCAGGATGCGGCCGCCATGGCTGCATTCGAGAATGCGGTGATGGCCGCTGTCGGCGATGTACAGGCGTTCGGTGCTGACCGCCAGCCCCTGCGGGAAGCGCAGGGCCTGGCGCGGTTCCGGATGCAGTTCGCTGCCGCCACGCGGCGGCGCCGAAGGTGCGCCCTGGCACAGCGCGTTCAAGGCGCGCTCCAGTTCACCGGGCGCGCCCTGCCCGACCAGCCGTTGCTGTTCGCGGCCCTGCGCGTCCAGCAGCACCATGGTCGGCCAGGCGGTGACGCCGAAGCGGCGCCAACCATCCCAGTCGGCATCGAGCAGCACGGGCATGCTCAGGCCCTGACGGCGCAGCAGCTTCAGTGCGGCCGTGGCATCGCGTTCGAAATCAAAACGCGGCACCTGCAGCACCAGCGGCTGCAGCTTGCCGGGATGGCGCGACAGCCATTGGCCGAACTCGGCCAGGCGTTGCGCACTCCAGGCGGAGGCCGCATTGACGAACAGCAGCGCGACCGGCCGGCCGCGCAGTTCGGTCAGGGTGCAGGGGGTGGCATTGAGCCAGGTGGCGAATTCGGGCAGGTCCGGGACGGGCTGGACGTTCATGACCTGATTATGCCGGAGTCGGCGTCATGCAACAGTCGTGCCACCGCACGTTTTGCAGCATCGTCGACCAGCGACCAGACCTGTTCAAAATGATCGCTGCCGCCGGTGTAGGGATCAGGGATGGCTACCCGCCCCTGCCCGCCCGACCAGGGCAGGTACAGCGCCAGGCGTTCACGCTGGGCCGCCGATGCCAGGCGACCGGCATCACGCAGGTTGGCCTCGTCGGCACACAGGATCCAGTCGAAACGTTCGAAATCCGCGGCCTGCAGCTGACGTGCGCGCAGGTCGCCGATGTCCACGCCGTGCCCGGCCGCGCAGGCGATCGCGCGGCGGTCCGGCGGCTCGCCCACGTGCCAGTCGCCCGTGCCGGCCGAATCGACCTGCACCCGCCCGGCCAGCGGCGAGGCATCCAGGCGTGCGCGCAGCGCCCCTTCGGCCATCGGCGAACGGCAGATGTTGCCGAGGCAGACGACCAGCAACTTCATCGCGCGGCCATCGCCTGCAGCAACGCCTCGGCGCGCTCCAGGTCCTCGGGGGTGTCGATGCCGGGTGGGAACGGCTCCGGCGAGATCGCCACGCTGATCGGGAAGCCCGCTTCCAGCACGCGCAGCTGTTCCAGCGATTCGACCTGCTCCAGCTGGCCCGGCGGCATCGCCGCGAACCGCTGCAGGAAGCCGGCGCGGTAGCCGTAGATGCCGATGTGGCGCAGCCAGTGGTGGCCGTCCGGCAGCGTGTCGCGGCTGCGTGCGAAGCCGTCGCGGTGCCAGGCGATCGGCGCACGGCTGAAGTACATCGCCTCGTTGCGCACGTTGCGCACCAGCTTCACGACGTTCGGGTCGAACAGGGTGTGCGCGTCCTCGACGGTCGTGGCGAGAGTCGACATCGGCGCAGTGCCAGCGACCAGCGCATCTGCCACCGCGCGGATGCCGGTCGCCGGTGCGAACGGTTCGTCGCCCTGCAGGTTGACCACCACCGTGTCATCGGCCCAGCCGGCAATGCGTGCGCACTCGGCCAGGCGATCGGTACCCGAGGCATGCGTGGTCGCGGTCATCGCCACCTTCACCTCGGCCAACCCGGACAGCGCATCGGAAATGCGTTGGTCGTCGGTCGCCACCCAGACCTCGCGGGCACCGGCCTGCAGCGCGCGGCGCGCCACATGCAGCACCAGCGGCTCACCGCCCAGCGGGCGCAACGGCTTGCTCGGCAGCCGCGAGGCGGCAAAGCGGGCCGGAATGGCGACGACGAATTCGGTCATGCGGGCGGTTCTCGGCAGGCTCGTTACAACGGGAATGCGGCCAGCGGCGCGTAAATGCAAGCGCCGCCGCGCCAATCAGTTCGGTCGCAGCTTGTCCAGGCGATCGGTCAGCGCCACCCAGAACGCGGCGGGCAACTCGGCGCGCAGCGGAACCGCGTAGTGCCAGTCGTTGCCGAACGCCCGGCATTTCACCGCATCCTTTTCGGTCATCAGTACCGGCAACTGGCTGCCGAAGGACAGGTCCTGCGGCTGGTAGGCCTGGTGGTCGGCAAACGCATGCGGCACCACGCCGATCCCGCGCGCGCGCAGCATGTCGAAGAAACGCTGTGGATGGGCGATGCCGGCCACCGCGTGCACGCGCTGGCCCTTGAAGTACGCCAGCGGGCGCGCGCGGCCACCGGCCAGCGGCTGCGCACTGTCGATGTGCAGGGCCATCGGCCATTGGCCGAAGCCACAGGCCTGTGCCGCGGTCTCCTCATCGGCCTGGCCGAGATTGACCACGCGGAAATCGCACTCGCTGGCGCGGCTCACCGGCTCGCGCAACGGCCCGGCCGGAATCATCCGGCCATTGCCATAGCGACGCTGGGCATCGACCACTTCGATCTCGATGTCGCGCGCCAGCCGGTAGTGCTGCAAACCGTCGTCGCAGACGATCACATCGCAGCCGGCCTCGATCAGCGCCTTGCCGGCAGCAACCCGATCACTGTCCACGCGCACTGGCACGCCGGTCTTCCAGGCGATCAGCACCGGCTCGTCACCGCCCTTGGCGGTTGGCGTGTCGGCCCGCACCCACAGCGGCTTGTCGGCGTCTTCGCGACCATAGCCGCGGCTGGCCACGCCCGGCTTCCAGCCGGCCGCACGCAGGCGTTCGACCAGCGCAATGGTCAGCGGCGTCTTGCCGGTACCGCCGGCCGTGATATTGCCGACCACGATGACCGGCACCGGCAGCGAATGGCGCTTGCGCCAGCCACGGCGATATGCGCGCCGGCGCAGCGCGGTGACACCTGCGTACAGCGGCGCCAGCAGGCGCATCGCCCACGGAACCGGGGTACCGTCGTACCAGTACGGCGGGGTCTGGGTGCCCTTGCCGGCCATCAGTCCTGCCTTTCGCGGAACTGCATGCTGTGCAGATGCTGGTACAGGCCGCCCAGTTCGAGCAGCTCCTTGTGCGTGCCGCGTTCAACGATGCGGCCATGATCCATGACCAGTACCTGGTCGGCATGCTCGATGGTCGACAGCCGGTGCGCGATGACCAGCGTGGTGCGTTCGGGCATCAGGCGCTGCAGGGCGTCCTGCACCAGGCGCTCGGATTCGTTGTCCAGCGCCGCAGTGGCTTCGTCGAGGATCAGGATCGGGGCGTCGCGCAGGATCGCGCGGGCAATGGCCAGGCGCTGGCGCTGGCCACCGGACAGCAGCGCGCCGTTCTCGCCCACCGGGGTCTGCAGCTGCTGCGGCATGCGTGCGATGAACTCCCACGCGTTGGCGGCTTCGGCCGCCGCGCGGATCTGCTCGTCGGTCGCTTCCATGCCATAGGCGATGTTGGCGGCGATCGTATCATCGAACAGCATGACCTTCTGCCCGACCATTGCCACCTGCCGGCGCAGGTCGGCCAGCGGGTAGTCGTCCAGTGCCACGCCGTCGAGGGTGATGACACCGCCGCTGGGCTCGTAGAAGCGTGGCACCAGCCGGATCAGGCTGGTCTTGCCACTGCCGGAACGGCCGACAATGGCCGTCACCGTGCCTGGCCTGGCAACGAAGCTGATGTCGTCCAGGGCGATGCCGCTGTCCTCGCGGTAACGCAGCATGACGTGGTCGAACGCCAGTTCGCCCCGCACGCGCTGCACGCGTCGCTGCCCCTGGTCGCGCTCCACTGGCATGTCGAGAATGCCGAACAGGCGCTCGGCAGCAGAGACACCGCGCGAAATCGAGGTCTGTACGCTGGTCAGGCGGCGCAGTGAGGGGATGATGGCCATCATCGATGTCATCAGGCCCATGAACTGGCCGGCATTGAGCCGGCCGGCCAGGGCTTCGCGGGTCGACACCCAGACGATCACCGCCAGCGCCAGTGCAGCCAGGAACTGCACCACGCTGGAGGCGGCGGCGCGGGTGACCTCGACCTTCATGTTCAGCGCCAGCATGCGGTTGGCCAGGCGCGAGTAGCGCGAGATCTCATGCTGCTGGGTGCCGTGCACCTTCACTTCCTGCTGCGCCGCCAAGGACTGCTCGGCAGTCTGCGCCATCGTGCCCATGCCGTCCTGGATGCCACGGCTGATGCGGCGGTAGCGTTTGCCCACGTAGGACACGATGCCACCGATCAGCGGCACCACCAGCAACATCGCCAGGGTGACCTTGACACTCATCTGCAGCATCACCGCCAGCATCGCGACGATGGTGAGGGTATCGGCCACCACGGTCTTCAGCGCGTCGGCGCTGGCCTGGGTGACCTGCTCGGTATCGAAGTTCAGGCGGCTGACCATCACCGGCGTCGCTTCCGTATCGAAGTGCGACGACGGCAGGTGCAGGTACTTCTGCAGCACCTGCTCACGCAGGTCGCGGACCACGCTGCGACCAGTCTTGGCCAGCGTGTAGTCACTGACCCAGGTGGCCACGCTGCGCATCAGGAACAGGCCGAGGATGGTCAGCGGCAGCACCACGGCCGCGCGCGGCTGCGGATCGACGAAACCCTCGTTGACCAGCGGCTCCATCAGCTTGGTGAAGTGGTAGCCGGCCAGGGCTTCAACCACCATGGCGATGACCGCGCCCACCATGAACACCCAGTAGGTGCGGGTGTAGCCCAGCAGACGTTTGTAGATCGGCCACACCGGCGCGTGATGGGAACTCATGGACGCACCTCTGGCGCAGTTGCAATGGCGATACGACGGAAACCGAGCTGACCGAGCGCGTCCTGCGCAGTCACCACGGCCTGGTAGGGGGTGCGTGCGTCGGCGCGCAGCAGCACGGGCTGGCTGCGGTCGCTGCCGGCGACCGATGCGATGGTCTGCTTGACCGACTCGACATCGCTGCGCAGCACTTCCTGGTCATTGATGAAATAGCGGCCTTCGGCGTTGATCAGCACGCTGAGCGAGCGCGGCGGCTCGTTGCTGGGCTGCTGGCTGGCGGTCGGCAGCTGCACCTGCAGCGTCGAGCGCGCATCGAAGGTGGTGGTGACCACGAAGAAGATGATCAGCACCAGGATGACGTCGATCAGCGGGACCAGATCGATATGCGGTTCATCCTGTGAGCGGTCATTGCCGATACGCATCGATCAGGCCTTCGCCGCAGCGGCGTTGGCCGGTCGCGCCGGCGCGGCCGGGTTCATCACCCCGGGGCGACCGTCGAGCGTGTCCAGCAGGGCACTGGCTTCCTGCTCCATTTCCACCACGTAGCCGTGGATGCGGCCCTTGAAGTAGCGATGGAACATCAGTGCCGGAATGGCCACGATCATGCCCGTGGCGGTGCACACCAGCGCCTTGCCGATGCCGCCGGCCAGCTGGTTCACGTCGCCCACGCCATGGTCGAGGATGCCCAGGAACATCTGGATCATGCCGATCACCGTGCCCAGCAGGCCCAGCAGCGGGCCGGCCGAGGCGATGGTGCCCAGCGCGTTGAGGAAGCGCTCCATGCGGTGCACCAGGTGGCGCCCGGTGTCCTCGATCCGCTCACGGATCTGGTCGCGCGGGCGGTTGCGCGCTTCCAGCGCAGCGGCCAGCAGCGCGCCCAGCGGCGAGTTGGCGCGCAGGGTCTGCAGGTGCGCCGGGTCAAGCTTGCCGCGTGCGGCCCAGTTGCGCACTTCCTGGCCAAGCCCGGGCGGCAGCACTTCCGTTCGCCGCAGGGACCAGAAACGCTCCAGGATGATCGCCAAAGCCAGTACGCCCAACAGCAGCAGCGGCACCATTGGCCAGCCACCGGCCTTGACCAGTTCCCACACGTTTCAACCCTCCGGCCCAACGGCCGCTTGTTCGTTCGGCGATAGGATAGCAGCCGACCGCGCCCGCCCAGCGGCATCCCACCACCGGGATGCGTGGATACGCTGTTCACGCAGCTGCAGCCCTTGTGCACCAAGCCATACGCGGATCGCGCCGGAGTCGGCCGTGGCCAGCACTTCCGCCCCCTGCGCCTGCCAGCGTTGGAGCACGTCCTGGCGTGGATGGCCGAAACGGTTGCGGTGGCCGGCCGAAACCACCGCCAACCGTGGCGCCACGGCGGCCACCCACGGCGCGCTGGAGCTGCCGCCGCTGCCATGGTGCGGCACCAGCACCACATCCGCCTTCAACGCCGCCGGAGACGCCCGCAGCAGCGCCTGTTCGGCCGGACGGCCGATGTCCCCGGGCAACAACACCCCACCATGCGCGCTGGCCACGCGCAGCACGCAGCTGTCCTCGTTTTCAGCCCGCTGGCTGCCGGCATCCGGGTGCAGCACCTGGAAGTCGACGCCGTCCCAGCGCCAGCGCAGGCCGCGCTGGCAGCGCCCGGCCCCGGCAATCGTGCTGCCCGGCGGCGCCAACAGGGGCAGCTCCGGTAACTGAAGGCGCAGGCGCGGCAGGTTGCCGGCATGATCGAGATCGTCGTGACTGATCAGCACGCGGTCGGGCCGTGCCTGCCCCAGCGCCCGCAATGACGGAACCAGGACCCGCTCGCTGCCCTCCCCCCCGATCGGCGGTCCCACGTCGTACCAGAGCGCATGCCGCGCGGTACGCAGCAATACCGCCGTGCCCTGCCCGACGTCGTGCACCAGCAGCTCCAGCTCTCCCTCGGCCGGCCGCTCGCGCAACGGCCACAGCAGCGGCAGGCACAGCAGGAGGCCAGCCAGCCCGCCCCCGGCACCGCGTGGCAGCAGCCACCAGAACACGCCCAACAGCGCCGCCGGCACTGCCCAGGCCGGTGCCTCGGCCAACCACCACATCGCCTGTGGATGCGCCGCCAGTGGCTGCAGGGCCTGCCAGCTGATTTCGAACAACCACGCCGCTGCGCGCCACGCCCAGCATCCGGCGCCGTCATGCAGCACCTGCAGGGCGGTGCCCAGCAGCGACAATGGCACCACCAGCAATGTCCACCACGGGATGACCGGCAGGTTCACCAGCGGCCCCAGCCAGGCGGTGCCACCGAACAAGCCGATGCCCAGCGGCAACAGGCCGACGCTGGCCACCCCTTGTGCGGCCAGGAACCCGCGCAGGTTGGCGACCACGCCTCGCGGACGTCCCTGCGGCAGGCACCAGACCAGCCACAGGACGCCGCCGAAGCTGAGCCAGAAGCCCGCGGACAGCACTGACAGGGGCGCCGGCAGCAGCAGCGCCAGCGCCGCCAGTGCAAGCCCCTGCACGGGACCCAGTGGGCGCCGCCCGCTACGCGCCAGCGCCACCAGCCCGATCATCAGTGCGGTGCGCACGGTCGGCAATTCACCGCCGGCCAGCACCGCATAGCCCGCTGCGGACAGGGCCGCGGCGCAGGCCGCCGCCTGGGGGCGTGGCCAATGCCGGCCCAGCAGCGGGCACAGCCACCACAGCCCTCGGCACAGCAACGCCCCCAGCCCCGCCACCACCCCGACATGGAACCCGGAAATGGCCACCAGATGGGTCAGGCCCAGCGCCCGCAACTGGTCCCAATCGGCGTCGGACAGGCCACGCGTATCGCCCAGGGCGAGCGCCTGCACGAAGCGCGCAGCTGGATGGGCCACCTGCGCGGCGATGGCGGCGCTGGTGCGTTCACGCCATGCCGGCAGGCCATGTGCGGCCTGAAGCTCACGCGCGCTGGCCGGCGCCCGCACCGTGCCGTTGCCGGACACGCCGCGCAGCAGCGCATGGCGTTCACCGTCGAAACCACCGGGATTGATCCGCGAACGCGGCGCCCGCACGCGCAGGGCCAGATGCCACTGCGCGCCGGCCAGGACCCGATGGCGCCCACGCCCGGCGTCGGTGCCATCAACGGCACGCCAGGCGTTATTCCAGATGACCTGCAGGCGCTTGCCGCGCAGCGATGGCAGTTCGCTGCTCTCGCTGACCTGCAGCAGGAAGCGGGTGTGCGCGGCCCCATGGTCCGGCAGATCGATGACCCGTCCACTGACCACCACATCCCGTGCTGGCTGGCCTGGCGGCAGCTGTTCCTGCATTGCCCAGTGCCCGTGCATCGCCGTCCATCCGGCGCCCAGCAGTACGACCGCGGGCAGGCGCCCCCGCCAACGCAGGCCCCACCCTGCCATGCCAAGCACGATCATCACCATGCAGCCCCACAGCGGCGGCAGCTGTGGCAGCTGCACGCAGGCCAGCGCCCCCAGTGTCAGCGCCGCAGCGGCGCCACTGCCCAGCAAGGGAGACGGGGAACGCTCGACAGCCATGGGTCCAGCCTGCCGCTACCGGCGGCAGGTTGCCTATCGGGACTTGCCCCGCAAACGCGTCAGCGCCGGACGCTGCCGCGATGGAAATTGACCCGGAAGCTTGCGCCGCCTCCCGCAGCCTCACCGACACTGACCGAGCCACCGTGGTGCTGCACGATCTCCTTCACCAGATGCAGGCCCAGGCCACTGCCGCTGCCCGCCGCGCGCAGGCGATGGAACGGCTCGAAGATCGCCTCGCGGTCGCCCACTGGAATGCCCGCGCCCTGATCGCTGACTTCCAGCAAGCCACGCGTATCCAACCGCACGCAGATGGTGCCACGGCCACCACCATGCACGATCGCGTTGTGCACCAGGTTGGCAATCACCCGCCCCAGCGCCAGACTGTCGCCGTGGATCCACACCGGCGATTCCGGCGCGTCCACTTCGAATCCATAGCCGGCGCCCACCACCAACGGCGCCAGGTCCGCGGCGGCCTCACGCACCAGCAGAGCCAGGTCCAGCCGCTGCAATGCGCCGACATTGCGGTCAAGGCGCTGCAGATCGAGCAGGTGCTCGGCAACATTGCCCAGCCGCGCCACGTCGGTCAGCAACTGCGATTTCAGCTCACCCTGTGGCAGCTGCGCCAGGCGCGCCTGCACCACGGCGATCGGCACGCGCAGCTCGTGCGCCGCGTCGGCGAGGAACTTGTCGCGCGCGGCGTAGCCCTGCTGCACCTTGTCGATGGCATCGTTGAACGCTTCCACCAGCGGCGCCACTTCCGTGGACACCAGCCGCGCATCCAGCCGCGCACCGGGCTGGCCGATGTCCAGTTCCTTGGCCTGCTGCGCAGAACGGCGCACACCGCGCATGGCACGGTGGATCACGGTCGGCATCACCAGCAGGGTGACCACGATCAATGGCAGGAAGAACCACAGGCCGATCAGGCGCAGCACCATCAGCGCGCCATCCAGCAGCCCGCCCTTGGGCGCGCCACCGACCATCACGGTGATGCGGCGCCCGTCCTCGTTGCGGATCATCACCCGCGCCACGTCCAGGTAGGGGGGTACCAGCGAGCCCAGTTCCGTGGCGCCCACGGTCGGCAGCCGCGCCAGCATCGGCGCGTGGATCGCTGGGATGGTGCCGCGCTCGAGCCACATGCCCTTGTCATCCACCGCGGCGAACCAGAGATTTCCCCCGGCGTTGGCATCGAGCTTGTCCCAGCGCGCCTGGTCCAGCACCAGGCGGCCGCCTTCGCTGTGCACCGCCTTGGCCACCGCCTCGGCAACGAACATGTCCATGCCCCAGGAGTCCTTGTCACCCCAGGTCAGGATCAACGCGACTACCGCGAACAGTACGGTGAAGGCCTGCGCCAGGAACAGGCGCCAAGCCAGGCCAAGGGTGATCGAACGGATCGGACGGGCCATCTCAGGCCTCCGCCAGCAGGTAGCCGACGCCGCGGATCACGTGGATCTCCACCCCCGCCCCGGCCTGCTGCAGCGCTTTGCGCAGCTTGGAGATATGCGCATCGAGCGCATTGGACTGGATCTCATCATCGAACCCGTACACTGCAGCCTCCAGGGCACTGCGGGTAACCGTGCGGCCCTGCCGCATCGCCAACGCCTGCAGCACCAGCACCTGCCGACGTGGCAATGCCAGGGGCTGGCCCTCCACCTGTGCCTGCAGCGATTCGAAATCGAACTCGAGCCGCCCCAGCCGCAGGCTCGGCGTCACCATCGCCGAAGGCCTGCGCGATACGGCGCGGATGCGTGCCATCAGTTCCTCGATCGCCACCGGCTTGACCAGATAGTCATCGGCACCGACGTCCAGGCCTTCGACCTTGTCCGACAGCGTGCCCTTGGCGGTCAGCATGATCACCGCCAGATTCGGCCGCAGCGCACGCGCCGACGCGACGAATCCAGCACCATCACCATCGGGCAGCTGGCGGTCGAGCAGCAGCAGCTGGTGCACCGGTTCGCGCAATGCGAGCGCGGCCTCGGCCAGGCTGCCGACCACGTCGGCGACCACGCCCTGCCGCTCCAGGCCCGATTGCAGGGCGCGGGACAGATCAGGATCGTCTTCGACCAGGAGGATGCGCATCAGGAACTCGTCTACCGGAAACGCTGCCGATCATAGTGCCTGGGGCCATGGTTTTGCGCCCATGCATGCCAGCGGTTGCAGGCGCAATGTTCTGACAATGTTGCCCCTTCAGCATGCGCAGCCATCACCCGCAACGTGGCCGAACGATGCTGTCGCTGCCCCTGACAAGGACCCCCATGGCCTCCGTCTCCCACACCGCAGACGCCCACGCGATCCTGCGTGCACCGGACCTGGACAGCGCAGAACGCGCCTATCTGGGACTGATGCCCGACCTTGAACATGTGAATGCACTGGCCCGCCGTGCAGTGGGCCTGTCACGCGTTGCCGACGCGGCACACGGCTATGCGTTGTCGATGACCCTGGTCGGACTGCGCCTGCAGGAGCTGGAGATGGGCGAGCCAACGGCCAGGGAACACCGCCAGGCCACCCTGCGCAGCCTGCGCCAGGCCTTCAGCGCCTGACGGCACGCGCACAGGCACTGCCGCCGCACCGGCGGCAGCGGGAGTCATCGGGTCAGCAGGACCCGCAACCCGGCAGGCCCGGCGCGGCAGCGTCATTCAGCGCAGCGTGGTCCACGCCAGCAGCGCGCTAAGGATTGCGACCCAGATCACTGCCTTGAACGTGCCTTCCAGCATGTTGCCGCCGAACAGGTGTTCCAGGAGCGGATTGGGCCTGGACACCGGGACGTGATCACCCATGCGGCAGTTCCTTGCAGTAATGGCGCAGTTGCGCAGCAGCGCCGAGTCTACGCCTGCGCAGCCCGGATTCATCGCCATCTGCCTGCCTTTGGCGGCCCAATCCCCGCCTTCGTCGCAGGCCGGCTGCGGTGCCCGGCCGACCATGCCAGCCTGCACGCACTTTCCCGCTGGAGCACCGTGCCATGCCGATGCTTGCCCTGATCCTGCTGTTCTCCAGCCTGTTCGGCGACGGCTGCGGGCCCACCGAGGATGCCCTGCGCAGCCAGATCCTGCGCACCGAGGATCGGCAGGCCATGCATGAAGTGCAGCCCCTTCAGCTCTATCACCTGCGCCAGGACCGCGTGCTGCGGCTGGGCAGCCAGCAATCGCCAGACGACACTGGCGCCAGCCCTCATCCTGCGCTGGCCCGGGTAGGTGTGGCGCAGCTGTGGGAACGCGTCGACGGCCAGTGGCGCATCCAGCGTTCGATCAGCATTACCCACTGATTTCATGCCACTGAACCGGCACGGATGCAGCTTCGCGGGAACGCCAGGCTCCCCGGAACGAAAAAAGCCGGCCCCGGGGCCGGCTTTCATCGTTTCCACCACTTCACCGGCAACGCCGGGAGCAGGTGGTGGGCGGTACAGGGTTCGAACCTGTGACCCCTACCATGTCAAGGTAGTGCTCTACCGCTGAGCTAACCGCCCATCGTGTTCTTGCCGCCCGAAGGCTGGCCTTGTTACGTAAAAACCCGGCGCCAGGGCCGGGCTTTGCATTTCACGACAGCCCTCTTCCGAGAACTTCGTGGTGGGCGGTACAGGGTTCGAACCTGTGACCCCTACCATGTCAAGGTAGTGCTCTACCGCTGAGCTAACCGCCCGTTTTGCTTCTGCATTTCCGCGATTGCGTCGGTGCAGGCCGCGTATATTACGGATGCGGGCCGTGAAGCGCAACACTTTTGTGAAGATGATGCTGCACTGCCACGTTCAGCCCAGGCTGGCTTCCTTCAGCTGCCGGATCTGGTCACGCACCCGTGCGGCATCCTCGAATTCCAGGTCCTTGGCGTGCTGGTACATCTGCTGTTCCAGCGCCTTGAGACGGGTCGCCAGCTGCGCCGGAGACAGCGAACGATAGTCGGCCGCTTCTTCGGCCACACCCGCCCGGCCCTTGCCCTTACCCTTCTTGGCTTCCTTCTCGGCGGCATCCGAACGCGCGCCTTCGAGGACATCGACGATCGGGCGCGCCACCGAGCGCGGCACTATGCCATGTTCTTCGTTGTACTCGACCTGCTTGGCACGGCGCCGGTCGGTCTCATCGATCGCCGCCTGCATCGAGCGGGTGATCTTGTCGGCGTACAGGATCGCCTTGCCGCGCACGTTGCGTGCGGCGCGGCCGATGGTCTGGATCAGCGAGCCGGTGGAGCGCAGGAAGCCTTCCTTGTCGGCATCGAGGATCGCCACCAGCGATACCTCGGGCATGTCCAGGCCTTCGCGCAGCAGGTTGATGCCGACCAGCACGTCGAACTTGCCCAGGCGCAGGTCGCGGATGATCTCCACGCGCTCGACCGTATCCACGTCCGAGTGCAGGTAGCGCACGCGGATACCGTGTTCGGTGAGGTACTCGGTGAGGTTTTCAGCCATGCGCTTGGTCAGCGTGGTGACCAGCACGCGGTCGCCCGCCTTGATGCGCGCGTTGGCCTCGCTCATCAGGTCGTCGACCTGGGTACCGACCGGCCGGATCTCCACCACCGGGTCGATCAGGCCGGTCGGGCGCACCACCAGTTCGGTGATCTCGTCACCGGCTTCACGCAGTTCATAGGGCCCGGGCGTGGCCGACACGTAGATGCTGCGCGGGCAGCGCTCCTCCCATTCCTCGAAGCGCAGCGGGCGGTTGTCCAGCGCCGACGGCAGGCGGAAACCGAACTCAACCAGGGTTTCCTTGCGCGAGCGGTCACCCTTGAACATGGCGCCGATCTGCGGAATGGTCACATGCGATTCGTCGATCACCAGCAGCGCATCCGGCGGCAGGTAGTCGAACAGGGTCGGTGGCGGCTCGCCGGCATTCTTGCCGGTCAGGTGCCGGGAGTAGTTCTCGATGCCGTTGCAGTAACCGACCTCGGCCATCATCTCCAGGTCGAACTGGGTGCGCTGGGCCAGGCGCTGTGCCTCCACCAGCTTGTTCTGTGCGTACAGCTGCTCCAGCCGCTCCTTCAGCTCCACCTTGATCGTCTCGATCGCCGCCAGCACCCGCTCGCGCGTGGTCGCATAGTGCGTCTTCGGGTAGACCGTGAAGCGCTGCATGTTGCGCAGCGTCTCGCCGGTCAGCGGGTCGAACAGGGTGATCTTCTCGACCTCGCCATCGAACAGTTCGAGGCGCAGTGCTTCGCTGTCCGACTCGGCCGGGAACACGTCGATCACTTCGCCGCGCACGCGGAAGGTACCGCGCTGCAGCTCGTACTCATTGCGCGTGTACTGCAGCTGGGTCAGGTGGTTGATCAGGTCGCGCTGGTCGATGCGCTCGCCCTTGGACAGGATCAGGCGCAGCGACAGATAGTCTTCCGGCGCGCCCAGGCCATAGATCGCCGACACCGTCGCCACCACGATCGCGTCCGGGCGCGACAGCAGGGTCTTGGTCGCAGCCAGCCGCATCTGCTCGATGTGTTCGTTGATCGAACTGTCCTTCTCGATGAAGGTGTCCGACGACGGCACGTAGGCTTCGGGCTGGTAGTAGTCGTAATAGCTGACGAAATACTCCACCGCGTTGTGCGGGAAGAACGCCTTGAATTCGCCATACAGCTGCGCCGCCAGCGTCTTGTTCGGCGCCATGATCAGCGTCGGCTTCTGAATGTTCTGGATGACGTTGGCGATGGTGTAGGTCTTGCCCGAGCCGGTCACGCCCAGCAGGGTCTGCTTGGCGATGCCGGCCTCGAAGTTGCTGGTCAGCTTCGCGATGGCATCGGGCTGGTCGCCCGCCGGCGAATACGGCGAGACAAGTTCAAAACTGTCGCTCATGGTGTTGCCAGTTCCCGGGAAGGGTGAGTATACGGGGCGAGGAG
Organism: Stenotrophomonas sp. YJH_SMC_122; assembly: GCF_059369535.1. Taxonomy (NCBI): domain Bacteria; kingdom Pseudomonadati; phylum Pseudomonadota; class Gammaproteobacteria; order Lysobacterales; family Lysobacteraceae; genus Stenotrophomonas; species Stenotrophomonas sp. YJH_SMC_122. The sequence goes on along the minus strand of NZ_JCAFST010000001.1, from coordinate 567,485 downwards.
TGACGGCCGGCTGAGGGGCTGCCGGGCAGGACGCTACGGGGTTTCCCGATGGCGGCCGCACAGCCGGGCGCGGAGGCTGGATGCATGCGCCCTCCCCGCTCTTCCGGTTGCGCCGCGTCGCGCGGCATGCACCTGATCGAAATCCTGGTCGTCACGGCGGTACTGGCCGTGCTGCTGGCCGCCGGCTGGCCCTCGCTGCAGGCGCTGCTGCTGCACCAGCGCGCGGAAGCCACCCGGTTCAGCCTGCAGGCCGCCCTGGCAACGGCACGCAGCCAGGCCATCATGCGTCGCGAACTGATCGGCCTCTGCGCCAGCGCGGACGGCCAGCGCTGCGGGGACGACTGGAGCCAGGGCTGGATTGCCTACCGGGCCGCAGGCGCGTGGCAGCCCCCATCCACGGCCGATGCCATTGTCCTGCATCAGGGCGGCCGCCCGGATGTCACGATCAGTGCGGCCAGCAGCAGCGGGCGACCGCAACTCTATTTCCAGCCGGATGGCCGCAGCCCCGGCAGCAACCTGACACTGCAAATCTGCGTGCGGGGACGCGAGCACGCGCGGGTCATCGTCAGCAACAGTGGGCGGGCGCGTTCGTCCACCCTGCGGGCCGGGCAAGCCTGCTGAACGTTGCCCTGCGCCCTCAAGCAGACAACAAAAAAGGCTTGCGGAAGTCCACAAGCCTTTGATGTGTAGCATCTGGCGCCCGAAGTTGGACTCGAACCAACGACCCCCTGATTAACAGTCAAGTGCTCTAACCGGCTGAGCTATTCGGGCGGGGAGGCGCATTGTAATCACGTCGAACAGGGAGTGCAACACTCCCGTTCACATGCTTGCGTCGTCTGTTTCCAGCAGTGTCACCAGCACTCGGACAGCGTGGTCTTGGCGGTCTTCACGTTGGCCTGGTTGAGCGTCAAGTTTCCACACTTGTCCTTCGCCTGCGCGTTGACCGCGGTGGCGGTGAAGGTGAATGTCGACTGCGCGGTCTGCATGGACAAAGTGTAGGCCGCCGTGCCGCCCTCGCGCGGGGAGTTGATCGAATCGGCATTGCCCGGGAACTTGAAACCGACATAGGTGTTGTTGACCGTATGGAAGCGCTCGGCCAACTGTGCATATTCGACCAGGTCGGCCTTGGCCTGGGCCCGGCGCGACTTGCGCACATGTTCGCTGTAGCTCGGGTACGCGATCGCGGCGAGGATTGCCACGACCGCGACCACAATCATCAGCTCGATCAGGGTGAAACCGCGGGCCAGACGACCCGCCGCGAAAGATTGGCGCATTGCACGGGCTCCTGCTGCCGGGGAAGAATGGACGCCGGTCACTGGATCTGCCTCCAGGACTGACGGCCGCAGGGGTACGGCAGGTACATCGGATCAGCACCGGCCACCGAGATCTGCATCAGGCACGCCTCGCCGGGCGGCTGCGGCGGCGGGTTGCCGGGAGTGCTGTCCGGCGGCGCCAGGCGCGGCACCACCGACGTCGTCACATCCCTCACCGGCGCGTTGCCGCCCGTGTTGAGAGCAACGCCGGCCGTACCCGCCCCCGGCGATCGGCCGTCGGGGGCTCCGAAGCGCACCTGCGACATCGCGGCCTGGCCGGTGCTGGCCTGCAGGCCGAGCAACCAGTTCGCACCGTCCACCGAGCAACCCTGAGCGTCGGACGGAATATAGGTCGGGAAGAACACCACGCCGGACACGATCCTCGGATTACCGACCGCACGCTCCTTGTTGGCCAGCACCACGGTCCAGCCGCGGCTGACCGTAGGCACGGTCCCGCCACGCAATGTCCGCACGCCGGAACCGATCTCGGCCGTATACGAGCTCAGGTTTGCCGAGGTCAGCGTCGTCGTCGGCTGGCCCGCTGCGGTGTCGTTGATACCGTACAACGCCTGCACCGCCGTATCGCTCTCGTCACCGTAGTAGGAGAAGCTGCCGGTGCCGAAGATCAGCATCACGCCACCGGACGGTCCGGTGGTCACCGTCATGCCACCGGTGATCGGCTGACGGTAGGTCCGGCGGTCGGCGGGATCGACATGGGTATCGGTGGTGAACAACGGTACGGTTGGCGCGGTGGTCCCGCGCAGGTCGAACTTCCAGATAACGCCACGCTTGTCGGCGCCATAGACCGTATCGGCCAGGCCATCGCGCACCTGCGCGTTCTGCCCGGTTCCGCCCCAGCGATCAACCACCACGATGTTGCCCAGCCCGTTGCTGCCCGACGGCAGGTTGGTACCCGACTCGATCGCCTCGATCATGCGGATGGTCGGCGTGCGGCCTGCCACCATGTCAACCACGAACAGTACCGCCTTGCCACTCCTGCTCTCGTAGCCGTTGCCGAAGATCGCCTTGAAGCCCATCGAACCGTCGGCATTCTTCACCGGCACGATCACCGGCTTGCCCAGCACATGGCCGATGTTGGCGCGCACAGCATCGTCAAGCGAAGCATCGAGGTCACTGATCTCCCACAGCAGGGAGCCGGTGGCGCCGAAGTTGCCCGGATCGGACACATCCAGCGCGAACACGCTGCGGCCGCCGGCACCGGCCGTGCCCACCAGTGACGTGGTCCACCCGTTGCTGCCGTAGGTGTCGCTGATCGTCACCGGGCCATCGACGTAGTAACGGTGCTGGAAACGCTGGGCGTTCTGGTTGGTCGGGTCGTTGGGCAGCAACAGGTTGCCCATGTGGCCCAACGCGGTCGAGGGAATGTAGGCGAACCGCTCCTTGCCACCGTCGGCGTCCATCTGGCCGTCGGCGCCCATGCCACCATCGAAGGCATGCAACATGCCGTCGTTGGCGCCGGCGTAGACCATGTAGCGGCGACCATTGCGCTTGGTGGTCATGTAGGCGGCGTAACTGCTGCCCATCGTGCCCGGGAGGCGGCCAAACCCATAGTCATCCAGAGGCGAACTCAGCACCGGGGTGGAGGTGATGATGTCGCCCAGTACCGTGCTGCGATCACGCAGCTTGCCGCCGTTGCGCTTCTCGCCGGAGGTTTCACCACGCAGGTAGGCCACGGCCGTGGTGGAATCCGTTGTCAGGCCGGCCAGCTCGGACGCGCTGCAGATCAGGATGCCCGGATACAGCGTCGACGACTTGGTGCACAGATTGGCCAGGCTGACATTGCTGCCGGTGAAGTCTTCCAGCGCGCCGTTGCGCCAGAACCGGATGCGGCGTGATGCAGGCGCCGGCATCTTCGCAGATGCTTCCCAGGCCTCTTCCGAAACGATCTTGCGGGTGGACGGCTCGACGCTCAGCTTGAAGGCGCGCAACTTGCTGTACCAGTCGGTGCCGTTGTTGGTGGCCTCGTAGAACGGCTCCACCGACAACGAGCCGACGCCGATGCGTGCGCCGGTCAGCGAACGCGAGCCGGACGGCGTGGCGCCCTGGGCGACGTTGCTGATGATGCGGCGCATGGCTGCAGTGATTTCGGCCGGGCGCGTAGCGTTGACCATTTCACCGCGGGTGTCATAGACCGCGTTCCACAGCTCATCAACGGCCTCAGGCTTGAGGTCCTGCGTCGTCGTCGGGAAGTTGGGCTTGACGACGTACGGGTCGGGGCTGAGCACCCACGGGCGCAGCGGATCCGGCAGGTACCGGACGCCGAACTCCTTGCCCTGCGTGCCCAGCGTCACGCCGTAGAAATTCATGTGCAGGTGGGTCTTGCAATCCAGCGACGGATTTGGATTCGGCCCCTTGCACTCGGCCGGCACCGGCACGGAATTGGTCTCCTTGCCCGGCACGAGAGAACTGTTGTAGTACGGCGCTACGAGATCCTTCATCAGCGTCGTGTTGCCGGACTCATTGATATAGCCATCGGTGAACAGCATGCCCGCGTTCTTCTGGCATGACAGGAGTACCGGCGCGTTCTGATCCGTGCGCTGGAATTGTTCGCCAAGGTACTGTGCGGCGGAACGATTGGGCGTACTGCTGCTGGCCCGCATTTCGCCGATGATCTGGCTGAGCAGCTGCTGCTTCTCCGGCTCGTTGGTCATGTTGAACATGGTCACCGCGCGGCGGCCATTGATACGGAACCAGCCCACGCGCAGATTGGTAGTGTCGTACAGCGCATTCGTGGCCGCACCGATCAGCGCTTCGCGTCGCGTCCGGTACAGGCTGAACCAGTTGGCGAAGCTCTGCATGGCAGCGTTGTACTTCGCTTGATTGTTGCCGAAGTTCGCAAGCTTGATTTCGTACTTGTACAACGTACCCGGACGGCCGCCCGGAGGATTTGCAACGGCAACAGGAGCCGCGGTGTACCCATATTCCGCCGGCAGCGTGGACGGATCTGCCAGGAAGAACGTAGCCGGATAGAAGGCGACGGCAGCATCGCAGCTTGAGCTGCTGATGGTAGTCTGGCGCGTCACGTTGTCGAACGAGCCTTCCTGCCGGACAGCCCCACCGCTCAGGTTGCATCGCCCACGCTCAATACGGGTTCCGACCGGCAGCGTCATGCCGGAACGGAAGCGGAAGCGCCAGTTCGCGCCGGTCCGCCCGCCGGTGTCCATGCTGGTCAACAGCGAGTCCACAGTCAGGTCCAGCGCGCCGGCGATCTTGTTCGGTGCATTGCCCGGACGCGGGTCCAGCGGCGCGCTGGACGCCCTGATGTCCAGATAGTTGGCAAGGGCTGTATCGGACAAGCCGGTCTTCCAGCCAGGATAGATCTCACGCGGGTCGTAGTAGGACGGGTTGACGTCCGGCGATCGGGCGAAACCGAAGCTGTCGAGCGGCGGGATGGCTACCTGGTCGTCGCGTCCATAGCTGGGGAAGACGTACAGGTAGCGCTGCCCAGACCCATCGTAGCCGTTGACGGCACCCTGGTTGTAGAAGCCACTGCCATCCCAGCGGTACACGCCATCGCGCGTGTTGTTCAACGTTTCCCACAGCATCGAGCCGGAATCATCCAGCGCCATCAGGAAGGCCGGCGGCGTCTGCACCTGGATGTTCAGCGGCGCCTGCGCCAGCGTGCCCTGGGCCTGGGCCGCCATCAGGCTGTAGATGACATAGCCCCCCCCGAGCGCCAGTGCGGCGCCGCCTGCGGCCATGAAACGGAATTTGCGCGAAGCCATGGCCTGCGTCCTCAGAGTTTGAATACGGTATCGATGACAACCGACGACGAGCTCGCATCGGCGTCGTCGGTCGCGAAGCCGGTGATCTGGTAGATCGGCGTGACGTCTTCCAGCGGACGGCCCATGTCGAGCGACGATTCGCCCATCACACAGCTGTCAATCTGGCGGACATTGACCGCAGGACGCATCTGGTTGCGGTGGCTTTCAGCCCAGATGGCCGGATCGAAGCCGTCATCGCAGACCCGCGACAGAGTGCTGGACTGCACCAGGCTGTCGTTCCCCACATCCTGACGGTTGGCGATTTTCTCCACCGAGCGTTCGGCCGCACGCACCACGCCCTCCGAGTTCTGGAAGGCCCGGTTGGCGGCGCGGTAGTTCGCTGCCATTTTCTCCTGCATGCCGGCCACCTGCATGCCCGCAATGCCGAGCAGCGCCAGCAGGATGAGCATGATCAACGCGACATAGAGCACGGCGCCGCGCTGGGCGCGAGCGGAGGCGGGCCTGAACGAACGTGAGAAGGTCGTCATGATCAGTTCCCGAACAGGCGATTGCGCAGTGCAATCGAGACTTCATAGCTGGAGCGGTAGCGGCCGTCAGGCCTGTCACTGCTGGCAAAGCCCACGCCGAGTACCGACAGCGGGTTGGCCGGCGTGCTCGAAGACGACGGCGTCGGGCTGCGTGCCAGCAGCCCCACCTGCACCTGCCCCACCCGCAGCCACTGCGCGGCACCGGCAGCGTTAGCGTTGCTGCTGACGCCAGTCGCGGCGGCCAGGCGGGTGATGTTGCCGGCCGGCGGCGTGCCCAGGCTGATGTTGGCGGTACTGTCCAGGCCATACAGCAGCTGCAGGCTTTCGATGCCTTCCACGAGTTCTTCATTGACCGCATAGGCGCCAGCACTGTTGGCGCGCGCACGGCGTAGGCCCGGCTGACCGGTCTCCGGATTGATGCCGACGTAATAGACCATCGACTCGGCGCGATAGAGCATCGTCTGCCCGGTCGGCTGCGCTGCATAGCGCGACAGGTCCAGCGAGGGCGCGGTCACACGTGCCGCACTTAACGTACCGGCGAAGATGTCCGCATGGGCACAGTCGGCGATGCCGAACAAGGTCGGTGCCGCCACGCCCCCCGAAGTGAGCCTGGCCACCCGGGTGCTGTCCATGTCCAGCAGCGCATTGCCGCCACTGGACGAAATGCCGGTCACCGGCACCCCCTCAGGGGCCAGGTAGCGCAGCACCAGCACATCGCTTCCGCCTGCCGGCGCAGGGCTGAGCCGGGTGATCGCTGCCGGCAGCGCTGACGGTGCGGACCATGTCGCCCCGAGTGCGAGCCTCCCGCCCGGTGCGGTTCCCGGTGCATCGAAGCCCTGGATGGAAACGCTGAAATCAAGCGGGCTGCCATCGCCCGAGGATGCACCCAGATGCGATACCGGATCGCCCTGGTTCTTCACCACGTGGGCCTGGTCGTTCACGCAGCCCATGTGCCCGGCCATGCGGATGTCGCGCTCAAGGAAATCCAGCGCGAAACGGGCGTTCTCCTGCACGCGCGAGGCCCCCTCGGACAGGCGCGAGGCAGCCTGCGAGGCCATGAAGACCTGCACCACCCCCAGCATCAGCACCAGGCTGATTACCAGGGCGATCATCAGTTCCACCAGCGACAGGCCGGCCATGGTGGCACGTCGGTTCAGGCGCATGCTCAAAGCTCCGTAGCCAATGCAAAGGTGGTGGCCTTGTCCGGGTCATCCGGATCCCAGCGCTGGTCGCCCCAGGTGATGGCCACATTGACCACGCCGCCATTGAAGGTGACATCGGCGCCTGCATCGTCGCCCAGCGCCTTCACCACCTGGCATTGCCAGCGCGCGATCTTCTTTTCAATGGAGACGTCGCCGGTATCGCTGGTGCACGCGGTGGCGGCGGTCTCGCTGCCTGCCGCGAACGACGCGCCGGTGTACCAGGCCGCCTGGAAGCGGTTGCTGCGCATCTGCTCGGTCAGGTCGTACGCAAGGTTGGTGGCCTGGGTTCGATAATTGGCGCTCTGCACGAAGCGGACATTCATGGTCTGCAAGAGAGCAAAACCCAGCAGGCCGAACGCCAACACGATGATGGCGATCAGTACTTCCAGCAGGGTGAAGCCCCCGGCCTGGCGCGCGCGGAAGGTACGGGTGGTCATGGACAGGCTTCCTTAGTGCTGCGGATCTGCCCGGAGGCGTTCACCGTCAGTGTGCGCTTGTGCAGTGCGCCCTTGCTGCAGACGTCCGGCTCCAGCCGTACATCCTGCTCGGCGCTGGCGCGGCGACGGCCGCGCCCGTCGAAGGCGATCTCCGTGGCCGGCCCAGTGATCTTCAGCTTGGGATTGCCACTGACGAAGCGCAGGACGGTTTCACCTGCCGACAGCGCACCGTCGCCATTGGCATCGGCAAAGGCCAGCATGCCGCCCGACCAGGCACCATCACAGCTGGCACCGTCGCTGCTTCCACAGACGCCGCCACCGCGGTTGCTGCGGATCGCCTCGCTGCGGGCAAGACTGAGCAGGCCCAGGACCTCGTTGTTGGTCGAGCTCACCCGGCTCGAACGGATCGTGCTCTGGAAACTTGGAAAGGCGATCGCAGCCAGGATCGCCACCACGGCGATGGTGACCATCAGTTCAACCAGCGTGAAGCCGTTTTGCCGGCGCAAAGACATTGGACGCTCCCCAGCGTGTTGGTGGCCACGATGGGCCATCGCCCCGCCACCGGCAAGCGGCGGCAGGATGAACGGTCAATCCGGGGCGACGGGCGTCAAAGGCTTGACGACCCGCCCTCCCCTGCCAGTGCCGGCGCGATCCCCATCGCGCCGGCCCGGGTTCAGGCCAGCACCTGGTAGCAGGGCTGGTATTCGCCGGAGATCTTCATCCGGCGCTGCTCGACGAAGGCGCGCAGCAGCGCATCCAGCGCCTGCATCATGTCCGGGTCGCCGTGGATCTGGAACGGCCCGAACTGCTCGATGCGGCGCATGCCGTCTTCCTTCACGTTGCCGGCGACGATGCCCGAGAACGCGCGGCGCAGGTCGGCCGCCAGCGCGTGCGGGGCACGCCCGTGGTGCAGGTCCAGCGCTGCCATCGCTTCGTGGGTGGGTACGAAGGGCTGCTGGTACTCCCACGGAATCTCGATCGACCAGTTGAAGAAGAACGAGTCCTTCTGCGCCAGGCGGTGCTCGCGCACGCGCTTGATGCCGCTGGCCATCTTCTTCGCAACCGCGACCGGGTCGCCGATGATGATCTCGTAGCGCTCGGCCGCCGCATCGCCCAGGGTCAGGCGGATGAAGCGATCGATCTGCTCGAAGTACGGCGCCGCTACCGTCGGGCCGGTCAGGATCAGCGGGAACGGCAGGTCCCTGTTCTCCTCGCGCAGCAGGATGCCGAGCAGGTACAGGATCTCTTCGGCGGTGCCGACGCCACCGGCGAACACGATGATGCCGTGGCCGATGCGGACGAAGGCCTCAAGGCGCTTCTCGATGTCCGGCATGATCACCAGGTGGTTGACGATCGGGTTCGGCGACTCGGCGGCGATGATGCCCGGCTCGGTCAGGCCGATGTAACGCGTCACGGTACGGCGCTGCTTGGCATGGGCGATGGTGGCACCCTTCATCGGGCCCTTCATCGCACCGGGGCCGCAACCGGTGCAGATGTCCAAGCCGCGCAGGCCCAGCTCATAGCCCACCTGCTTGGTGTACAGGTATTCGTCGCGCGAGATCGAGTGTCCGCCCCAGCACACCACCAGGTTCGGGTCGCCCGGGTTGAGGATGCGCGCGTTGCGCAGCAGGCCGAACACCGCATTGGTGATGCCCTCGGACGATTCCAGCTCGGCCGCGTAGGCCGGGCCCATCTCGATGGCCATGTAGGCCAGGTCACGCACCACGGCGAACAGCAGTTCGGCGACGCCGCGGATGATCTCGCCGTCGACGAAGGCCATCGCCGGCGCGTTGACCAGATCGATCCGCACGCCGCGATCCTGCTGCGCCACCTGGATGTCGAAATCAGGGTAGAGATCGCGCGCGGCGCGCGGATCGTCCGAGGCGCTGCCGCTGGTCAGCACGGCCAGCGCGCAGCGGCGCAGCAGCTCGTGCATGCCGCCGGCGGAGGCATCGCGCAGGCGGGCCACCTCGGCCCGCGACAGCACATCCAGCCCACCGCGCGGGTAGATCCGCGCATCCTGCACCGGCAGTGCACGGGCCGATTTTTCGTTCGTGGTCATATCCAATTTATCGCTTCCTTCAAGGTTTCCGACTGTACTGCCGCCCCCTTAAAAAGCAAAACGGCCGGGAAGCCCGACCGTTGGATGAGTGCTGCCCGCGTCCGCCTTTCCGGGACCGCATCGGCGGCGTTGGCACCGCGCACATTTCTGGATGCTACGCCGTTGCCCCACGCCCTGCAAGGACTTTCGCCTGAACGGAAAACGGCCGGGTTTCCCCGGCCGTTTCCTGTTTACAGCAACGCCACGTCAGTGCGTCAGAACTGGTAGCGGAAGCCCAGCTGCAGCGACCACTGCGAGACACCGACATCGAAGCCGTCTGCGTCGTTGTTGGCCACCGTCGGCAGGTCAGCACCGCGGAAGTTGTAGACGTACTTGCCGTCCTTCATGCCCTGCAGGGTAGCCACACGCGCATCGGCGAAGAAGCCGTAGTCGTAGATGTTGCCCCACTTCTTGTTGAGCATGTTGCCGACGTTCTGGATGTCCAGCCACACTTCCGACTTGTGACCCTTCATGAAGCCCGGCAGCTGCTGGCTGATACGGATATCGAAGGTGTTGATCCAGCCGGTACGGAACTGGTTCGCCGGAGCGTAGCCACCTGCGTACTTGGCCAGCTGCGGGTTGGCCGCCAGCCATTCGTAGAACGACTTCTCCATTGCCGCATCCGGGGTGAAGTTGCTGCCCACCAGATTGCCGAACAGAACCTCGCCCGGGTTCGGCACGTAGAACAGGTCGTTCGCGGAGCGGCCGTCGCCGTTGGCATCGTTCACGTACACGTAGCTGTACGGACGGCCGCTGCGGCCCTCATACACCAGACCGACCTTGGTTTCGTAGTCGCCGAAGAACTTGTGCTTCCAGTTCAGCGAGCCCGACAGGCGGTCACGGATCTGGTAGCGCGAGGTGTTCTCGGTTTCGCTGTTGGCGTTGAAGGCGTACTGGTAGTTCCAACCCGAGCTTGCGGTGGAGCTGGTCAGCGAACCCACTTCGGTAGCGTCGGTGTAGGTGTAACCGATGTTCCAGGACCAGTCACTGGCGTCCGACCACGGCTTGCTCAGCGACACGGTGAACTGCGAGGTGCGGCCCTTGTCGGTGTTGGCGATTTCGTAGACGGCGTCGTAGTTGCGGTTCCGCCCGAAGCGGGCATCGTTATTGGTCCACAGGTTGCCGTTGCGCGACGCAGCGTAATAGAGCTCACGACCGTCCGGACCCAACTGCTGCACCGGGCCCAAGTTCAGGTTCCTGTAGTACAGGGCATCCTTGACCTTGGTGACCAGCAGCTCGGCCGAAGCCACGATGCCGTACCACGGCGTTTCATGGTCGAAGGCCAGGTTGGCCTTGTACACCGACGGCATCTTGAAGTCGCTGCCGACGAAGTTGACGTTCTGACGGTTCGAGCCTGGGGTGGTCGGGACCGGCTGGCCGTCCTTGTTCGGGCTGAACCGCAGCGTGGGATCGTAGGCAGTGTAGGCGTACACCGAATTGTTGAAGCCGGTGGCCGAGTAGCTGTTGCTCAGCCACACCTGCGGCGCATCACCCTGGAACAGGCCCACGCCACCGCGCAGCTGGGTCGGACGCTCGCTGTCGAAGGTGTAGTTGAAACCGACGCGCGGCTGGATCAGGAACTTGTTGCTCAGCACCTCGCTGTTGTCGCGACCGAAGAAGGTCGAGGCTGCAGCGTTGTAGGTCGGGGCCGGGCTGGTGTCGGCACGGTCGGCACGCACACCCAGGGTCAGGGTCAGGTTGTTGTTGACATACCAGGTGTCCTGCACGAACAGGGCCAGGTTGCTGTACTTGTAGTCAGCCGGAATCGAGCCCGGGGTGCGCTCCGGGTTGTAGTTGTAGCTGCTCCAGCGGCCAGCGGCGAAGTTGTCCAGGCCGTAGAAGGTGTAGGCACCCCACGAGTTGGCGCCGAAGTAGTTGTAGATGTCGTTGGTGTCGTACGAGGCACCGAACTTGACGTCGTGGTCACCCAGGGTCCAGGTGGCGGCGGCGTAGTAGTTCCATGCCTTGGTCTCGAGGATGTTGTCCTGGGAGTTGACTTCGGTACCCAGGTACAGCGAGTCGCCCGTCGGCGCAGCCTCGTTGCCGCCGAAGAAGATGCGGATGCTCGGCGCGTCGGTGGACACGTTGCGGATCGCCGAGTACTCGCGGTACGACGCCTTCAATTCGGTCGAGAAGTTCGGGGTCCAGTCGCTGAACAGCTGGGCGACGTAGCTCTCGTTGGTCTTGTCATGCTGGTACCAGTACGAGCTCAACGAGGCCGAGCTGGTGGCCATGCCGTTGATGCGCAGCTTGCTCTGGTCGATCTTGCTGTAACGGATGTTGGCGCGATGGTTCTCGCTGATGTTCCAGTCCAGCTTCAGCGCGTACTCTTCCATCTCCGTGTCGCCGTTGCTTTCCAGGCCACCGGCGTTGATGCCATAGCTCTGCGCGATCTGCTGCGCGCGGGTCACGTCAGCCAGGGTGAACTGCGGATTGGCTTTGCCCAGCGCGGTGCCGCTCAGGTCGGCGCCCGGGGCGGCCTGCTTGAACTTTTCGTAGTTGGCGAAGAAGAACAGCTTGTCCTTGACGATCGGGCCGCCCAGGGTCATGCCGTAGGTTTCTTCCTTGGTGAAGCCCTTGAACGGCTGGCCTTCCGGGTTGTCGCCGAACCAGTCGCCATCACGGTAGGTGCCGTACACCGAACCGTGGAATTCATTGGTACCCGACTTGGTCACCGCGTTGACGGTGGCACCGGCGGCAGCGGCGATGCTGACATCGTAGTTGGACAGGTTGATGTCCAGTGCTTCGATCGCTTCCATCGCGACCGGCTGGCGGCGGGTCGGCATGTTATTGCCTTCCAGGCCGAAGGTGTCGCTGGCCGAGACGCCGTCGATGTTGATCGAGTTGAAGCGCGGGTTCTGGCCGCCGGCCGAGATCGAGCCCGAGGCGCGATCGATGAAGGTGACGCGCGGATCCAGGCGCATCAGATCCTGGATGTTGCCGCCGACGGACGGCGCAACTTCGATCTGCTGCTGGCTGATGTTGGTGCCCGAGCCCATCTTGGTGGCGCTGAACACTTCCGAGCCACCGCCGACAGCGGTGACCTGCACGGTGTCCAGGTTGGTCGCGGCGAGGTCGCCGGCCAGGGTGGCATTGATTGTGCCGGTCTGGTTCACGCCCAGGTAGACGCCATCTTCGGTCTTGGTACCTTCACCCGGCTTGGTGATGGTGATCGAGTACGGACCGCCCACGCGCAGGCCGCGCGCATTGTAGCGGCCGGCCGCATCGGTGGTCGCGCGCGAAACGGTGCCCGACTCGGTGTGGGTGATGGTGACTTCAGCGCCGGCAACGGGCTGGCCGCTGCGGGACACGACCTGGCCGCCGACACCGGCAGAGGTGCTCTGGGCGAAGGCGGGAGCGGCAGCAAGTGCAGCCACGAGACCAAGGGTGAGCTTGGACATCCGGAGTGGGTGGGTCATTTTTCGGTAGCCTCGATGCGAGTTGGCGATGGCGGAAAAAAAGCGCATCCAAGCAGCCCTGCGGGTGGCTGATCGGAGAGTTATCTGGGGTTCCCTACCGCTCGGCTGAAGGCAGCCCTAACGGTTAACACTAGATTAACACGCTACGCCATCAATGTGACGGTTGTGCGACAAACGGCACCGGTTCGCAACGCAATCGTGACGGGTTCTTCACTCCGCCTTTCCACGGGACTCACTTTTCCCGGGGCATCCCACTGGCGTCGAGAATCTGCCCGCGCCAGGTGCTCCCAGCGGCGGACAGCAGGGTCACCGCCGCGGCCGCCGCGGCTTCCGGGCCTTGCGCAGCCGGGTCCTGGTCGATGGAATAGGCACGTGCCCGCAGCGCCGTGCGCAGGGGGCCGGGGTACAGGCCGCTGACCCGGACGGGACTGCGGCCCAGTTCATCGTGCAGGCTGGCGATCAGGCCACGCAGGCCGTGCTGGGCCACGCCGTACCCGCCCCAATAGGCCTGCCCCACCCGGTCGGGGGCATCGACCGCGAACACCAGGGCGGCATCCTCGCGCTGCCGCAGCAGCGGCAGGCAGGCCTGGGCCAGCCAGGCCGGGGCCGTCAGGGTGACATGGACCGCGCGGGCGAAACTGGCCGGGTCAGCCAGTTCAAACGGAGTCAGCCCGGGGAAATGCGCGGCGCAGACCAGTAGTCCATCCAGCCGCCCCAGCTCGCGCTGCAGGGCCTGGGCCAGTTCGGCATAGTCATCGGGGCCGGCGCCTTCCAGGTCCAGCGGGTACAGAAGAGGTTCCGGACCGACCGCCTGGACCTGGGCATAGACCCGGTCCAGCCGGCGCGGCTTGCGTCCCAGCAGTACCACGGTGGCCCCGGCTGCCGCTGCGGCGACCGCCGCGGCACTGCCCAGCCCGCCCCCGGCGCCGGCGACCAGTACGACGCGATCCTGCAACGGACGGCCATCAATCGCCCCGTCAGTCGGTGACGTCGACGGCCAGGCACTCATCCCTGGGTCGCCTCTTCGACGATGCGCTTGAGCTCGCCGGATTCAAACAGTTCCATGACGATGTCGCAGCCGCCGATCAACTCACCGTTGATGAACAGCTGCGGGAAGGTCGGCAGATTGGAAAAGCGCGGCAGGTTGGCGCGGATCTCCGGCTCTTCGAGCACGTTGACTGTGCGCAGGGTGACGGCGCCGGCTGCCATCAACGCCTGCACGGCGCGACTGGAAAAGCCGCACATCGGGTATTGCGGGGTGCCCTTCATGAACAGCACGAGCGGGTAACGATCGACCTCGGCCTGGATTTGCTGCATTACCGCCACAACCACACTCCTTGCTTCGCCGGACAAACCGACCGTGATGGTCGGCTAGACTGCCCACGGTAGCCGCCATTGTAAGCGGATGGAACAGGCTGCCGCCGTCCCCCTGGCCACGAACCTGTCCATGCCCGTCGAATTGCCTGCCCTGCCCTACCTCCCCGGCTCCCTGCAGCCCCACCTGTCCGCGCAGACCGTTGAGTTGCATCACGGCCGCCACCACCGCGCCTACGTCGACGCGGTCAACGCCGGCACTCTCGGCACCGAGTGGGAGGAGGCGTCACTGGAAGAGATCGTGCGCCATGCCCAGGGCACGCTGTTCGATGCGGCCGCCCAGGCCTGGAACCACGGGTTCTACTGGCAGTGCCTGCGCCCGCGCGGCGGCGGCGAGCCGCAGGGCCGGCTGGGCGAGCTGGTCAAGCGCCAGTTCGGTGACGCGCAGCGCCTGCGCGAGGAATTCAACCGCACTGCGCTGGGCCTGTTCGGCTCGGGCTGGGTGTGGCTGGTGCAGCACCCCGGTGGCCAGCTGGGCATCCAGGCCACCCGCAACGCCGGCACGCCACTGACCGGCGAAAGCACCCCGCTGCTGTGCTGCGATGTCTGGGAGCACGCCTACTACACCGACTACCAGAATGATCGCGCGCGTTACCTGGATGCCTTCTGGCAGATGGTCAACTGGGATTTCGCCGAGAGCCAGCTGCGCTGAGGCAGCGGCTCGGCCCCGGGGTAGTGCCGGTCGCTGGCCGGCATCCCACTGGGCATACAAAGATGCAGGAATTGCCGGCCAGCGGCCGGCACTACCGGGAAACAGAGCGTGGCTTCACGCGTTTTCGTGCGCGGCCACCGCGTCCATCACCCGTGCCGAATACACCAGCGCCGCGCCGGCGTTGAGCGACACCGCCACGCCCAGTGCTTCGGCGATTTCCTCGCGGCTGGCGCCATGCTTCAGCGCAGCGTCCACGTGCACGGTGATGCAGCCGTCGCAGCGGGTGGTCACCGCCACCGCCAATGCGATCAGCTCACGGGTCTTGGCATCCAGATGGTTGGTCTGGGCACCGGCATTGGCCAGGGTGGCGTAGCCCTTGACCGTGTCCGGCGAGAGCTTGCCGATCTCGCCGATGCGGCCCTTCAGTTCCTTGCGGTAGGCATTCCAGTCGAGCATGGTCGTGACTCCTGTGAAAGGAGCTCCACGCTACCACCGGCAATGGTGCGCCGATGCCTGCACCGGCGCGCCACACCGTTGCAGGCATGCAGGGTTGTGCCGGCCATTGGCCGGCACGCCCGGGCTCAGCGGTTGCGCAGCGCGTGCACTGCCGGCGCCACCTGGGCCTGGCGGTCCAGCTCCAGCCCGACCTGGTCCAGCGCATCGGCCAGCGCATCGGCCTCGTCGTCGCGCAGGGTGGCATGGCCGACCTTGCGGCCCTCACGCGGCAGCTTGCCGTAGTCATGCCAGTGGCCGCCGGCCTGGGCCAGCACCGGCAACGGATCGGGCATCTCGCCCAGCCAGTTCAGCATGCAGGCGTGGCCGAGCATGCGGGTGCTGCCCAGTGGCAGGCCCAGCACGGCACGCAGGTGGTTCTCGAACTGCGAGGTCTCGCTGCCTTCGATGGTCCAGTGGCCGGAGTTGTGCACGCGCGGCGCCATCTCGTTGGCCAGCAGCTCACCATCACGGCAGAACAGTTCCAGCGCGAACACGCCGACGTACTGCAGGTGTTCGGCGACACGGCGCGCATAGCCGATCGCTGCCTGCTGCTCGGCGTCGGACAGCACCGCCGGTGCCACGCTGGCCGACAGCACGCCGTCGACATGCCAGTTGCCGGTGACCGGCCACGCTTCGAAGCTGCCATCGCGGCCACGCACGGCCACCACGCTGACCTCGCGCTGGAAGGCCACGAAGCCTTCCAGGATCAGTCCGGTGCGCTCCACCTGGGCACCCAGCGCATCCCATGCGGCGTCGATGTCGGCTTCGCTGCGCAGGCGGAACTGACCCTTGCCGTCGTAGCCGAGGCGGCGGGTCTTGAGGATGCACGGCAGGCCGAACTCAGCCGCCTTCGCCGCGAGCTCGTCGCGGTTACGGATGTCGGCGAAGGCCGGCAGCGGAATACCCAGCTGCTGGAACAGGGTCTTCTCGCTCAACCGGTCCTGGGCCACCGCCAGCGCGGCCGGCGGCGGATAGACCGGCACGCGGTCGGCCAGGAACCGTGCACTGTCGGCCGGCACATTCTCGAAATCGAAGGTGACCACATCGACCTTGGCAGCGAAGTCCGCCAGGGCCTGGCGGTCATCGAAGGCGCCCACGGTAAGCGGCGCCAGCGGGCCGCTGCACGCGTCGGCCGCCGGGTCATACAGTTCGAAGCGCAGCCCCAGCGGCGCACCGGCCAGGACCATCATGCGGGCGAGCTGGCCGCCGCCCAGGATGCCGACGGTCAGGCTCATTGGCGCGGATCGTCGTGAGCCATCACGTCTTCGGTCTGGCGTGCACGGAAGGCGTCCAGCGCCTGGCCGATCGCCGGCTGGTCGCTGGCCAGCATCGCCGCCGCGAACAGCGCGGCGTTGGAGGCGCCGGCGTTGCCGATGGCGAAGGTGGCGACCGGGATGCCGGCCGGCATCTGCACGATCGACAGCAGTGAATCCATTCCGTTGAGGGCCTTGGACTGCACCGGCACGCCCAGCACCGGCACGGCGGTCTTGGCCGCGATCATGCCCGGCAGGTGCGCGGCCCCGCCGGCACCGGCGATGATCGCGCGCAGGCCACGCGGGCCCGCCTGCTCGGCGTAACTGAACAACACATCCGGCGTCCGATGCGCGGACACCACCTTCACTTCGAACGGAACACCCAGGGCTTCAAGCTTCTGGGCGGCGTGCTGCATGGTTT
Source organism: Stenotrophomonas sp. YJH_SMC_122 (assembly GCF_059369535.1). Classification (NCBI taxonomy): domain Bacteria; kingdom Pseudomonadati; phylum Pseudomonadota; class Gammaproteobacteria; order Lysobacterales; family Lysobacteraceae; genus Stenotrophomonas; species Stenotrophomonas sp. YJH_SMC_122. The sequence goes on along the minus strand of NZ_JCAFST010000001.1, from coordinate 550,545 downwards.
CCCAGTCGGAACGGGAACCCATGACGATGCCGACAAGCGGCGCGATCGGGTTGGGGGTCATTGGCCGTCACCTGCCTTAAAGACGTATTCTAGCCATCTTCCACGCAAGACGAAGAACCATGGATCGCAAGCTGCTCGACCTGCTGGTGTCGCCGGACACCCGCCAGCCCCTGTCCCTGCTGGATGGCAAGGGCCTGGAAGCCCTCAACAAGGCCATTTCCGCCGGCACGGTGACCAAGGCCGATGGCAACCCGCTGGCGCAGCCGCTGCGCGAGGCGCTGGTCACCCGTGACCGCAAGCAGGTGTTCCGCGTCGACGACGGCATCCCGGTGCTGCTGGCCGAGGAAGCCATTCCGACCGCCCAGATCGCCGACTTCCCGGCCGCATGAGCACGCTGCCGACGCCGGATGCGGCCGTTGTCGCCGCCGATGTCGCGCGCGCGCTGGCCGAGGACCTGGGCAGCGGTGACGTCACCGCCGCCCTGCTCCCCGACCAGGTCGACAGCGCCTACCTGCTGTGCAAGCAGGATGCAGTGATCGCCGGGCGCCCCTGGTTCGACGCCACCCACCGCGCGCTCGACCCTGACGTGCGCATTGAATGGCGCATCGCCGAAGGCGATGCCGTCACCGCCGGCACCGTGCTGGCCCTGCTGCACGGGCGCAGCCGCAGCCTGGTCAGTGCCGAGCGCACTTCGCTGAACTTCCTGCAGACGCTGTCCGGCACCGCCACCACCACTGCCCGCTACGTGGCCGCGGTGGCCGGTACCGGTACCCGTATCCTCGACACCCGCAAGACCCTGCCCGGCCTGCGCCTGGCGCAGAAGTACGCGGTGCGCTGCGGCGGCGGCGAGAACCACCGCTTCGGCCTGTACGACACGGTGATGCTGAAGGAGAACCACATCCGTGCCGCCGGTTCGCTGGCCGCGGCGGTAGCCGCCGCACGCCGGCAGTGGCCTGCGCTGCCACTGGTGGTCGAGGTCGAAGACCTGGCACAGCTGCGCCAGGCGCTCGAAGCCGGTTGCGAGCGCATCCTGCTGGATGACTTCAGTCCCGACCTGCGCCGCGAGGCGGTGCGCATCACGGCCGGGCGCATTCCGCTGGAAGTCTCCGGCAGCGTCGGCCTGGGCGGCCTGCGCTCAATCGCCGAGGATGGCGTCGACTGCATCTCCATCGGCGGACTGACCAAGCATGTGCAGGCCATCGATCTGTCGTTGAAGCTGGGCCCGCCACCGGCTTGAGGCCTACGGGACCTTGTGGAGCCAAGCCCACGCTTGGCGGCTTCTCGATCTGCGGCGCGCCTTGCACCCGCCTTGCGCGATGAGCCGAGCGCAGGCTCGGCTCTACACGACCTGGGGCGCCTTCACGGCTCGGCTACGCCAGCCTCTGCGACGCTGCGGGCATCCCCCACAGGAGCCGCGCATGCGCCGGATGCTCTTGCCTGCCTGCCTGCTGCTCGCGACAGCCCCCTTGTCCGCCGCAGCCGCTGAAGCCTGCGATGTCCCTCCCCGCTTCGGCCTGAGCCCCTTGGCGGTGGCCATCCGCAATACCGCCTGCAACGAGCACCGGTTGTGGTTTCGTCCCTTCATCGATCGCGATGGCCGCGCCGCCAGCCTCAGCGTCACCGAAGCCGAAAGCGATCACCTGGCCGACAACGGCCTGATCGCCTGGCAGCGCGTGGCCGGCTACTGGCGCAACAGCGGCACGCTCAACGCAATGGGCAGCATCGCCGGTGCCAGCAGCTGCGTGGCACCGCTGGGTACGCGCTACACCGACAGCGACTGCCGCGCGTTCCTGATCGACAACCCGTGGTCGGCCGCTTTCATTTCCTGGGTGATGGTGCAGGCCGGCGTTCCCGGCTTCAACACGTCGCCACGCCACATCGACTACATCCGTGCCGCGTACCAGGGCGGTCCCTCGGGCGTGCCCTACCGGCTGGTCGACCCGGCCACGGCCAAGCCCGCGCCGGGCGATCTGCTGTGCTTCCTGCGCGACCGCAGCAGCACGCTCAGCTACAGCGGACTGGTACAGGCGCTGGGCAACGGTTCGGTGGGCCACTGGAAATCGCATTGCGAAGTGGTGGTGGCCGCCAATCTCGGCGGCGACCAGACCCTGTATCTGGTGGGCGGCAACGTGATGAACACCGTGGCGATGCGCCTGCTGCCGCTGGACCGTACCGGATTGATCAAGCTGCCACCGGCGCGCGAACGCAACAGCACCGGCATCGACCCCAGCTGCACGCCAGGCCGCGAGGACGAATGCAGTTTCAACCGCCAGGACTGGGCGGCCCTGCTGCAGTTGACGGCGACCGCGCCATTGGTGATGCCATCACCCTCCGCAGCGCCGATGCAGGCAGTACCGGCCAACGCGACCGCATCGCTGATGACGGGCCAGCCGCCGCCGAGGCGGTGATACCCGTGCTTGATCCAGCGCGCGTTCGCCGCCATCTTTGCGGGATCGACCTCTGACGGCTGACGCCATGCCTACCCTGCTGCTGTTGCTGATTGCCGGCGGAATCATCTACTTCTTCTGGAACGCCGCACGCTCGGCCGCCGAGCGCGCGGTCGAGCTGGGACGCAATGCCTGCCGCGCCGCCGACGTGCAGTGGCTGGACCAGGCGGTGCACGCCACCGGCCTGCGGCTGTCGCGTGGCGAGGATGGCCGGCTCGGTTTCGAGCGCACCTTCAAGTTCGAGTATTCCTACGATGGCATCGATCGCCACGTGGGCCGCATGGTGCTGCGTGGCGACCAGCTGATCTCGTTCACCGGCCCCGGTGCCGCGCGGATCAGCCAGATCCGGCCGGATGTGGAGGATGCCGAGGATGCCTAGGGTTTGAAGATGTGCCGACCAACGGTCGGCACCCACCGCCAGACGGGCCAAGAAAAACGCCGCCCATCGGGGCGGCGTCGGAATGGTTACTTGACCACGCGCAGGTTCGGGCGGCCCTTCGGCGGCGGGCTGGCCGGCGGCGTGTCGTCCGGCGGCGTGCCTTCCTCGTGCAGCAGCTCATCGCTGGTCGGTGCGGTTTCGCTGCCCGGAATGTCATCCGGCAATGCCATGCCCTGCCCGGTCTCGCGGGCATAGACCGCCAGCACGGCGCTGATCGGCACCTGCACCGGGTAGCTGGTTCCGGAGAAGCGGGCCGAGAAGCTCACCATTTCGTTGTCGATCATCAGCCGCACCACGGCACGTTCGGCGATGTTGAGCACGACCCGGCCATCCTTGACCGCCGAAGGCGGGACCTGCACGCCGGGGACGCCGGCGTCGACCAGGATGTGCGGGGTCAGCTGGTTGTCGTTGATCCATTCCACCAGCGCCCGCAGCAGGTACGGGCGGTGGCTGGTCATGTGGAAGAAGTCTTCGGTCATGCGTGAAGTGTACGCGCCCGGCGCCCCGCCGGGGCGGATCGTCTGCACGCCGGTCGGCCTGCAGACGGGTAACGCGGGGCCGGATCAGACCGGCAGATCGCGCAGTTTCTTTTCCTGCTCGGTCAGGCTGCGGACAAATCCCGGATGGCGGAAGATGCGGTTGCCGTAGTCCTCGATCGCCTTGCCATCCTTCGGCAGCGGCACATCCAGCGACTGCAGGCGCCAGATGATCGGCGCCATCGCGCAGTCGGCCAGGCTCATTTCCGGATTGAGGAAGAACTTGCTGGCCTTGAACAGCGGCAGCGAGGCGGTCAGCAGTTCCTTCAGGCGCTTGCGCCCGGCCTCGGCCTGGGTCTTGTTGCCCAGCTGGATGGCCTGCACCTGCGGCACCCAGTCGTGCTCGATGCGCAGCATGGCCAAGCGGATGCGCGCACGCGACAGCGGGTCGACCGGCATCAGTGGCGGATGCGGGTAGCGCTCGTCCAGGTACTCGCTGACCACCGACGCGGCGTACAGCACCAGCTCGCGTTCGACCAGGGTCGGCACCGAGTGGTACGGATTGAGGTCGATCAGGTCTTCAGGCGGGTTCTGCGGATCGACCGGAACGAAGTCGAAGGTGACGCCCTTGGCCGCCAGGACCAGGCGTACACGGTGGCACAGTACGTCGTCGTTCGAGGAAAACAGCGTCAGTGTATTGCGCATGCGTACGCTCGCCGCCATCAAAGGCTCTCCCACGACAGGAGACCGCCTGCCGCATCGGCGCCGCCGGCACCGTGCCAGCGGTCGACTCCTCCCCGAGTGTGCAACCGACCATCACAAAAGCCAATAGGCCCACGCGATGGCCGGCGGCAGAATCAGTGAACGTCCTTCCAGTATTCCTTCTTCAGCAGGTACAGCAGGAAGGTCAGCAGGGCCAGGAACAGGATCACCCACACGCCCAGCTGCTGGCGCTTGAGTGCGGCCGGTTCGCCGGCGTATTCGAGGAAGTTGGTGATGTCCCGCACGGCCTGGTCGTACTGCCCGGCATCCACCGATCCCGGCGTTTCAATCTTCAGGCCGGTCACCGGCGGGTCCATGCCGGGCGCTTCCGCCTTGCCGTGCACCGCATGCTGCAGCCCCTGCATCTCCCACAGCGGGTTGGGCATGGAGGCGTTGGCGAACAGCGCGTTGTTCCAGCCCAGCGGGCGGCTGCTGTCCAGATAGAACGACTTGAGATAGGTATAGACCCAGTCGCTGCCACGCACACGCGCGATCAGGCTGAGATCGGGCGGCATCTTGCCGAACCACTTCTCCGCGTTCTCCTTGGGCATCGCCACCGGGATCGGGTCGCCGATCGCCGAGCCGGTGAAGTTGAGGTTGTTCATCACCTCTTCTTCGGTCAGGCCCAGGTCCTGCGCCATCCGCGAGTAGCGCAGGTACTTCAGCGCATGGCAGCCGGAGCAGTAGTTCATGTACAGCTGCGCACCCCGCTGCAGCGAGGCGCGGTCACCGAGGTCGTTGCCGGCCTGCAGCAGTTTGGTGCCGCCCTCGGCGGCGGAGGCCAGGAAACTGCCCAGCATCAGGGTGGCCGTCAGGGCCAGCCGGACCATCCAGCGCTCAGTCATGCGTGGTCACCCTCTCCGGTACCGGCTTGGTCTTGTCCAACCTTGTCCATAGCGGCATGGTGATGAAGAACGCGAAGTACAGGAAGGTCAGCACCCGCCCGATGTAGGTCTCGTGCACGTCGGTACCCGGGCCGGAACCAATCACGCCCAGCCACACGAAGCACACGGCCAGCACGCCCAGCATCACCTTCGAGATCCAGCCGCGGTAGCGCACCGATTTCACCTTCGCCTTGTCCAGCCACGGCACCAGGAACAGGATCGCAATGGCCGAGAACATCACCAGCACGCCGCCCAGCTTGTTCGGCACCACGCGCAACATCGCGTAGTACGGCGTGTAGTACCAGACCGGCTTGATGTGTTCCGGGGTCACCAGGCGGTTGGCCTCGGTGAAGTTGTCGTGCTCCAGGAACAGGCCGCCGAAACCCGGGGCGAAGAAGATGATGAAGGCAGCGATGATCAGCAGGAAGCCGGCGCCGACACCATCCTTGAGCGTGTAGTACGGGTGGAACGGAATACCGTCGGCCGGAGCATTCGGCGACCAGCGGTTGCCCTTGGGCCCCTTCTTGATCTCCACGCCATCGGGGTTGTTCGACCCCACTTCGTGCAGCGCGCCCAGGTGCAGCACCACCAGCAGCAGCAGCACCAGCGGCAACGCGATGACGTGCAGCGCGAAGAAGCGGTTGAGCGTGGCGTCACTGGGCAGGTAGTCGCCCATGATCCATTCGGTCAGGCCGTTGCCGATCACCGGTATCGCGCCGAACAGCGAGATGATCACCTTGGCGCCCCAGAACGACATCTGGCCCCACGGCAGCACGTAGCCCATGAAGGCTTCGGCCATCAGCACCAGATAGATCAGCATGCCCAGGATCCACACCAGCTCACGCGGCTTCTGGTAACTGCCGTACAGCAGGCCGCGGAACATGTGCAGGTAGACCACGATGAAGAACAGCGACGCACCGGTGGAATGCATGTAGCGGATCAGCCAGCCCCACTCCACATCACGCATGATGTATTCGATGGAGCCGAACGCCTCCGCGGCGCTGGTCTTGTAGTGCATCGTCAGGAAGATGCCGGTGACGATCTGGTTGACCAGCACCAGCAGTGCCAGCGAGCCGAAGTAGTACCAGATGTTGAAGTTCTTCGGCGCGTAGTACTCGCTGACGTGCTTGCGATAGACCGGCATCAGGCCCGGCGCGCGGGCATTGACCCAGTCGGCGACGCCGCTGGCGGTACGGCTGAGGATATTGGCCATCAGGCAGCCCCCTGCGGATCGACACCGATGATGATGGTGTTGTCGTCCTGGTAGTGGTGCGCGGGCACCTTCAGGTTGATCGGCGCCGGCACATCCTTGAAGACGCGGCCGGACATGTCGAAGCGCGACTTGTGGCAGGGGCAGAAGTAGCCCCCCTTCCACTGCGGGTCATAGGGCTCGGGCCGGATCTCGGCGACCATTTCCGGCGAGCAGCCCAGGTGCGTGCACAGGCCGACCAGCACGGAGATGTCCGGCTTGATCGAGCGCAGCTCGGGATTCTGCTTCAGCACGTAGTCCGGCTGCTGGTCCTTCTCGCCGGACTCGGGGTCCTTGAGGCGGCCATCCAGCCCGTGCAGCGCATCCAGGATCGCCTTGGACCGCTTGACGATCCAGATCGGCTGGCCACGCCATTCCACGATCAGGCGCTGGCCTTCCTGCAGGGCGCTGATGTCGGCCACCACCGGTGCGCCGGCAAGCTTGGCGCGGGCACTGGGGTTCCAGGATTTGATGAAAGGAACGGCGGTGAATCCGACGCCGACGGCGCCAACCACAGCAGTGGTGGCAGAAAGAAAACGCCGACGTCCGGTGTTGACTGGATCGTGTACCCCATCGTTGGCCATCCGGCACTCCGATATTGATTAGGTAGCTTTAAGGCTGCCAGCGGATCCGGTGGGGGCCAGAGCCGCATTGAATCATGGGCGAGTGTAGCGGAACCGTCGCGCGCCACACAACGCATTGCAACAACATTGATTACGGGGTTGCCAGCCAGCGGCCGGTTGGTACCCGCCGTTGCCCAGGGGTTGCCGGCCAGCGGCCGGCACTACTGCTGCGTCAATGCGGTGCGGTAACGCTCGGCCAGCTGCCCAACCCGGCGCACGTAGTACTGGGTCTCGCTGTACGGCGGCACGCCACCGTGACGGTCGACCGCGCCTTCGCCGGCGTTGTAGCCGGCCGCGGCCAGGGTCAGGTCGCCATTGAAGCGCTTCAGCAACCACGCAAGATACTGCACGCCACCACGGATGTTCTGCCCCGCATCATAGGAATCGCTGACCCCGAAGCGCGCCGCGGTCGGCGGCATCAGCTGCATCAGCCCCTGCGCGCCGGCGCGGCTGAGCGCGGTCGGGTTGTAGGCCGATTCGGCGTGGATGATGGCACGCACCACGGCCTCCTCGACGCCGAACTCGCGTGCCGCCGAGGTGATCTCGGTCTGGAACGCGGTGGTGTTCAGGCGCACCGAACCGAAGTCCACGCGCGGGTTGACGCCGCACGCGTAGCAGCGCTCCATGAAACTGTAGCGGATGGTGCGCACCGGACCGAGGTTGGCCACCTGGGTCGGCCGCGCACTGGTGTAGTGGCGCACGCCATCCTTCATGAAGGAATAGACCTGGCCGCTGACCATCCGCCCGGCCCGCGAGCCCGTCGGTGCCGCAGCAGGCGCGGGTGCAGCAGGCGTCGACGCGACCGCAGTGGGCGCAGCGGCGCCGGCCGCCACGGCGACCGGATTGCGTTCGATGCTGGCCACGGTGGTCGGCGCAGGCTTCGGCGCGGCCACCACGGAGCGCGGTGCCGGTCGGGCATCGCGGCTGTAGCTGATGCTGCTGCAGCGCGCGCCGGCCACTCGCTTGCTCACGTAGCTGGTGACCCCGTCGGCGCCCTGGCACTTGAACAGGGTGCCGGCGCTGGCCGGCGCAGCGGTCAGCGCAGCGATGATGATCGCCGTTGTCCCCAGTATCCCCTTCATGCCGCGAGTGTCCCAGCTTCGCCGGGGCTTGCCAAGCGACGCGGCTCAGCCTGTGACCGACGGCACAGCCAGCACCTGCCCCAATCCGGCCAGGCGCTGTGCCAGCTCATCGCGCAGGCCCGGCGGTGTGGTCCACAACGCCACCGGCACCCGGTCCAGGCTGAGGATCTGCGCCAGCATCATGCCGCGGCTCTCGGCGCCCATGCGCAACAGGCAGTGGTCGGCACCATCAGCCTCCAGCACACCACACCACGGTGGGATGCGCCCTTCCAGCTCGGTGCGGCTGCCGGCCAGGCGGACGATGGCCTGCAGCGCGAACGGCGCCTGGCTGACCGCCTGCCGCACCATCACATCCGGCGGTGCGGGCGTGCGCCGATGCATGCCCGGCGCGGCGCATTCGCGCACCGCGCCCATCCGGTCCACGCGCAGGGTGCGCCAGTCCTGCCGGCCCAGGTCCCAGGCCAGCAGGTACCAGCGCCGCCCGTAGTTGACCAGGTGCTGCGCCTCGACCTCGCGCTGGGTCACCGCCTCCTGCGCACTGCGGTACTCGAAGGCCAGCCGTGACGCCTGCCGGCAATGCTGGGCCAGCCGTCCCAGCAGGCGTGCGTCGGTGGAGGGAAGGTCGGACAGGGTGGCCGTCGCCGCATGCACCTCGCCGGCCTGCTGGCGGCGGCGGGTCGGTACCAGCGGGTCGAGCTTGGACAACAGGCCCCGCGCGGTGTCGTCGATGCCGGCGACGGACGCGGACGCGGCACGCAGGGCGATGGCCAGGGTGGTCGCCTCCTCCTCGTCCAGCAGCATCGGCAGCACCGGCGCCCCAGCCCCGAGCTGATAGCCGCCGCCGACCCCCGAGGAGGCCCGCACCGGATAGCCCAGTTCGCGCAGGCGTTCGATATCACGGCGGATGCTGCGCCGGTCCACGCCCATGCGCTCGGCCAGCTCAGCCCCGGACCACTGGCGGCGGGCCTGCAGCAGGGCGATCAGGCGCAGCAGTCGATGGGCGGTATGGCGCATGAAGAATCGAGGACAGAAGTCGTCCGCAATAGTGCCCCAGGATGGCTTCCAGTTCACCACCCACCGCAAGGAGCAATGCCATGACCTCACGCCAGATCACCCTGTACCACGCCGCCCGATCCCGCTCGAGCGGCGCCGTGGCCCTGCTCGAAGCGCTGGGTGCCGACTACCGCATGCAGGTGCTGGACCTGAAGGCCGGCGCCAACCTGGCCCCGGCCTACCTGGCCATCAACCCGATGGGCAAGGTGCCGGCCATCGTCCACAACGGCGCGCTGGTGACCGAGCAGGTCGCCATTTATCTGTACCTGGCCGACCTGTATCCGGAGGCCGGGCTGGCCCCGCCGATCGGCGACGCCCTGCGCGGACCCTACCTGCGCTGGATGGCCTTCTACGGTGCCTGTTTCGAGCCGGCGATGATCGACAAGGCGATGCACCGCGAGCCGCCGCCGCGCCTGATGTCGCCGTACAACGATGCCGAGACCGTGCTGCAGGTGGTCGAGGCCCAGCTGGCACAGGGTCCCTACCTGCTCGGCGAGACGATGAGTGCCGCCGATGTGCTGTGGGGCAATGCGCTGGCCTGGACCACGGCCTTCGGCCTGGTGCAGCCTGCGCCGGCCACGGCTGATTACATTGCGCGGATGAGCGCGATGACCGCCTTCGACCGTTCGCGGCAGATCGATGCGGAGCTGGCGGCGGCGTAAGCAGCGTCGGCTGGCTTCCCTTGTAGAGCCGAGCCCACGCTCGGCTGCTCTTCCCGCTTCCCATGGGGCAGCAGCCTGGCATGGCCTGGCTCTACTGAAGCCAGCCGAGCGTGGGCTCGGCTCTACAAGGGCGCGGCGGCTGGCGCGGGATGCGGGTAGAATTGCCCGCTTTCCCGCCACCCGAATGGATTAAGCGCCATGACCGGGACGCCAGACGTCTTTCCGCCCGCCACGCCGGGCGGTACCCCGCTCGTTGCCCTGCCCGCTGGTCCGCGCAAGCCCGACCAGGTCAAGGGCAAGCTGTACATCAAGACCCACGGTTGCCAGATGAACGAGTACGACTCGGCCAAGATGGCCGACGTGCTTGCCGCCAGCGATGGCCTGGAACTGACCGACAGCCCGGACGATGCCGACGTCATCCTGGTCAACACCTGCTCCATCCGCGAGAAGGCGCAGGAGAAGGTGTTCAGCCAACTCGGCGTGTGGAAGGGCCTGAAGAACAAGGGCCGCGAGGTCATCATCGGCGTGGGCGGCTGCGTTGCCTCGCAGGAAGGCGAAGCGATCATCAAGCGCGCCCCGTTCGTGGACCTTGTGTTCGGCCCGCAGACCCTGCATCGCCTGCCGGAACTGATCCGCGCGCGGCGCGAGCAGAAGCGCCCGCAGGTGGACATCAGCTTCCCCGAGATCGAGAAGTTCGACCGCCTGCCCGAGCCACGCGCCGAAGGTGCCTCGGCGTTCGTGTCGATCATGGAAGGCTGTTCCAAGTACTGCTCGTTCTGCGTGGTGCCCTACACCCGTGGCACCGAAGTCAGCCGCCCGTTCGAGGACGTGGTGGTGGAAGTGGCGCAGCTCGCCGCGCAGGGCGTGCGCGAGATCAACCTGCTCGGCCAGAACGTCAACGCCTATCGCGGCCCGTATGGAGACGGTGAGTTTGCCGACCTCGGCCTGCTGATCCGCACCATCGCCGAGATCGATGGGGTCGGCCGCATCCGCTTCACCACCTCGCACCCGCTCGAGTTCAGCGATTCGCTGATCGATGCGTTCCGCGACGTTCCGCAGCTGGCCAACTTCCTGCACCTGCCGGTGCAGGCCGGCAGCGACCGCGTGCTGTCGGCGATGAAGCGTGGCTACACCGCGCTGGAATTCAAGTCGAAGATCCGCAAGCTGCGCGCGGTGCGCCCGGACATTTCAATCAGCTCGGACTTCATCGTCGGCTTCCCCGGCGAGACCGATGCCGACTTCGAGAAGACCATGAAGCTGATCGAGGACATCGGCTTCGACCACAGTTTCTCCTTCATCTATTCGCGTCGACCGGGTACGCCGGCGGCCGATCTGGAGGACACGATCAGCGATGCCGAAAAGCACGCTCGCCTGTCGCGCCTGCAGGAGCGCATCAATGCGCACGCCGCCAGCATCTCGGAGAAGATGGTCGGTACCGTGCAGACCGTGCTGGTGGAAGGGCCGTCGCGCAAGAACCCGAACGAGCTGACCGGCAAGACCGAGAACATGCGGTCGGTGAATTTCCCGGCGCCTGCGCGCCTGATCGGCCAGTTCGTGGATGTGGTGATCACCGAAGCGCTGACCAATTCGCTGCGCGCACGGGTGGTGGCGGAGTAAGGTCCGGGTGTGCCGACCAACGGTCGGCGCCCACCGGAAATGTTGCCGGCCAGCGGCCGGCACTACCGAATGACAGGCCTCAATCCAGGCGCTTGCGGAAGCGCAGGATCGCCAGCGCCATCATCACCACGATGAAGGCCAGCAGCGCCAGTGCGTCGTGCCATAGCTCCCACAGCGAGGCGCCGCGCAGCATGATGCCTCGCACCAGGCGCAGGAAGTGGGTCAGCGGCAGCACTTCGGCCAGCCACTGCACCGGTCTCGGCATGCCGGCGAACGGGAACATGAAACCCGACAGCAGGATCGACGGCAGAAACAGGAACAGCGTCATCTGCATCGCCTGGAACTGCGAACGCGCTCGCGTGGAGATCAGCAGGCCCAGCGCGAGGTTGGCCAGCACCAGCAGCACCGCGGCCAGGTAGATGTCCAGCAGGCTGCCGCGGATCGGCACCTGGAACAGCCAGGTGCCCAGCACCAGCACCAGCGTGGTCTGCAGCAGACCGATCGCTGCATAGGGCAGCACCTTGCCGACCATCAGTTCGCTGCGCGATACCGGCGTGGCGATCAGCAGTTCCATGTTGCCGCGCTCGCGTTCGCGCACCACCGCCACCGCCGTGAACATCACCAGGGTCATGGTCAGGATCACCCCGATCAGGCCGGGCACGATGTTCACCGCCGAGCGCCGCTGCGGGTTGTAGAAGCTGGTCACGCTGATTGGACCACCGGCGATGCTGCCTTCGCGCAGTGGCCGCGTGTTGCTGGTCGGGCGCGTGTCCAACGGCATCTGCGCCAGCTGGATCGCCGCGCTCTGCACCACGGTGTCGCTGCCATCGACCAGCACCTGCACTGCTTCGCGACCGTCGAAGCGGCGACGCTCAAAGTCGGCCGGCACCACGATGCCGACGCTGATCTCGCCGCGGCGCAGCGCCTGCATCAGCTGGTCCGGGCTGTACGCTTCAGTACGCGGCGTGATCACCCCGGTGGCGACCATGTCCTGCACCAGCGCGCGTGAGGCGGCGCTGTTGGCCTGGTCGGCGATACCCGCATCGAGGTGGCGCAGGTTGAGGTTGATCGCATACCCGAACAGCAGCAGCTGCATCACCGGAATGCCGACGATCATCGCCAGCGTGATGCGGTCGCGGCGCAGCTGCCGCAGCTCCTTGAGCATGATCGCCCACAGCCTGCGCAGGTTCATGCCGCCCGCTCCCTGCCACGGCCGCGGGTGGCGGCCACGAACACGTCCTCCAGGTTCGGCGCCACGGTTTCGACGTGCGCCTGCGGGTCGGCGCTGGCCAGCGCGCGCCGCAGCGCCGCGACATCGGCTGCGCCCTCATTGCACAGCACGCGCAGATGGGTGCCGATCTGCGCCACGCTCAGCACGCCGGGCAGCTTGGCCAGCACGCGGCTGGCCTGGCGTGGCTGCGATGACGTGACCTGCAGCGTGCGTCCTTGCAGCCGTGAACAGAGCTCGGCCGGCGTGCCATCGGCCACCAGTGCGCCGCGATCAAGGATCGCCAGGCGATGGCAGCGCTCGGCTTCGTCCATGTAATGGGTCGACACCAGCACCGTGGTTCCCGCGTCGGCCAGTTCGAACAGGGCCTCCCAGAAATCGCGGCGCGACTCGGGATCGACCGCGCTGGTCGGCTCGTCCAGGAACAGCAGTTCGGGCGAATGCACCACGGCGCCGGCCAGGGCCAGGCGCTGCTTCTGCCCGCCGCTGAGCGTACCGGCCAGCTGCGGCTGCCGGTCCTGCAACCGGTACTGCTGCAGCAGCGCATCGACCCGTTGCCGGGCCTGGTTGCGTGGCAGGTCCTGGATGGCGGCGAGGAATTCCAGGTTCTCGCGTACCGACAGGTCTTCGTACAGCGAGAAGCGCTGGGTCATGTAGCCGATGCGCCGGCGCAGTGCTTCGGCCTGCTCGGGAACCGCCAGGCCCAGCACCTCGATCTGCCCCGCACTGGGTTCCAGCAGGCCGCACAGCATGCGGATGGTGGTCGACTTGCCTGACCCGTTCGGGCCCAGGAAGCCGTACACCTGCCCGCGCGGGACGGTCAGGTCGACGTTGTCCACGGCCAGCAGTTCACCGAAGCGGCGGGTCAGGCCCTGCGCATGCACCGCGATGTCCGCACCGGTGTTCAGAAGCGCACCTGCACCGGCAGCCCGGCCGGAAGCTTCTGCATGTCGCTGGCTGCATCCACTTCGATCTCGGCCAGGTAGCTCAGCCGTTCGACGTCGTCGCCGGTGAACGCGTAGTACGGAGTGAACGAGGGCTCGCTGCGGATTGAGCGCACGTGTCCCTTCAGCACGGTGCTGCCGCCTTCCAGCTGTACCTGCGCGGCCTGCCCGACCTTGACCTTCAGGCGCAGCGGCTGCGGAAGATAGACGCGCGCGTAGGGGCGCTCGCCAACCAGCATCACCGCCAGCGGCGCCCCGATCGGTGCCTGGTCACCCTGCCGGTAGGGCAGGGCATCGACCACACCATCACGTGGCGCGCGCAGCTGCAGCTTCTGCAGGTTGACGCCCTGCACCCGCTCCTGTGCCTGCGCGGCATCAGCGGCCGCCTGGCCCTGTGCGATGTCCTGCGCGCGGCTGCCATGCACCCGCTCCAGCCAGGCCTGCTCGGCAGCCCGCACGCTGGCCTCGGCATGGCCGGCCGCCGCCCGTGCACGGTCCAGCTCGGCGGCGGCGATCAGGCGCTGGCGTGCCAATGGTTGCACCCGACGATGGTAGGCAGTGGCTTCAGCAGACTGCGCGCGCAACGCGGCCAGTTGTGCCTGGGCCTGTGCGATCTGTTCCTGGCGCGGGCCGATCTTCAGCTCTTCCAGCTGAGCCTGCGCGCGCGCCGTGTCGGCCTGCGCCGCAGCGAACTGCGCGTCGCCGCGGGCGGGGTCGAGCTGCATCAGCACGGCCCCGGCCTTGACCCGCTGGCCCTCGCGCACCTCCACCGTGGCGATCACCTCGGCCGCCGGCGCCGGCACCGTGATCCGGTCCCACTCCAGCGTGCCCAGCGCCGTTGGCGTTGACTGCCCACAGCCGGCCAGCAGGCCGATGCCCGCCAGTCCGAGTCCACGCATCCCGTTGCCGATGCCCATGCCATCCCCTCCTGCGACGGCGACACGGTGCCACCTGCCCCGTGCACCCCCAATGATTCCGATCAGCCCTGACGGTTTTTTCGCCACGCGCGGGCAAGCCTTTTGCTGCAAGGTTCCTCGCCACCTATCCACAGCTTGATTCAGCATCATTCCACAGCCGGTGTGGAGAACCGGACGGGTGCGGCCGTACTGGGTGCCTGGCAGCGGAAGATGCGCTGCCGTCACAGGAGCCGGCCGACCGTGACGGTTTTTTCACCACCGCCTCATACGCCTTGTGGCACAAGCACTGCGAAGGACTATCCACAGCTTTTCGCGCCCCCCGTCCACACCGGGTGTGGAAAACCGCGTATCGGCCCGCCGCTGGCCGCATGCCCGGTACGCGCGTAACCTTGTCACCCCGAGTCCATCGCGGTGGACGGCGACCCCGCCCCACCCCAAGCAATGAAAAGCATCGATCATCGAGACTTCACCCTGTCGCCGGAAGACAACGAGCGACTGGCCAACCTGTGCGGCCCCTTCGACGGGCACCTGCGCCAGATCGAGCTGAAGCTCGGCGTGGAGATCGCCAATCGTGGCTTCGTGTTCCGCATCAGCGGGCCCAATGAAGCCATCGTGGAGGCGCAGAAGCTGGTTGAAGCGCTGTACGCCGAAGCCGGCGAAACCACCTTCGACAACCACGCCATCCACCTGCGCCTGGCGCAGGCCAACGTCGAGCAGATCGCCGAGCGCTCCTACGAAGCGCAGGACGTGGCGATCAAGGTCAAGCGCGGCACGGTGCGCGGCCGTGGCGCCAACCAGGGCCGCTACCTGCACCAGATCGCCACGCATGACATCAACTTCGGCATCGGCCCGGCGGGAACCGGCAAGACCTTCCTGGCCGTGGCCAGCGCGGTCGAAGCACTGAACGAGTCGCGGGTGCAGCGCCTGATCCTGGTGCGCCCGGCGGTGGAAGCCGGCGAGAAGCTGGGCTTCCTGCCCGGCGACCTGAGCCAGAAGGTCGACCCCTACCTGCGACCGCTGTACGACGCCCTGTACGAGATGATGGGCGTGGAGAAGGTGGTCAAGCTGCTGGAGAAGAACGTCATCGAGATCGCGCCGCTGGCCTACATGCGCGGCCGCACGCTCAACGATGCGTTCGTGATCCTGGACGAGGCGCAGAACACCACCATCGAGCAGATGAAGATGTTCCTGACCCGCCTAGGCTACGGCTCCACCGCGGTGGTCACCGGTGACCTGACCCAGACCGACCTGCCCAAGCACGTGAAGTCCGGCCTGCGCGACGCCATCGATGTGCTGCGCGAGGTCGAGGGCGTCAGCTTCACCTTCTTCGAATCCCGCGACGTGGTCCGGCATCCGCTGGTGGCGCGCATCGTCAGCGCCTACGACCGCCGCGACCTGCATCAGATCCAGCCTGGAGCAACGCCATGACCCGTGGTCCCGTGCGACTGGACGTCGCCGTCAGTTATGCCCTGCCACGTACCGGGCTGCCGGCGGCCGTGAGCTTCCGCAAGTGGGTGGCCGCTGCGTTGAAGGGCCGCATCCGTGAGGCCGACCTGGCCATCCGCGTGGTCGATGCCAAGGAGGGGCAGTCGCTGAACCGTCATTACCGTGGCAAGGACTACGCCACCAACGTGCTCAGCTTCCCGGCCGAAGTGCCTGAAGGCCTGCCCAAGGGCGTCAAGTTTCCGCTGCTCGGCGACCTGGTGATCTGCGCACCGGTGGTGGCCCGCGAAGCCGACGAACAGGGCAAGGCGCTCAACGCCCATTACGCGCACCTGACCGTGCACGGCGTGCTGCACCTGCTTGGCTGGGACCATGAGGACGACAAGGAGGCCGAGGCGATGGAACAGCTGGAACGGGAGATCCTGGCCGAGCTCGGCATCGCCGATCCCTACGCCGGCGAGCGCTGAGGCCTATGCAGCCGCGCCTACGCTCGGCTCCAATGCATCGCCCCCGCAAACCTGACCGAAATGCAGCCGAGCATGGGCTCGGCTCTACAACGGGAATTTCTTTGTGCTGCTGCGTATTGCCCTGCCCCTGCTGCTCGTCGCGTCCGTCCCGGCCGCTGCCTTGGATCTGCCGGCGCTGATCGAATGCCGCCAGGGGGTGGCCGAGCAGGCCGCGCTGGCGCCGCTGCTGGCCGATCCGCTGAAGGCCGTGGCCCAGGGCCTGCAGCCGCTGCCCCAGGGCAACCAGTTCATGAGCGAGTACCGCCTGGCCCAGCCGATCAGGGTGTTCGGCGTGACCACCGAACGGGTGGCGGTGGCCGGCGCCAGCATCATGGCCGTCCTCGACCAGGCCGACCCTCGGCCTCTGGCCAAGCGGCTGGAACTGGAGACCGGTTACGACCAGGACGGCAAGTTCATGGCTGGCCGCGAGCTGGTCAGCCGCGACGTGACCGACCCGAAGACCGGCGAGGCCCAGATCGAGTCGATCATCCTCAGCGTGTCCACCGTGGCCTCCCATCCGGGGAAAACGCTGGCCGGCTGTACCTACAGCCTGGACCTGCCTGAAGAAGAAGCCCCTGCCCGGCCTGAACTGGCCCCGCCGCCGATCACCGGACCGGGCAGCGACGGTCACTGACAGGCCGCCACATCCTGCTAGACTTGGGCCAACGCCCGGCCTGCCGGGTGCCTTTTTTCCAGAGATGTCAGAAGACGACAGTAGTAGCTCCCCTGCGGAGCACAGTGAAAAGAAGCGCGGCTGGCTTGAACGCCTGACCTCGGCCTTCTCCGGCGAACCCCATACCCGCGACGAGCTGGTCGCTGTCCTGCACACCGCGCAGGAAGAGGGGCTGATCGCCGCCGATACCCTGAAGATGATGGAAGGCGCCATTTCGGTGGCCGAGCTGACCGTGGGCGACGTGATGATTTCGCGCTCGCAGATGGTCTCGCTGCCGGTTGAAGCGCCCTTCCTGGAACTGATGAAGCAGGTGGTCGAATCCGGCCATTCACGCTTCCCGGTGCACGGCGAGAACAAGGACGACATCCTTGGCATCCTGCTGGCCAAGGATCTGCTGCGCGGTGTGGTTGCCGACAACGGTCCGGCCAACGTGCGCGAGCTGCTGCGCCCGGCGGTGCTGATTCCGGAGGCGAAGAAGCTCAACGTGCTGCTGAAGGAATTCCGCCTGTCGCGCAACCACATGGCCATCGTGGTCGACGAGTACGGCGGTGTCGCCGGCTTGGTCACCATCGAGGACGTGCTGGAACAGATCGTCGGCGAGATCGACGACGAGCATGACGAGGCCGAGGATCCGTCCGCGCAGATCGCCATCCAGTCCGACGGCCAGTACGTGGTCGACGCGCTGACCCCGATCGGCGACTTCAACGAGCGCTTCGGTGCCACCTTCTCCGATGAGGACTACGACACCATCGGTGGCCTGGTCACCGAGGCCGTGGGCCATCTTCCGGAAGTCGGCGATGAGCTGGCGCTGGACCGCTTCATGTTCCGCGTGGCCCGCGCCGATGCGCGCCGGGTTCAGGCCTTCCACGTGACCGTGCTGCCGCCGGACGCGCAGGACGACGCTTGAAGCGCCGCGGTCTGATCCTGACGGCGTGGCTGGCACTGTGTGTGCTGGCCTTGGCCATGGCCCTGCCACTGGCCGCCTTCGCGCAGCCGGCGGCAGCCGTGCCCGCGCCTGCCACCGCCGACGCCGAGGCCCCCGCCCCGCGCATCGGCGTGGTGACCATGCAGCCGGGCACCGTGTTCTTCGAACGCTTCGGGCATGACGCCATCGTCGTGGTCGATCCGGCCAGTGGCGAAGCGACCTCGTACAACTTCGGCTACTTCGATCCGTCCGAGGACGACTTCATCAGCCGCTTCGTGCGCGGCGACATGATGTATTACCTGGTGGCGCTGCCGCTGCAGCAGGACCTGTCGTACTACGACGAGACCGGCCGCGGTGCCAGCGTGCAGTGGCTGGACCTGCGCCCCGACCAGGCGCGTGCCCTGGCCGCTGACCTGGCCGAGCGGGCCAAGCCGGAAAACGCGCGCTACCACTACGACTACTACACCGCCAACTGCGCCACGATGGTACGCGACACGGTGGACAAGGCACTGGGCGGTGGCCTGCAGTCGCAGTTGTCGGGCCGTTCGCGCGGCAACACCTACCGCAGCGAATCAGTGCGCCTGGCCTCACCGGCGCCGTGGATGTGGCTGGGCTTCGATGTCGGCCTGGGGCCGTTCGCCGACCAGCCGCTGTCGCGCTGGCAGGAAGCGTTCGTGCCGATGCGCCTGGCCGATGCGCTGCGCCAGGCTCGCAACAGTGATGGGCGGCCGCTGGTGCAGTCCGAACAGGAACTGCTGCCGCACCGCATTGATCCGGAGCCGAAGGAGTTCGCGCGTCGCTGGTGGCCGTGGCTGCTGCTTGGTCTGGTCGTGGCCGGCGGCGTGCTGGCGCTGCGCAACCGCCCGCGCCTGCTGGCCGGGCTGGCCCTGCCGTTCTGGCTGTTGTGCGCCATCGCCGGCAGCCTGCTGGTGTTCCTGTGGGGCTTCAGCACCCACTACGCCGCCTGGGCCAACCGCAACCTGCTGCTGCTTTCGCCGCTGGCCGTGCTGCTGCTGCCCGGAGCAGTCAGCCTGCTGCGCCGACGCGCGCCGGGGCGCATGTTCAGGATCGTGGTGTGGCTGCTGGCGGTACAGGCCGTGGCCGCGCTGGTGCTGCACTGGCTGAGCCTGCAGGCCCAGTACAACGTGCAGTGGATCGTGCTGCTGTTGCCCGTGCACGCGGCACTGGCCTGGGTGTTGGGGCGCCGTCCTCACTTGTCCGAAACACGGCGCTGACGCACGATGGCGGGCATGTCATTGCCCGCCTCCGCTTCCGCCCCTGCTTCAGCCAACCCTGCCTGCGTCATCAACTGCGTCCACTACGATGACGATGGCATACGCCACGACATCAGCCTGGACGCCATCAGCGATGTCATTGCCAGTGGCAATGGCTTCGTGTGGGTCGGCCTGTACGATCCCAACGACGATGTACTGCTGAAGCTGCAGGAAGAATTCTGCCTGCACGACCTGGCCATCGAGGACGCGCGCAACGCGCACCAGCGGCCCAAGGTCGAGACCTACGGCAATTCGATGTTCGTGGTGGTGACCACCGCGCAGATGGTCGACGAGCGCATCCAGTATGGCGAAACCCATGCCTTCCTCGGCCCGCGCTTCCTGGTAACGGTGCGCCACGGCGCCTCGCTGTCCTACGCGCCGGTACGTGCTCGGGTCGAGCGTGAGCCGCAGCTGCTGAAGATGGGCCCGTCGTACTGCCTGTACGCGGTGACCGACTTCGTGGTCGACAACTACCTGCCGATCATGCACCGCTTCCGCGACACCCTGGACCTGCTGGAAAAGGACATCTTCGCCGAGAACTACAAGCGCAGCACCGTGGTGCGCCTGTACGAGCTCAAGCGCGAACTGAACAAGATGCGGATGGCGGTGGCGCCGCTGCAGGATGTGCTGGCCCAGCTGCGTCGTTACCAGGGCGAGCTGGTTCCGGACGAAGTGAAGCTGTACATCCGTGACGTGCACGATCACGCGGTACGCATCAGCGATGTGATCGACACCCTGCGCGAGATGCTGGGCACCGCGCTCAGCGTGAACCTGTCGCTGGTGACTCTGGCGCAGGGCGAGACGGTCAAGCGCCTCGGTGCGTGGGCTGCGCTGCTGGCGGCACCGACGCTGATCACCAGCTGGTACGGGATGAACTTCAGCCACATGCCGGAGCTGAGCGAACCGTGGGCCTACCCACTGATGATCGTTGGTGTGGGCGGCGTCTGCGTGGGCCTGTACCGGTTGTTCAAGCGCGCGAAGTGGTTGTGACCCGCTGCTGGTAGTGCCGGCCGCTGGCCGGCAACCAGGGCAATGCCGGCCAGCGGCCGGCACCACCATTCGGCATCAAGCCACGTAAACAGTCTTGATGTTCATGAACTCATGGATGCCGTGGTCGGCCAGTTCCCGGCCAAAGCCAGACTGCTTGCTGCCGCCGAACGGCAGCCGCGCATCGCTCTTGACGATCGCGTTGACGAACGCGGCGCCGCATTCCATGCGTTGCGCGAAGGCTTCGCCGCGCACCGGATCGCGCGTCCACACGCTGCCGCCCAGGCCGAAGCGGGTGTCGTTGGCCACGCGCAGTGCCTCGCCCTCATCAGCGACCCGGATCACCGCAGCCACCGGACCGAACAGTTCCTCGTCGTAGGCCGGCATGCCCGGGCCGACCTGGTCGAGCACCGTGGCCGGATAGCCGGCATGGGTGCCGGCAATCGGCTCGCCGCCTATCAACACCCGTGCACCCTTGGCCACGCTGGCCTGTACCTGCTTGTGCAGTTCATCGCGCAGATCGGCACGGGCCATCGGCGCCAGCGTGGTGCCCCGCTCATCGGGGTCGCCGTACTGGCGCTCGGCCGCAGCTTCAACGAAGCGACGGGTGAATTCATCGGCCACCGCCTCGACCACAATGAACCGCTTGGCCGCGATGCAGGTCTGCCCACTGTTGTCGAAGCGCGACTTCACCGCTGCCGCAACCGTCTTGTCGAGGTCGGCATCGTCGAGCACCACGAAGGCATCGCTGCCCCCCAGCTCCATCACCGACTTCTTCAACTGGCTGCCGGCGTTGGAGGCGATCGAGCGCCCTGCCCGCTCGCTGCCGGTCAGCGTCACCGCCTTCACCCGTGCGTCGCGCAACACGTCGGCGGCCTGATCGTTGTCGATGTGCAGCACGTCGAACACGCCGTCCGGCAGGCCGCCATCACGGCACACCGCCAGGATCAGGTCGGCACACTGCGGTACGTTGCTGGCGTGCTTGAGCAGCGCCACGTTGCCGGCCATGAACGCCGGTGCGAGGAAGCGGAACACCTGCCAGACCGGGAAATTCCACGGCATCACCGCGAACACGCAGCCGATCGGCTCGTAGCGCACATAGCTGCGCTGGGCTTCGGTGTCGATCAGCTGCGGCTTGAGATAGCCGGCCGCGTGGTCGGCATAGTACTCGCAGGCCGCCGCGCACTTGTCGACCTCGGCCAGGGCCTCGGCCTTGAGCTTGCCCATCTCGTGGGTCATCGCCTGCTGCAGATCGTCGCGATGCGTACGCAGCTGCGCGGCGATCCCGCGCAGGATGGCGCCGCGGTCCTGTAGCGAGCGATCGGCCCACCCCGGAAATGCATCGGCAGCGGCCTGCAGGCGCTGCTCGATGTCGGCAGCGCCCATCAGTTCATGGCGGTAGGTCACCTGGCCGGTGGCCGGGTCGACGATCTCGACGGTCATAAGGGATCTCCATCAGGAAGACCCCATTGTGCGCCGCCGGCCGTGAGCCGGGTGTTGCCGGCGCTGTCGACGGACCGTGTACTCAGCCGTTGTCCTGCCGCGCCAGCTGCAGGTCGCGCTGGCGCCGCTTTTCGGCGCGGGCATTGATGTACCAGCCGATCACCGCAGCGATCGATACCGCCGACACCAGCAGCGTGGCCAGTGCATTGATCTTCGGGCTGATGCCCATGCGCACCGACGCGAACACCTTCATCGGCAGCGTGGTCGAGCCCGGCGTGGCGACGAAGCTGGCCACCACCACGTCATCCAGCGACAGGGTGAACGCCAGCAGCCAGCCCGCCACCAGCGCCGGCGCGATGATCGGCAGGGTGATGCGGGTGAACACGGTCAGCCGGCTGGCGCCCAGGTCCATCGCCGCCTCTTCCAGCGACAGGTCCATTTCCTGCAGGCGCGAAGACACCACCACGGTGACGAAGCACAGGGTGAAGGTGACGTGCGCGATCCAGATGGTGGCCAGGCCGCGCGCCGGGAAGCCCGGAATCGCGCCCATCGAGGCCAGCAGCGCCATCAGCGAGAAGCCCAGGATCACATCCGGCATCACCAGCGGCGCGGTGACCAGCGCACCGAACAGCGGCTTGCCACGGAAGCGCTTGAAGCGGGTCATCACCATCGCCGCCAGCGTGCCCAGCACGGTGGCGGTACAGGCGGTCCAGAACGCCACCACCAGGCTGGTCCACATCGCCTCCATCAGCGCGCGGTCGGCGAACAGGTCGCTGTAGGCGCGGGTGGAGAACCCGGCCCAGACCATCGCCAGCCGCGAGCTGTTGAACGAATAGAACATCAACAGCAGGATCGGCAGGTACAGAAAAGCGAAGCCGAGCAGCAGCACGCCCAGCGCCAAGCCTTTGCCGGTGCGCGGACTCATGCCTGCTTCCCTTCCAGCAGGCGCTGCTGGGAACGGTTGAACAGCAGGATCGGCACCAGCAGCAACAGGATCATCGCCACCGCCATCGCCGACGCACCCGGCCAGTTGCGGTTGTTGAAGAACTCGTTCCACAGCTGGCGGCCGACCATCAGCGTCTCCGAGCCCCCCAGCATTTCCGGAATCACGAATTCACCCACCGCTGGAATCATCACCAGCATGCAGCCGGCGATGATGCCGGCCTTCGACAGCGGCAGCGTGATGCGCAGGAAGGCCTGCCATGGCTTGGCACCCAGGTCGTAGGCCGCTTCCAGCAGGCGGTGGTCATGCTTGACCAGGTTGGCGTACAGCGGCAGCACCATGAACGGCAGGTAGCAGTAGACGATGCCGATGTAGGCGGCGGTCGGCGTATCGATCAACTGCAGTTTCGGCAGCCCCGTCGACGTCATCAGCGCCTGCAGGCCGGTGAACTGCAGGAACTGGTCGAGCAGGCCGTTGCGGTCCAGGATCGCCTTCCACGCATACACGCGGATCAGGAACGAGGTCCACGATGGCAGTACCACCAGCATCATCGCCACGTTGCGCGCGGCCGGCGACAGGCGGGAAATGGCATAGGCCATCGGGTAGCCGATCAGCAGGGTCAGGAAGGTGGAGATGGCCGCGATCCTGATCGAGCTCAGGAAGGCCTGCGCATAGATCGAATCGCGGAACAGCGCCAGGTAATTTTCCAGGTTCAGCTTCAGCGAGAAGCCGCCGTCGGCATACTGCAACAGCCAGGTGTACGGCGGCGAGCCGACCCGGCTGAGCGAGAAGCTGATCATCAGCACGATCAGGAACGGCACTGCGAAGAACAGCAGCAGCCACAGGTACGGAATGCCGATCACCGTGGCACGCAGCCCCGGCAGCCAGCGCTTCAGGCCGGCGACGCTCATGAGGTGAGCACCACGCCGTCATTGTCGCGCCAGTGCACCCACACCTCGTCGCCCCAGGTGAGGCCATCACTGGCCCAGCGCTGCGAGTTGGCAAAGTTGGCCAGCACCTTGGCGCCGCTGGGCAGGCGCACGTGATAGACCGAGTGGCTGCCGAAGTAGGCGATGTCCTCGATCACGCCCTGCGCCTTGTTGGTGTGCCCTTCCGGCTCGTCCTTGCCGATCATCACCTTCTCCGGGCGCAGCGCGAATGCGACCGGCTGCCCTTCATAGCAGGTGATGCCATGGGCGATGTAGATCGGCGCCGGGAACAGCGGCGAGCGCACGGTGACGTACTCGGGCAGGTCCTCGTCGATCACCCCGTCGAACAGGTTGACCGAACCGATGAACTCGGCAACGAAGCGGTTGGCCGGCTGCTCGTAGACCTCGTCCGGCTTGCCGACCTGCTGGATCCAGCCCGCATCCATCACCGCGATGCGGGTGGCCATGGTCATCGCTTCTTCCTGGTCGTGGGTGACCATCACGCAGGTCACGCCCGACGATTCGATGATGCTGACCAGTTCCAGCTGCATCTGCGAGCGCAGCTTCTTGTCCAGCGCGCCCATCGGCTCGTCCAGCAGCAGCAGCTTCGGCCCCTTGGCCAGCGACCGCGCCAGCGCCACGCGCTGCTGCTGGCCGCCGGACAGCTGGTGCGGCTTGCGCTTGCCCAGGTGGCCCATCTGCACCAGGTCCAGCATCTCGCCGACGCGCTTGCTGATCGCGTCCTTGCCCAGGCCATCCTGCTTCAGGCCGAAGGCGATGTTCTGCTCGACCGTCATGTGCGGGAACAGGGCATAGGACTGGAACATCATGTTGACCGGCCGCTGGTACGGCGGCAGCGCGTCCAGGCGCTGGCCATCGACGGTGATGCTGCCCTTGGTGGGCGTCTCGAAGCCGCCCAGGCAGCGCAGCAGGGTCGACTTGCCACTGCCGGAGCCACCGAGCAGGGCAAAGATCTCGCCCTTGCGCACGTCCAGGTTGACGTCGTCGACGGCGACGAAACCGTCGAATTCCTTGCGCAAATCACGAATGGAGAGATAGCCGGGCGCACCGGTCGTGTCGACGACGGCGGCTACCGGCTGGGCTTCAACGGGCATGGGGGCTCCGGGAGCGGGCGGTGGACAGCGGCGGTCATTCTAACGGCCGGGGGCCGCAGGGGATATGACGGCAGTGGGTGGAAGCGGCCGCTGGCCCGCCCAGGGACCCCGACGCGTGTCGGTTTTCCCCCGCCATGGTGGCCTGTCCGCCGGAAGGCCCGGCCCCTCCTCGACGCCCGGGCGGTCGACCCGGCCAGATACCACGGGCGGCAGCCCGATCTGCAACATTTTTCAGAACGGGATCCATTGAAAGCCCGGGACATTCCCCGCGCAATGCCCCGGATCTAGGCCTTGCATGGACCGACCCTGGTGATTTCCCCGGACAGCCCCTCCCCTTTCCCGTCCTGCCTGCCGGACTCCCAGCCTGCAAGGTTGCCGCTGGTCATCATCGGCGCCGGCCAGGCCGGGTTGTCGCTCAGCGCGCTCCTGCAGGAGGCCGGCGTCGAGCATCGCGTGCTGGAGGCCGAAACCGTTGGCTCCAGCTGGCGGCGGCGCTGGGATTCGTTCCAGACCAACACCGCCAACGCGACCATGGCCCTGCATGGCCATGCCTATGCCGGGGATGACCCGGAAGGCTTCATGGGGGCCCCGGAAGTGATCCGACGGCTGCGCGACTATGCCGACGAGCGCGCATTGCCGATCAGCGAGGGGTGCGTGGTCCATCGGGTCGGGCCCGAGTCCGGTGGTTATGCCATCGACAGCAGCCGGGGGCTGATCCGTGCCCAGGCGGTGGTGGTCGCCACCGGTGAATACCGCCGGGCGCGGTTGCCCCGGGCCCCCTTCGCGCCCGCACCAGGCCTCACCGTGCTGCACTCCAGCGACTACCGCAGTCCCGGCCAGCTACCCGAGGGCGCGGTGCTGGTCATCGGCGGCGGCCAGTCCGGCGCACAGATCGCCCAGGACCTGTGCGACGTTGGTCGCAGCGTGTACTGGTCATTGGCCGATCGTCATTCGCACACCCGTCGGCTGCGCGGCAAGGACTCGATGACCTGGTGGGACATGGCCGGGCGCATCCATCAACACGTAAGCCAATCGGCAGCCGTACTGGCAGGCGAGCCGGACGCGCTGCGCAAGGCCCGCACCGCGGAGTTCCCGCTGATATCCGGCAAGGGCGGCGCCGGCCTGGGCAGTTCGATCAGCCTGCTCGCCATGCACCGCGCAGGGATCAGGTTGCTGGGCCGGTTGCAGGAATTCAATGGGAACACCGCCCGCTTCGCCGATGTCCGCCCGCAACTTCGCACCGCGATCGAGGCGACGCGCGCCGAGTACGCCTATCTCGATTCGCTGGCCAGCGCGTACTACGCCACGCGGCCCGAGCCGCGCACCGACGATGCCCGCTACATTCCCGAAGAAGTCTACCTGCACTGGGACCCGGAACCGTCCCCGTGCGAGCTGGATCTGCAGGCCGCAGGTATCCGCTCGGTGGTGCTGGCCACCGGTTTCGTCGCCGAGTGGCCCTGGCTGGACGTGCAGGGCGCGCTGGATGCACATGGCTACCCGCTCGGGGAGTTCGGTGTTTCACCGCAGCCGGGGCTGTTCTTCATCGGCATGCACAACCTGCAGCGGATGAGTTCGTCGTTCCTGTGCAACGGCGGCCGCGATGCACGCGACCTGCTGCCAGCCATCCTGAGGCACCTTGGCGAGAGCGGCGGTACCGATTCCGGCACGGTGGAGCAGGGCGGCCGCCGGGGAACGCCCGGCGGCGCCAGACCGGCTTAGCGGCCGGTCTTCACCTCGGTCCACAGCCGGGTGTAGAGCTTGTCGGTCTCCGGCGTGTTGATCGAGTAGGTGAACATCTTCTCGGCCACGTCGGCCGGCGGGTAGATGGTCGGGTCGGTGCGGATCGCCTCGTCCACCAGCGGCGTCGCGGTCGGGATCGGGTTGGCGTAGTGGATGAAGTTGGTATTGGCCGCGGCGACCTTCGGTTCCAGCAGGTAGTTGATGAACCTGTACGCCGCTTCCGGGTGCTTGGCGTCCTTCGGGATCGCCAGCATGTCGAACCACTGCGGCGCACCTTCCTTCGGGATCGAATAAGCCACGTGCACGCCATTGCTGGCTTCCTCGGCGCGGTCGCGGGCCTGGATGATGTCACCCGACCAGCCGACCACCAGGCAGGTGCCGCCATTGGCCAGCGAGCCGACATACTGCGAGGAGTGGAAATTCTGCACGTACGGGCGGATCGACTTCAGCAGGTCGGCCGCCTTCTGCAGTTCGGCCGGGTCGCCGCTGTGCGGGTCCAGGCCCAGGTAATGCAGCGCGATCGGGATCATGTCGGCCGGCGTGTCCAGGATGGTCACGCCGCAGTCCTTCATCTTGCTGATGTTCTCCGGCTTGAACACCAGGTCCCAGCTGTTGGCGATGTCGGTGCTGCCGCCGAAGCGCTGCTTCAGCATGTCCACGTTGTAGCCGATGCCGGTGGTGCCGATCATGTACGGCACGCCGTACTGGTTGCCCGGGTCCTGGGTGGCGATGCGCTTCATCACCGCCGGATCGAGGTTGGCCAGGTTCGGGATCTTGCTCTTGTCCAGCGGCAGGAACACGCCGGCCTGGATCTGGCGGCCGAAGAAGTTCAGGGTCGGCACCACCACGTCGTAGCCGCTGTTGCCCGCCAGCAGCTTGGTCTCGACCATCTCATCGCTGTCGAATACATCGTAGGTCACCTTGATGCCGCTCTCCTTCTCGAAGGTCGGAATGGTGTCCTCGGCGATGTAATCGCTGTAGTTGTAGACGTTCAGGACCTGGCGGTCCTGCGCGCCGCCGTTGCCACCGCCACAGGCGGCAAGCATGGCGGAGGCCAGGCCGAGCGTGAGGATACGCAGCTTCATCGGGTGCTCCAGAATGCGGGAAGGGGGGCCGGCGGGGCCGGCGACGGGTGCCAGCCTACCCCCCGGCGGCGGATTTTTCTATTCCGGATGCTCAGACGTTCAGCAGCAGGAACTCGCGCTCCCACGAGCTGATGACGCGGAAAAAGGTCTCGTATTCCTTGCGCTTGACCGAGATGTAGGCGCGGCAGAAACGCTCGCCCAGCAGGGCCTGGAGCTCGCTGCACTGCTCCAGCCCGTCCAGCGCCTCGCCCAGCGAGCGCGGCAGGTTGTAGCCCAGTTCCTTCGCGCTGCCGGTCACCGGCGCGTCCGGCGCCAGCCGCTCGCGGATGCCGAGCAGGCCGCAGGCCAGGGTGGCCGCCATTGCCAGGTACGGGTTGGCGTCGGAACCGGCGAACCGGCTCTCCACGCGCATGTTTTCCGGTGTATCCAGCGGCACGCGCAGGCCGCAGGTGCGGTTGTCGAAGCCCCAGTGCACGTTGCTCGGCGAGACTTCGCCGAACACCAGCCGGCGGTAGGAATTCACGTTCGGCGCGAAGAACGCCATCGCCTGCGGCGCGTACTTCTGCAGGCCGCCCAGGTAATGGCCGAACACCGGGCTGAACTCGCCCTCGGCATCGGTCTCGCCAGCGAACACATTGCTGCCATCGCTCACCCGCACCAGGCTCTGGTGGATGTGCATGGCACTGCCCGGCTCGTTCTCCATCGGCTTGGCCAGGAACGTGGCGTAGACCCCGTGGCGCATCGCCGCCTCGCGCATGGTGCGCTTGAACAGGAACACCTGGTCGGCCAGGTCCATCGCATCGGCATGGGTGAAATTGACCTCCAGCTGCGCTGCGCCGGATTCGTGGATCAGCGTGTCCACATCCAGCTTCATCGCATCGGCGTAGTCGTACATCAGATCGAGGATCGGGTCGAACTCGTTGACCGCGTCGATCGAGTACGACTGCCGCGCGGTCTCCGGGCGCCCCGAGCGGCCGGCCGGTGGCAGCAGCGGGAAGTCCGGGTCGGTGTTCTTCTGCACCAGGAAGAACTCCAGCTCGGGTGCCACCACCGGGCGCAGGCCCAGTTCCGCATAAGCCGCCAGCACGCGGCGCAGCACGTTGCGCGGCGCAAGCTCGTGCGGTTCGCCGCTCTTGGTGTAGCAATCGTGGATGACCTGCGCGGTGGCATCGGCCGCCCACGGCACCATGCGCACCGTATCCGGGTCAGGGCGCAGCATCATGTCCGAGTCCGACGGCGAGGTCAGCTCGTAGTAGTCGTCGGGGAACTCGCCGGTGACGGTGGTGGCGAAAATGCCTTCCGGCAGGCGCGTGCCGTAGTCGTGCGAGAACTTGTCGGCAGGAATGATCTTGCCGCGGGCGTTGCCGGTGATGTCCGGCACCAGGCATTCCACCTCGGTGATGCGCCGCTCCTTCAGCCAGCGCAGCAGGCTGCTTTCCTGCGGTGCGGGGGGCGTGGCCGTCTTGCGCGGGCGCGTTCGGGAACTCATCGGGAATCCAGTCGGTTCTGTTGGTGCTGCCGGCAAGCTTGGCCGAACGCACGGAAAATAGCGTGATAGAACGGCGCCTGCGTGACACGCCACTCCGGATGCCACTGTACGCCGAGCACAAATCCATGGTGCAGGCTGCGCGCTGCCTCGACCAGTCCGTCATCGGCCATGGCCTCGACCTGCAGGCCCTGCGCGAGGCGGGCGATGCCCTGTCCGTGCACCGAGTTCACCTGCACGCGGTCGCTCCCCTGCCACCGCGACAGCCAGCCATCGGCGGCCAGGGTGACCGCGTGGGCCGGTCCGTACTGCACCTCCACCGGCGCCTGTGGGTCTTCGCGATGGTCAGCCAGGCCAGGCAACGCGTGTACCTGCGGATGCAGGCTGCCACCCAGCGCGACGTTCAACTCCTGGAAGCCGCGGCAGATCGCCAGCACTGGCAGGTCCAGCGCCAGCGCCTCGTGCAGCAGCGCGAAGGCATTGGCATCGCGGGCAGGGTCATGCGGATTGCCTGGCCAGCTGCGGCCGCCATCGTAGTGCTGCGGTTCGATATTGCTGACCGCGCCGGTCAACAGCAGGCCATCGAGCCCAACCAGCCAGTCGCTGGCCGGCAACGGTGGCTGCAGGCTCGGCAACACCACCGGCGTCACCTCGGCCGCCTCGGCCAGCGCGCGCACGTACTTCTCGCCGGCCACCGCGAAACGGTGGTGGCCGAGCACGGTGCTGTCGGTGGGCAGGCCCACCCAGGGCAGGCGGCGCATGGGAAGACTCCTTGGCGTGCGGACACGTTACCCGCCGCCTGGCAACGGCGGCAAGTCGCTGCCCTCACACCGCAGCTGCCACGCATCGGCGAAACTACGGGGGTGAACGCTGATCGACCTGCCCTGCTCCGCCCTCCCGCACTGCACCCGCGAGGCCTGCAGTGAGCGCCGCCTTTCCGCCCAGCTGGTATGCCGCCAGCCTGCCCGAACCATCCGCGCTGCCCTCATTGCAGGGGCAGGTGCAGGCCGACGTTGCGGTGCTGGGCGCCGGCTATACCGGCCTGACCGCCGCACTGGAACTGGCCGCGCGTGGCCAGCGCGTGGTGGTGCTGGACGCACAGCGGATCGGCTGGGGCGCGTCCGGTCGCAACGGTGGCCAGGCGCTGGTCGGCTATGGCTGCGAGGTGGACGAACTGGAGCGTCAGCTCGGCCGTAACGATGCGCGCCACCTGTTCGACTGGTCGCGCGACGCGGTACAGGCGATGCGCAGGCGCATCGATCGCCTTGGTATCGACTGCCACTGGGTGGAGGGCCACGCCAGCGTCGCCATCCGCGAACGCCATGAGCGCGACCTGCGCGCCAACTGCGAGCATCTTCAGCGCCACTACGACTACCCGATGCAGTGGTGGGACCGTGATGCCCTGCGCGCACAGCTGGACAGCCCGCGCTACCGCGCCGCGATGTTCGATCCGCACAGCGCGCACCTGCACCCGCTGGCCTATGCGCGTGGCCTTGCCGATGCGGCACGCGCGGCCGGCGTGGTGATCCACGAGCATTCGGCGGTCACCCGCGTGCAGCGCGGACCGCAGCCCACCCTGCATACCGCGCAGGGAAGCGTGCGCGCTGCGCATCTGGTGGTTGCCGGCAATGCCTGGCTGCAGGGCCTGCTGCCCGAGCTGGAACGCCGGATCATGCCGGTCGGCACCTATATCGGTGCCAGCGCGCCGCTGGGTGCCGAGCGCGCCCGTGCACTGATCGGCAACAACATGGCGGTGGCCGACACCGCCTGGGCACTGGATTACTTCCGCCTCAGCCACGACCACCGGCTGCTGTTCGGCGGCCGCGCCAGTTACTCGGCGCTGCCCCCACCCGGCCTGCGCGGGGTGATGGAGCGGCGCATGCACCAGGTCTTCCCGCAGCTGGCCGACGTGCCGCTGGAGCAGGTCTGGGGCGGCTACGTGGACATCACCCGCAACCGCGCCCCGCATTGGGGCCGGCTGGACGGCAACCTGTACTTCGCGCAGGGCTTCTCCGGCCATGGGGTGGCCGCCGCCGGGCTGGCCGGCGAGGTCATCGCCGCCGCGATTGCCGGCCAGAGCGAGCGCCTGGACGTGTTCCAGCGCCTGCGGCATGCGCCTTTCCCCGGCGGCCGGCTGCTGCGCATGCCGCTGCTGGTAGCGGCGATGTCCTGGTACAAGCTGCGGGATGCGTTGTGGTAGTGGAGCCATTGCCTGCCACATGACTTGATCCAATGCCGCCCTTTGTTTGCATAATCGGCGCAGGAGCTGGGGAGCACGTGGATGCAGTGGTGGAAGGACGGCCTGCTGGTGAGGATCCGGGTAAGCCCCGAAGGGCTGGCGCTGGCGTTCGTCTATGCGCTCGCCTGCTGGGCGGCGCGCAAGCTGTCCCTGGACCAGTTCTTCCTGCCCGCCGGTGTGCGGGTGGCTGCCCTTCTACTGTGCCCGCCCCGTCTCTGGCCCTATCTGCTGATCGGTGAGTACGCCTACTTCGCGCATCTGCGCATCCCCCTGCTGGGCAAGTACGGCCTGACCTGGGTGATCTGCGCATCGGTCTTCCTGATGCCAACCGTGATGCTGATCGTGCGGCTGCACCGGAAACTGCTCGCACGCACCACCGTCGTGGGTGTAATTTCCATCGCGGTCTGCGCGGCTGCGGCGATCAGCCTGCTCAACCTGGGCATCTCCTCCCTGCTTTGGCCACCGTTGCGGGAAACGCCATTTCTCACCCAAGTGCTGCGCTACGCGCTGGGCGATTTCACCGGCATCCTTATCCTGGCACCGCTGGCACTGCTGTGGATCCGCCGCGCCGAGGAACAATGGACGGCCCGGTCCGTTGCGGCCGTGACAGGTGCACTCGGAGCCATGCTGGTCATCGGCCTGCAGGCGACGCCAGTACCTGCATCGATCACCAGCCCGGGCTCGCTGCAGCTGCTGCTTATCCTGCCGATTCCAGCAATCGCCCTGACCTGCCTGCTGGGGTGGCGTGGAGCAGCCATTGGTGTTGCCGCCGTGAACATGATCCTGGGCATGAGCACACCGGCCGATCGCCCAGACGCGTTCGATGCCGCAACCTTCGCCACCCAGCAGGCCATGGCCATCGCCAGCGTCGCCCTGTTGCTGCTGGGTGCGCGCATCACCCACTTCCAGAACCAGCACCGGTTACGCGAGGAAGATGGCCGGGCGGCCCTGCAGCTTGCCCGCAACTCGCACCTGGCCAGCGAGATGGAATTGCGCGAACGGGCGGCGCATCTGCGCCAACTGGGCGATGGCATGGACCTGTCTCTGAACGAGATGGTGAATTGGCTGCACGCCCAGGGTCATCACGCCGTGGCCGACAGCCTGCGGCATACCTCGGAGGTGCATTCGCGCCTGTTCAGGGCCCAGGCCAGCATGATCTATCCCGCCGCACTGGAACGACTGGGCTTGTATGTGGCACTGCAGGCAGGTGGAGTGCGCGAGGCTTGGGACGCCACCCATCG
The DNA here is from genome assembly GCF_059369535.1 of Stenotrophomonas sp. YJH_SMC_122. Classification (NCBI taxonomy): domain Bacteria; kingdom Pseudomonadati; phylum Pseudomonadota; class Gammaproteobacteria; order Lysobacterales; family Lysobacteraceae; genus Stenotrophomonas; species Stenotrophomonas sp. YJH_SMC_122. Next base: position 518,133 of record NZ_JCAFST010000001.1, on the reverse strand, counting down.
GATCGGGCGGCCCAGGTTGATGGGTGATCCCTGCCTGCTCGGCGTCGGCCTGCAGCTTGCGGCCTATCGACTCGTGGTTGACGCGGTATCACTGCTTCTGAAAAGCGAATCCGGACAGATTTCTGTCAGTATCCGCTGCGGAAACTTCATCCATAAGCCCGGCGTATTCATCTGCATTGCCCTCGTGGGCCGAAACGAATCATTGGGAACCCGGACCTTGGAACAAGCAAATGAGCATTTGCTGGGCCGAATCCTGGTGCATGGCGGCCACATGGACATCACGGGCAACAGGCTCAGGATCGTGTTGACGGAAGCACAGGGAGATTCCCGCCAGGCGGAGGCCAACCCAGCCCTGGGGGGAAGTATGCGCTCCATCGATCCAGGCGCCCCACGGACCGCGACCTGACTCCCCCAAGGAAACGAGATGCAGATCACTACTCAAAAGTGATCTCTGTTCGGCGCCCCCCCGCTTTCCTCTCCAGGACCGCGCGCCACCGAATGATTGCGCCCCCGTGCTTCTATCGATACTGTCACCCGATGGCGAGTTCAAGCAAGCAATGGGGCCGCCGCCATGTCACGAGCAATGGAGGCTTGGGTTGAACTGGTGGAAAAGGGGAATTGAGCTGACGTTCCGCGTACGGCCCTTGGGGCTGGCGATTGCCGCGATGTACGCGATCGCCTGTTGGGCCGCCTGGCGGGTCTCTTTGGACCAGTTTTACCTGCCTGCCGGCATTCGCGTAGCGGCTTTGCTTGTGTGCCCACCCCGCCTCTGGCCCTACCTGCTCATTGGCGAATACGCGTTCTTCGCACAACTGCGCTACCCGCTGATAGATGAGTATGGACTTGCGTGGGTAATCCTGGGTTCGGCGTTCCTGCTGCCAGCCGTAGCGCTGGTTGTGTATGCGCATCGAAAATTCATGACTGCAAAGGCAGATGGATGGCTGCTTTCAGTCGCAGTTTCAGCCGCCGTGATTGCCACTGCCTTGAAGCTTGGGCTGTCTCACCTGCTTTCAGAGAGCCCTTCAAGCGTGCCGATTGCGACAAGGGCTGTGCGCTTCGCCCTCGGTGACTACATTGCCATTCTGACCGTCGCACCGCTCGCAGTTCTCTGGAGCAGACGCCACGCAATGTACGAATGGAGGCTCTGGCGCTCCCCTCCCACACTCGCTGCTCTTGCAGTGATGCTGGGGCTCGGCCTGGTTACCGCAATGGCCCCCGGCCTGTCGGATGCGAGCAAAACGAGTCTGCAGTTGACCATGGCACTGCCCGTGATCGTGTTGACATGCATCCATGGCTGGCAGGGAGCGGCCATTGGTGTTCCCCTGTTGAATATTCTCATTGCGGTGGTCACTCCTACATCCGGCCTCCTTGGCTCATACGATGAGAGAACGTTCACAACGCAGCAGCTGATTGCCATTGCAGGAACGGGGTTGCTGGCACTCGGTTCCCGGATCACCCGGCACTATCATCAGCGGGGACGTAGAGACGCAGACGGACACCAGACCGCTCGGCTATCAAGGTCGGCTCATATGGCGAGCGAGATGGATCTGCGGGAGCGCGCCCTGGATCTCAGGAGAATTGCGGATGGCATTGAAGTTTCCTTGAACAAGACGGTCGACTTGTTGAAGACACACGGCCATCACTCGCCGGCGCTGGATCTGCTTCTCACGTCCACCGCGCATTCCCGCCAGTTCCGCGAATTGACCAGCATGGTATATCCGACCGAAGTCGAGCACGTCGGGCTCTACCTGGCCCTGCAGGTCAGCGGCATTCGCGAAAGCTGGGATCAGACACACAGGGTCACATCTCCCATCCTGACCGGGGATCCCTGCAGATTGAGCATTGCTTTGCAACTGGCGGCCTACCGTACGCTCACCGAGGCCGTTTCATTGCTGCTCAAACAGGAACAAGGACAGATCCAGATACATGCCCGTTGCGGGCGACTGAAAGGGCAACAAGGAATTCTGCTCAGGATTGCGCTACTGGACCGTGATCGCGAGCTGCTCGTCGACACCACAAGGTTGGCTATTGAACGCCTGAGTTCGCGTGCACAAGCCTATGGGGGAAAAGTGCACTGCGAACGGAACCGCGTGCGTGTGCTGCTTCTGGAAACAGCGACCAGCAACGCGCAAAGCAGCATGCAAGCTGCCTGGACAAGCCGAGTGGACATCGCCTGACTGTCGCCAGCCACCAGAACGCAAGGCCCGGACGATCAGATCATCGCAGGAGCCGGCGCCCCGGCTCCTGCTTCGTCGATGTGCCCCGTCGTGGCGGCCGCGAAGAGTGTCCTCAGCCTGGAGCATCCACGGATTCGACGGCCCATACAGCGCTCGCGCCTTCTCCATAGACAACCAACGAGAACTGGGCGCTCTGGAACACCACGCGTCGGACGCTCTTTTCGGGCAGACGCAGTCGATGCGAAGGCAAAGATACCTTTGCAGCGCTGTTGCCCGCTGGAAGCGTCCAGAACGTCGCATCGACATTTCCCACGATAAGGACGACCTGTCCCGAGAGATCGTTCACCTGGTAGTAACTGATCCCATCGCGTTCAAATCCATAAACAAGCCAGTTTGGGTTCGAACTCAGATTCGTGGCTGCCGGCAGAGCCTCCCCCAGACCGCTCTGAGCCATATGGATTCCGTTGTCTCCACTCGGGCAACACGCCGATGCGCTGAAAGCGGACATGGAAAGCAGGACAGCGGCAGGCAGCAACACTCGCAATTCAGAAAATCTCACGCTCACCCCCATGGATGGTTGGAAAGACAACTCCAGGCAATTCCGTTTCGCCACCCGGCGACTGGATGGCTCTCGACCTCGCTTGAAGGGACCCTTCGTTCGGCGCAGTCGTGCCCAAGACACCAGTAGGGATGGCGCAACCCAGCATAACCACGCCGCACTGCAAGCGCCATGAAGGGAATTGCTTCCAGACCTGACCGTGTCTCCCAGGGATGCCCGGTACCCCCACCAGGACCGTGCAGGGCAGATCTGTCCGCAACCAAAGGCTCCGCTAAAGTTACACCCGAAACCGCCGCTATCCGTGCCGAGCCCCTCCCTCGTGAGCCACCGCATCATGCCCGTGCTGCCGCAGGCCGCCGTCGATGGCGACCTGGCCGATCCGCTGCCGCAGCGGATCCTGCTGGTCGAAAACTCCCGTGCGTTCACCGGCATGCTGCGCGAAGCCATCGAGCAGCGCCTGGAACTGCCGGTGGTGATCGCCTCCACCCTGGCCGAGGCCGACCGGCTGCTCAGCGAAGGCGGGGGCTGGTTCCTGGTGCTGACCGGACTGGTGCTGGCCGACGGCGACCGCGATGCAGTGGTCGAATTCTTCCTCAAGCGCGACCTGCCGACGGTGGTGGTCAGCGGCGTTTACGACGAGGACCTGCGCAAGCGCGTACTGCAGCAACAGATCATCGACTACGTGCTGAAGAATACCCCGGGCAGCATCGACTACCTGGTGTGGCTGGTGCAGCGGCTGGAACGCAACCGACGCATCGCCGCGCTGGTGGTGGACGATTCGCCGTCCGCGCGTGGCTATGCCGCCGCCCTGCTGCGCATGTATGGGCATGAGGTGCACGAAGCCGCCGACGGCAACGAGGGCCTGGCTGCCATCGAGGCGCATCCGGCGATCCGCCTGGCAGTGGTCGACCAGGAAATGCCCGGCATGCAGGGTGTGGAATTCACCCGTCGCCTGCGCACCCTGCGCTCGCGCGACAAGGTGGCGGTGATCGGCATCTCCGGCAATACCGACGCCTCATTGATCCCGCGCTTCCTGAAGAACGGCGCCAACGATTTCCTGCGCAAGCCGTTCTCGCGCGAGGAGTTCTTCTGCCGCGTCTCGCAGAACGTGGACCAGCTGGAACTGATCGGCACCCTGCAGGACCTGGCCACCCGCGACTTCCTTACCGGCCTGCCCAACCGCCGCTTCTTCCTGGAGCAGAGCCAGCGTCAGCTGCCGCAGCTGCAGCTGCACGGCCAATGCGTGGCGGTGGCGATGATCGACATCGACCACTTCAAGCACATCAACGACACCCATGGCCATGAAGCAGGCGACGACGCGCTGCGCGCGGTGGCCGGCGCGGTGACCGCGCATGCACGCAGCCACGACCTGATCGCGCGCTTCGGCGGCGAGGAGTTCTGCCTGCTGGTGCCGGACATGGAACAGGACGAGGCGCTGCTGTACTTCGAGGAGCTGCGCCAGCGCATCGCCGCACTGGAGGTGGACATCGGCACCGCTACCCTGCGCATGACGGTCAGCATCGGCCTGTGCTGCCTGCGCCCGCAGCGCGATGCGCTGCACCGGCTGATCTCCGAGGCCGACCGCCAGCTGTACCTGGCCAAGGCCGGTGGCCGCAATCGGGTCAGCTGCACCACGGTGGCCAGCCCGCTGCGTCCACGCGAGCCTGCGCTGACCTGACCGGCTCGCTTTGATCCAGATCAACGCCGTTCCCGCACGGCAGCTCTACAGTCGGCCCCGACATACGCATGAAGGGGAGCCGGGGATGGCACTACTGGTCTGGCAGGACGATCTGAACATCGGCATCGATGTGATCGATCAACAACACCGCCGCATCATCGAGATGCTCAACCACCTGCACGTGGCGCAGACCAGCCTGCAGCGTGCAGCGGTGGGTGAAGTGATCGACGAAGTCGTCGACTACACCATGTCGCACTTCGCGTTCGAGGAAGAGCTGATGGAGGAGGCGGGCTACCCGTTCTGTGCGGCACACAAGCGCGTGCATGAGATCTTCATCAAGCGCGTGGCCGAGTACCGGTTGCGCTTCCAGGCCGGCGAGGACATCAGCGACGAACTGCGCACCATGCTCTCGCGCTGGTTGTTCAACCACATCCGCGGCGATGACCAGGCCTATGCCGAACAGGTCAAGGCGCACCTGAACCAGTTCACCCGCGAGCACCAGGGTGGCGGTTGGCTGGGGCGTACGCTCAAGCGCTTCTTTGGCTGAACCGCAGCGCGCGCCGGTGCAGTGCCACCAGCGCGCACAGCGTCGCCACCGCGGTCAGGCACAGGTAGTAGCCGACCGCGACCAGGCCGAAGCGCTCGGCCAGCCAGGTGGCCAGGTAGGGCGCCGGTGCCGCACCCAGAATGCCGGCCAGGTTGAATGACAGCGATGCGCCGGTGTAGCGCACCTCCACCGGGTAGATCTCGGCCAGGAAGGTACCGCAGGGACCATAGGTCAGGCCCATCAGGAACAGGCCCAGGCACAGGAAGGCGGTGACCAGCCACGGGCTGTGCGGCTGGAACAGCGGCGCGAACAGCACGCCGAAACCGATGATCAGCACGCTGGCCACGATCATCGTACGGCGCGTCCCCCAGCGGTCGCCATAGCGCGCCGACAGCGGGATGCCCAGCGCGAAGAACAGCATGCCGGCCATCTGCATCAGCAGGAACTGCTCGCGGCTGTAACCCAGCACCGCGGTGCCATGGCCCAGACTGAACACTGTCATCAGGTAGAACAGCACGAAGGTGGCGAACGCACCCAGGGTACCCAGCAGCATCGGCACCGGGTGGTCACGCAGCACCGTCCACATCGGAAGCCGCACCGGCGCCTTGCGCTCCAGCGCCTGCTTGAAGTCGGGGGTTTCGTGGATGTTCAACCGCACCCACAGGCCGAGGCCGACCAGCAGCGCGCTGGCCACGAACGGAATGCGCCAGCCCCACTGCAGGAAGTCGGCCTGGCTCAGGCAGCGGCCAAGCACCAGGAAGATGCCAGCCGACAGCAGGAAGCCGAGCGGTGCACCCAGCTGCGGGAACATGCCGTACCAGGCACGCTTGCCCGGCGGTGCGTTTTCCGTGGCCAGCAGCACTGCCCCGCCCCACTCGCCGCCCAGCCCCAGGCCCTGGCCGAAGCGGCACAGCGCCAGCAGCGCCGGCGCCCACAGCCCGATCTGTGCGTGCGTCGGCAGCAGGCCGATCAGTACCGTGGACAGCCCCATGGTCAGCAGCGCAGCCACCAGGGTGGCTTTGCGGCCGATGCGATCGCCGAAATGACCGAACACTGCCGAGCCAACCGGGCGTGCGATGAAGGCCACCGCAAAGGTTGCCAGCGACTGCAGCAGGGCTGCCTGTTCGCTGCTGTCCGGGAAGAACAGGTGCGGGAACACCAGCACCGCGGCCGTGGCGTAGATGTAGAAGTCGAAGAACTCGATCGTGGTACCGATCAGGCTGGCCAGCAGGACACGACGGGGGGAATTCACGGGCGGCGCGGCAGCGGTGATCGTCGACATCGGCAACACAGGTAACGGCGGATCGCCCGATTCTGCCACGGGCCGGTGGCCGCACGGGACGATGGTTTCAGCCGACACCGATGCCAACGAGGGGGCAGGCGCCATTGTTCTGCAGGTTCTCGCCCCTGCTCGGCCACATTCCACGAAATGCAGCCGAGCATCGGCTCGGCTCTACAGGTGGGCGCAAGGCCCGGCGCCGTTACAGCTGTATCCAGGTGGCCTTGATCTCGCTGTACTTGTCGAACGCATGCAGCGATTTGTCGCGCCCGTTGCCGGACTGCTTGTAGCCACCGAACGGAGCGGTCATGTCGCCGCCATCCCAGCCGTTCACCCAGATGCTGCCGGCGCGCAGCTGGCGCGCGACGCGGTGGGCTCGCCCCAGGTCCCGCGTCCACAGGCCGGCGGCCAGGCCGTAGCGGCTGTCATTGGCCAGGCGCACCGCTTCGGCTTCGTCTTCGAAGCCGAGCACGGCCAGCACCGGCCCGAATACCTCCTCACGTGCCAAGGCCTGCTCCGGGCGCACCTGGTCGAACACGGTGGGTTGCACGTAGCTGCCGCCGGCTTCCACTTCGGCGCGCCGCCCACCCAGCAGCAACCGGGCGCCCTCGCCTTCGGCGCGCGCGATATCGTCCATCACCTTGTCCAGGTGCGCGGCATCCACCAACGCGCCCATCGGCGCATCGGGGTCCAATGGATGGCGGGGGTGCATGTGCTGGCCATAGGCAACCACCTGATGCACGAAATCCTCGCGGATCGAACGCTGTACCAGAAGCCGCGAACCTGCGGTACAGACCTCGCCCTGGTTGAAGAAGATGCCCTGTGCCACCGCCTTCGCAGCGGCGTCCAGATCAGGGGCGTCGGCGAACACCACATGCGGGCTCTTGCCGCCACACTCCAGCCAGACCCGCTTCAGGTTGGATCGCCCTGAACACTGCAGCAGCTTCGCGCCCGTGGCTGTGGAGCCGGTGAAGGCGAGCACGTCCACATCCATGTGCAGGGCCAACGGCTCACCGACGCGCGCACCGTGCCCCGGCAGCACGTTCAGCACGCCCTCTGGCAGGCCCGCTTCGGCGGCCAGCGCCGCCAGCCGCAACGCACTCAAGGGCGAGCGCTCGGACGGCTTGAGCACCACCGAGTTGCCCATGGCCAATGCAGGCGCGATCTTCCAGCAGGCCATCAGCAGCGGAAAGTTCCACGGAACGATCGCGGCCACGACCCCGGCGGCCTCGCGCGTGACCAGTCCCAGTTCGTGCGGGCCGGTCGGCGCGATCTCGCCGTACAGCTTGTCGACGGCCTCGGCGGTCCAGCGCAGGCAGCGCACCGCGCCTGGCAGGTCGATGCGGCGCGCATCACGCACCGGCTTGCCCATATCCAGGGTTTCCAGCAGGGCCAGCTCGTCGGCATGCGTTTCCACCAGTGCCGCCAGCGCCAACAGTACGCGCTTTCGCTGGGCCGGGCTGGCCTGCGACCAGTGGCCGGCCTCGAAGCTGCGCCGCGCGGCCATTACCGCGCGCTCCACGTCCTGCGCGTCGCAGTCGGCGACCGCGCCCAGTACGCGACCGTCGATCGGGCTGACGCAGTCGAAACGGGCGCCGCTGGCGGCATCGACATAGCGGCCATCGATGAAGGCCTGCCCCGGCATCGACAGCTGGAGGGCCAGCGCCTGCCAATGGCTGCGGTCGGGGAAATCGGCCATGGGAAGCTCCAGCATTCAACGAGCCTTGGTTATACCGGGGTCACCGCGACTCCGCCGTGACGTGGCTGCGCTACATTCGTCGCATCGGACCCGACGGAGCTGGCATGAAGCGTCCCGGAAGCGACCTGCACGACCTGGCCACACAGCGCCCCGAGTCACTGGACGCTTACTGGATGCCATTCACCGCCAACCGCCAGTACAAGGCGGCACCACGCATGCTGGTCCGCGCCGAAGGCATGCACTACGAAGACATCGATGGCCGCCCGATCCTTGACGGTACCGCGGGCCTGTGGTGCTGCAACGCCGGCCATGCCCGCCCGCGCATCGTCGAGGCCATCGCCGGGCAGGCGCGCACGCTCGACTACTCGCCGGCATTCCAGATGGGCTCGCCGCCGGCCTTCGCGCTGGCACAGCGGCTGGCCGCACTGGCTCCGGCCCCGCTCAACCATGTGTTCTTCACCAGCTCCGGCTCGGAGGCGGTGGATACCGCGATGAAGATCGTGCTGGCTTACCACCGCCAGCGTGGCGAGGGCCAGCGCACGCGCTTCATCAGCCGCGAGAAGGCCTATCACGGCGTCGGTTTCGGTGGCATGGCCCTGGGCGGTCTGCCCAACAACCGCAGGGCGTTCGGCCTGCAGCTGGGCGGCGTGGACTATCTGCGCCACACCCTGGACCTGCAGCGCAACGCGTTCAGCAAGGGCCTGCCGCGCCAGGGCGCGGAGCTGGCCGACGACCTGGAACGGCTGATCGCGCTGCATGACGCCTCGACGATTGCCGCCGTCTTCGTCGAGCCCATCGCCGGCTCCGCCGGGGTGATCCTGCCCGCGCCCGGATACCTGCAGCGCCTGCGCGAGTTGTGCGACCACCACGGGATCCTGCTGGTGTTCGATGAGGTCATCACCGGTTTCGGCCGGGTCGGCATGCCCTTCGCCGCGCAGCGCTTCGGGGTCACCCCGGACCTGCTGACCTTCGCCAAGGCGGTCAGCAACGGCGCGGTGCCGCTGGGCGGCGTGCTGGCCAGCGACGCCGTGCATGCCACGCTGATGCAGGCCCCGCCGCAGGCCATCGAGCTGTTCCACGGCTATACCTACTCGGGGCACCCGCTGGCCTGCGCCGCAGCGCTGGCAACACTGGACGTCTACGCCGAAGAGCGCCTGTTCGAGCGCGCCATCGAACTGGGCGAGTACTGGCAGGAACGGCTGCACGCGTTGCAGGGCCTGCCCAATGTGATCGACATCCGCAACTTCGGGCTGGTCGGTGCGGTCGAGCTGGCGCCACGCCGGGACATGCCCGGCAGCCGCGGCTACGAGGTGTTCCGGCGCTGCTTCCACGACGGCCAACTGCTGGTGCGCTGCACCGGTGACATCATCGCGCTGTCGCCGCCGCTGATCGTGGACAAGGCCCAGATCGACCAGATCACCGGCACCCTGGGCGAGATGATCCGGGTCACCGCCTGAGCCCGGGCCGGCGGTGGCGAGCGGGTACAATGGGCGGTTCCGCTCCTGCTCGTTGCCGTGCCCATGGATATCGTCGTCAAAGAAGAACTCAAGGCCTACATCGACCCGCTGACTGCGGACGAACATGACGCGCTGGAGCGCAGCATCCTGGCCGAAGGCTGCCGCGATGCGCTGGTGCTGTGGGGTAATGTGCTGGTAGACGGCCACAACCGTTTCGGCATCTGCCAGAAGCATGGCCTGCCCTTCAACACCGTGCAGAACACGCGCTTCCAGAGCATGGAAGACGTGCACCTGTGGATGATCGAGCAGCATCTGGGCCGCCGCAGCGTGTCCGACTTCCAGCGTGGTGTGCTGGCACTGCGCAAGCGCGACATCCTGGCCGCCCGCAAGCAGGTCGAGCAGGCGCAGCTGCAGCGCGAAAGCGACGGTATCGCCGAGATTGCCGATGAGGCGGGCGAGGACAGCCCGCCGTGGGAGCCGGCACCGAAGCTCAGCCGCGCCGAGCTGGCCCGCGAGGCCAAGCTGAGTACCAGCCAGGTCGGCATGATCGAGCGCATCCACGCCCAGGCTGCACCCGAAGTGGTGGAGGCGGTGAAGGCCGGCGTGATCTCGATCAGCGCCGCTGCGGCCGTGGCCGACCTGCCCGAAGAGGAGCAGCGGGCCGCCGCCGCCGGTGGCAAGGACGAGCTGAAGCAGGCGGCCAAGCGCGTGCGCGAATCCAAGCGCAAGCCGCGCGCACCGAAGCCGGACGCGGCCGAGATGGACTTCGAGGAGCCCGGCGAGGACGAGATCGCCAGCCGCGACGCCGAAGTGCTGTTGGCACTGGAACAGCTGGGCGAGGATGCCCCGGCACTGCGCCGCCGCGTGGTCGCGTTGACCCGCGAGAACGACACCCTGCGCGCGCAGCTGGCCGCGCTGCGCAAGCAGCTGGAAGCACTCTGAACCAGCGGGTAGTGCGCGGCCGCTGGCCGGCACCCCCATGAACCTTCCGCGAGCGTTGCGGATGCCGGCCAGCGGCCGGCACTACCAGATGCTCATGCCGTGCCGGTTAGACTTCCGGCATGACGCCTGCCCACGATCCGCGCCGCGCCCAGCTGCGGCGCCTGAAAGCCCTCGCACTGGGCCTGCTGCTGTTGATGCTGGCCGGTTTCGCGATCAGCCATTGGCACGGCGAACGCGGCATCTGGGCCTGGGTTTCGGCTTTCTGCGAGGCTGCTGCGGTCGGCGCGCTGGCCGACTGGTTCGCGGTCGTTGCGCTGTTCCGGCGGCCAATGGGCCTGCCGATTCCGCACACCGCGATCATTCCGCGCAGCAAGGAGCGCATCGGCGACAGCCTGGCGCTGTTCGTGCGCGACCAGTTCCTGGAACCGGGTGTGCTGCTGGCCAAGCTGCAGGTGTTCGATCCGGCCAGCCGCCTCGGTAGCTGGCTGGCCGACCCGGCACGCTCGCGGATGCTGGCCGACATGGCCCGCGGCTGGGCGCTGCAGGCACTGGATTTCTTCGACGAAACCGCGGTGCGGCGGCAACTGCATGCCTTCGTGGTGCAGCAGCTGCGGCAGTGGAATGCCGCTGCCACCGCCGGTGAACTGCTGGCCCTGCTGACCGCCGATGGACGCCACCAGCGCGTGCTGGACGAGGGCCTGCAGCGCCTGGGACGCTGGCTGGAGCAGCCGGAGGTGAAGGAGCGCGCCTCGCAGCTGATCGTGCGCTACATCCAGCGCGAATGGCCGACGCTGTCGAGCACGGTGAACTGGGTCAAGCCGATCGACGAGATCGGCGACAGCCTGGCCGAACGCCTGGCGCGGGCGGTACTGGAAGAACTGCAACAGGTGCTGGCCGAGCCGCAGCATCCGCTGCGCCAGGACTATGAGACCTGGCTGCAGAACTACGTGCAGTGCCTGCGCGAAGACCCGGCACTGGCCGAGCGCATCGAACAGCTCAAGCAGGACATGATCGACCACCCCGCCCTGCAGGACTACGTGCAGGGGCTGTGGGCGCGCATCCATGCCAGCCTGCGCGCCGACCTGCAACGCGAGGACTCGGCGCTGGTCGGCCACCTGCAGCGCAGCCTGGCGTCGCTGGGCAGCAGCCTGCAGGCCGACCCGGCCCTGCGCGAGGCCCTCAACCAGCACCTGCTGGAAGGTGCGCAGCGCCTGACCGGGCGCCTGCGCGAGGGCGTGACCACGCATATCGCGCAGACCGTGAAGGGCTGGGACGAGCGGCACCTGGTCGAGCAACTGGAACTGAGCGTGGGTCGCGACCTGCAGTTCATCCGCTTCAATGGCACCCTGGTGGGCGGGTTGATCGGCCTGCTGCTGCATGCGGCAACCGTGGTGTCCAGGTTCTAGCTCCGGCCAATGCCCACGATCAGCACGCTTGATTCATAAAATGCGAATACATATCATTTACTGATCGGTTGTACGCTTAGCCAAACGGGCACGAAGACGCGCCCATCGCCCGCGTACTTCCCCGACCTCTGGGCTGCCCGTCTGCGCGGGCAGTGCTTCGTCGATGGGACACGCTGGGCGACATGCGCAGGGCGCAAGGGGGCCGCGGACGCGTTCCATCCCTTCTCCTACCTGCAGGAACGCCGTGGACCGCTCGCCCACACCCGCCAGCCCCCGCACCTTGTTCTCCAACCCGCGCTGGGGCGTGCTGTCGCGCTCTTTGGCCGCGATTTTCGGCGGCTATGCGCTGGCCTCGATGACCAGCGTGTTCTGCGCGGTGGCATTGCCCGGCGCGCGCGGCCAGACCGTGCTGACCGGCATGCTGCTGGCCATTCTGGTGGCTGCCTGCGCGGCGCTGTGGGCCTTTGCCACCCGCAGCGCGCTGCGCGCCTGGGTCGGCATCCTCGCCCCCGCCCTGCTGATGGCGGCGGTCGCGCGCCTGTTGGGAGCCTGGGCATGAAGAACGGATTCCGCCAGTCGATGGCCTGGCTGCATACCTGGACTGGCCTGCTGGTCGGCTGGTTGCTGCTGCTGATCTTCATGGCCGGCACCGCCAGCTACTATCGGGAGGAAATCAGTCGCTGGATGCGCCCGGAGCTGCCGTCCAGCAACGTCAGCATCGACGTGGCCGCGCAGCGCGCGGTGGCCTACCTGCAGGCCAATGCGAGCCACGCCGAGAACTGGTTCGTCACCCTGCCGCAGCCGCGCAACCCGGCCATGCAGATGTTCTGGCGGCTGCCGCCGGAACTGGCCGACCCCAGTCGTGGCCGTCGCGGTGGCTTCGGCGACGCCACGCTCGACCCGAACACCGGCCAGGCATTGAAGGCGCGCGAGACCCGTGGCGGCGACTTCTTCTACCGCCTGCACTTCGACCTGCACTACATCCCGGTGTACTGGGCGCGCTACCTGGTCGGGTTCTGCGCGATGTTCATGCTGGTGGCGATCATCACCGGCGTCATCACCCACAAGAAAATCTTCAAGGACTTCTTCACCTTCCGCAAGGACAAGGGCCTGCGGTCCTGGCTGGATTTCCACAACGTCAGCGCGGTGATGGCCCTGCCGTACCACGCGATGATCACCTACACCGGCATCGTCACTCTGATGATCATGTACCTGCCGTGGGGGGTGAAAGTCGCCTACCCGCAGGACGAGGACAAGTTCTTCAGCGAAGCCTTCGGCGGCATGCCGGAAGTGACTGCGCCGGCCCAAGGCCGCGCCACGCCGCTGCCGATCGCACAGCTGCTGGACAGCGCGCGTGCACACTGGCACGGCGTGGAAGTGGCCGGCTTCACCGTGTCCAACCCGGGCGCAGCCAATGCGGTGATCGACATCCGCCAGCGCGACGGCAGGCGTTTGTCCACCGACACCCCGGCGCTGCGCTACAACATGGTCAGCGGTGCGCTGCTGGAAGAGACGCCGCCGTCCGGCGGCGCCACCGCCACCCGTGGCGTGCTGTATGGCCTGCACCTGGCGCGCTTCGCCGACTGGGGCCTGCGCGCACTGTTCTTCCTGTCCGGCCTGGTCGGCTGCCTGATGGTCGCCAGCGGCGTGGTGCTGTGGGCGGTGAAGGAGCGTCCCAAGCATGCCAAGAACGGGCGTACCGGCTTCGGCCTGCGCCTGGTCGATGCGTTGAACATCGGCACCGTGGCCGGCCTGCCGATCGCCTTCGCGGCGTACTTCTGGGGCAACCGCCTGCTGCCGCTGCAGATCGCCGAGCGCTCCAGTGCCGAGGCCAACGTGTTCTTCTACGCCTGGGGCGGCGCGCTGCTGGCCGCCTTCATCTGGCCGAAGCGGATGATGTGGGCGTGGCAGCTGTACCTGGGTGCGGCCGCGTTCGCACTGGTGCCGGTGGTCAATGCGCTGACCACGCACGCGCATCTGGGCATCACACTGCGCAGCGGTGACTGGGTACTGGCCGGCGTCGATCTGTCGATGATCGCGTTCGGTGCAATGCTGGCGCTGTGCGGCTGGCGCATGCAGCGCTGGACGCCACCGCTGAGTGCGGCCGAGAAGAAGAAGCGTGCGGCCGCTGCGGCTGCGCCGAAGGCATCGGTGAACACTGCAGAAGCGGCCGAAGCGGAGGCCAGCGCATGATGCTGCTGGCACTGGCACTGTCGTTCTCTGCGTTCACCGCGCTGTCGCTGTCGATGGAAAGGCACCAGCACGACTTGCATGGCAAGGCCGCGGCCGCACCCGCACGGCGGATGCAGTGGCGGGTGCTGGGCTGGGCGCTGCTGACGGCGGCGTTCGCACTGTGCGTGGCCGACCACGGCTGGGCGATGGGCCCGGTGCTGTGGCTGGGGGCAATGACCCTGGCCGGCGTGGCGCTGTCGTTCGGGTTGTATCCGTATCGTCCAACGTGGATTGCGCCGCTGGCGATCGCGCTGCCGGTGCTGGGGTTGGTGCTGGAATTGCTGTAGCCGCAGGACGGGGACGGCGGCATCAACGCATGGCGTGGATCTACAGGCCCAATGCGGTAGTGCCGGCCGCTGGCCGGCATCCCGCGGACCTTCCACGGTTCTGACGCAGTTGCCGGCCAGCGGCCGGCACTACCGGGCTTACCCCAACCGCTTCAGTTCCCATGCGCGGTGGATGCGCGCGTTGCGCTCGAAGTCCGGACCAATCGTGCGTGCAGTGATCTCGCGGCACTGGGCGAACTCGGCGATGGCGTTCTCTTCCAGCTTGAAGCGGCGGAAGTTGTTGGAGAAGTACAGCACGCCACCCGGTGCCAGCCGCGCGACCGCCGCACGCAGCAGCTTCAGTTGTTCGCGCTGCACATCGAAGTCATCGGCGCGTGCGGAGTTGGAGAAGGTCGGCGGGTCACAGAAGATCACGTCGTACTGTCCACGGTCGCCTTCCAGCCAGGCCATCGCGTCGGCCTGGACCAGCAGGTGCTGGTTGCCCCCCTGCCCGTTCAGCGCCAGGTTGTCGTAGCACCACTGCAGGTAGGTAGCCGACAGGTCGACGCTGGTGGTGCTGGCGGCACCCGCCACGGCGGCCTGCACGCTGGCCACGCCGGTGTAGCAGAACAGGTTCAGGAAACGCTTGCCACGCACCTGCTCGGCCATCATCCGGCGCAGCGGGCGGTGGTCAAGGAACAGGCCGGTATCCAGGTAATCGAACAGGTTCACCTGCAGCAGCGCGTTGTTCTCGCGCACCACGATGAACTCGTCGCGCTGCTCGAAGCGGCCGTACTTGCTGCCGCCCTTGCCGCGCTCGCGCGATTTCATCGACACCTGCTCCGGCGGCACGCCGAATACTTCGCGCGCGGCGGCCAGCAGCTCATTGCGGCGGCGGCGCACGTCGTTCTCCGGAATCGCTGCCGGTGCCGCATATTCCTGCACATGCAGAAAGGTACGCCGCCTGCCACCCTCTTCCTCGTAGACGTCGATGGCCGCCGCGTACTCCGGCAGGTCGGCGTCGTAGGCGCGGAAGCAGGTGATGTCCTCGCGGGCACGCCAGCTCTTGAACTTCTTCAGGTTCTTGCGCAGGCGGTTGGCCACCATCTGCGCGCCTTCGCTCAGCTCGCGGGGCTGTGCCGGATCACGGCCCGGCACAGCGATCGGATCGCAGACGATCAGCGCGCATTCCAGCGCACCGTTGAACATCTGGTACTTCTTGCTGGCGCGCAGGCCGGTAGCGAAGGCCAGTTCGTCATTGCCACACAGCAGGCTGGCGCGCCACTGCGGCACCGCCTTCTGCAAGGCATTGCCCAGTGCGCGGTACAACGCCGGATCGGCGGCCAGGCGCTCGTCGTACGGTGGGTTGCAGACCACCGCACCGATCTCCTGTTCCGGCGCGTCCAGGTCGGCGACATCGGCGCGGGTGAAACGGATCGCGTGGGCGACGCCGGCGACCTCGGCATTCTCGCGGGCCGCCTGGATCGCGGCCGGGTCGATGTCGCTGCCGTGGATGACCGGCTTCAGCGCGGCCAGGCCGGCCGCTTCGCGCTCACGTGCTTCGCTCTGGATGGACTTCCAGGCCGCCTTGTCGAAGCCCAGCCAACGGCTCGGCGGCAGGCTGCCATGCCGCATCAGGCCGGGGGCAACGTCGGCGGCCATGAGTGCGCCTTCGATCAGCAGCGTGCCGCTGCCACACATCGGGTCCAGCAGGCCACCGCCGGCGGCATGCAGGCGCGGCCATTGCGCGCGCAGCAGCAGCGCGGCGGCCAGGTTTTCCTTGAGCGGCGCCTCGTGGGCGGCACCGCGCCAGCCACGGCGATGCAGCGGGCCACCGCCGAGGTCGATCGACAGCGAGGCGCGGCCCTTGCGCAGCGAGAGGTTGACGCGCACGTCGGGCAGATCGGTGTTGACCGAGGGCCGCTCCAGGCCTTCGTCGCGCATGCGGTCGACGATCGCATCCTTGATCCGCTGCGCGGCAAAGCGTGCATGGGTGATCTTGTCGCCGGACACGTGCGCATCCACCGCCAGGGTCATCTCCGGCGAGATGTGCTCGTGCCACGGCAGTGCACGCACGCCGTCATACAGGGCCTGCTCGTCCGGGCAGTCGAACTCGTCGATCGGCCACAGCACCCGGCTGGCCAGGCGCGACCACATCACGATCCGCAGCGCCTGCGCCAGTTCGCCCTCGGCGTTGACGCCGGCAATGGTGGCGGTGGCCTTGCCAAGGCCCAGGGCCGACAGTTCATCGGCAAGCAGGTATTCCAGGCCCTTGGCGCAGGAGACGAAGAATTTCACGGGATCGGTTCGCAGGTGGTCGGGCGCGGCACAGGGGCCGGGCCGGTCGGAAAGGAGGGCCGTAGGCACGGCCGGCAGGCCCGCGCCGGGGGCGGCGGGCCTGCCATTGTAGTCAATGCGGGCGGGCGCGCCGTGCGCCCCGGCTTCACAGTTGCCGCAGCAGGCGCTCGAAGGCCTGCGCGGAAGCGTCCACGTGGCGCTCCAGGCGGTGGCCATCGTCAACCAGCAGCAACTGCGCCGAACGCGCCTGCGCCCAGGCAATCACGCCGGCAGCCGGCACTACATCGTCATGCCAGGCCTGCACCACCGTGGTCGGCACCGCAGCGGCGTCCAGCGCCGGCATCGGGCCCATGGTGGTCGGCGGCACCATCAGGAACAGGCCGGCGACCGGCACCTGCAGCGAGGCGATGGCGGAGATGTAGGCGCCCAGGCTGGAGCCGGCCAGCACCACCGGCCCCTGACGGGCAGCGATGGCGGCGCGTTCAACCAGACGGCGCAGGCGGGTCGGCACGTCGCCCACCCGGCTGACCTCGCTCATCGCGTCCAGGTCGGTGTAGTCGGGGCGCTCGTGGGTCCAGCCCAGGCGTTGCGCCACCTCGGCCAGCGCGGTGACCTTGGTCGCCTCCGGGCCGCTCTCGAAGCCATGGGAGAGGATGCAGTGGCCGCGGCTCATGCGCGTGCTCCGTGGGCGCGGGCCGACGAGGAAAAGGAAGGCAGGTTCATGCCGCAATGCTAGCATCGCCGGATGCCCAACCCGCTCCTGCCCGGCCTGCAGCTGCAGCCCCTGCCCTATCACGACCGACTGCCGCTGCGGGATCCCGCCTCGCTGGAAATGGTGGTGATCCACTGCACCGAGCTGCCCGATCTGGCGATGGCCCGCGAGTACGGCGAGCGCGTGCTGTACGACAGCGGCGCCGGCAACAGCGGGCACTTCTACATCGACCGCGATGGCAGCGTAGTGCAGTACGTGGCGCCGGAACGCGTGGCCCATCACGTGCGCGGCATGAACGCGCATACGCTGGGCATCGAGCTGGTCAACCGCGGGCGCTATCCGGACTGGTTCGACAGCCGCCACCAGGCGATGGACGAGGCGTACACCGAGCCACAGCTGGAAGCGCTGGAGCGGCTGCTGCTGGCGCTGGCGGTGCGCTATCCGTCCTTGCGGCGGATCGCAGGGCACGACCAGCTGGATCTGGAGCAGGTGCCGGCCAGCGATGATCCGACGCTGAGGGTGGCACGCAAGCGCGATCCGGGGCCCTTGTTCCCGTGGGCGCGGGTGCTGGCGAAGGTGCCGCTGCAGGGGTTGGAGTAAGCAGCAGGGCTGCGCCCTGCACCCGCAGAGGCAACGGCAACGTCAACGGCAACGTCAACGTCAACGGCAACGTCAACGTCAACGTCAAACTCTGGCATTCCGTGGGATGGCGGGGTGGGTCCGGTTGCGGGGGACGCCGTGAACCCGTCCATGGGGGCTTGGCCGCGGCATCCATGCCGCGGACACCCCCGCAACCGGACCCACCCCGCCTTCGACAGTTTCCCGCTGCAGTTGGTGGGTGCCGACCTTGGTCGGCACGGGGTCGGATCCCGTTGCCACGCAACGGGCTCTGACCCACGATTTACGCTCGATGGAGTCAGAGCAGTTTTCCGTTGGAAAACGGATCCGACCCCGCGCTTCTCAGGTGCCGGTCGCCACCGGGCGGCTGCTGTCGCTGACCCAACCGCTCCAGGAATCGGCGTAGATGCGTGCGCCGCTCAGGCCTGCGCTTTCCATCGCCAGCAGCAGGTGGCAGGCGGTCACGCCGGAACCGCACATCAGCACCACCTGCTGCGGATCACGGTTGCCGATCACGCCCTGCAGCTCGACCCGCAGTTCCTGTGCATCGCGCAGCCGGCCGTCGGCGACGTTCAACGCAAACGGGCGGTTGACCGCGCCCGGCACATGCCCGGCCACCGGGTCCAGCGGCTCCACTTCACCACGGAAGCGTTCCCCCGCGCGCGCGTCGACCAGCCAGCCCGGCGCATGCTTCAGCCGCGCGGTGATTTCATCGGCGTTGGCGATCTGGGTGGTGTCGAAACGGCCCGGGTAGGCCGACAGCGACGCGACCATGCCCTGCCCGGCTGCCAAGGGATGACCTGCGGCCTGCCAGGCGGCAATGCCGCCGTCGAGTACGGCCACCCGGGTGTGCCCGATCAGGCGCAGCAGCCACCACAGGCGCGAGGCGGCCATGCTGCCGTCGCTGCCATCGTAGACCACCACCTGGGTGTCGGGGCTGATACCCCACTGGCCGAGCTTCGCGGCGAAGGCATCGCTGTCCGGCAGCGGATGGCGACCATGGCCGACGCGCGACAGATCGGACAGGTCACGATTCAGATCGGCATGCACCGCACCCGGGATATGACCTGCCAGGTACTGGCCGCTGCCCGCCTGCGGGTCGGCCAGCGAGGCACGCGCATCGACCACGCGCACGGCGGTACTGGCGGTGGCACGCGCGTCGACCACGCGTACGCCGTCGCCCAGTGCAGCGGCCAGGGTGTCGACATCGATCAGGGTGGTCCACGGCTGCTTGATCGGGTTCATTGCACTTGCTCCAGGCGGCGACGCAGGTTGTAGAGGATGGCCGCGGTCGCGCCCCAGATGCGCTGACCGGGCCAGCCATACTCAAGAACGTGGCGGACGCGGCCGCGATGATTGATTTCGACCTGGCGCAGGCTGTCAGGGGCCATCAGGTAGTCCAGCGGCACCTCGAACACTTCGGCCACTTCGCTGGGCTGCGGCACCGGCACGAACTCCGGATCGACCACCGCCACCACCGGCGTGACGCGGTAGCCGGTGATGGTGACGAAGGGATCGAGATAGCCCAGCGCCTGCACCTGGCCGGGCGCCAATGCGATTTCTTCCTGGCTCTCGCGCAGCGCGGCCGCCAGCGCGTCGCGGTCATCGGGTTCGGTGCGGCCGCCGGGGAATCCGACCTGGCCACCATGGGTGCGCAGTGTTTCGGTGCGACGGGTGAGGATCACCTGTGCACCGTTGGCGCGCGGAACGATGCCGGCCAGCACCGCAGCCTCCACCGGAGGCCCGGGTGGCAGCAGATCGACCAGTTCACTGCGGTTCCAGCCGTCGCCGGCAGGTGGTTGGGCCAAGGGGTGCAGCGCGCGCATCAGTCGTTCGTGGTCGGCCAGCGAGCCGCGCAGGGAGTGCTGCAGTTGTTCGCGCAGGGGCTGCACGCGATGCAGGATGCGGCTGCGTTCCTCGTTGCTCATCGACGACCACCGCGCGATCTCATCGATATGCCGCCCGCAGCCGGCGCATTGCCGGTCCGGATCCAGCGTGCACACTCCGATGCAGGGACTTGCGACAACACGCGCCGTTTCTTCCATTGTTTGCACCCGCCAACAGTAGCGCGAACGGGCTGAATTTGCGCGGGTGGGCCGGTCGGACGGTAGAGTCGACTGTCAGTCGACTCGCGCGCGCAGCGTGGGCGTTTCCTCGATGTGACCCAAGAGCAGTCGACTGACAGTCGACTCTACCGTCAGGCACTGCGCAAACAAAAACGCGCCGGTGGGGTCACCGGCGCGTTTGGTTTGCTGCTTCGATTTACTTGACGCTGACCAGCTTGATCTCGAACTGCACAGCCACGTTCGGCGGGAACGGGGTGCGCGGATCGGCACCGTAGGCCTGGTCCGGCGGCAGGGTGACTTCCCACTTCGAGCCTGCCGGCATCTGCAGCAGGGTCTCGCGCATGGCCTTCATTTCGACTTCGCTGACCTTGATCGACGGGATCTGCTGGGCCGGGCGGGCTTCGGTCGGGCGCTGGCCGTACGGGAACGGACCGGCCACTTCCAGCTGCACAGTGCTGGCCTGGGTCGGCTTGGCACCCTTGCCGGCTTCGATCACGCGGTACTGGACGCCGCTCGGCAGGGACTGCACGCCGGCCTTGGCCTTGTTCGCCGCGATGAACTGGTCGCTCTTGGTCTTGTTTTCGGCAGCCGCCTTTTCGTACTCGGCCTTGGCGGCCTGGGCACGGCCCTGCTCGCGCTTCTGGAACGCTTCAACGGCCGGCTTCAGCTGCTCGGCGGTGATCGCCGGCTGCTTCTTGGCGTAGGCATCCTGCAGGCCTTTCACCACCGAGTTGATGTCCAGCTGCTCACCACGACCGGTCAGCTCCGCCAGGTTGTTGCCGTAGTCGTAACCGAAGTAGTAGCTCAGCTTGCCCTTTTCGGACGAGACGTCCTGGGCGAAGGCATTGCCCGTCAGGGCCAGGGCCGCGACGGCGACCGCGATAGAACGCAACTTCATCAAACAGTTCTCCAGGGGTGGTAACTCAGGGACGTTCTGCGCCGCCCTGAGGCGACGGGTTAGGATAACGGGCGCAACGTGTAACCGCTACTCACGATGCAGGCTATGACCCGTCTGCGTTTGCAGAGTTCAATATCACTTTTTTTTAACGTTCCAGGAGTTTCCCCGTGGCCGATGCCCTGATCGCTGTCGCTGACGACGGCGCCATCCGCACCGTGACCGTCCAGCGCCCGGACAAGCTCAATGCCCTCAACGCCGCGACCCTGCAGGCCCTGGCCGATGCCTTCAGGGACGCCGCCGCCGATCCGGAGGTGCGCGTCGTGGTATTGACCGGGGCGGGCCCCAAGGCGTTCGTGGCCGGTGCCGACATCGCGGAAATGAACACTCTCAGCGCCGTTCAGGGACGTGATTTCTCGCTGCTGGGCCAGGCGCTGATGCGCCAGATCGAACGCATGCCCAAGCCGGTCATCGCACGCGTGAATGGTTTCGCACTGGGCGGTGGCCTGGAACTGGCGGTGGCCTGCCACCTGCGCATCGCCGCGGATACCGCCAAGGTCGGCCAACCGGAAATCAACCTCGGCCTGATCCCCGGCTTCGGCGGCAGCCAGCGCCTGCTGCGCCTGTGCGGCCGCGCCGCCACCCTGGAGCTGTGCCTGCTCGGGGCGCCGATCAACGCCGCGCGTGCGCTGGAACTGGGCATCGTCAACGAAGTCGTGCCGGCCGACGCGTTGGACAACCGCGTGCAGGACGTCGCCCGCCAGCTGGCGCGCTCGGCGCCGCTGGCCCTGCGTGGCCTGCTCGACGCGGTGCACGTGGGCGGCGAATGCAGCCTGGAGGCCGGGCTGGAATACGAAAGTGCGCAGTTCGGCCTGCTGTTCGCCACCGAGGACATGCGCGAAGGCACCAGCGCCTTCCTGCAACGCCGCGCGCCGGCCTTCCAGAACCGCTGACGCCATGGCATCCCGACCCAACCCCGTGCAGTTGTTCGCCCGGGTCCAGGCAGACGATCTCGATGGCGCCCTGCAGGCCGGGCTGATGGACTACGCCGTCCGTGCCGGCGACGACCGGTTGCTGCCCGACCACCCCGACCTTCCGCAACGCCTGTGCCAGGCCCAGCAGCAACTGCACGCGGCCTGGGCTGCACGCGAACGCTACCGCGCCCGTGCGGTGCGCCTGGCCCGCCGCGAGGCCGAGCGCGATGCACGTCGCACCCCGGCACCCGCCCCGGACGTGAAGCCCGCCCTGCCCGCTGCGGCAGCCGCGATTCTGGCCCGGGCCAAGGCCCGCGCCCGCGGCAAGGAACAGTGATGGCCACCACGAAGAAGACCGCACGCGCCCCGGCGCGGCGTGGCGGCACGATGCCGCGCGCCGACGTGGTGGAGATGTTCACCCGTCTGCGCGAACTCAACCCGCACCCGAAGACCGAACTGGAGTACAGCTCGCCGTTCGAGCTGCTGGTAGCGGTGGCGTTGTCGGCGCAGGCCACCGACGTCGGCGTCAACAAGGCCACGCGCCGCCTGTTCCCGGTCGCCAACACGCCGGCGAAGATCCTTGCGCTCGGCGAGGATGGCCTGAAGCCGTACATCGCCACCATCGGGCTGTTCAACGCCAAGGCAAAGAACGTGATCGCCACCTGCGCGATCCTGCTGGAGAAGCATGGCGGTGAAGTGCCGCGCGATCGCGAAGCGCTGGAAGCCCTGCCGGGTGTCGGGCGCAAGACCGCCAACGTAGTGCTCAACACCGCGTTCGGCGAGCCGGTAATGGCGGTGGACACGCATATCTTCCGCGTCGCCAACCGCACAGGACTGGCGCCGGGCAGGAACGTGCGCGAAGTGGAAGACAAGCTGGTGAAGGTGATTCCGGCCGAGTTCCTGCTCGACGCACATCACTGGCTGATCCTGCACGGGCGTTATGTGTGCAAGGCGCGCAAGCCGGATTGCCCGGGCTGCGTGATCGCCGACCTGTGCCGGTTCAAGGATAAGACCACGGCCGAGTGACGGCAGCATCCACGCAGGGCGTGGATCTACTGCAACCGGGTCGCAATCCGGGCGTCATACGCAAGCGGTTTCAATGGCAGGCCCTGCCGTGACGGGGCCTGCGGCGGATGTCTGCCGCGCGTGAACTGTCACATTTACGCAATCTTTACCTTCTAGCCTGCGCGCATCTTCCCACCTGCCTGCAAGGCTCCTCTCCATGAAACTGCATCACCAACTCCTGACGGTGGCCGTGGCTGCTGCGCTGTATGTGCCGGCTGCACACGCCGAAGTCGCCATCGACGTGATCGGCGGTTCGGAAATCACCTTCGAAGGCCTGGTCCAGGCCGACGGCAACTGGTTCCACAACGATGTGGTCGACCTCAACGGTGGCGACGCCGGCAACGGCAAGAACAGCGAATTCGAACTGCGTCGCGCCGAGCTGGTGCTGAAGGGCAAGGGCCCGGGCAACGTGGAGTGGGTGGTCGGCTATGACGCCAAGGCCGACAAGTTCCTCGACACCAACGTGAAGTACAAGCTGCTGGGCAACGCCAACCACTTCCTGCAGCTGGGCCAGTTCAAGCAGCCCAACAGCCTGGAAGAACTGTCCAGCACCAAGAACAACGATTTCATTTCCAAGGCAGCGGTCACCAATACCTATGCCATCGCCCGCCGCCTGGGCGGCGCGTACAGCTACGGCCAGGACAACTGGTCGGTGACCGCCAGTGCCTTCGGCCGCGAGCTGACCCGCAACCTGGCCCACGGCAGCGGCTACGGCGCGCGTGGCACCTGGGCCCCGATCAATGAAAAGGGCCAGGTCCTGCACTTCGGCCTGAGCTACGTCAACTACGACGCCGACGCCGACACCCTGCGCGTGCGTGCGCGTCCGAATGCCGACCTCGCCACTGCCCGCCTGGTCGACAGCGGCAACCTGACCGACACCGACCGCGTCAGCACCATCGGTGCCGAAGCGATGTACTTCCAGGGTCCCTTCAAGGCCCAGGCCGAGTACTACACCAGCAAGGCCAAGCGCTACGACCACGACAACTACACCAGCGACGGCTACTACATCAGCGGCGTGTGGAACGTGACCGGCGAGACCTGGAGCTACAAGGGCGGCACTCCGGGCACCGGGCTGCCGAACAACCCGGCCGGCGGCCAGTGGCAGCTGGGCGTGCGCTACGACCACATGGACCTCAATGACGGCAACCTCGCCGCCAACCCGGTCGCCGGTCGCCCGCCGATCGTCGATGGCGTGCTGGGTGGCAAGATGGACATCTGGACCGTGGGCGCCAACTGGTATCTGCGTTCCAACTTCAAGCTGATGCTCAACTACGTGATGGTCGACAGCAAGAAGTACAGCTCCACGGCGCGCGGTTTCGTCAACGACGATCCCAACATCCTGGAAGCCCGCGCGCAGTTCTTCTGGTAAGTCCAGCCACCTGCGTTGAACCGCGAAGGCACGGCCCCGGCCGTGCCTTCGTCGTTGAGTGGTACCCGTGCCGCCCTGCCGGCGCAGCGGACGTGACATCCCTCATGACGCGTGTCACGCCCGCGTCATATGACAGACGCGGACGTGTCACGCAACCGTTATGGAATGTGCACCGAAACGTCGGGCAACCGCCCTTCGACCACCACCCCAGGAGTCTCCCCGTGATCCACGCCTTCAAATCGCGCGCCGCTGTCGCCATCCTGGCTGCATCGTCCGTGTTCGCCGCCAACGCCGCCGACATCACCGGCGCGGGCGCATCGTTCATCTACCCGGTCATGTCCAAGTGGTCGGCCGACTACAGCGCCGCAACCGGCAACAAGGTCAACTACCAGTCCATCGGTTCCGGCGGCGGTATTGCCCAGATCAAGGCCAAGACCGTTGATTTCGGCTCTTCCGATGCGCCGCTGAAGCCGGAAGACCTGGCTGCTGCAGGCCTGGCGCAGTTCCCGTCGGTGATCGGCGGCGTGGTGCCGGTGGTCAACGTGGCCGGCATCGCCCCGGGCGCGCTGAAGCTGGACGGCGCGGTGCTGGCCAACATCTTCCTGGGCAAGATCAAGACCTGGAACGACCCGGCCATCGCCGCACTGAACCCGGGCGTGACCCTGCCCAACGCCAAGGTCACCGTCGTGCATCGTTCGGACGGCTCGGGCACCACCTTCAACTTCGTCAACTACCTGTCCAAGGTCAGCCCGGAGTGGAAGAGCTCGGTCGGTGAAGGCACCTCGGTGCAGTGGCCGGCCGGCATCGGCGGCAAGGGCAACGAAGGTGTTGCCGCCTATGTGAAGCAGATCAAGGGCGGCATCGGCTATGTCGAACTGTCCTACGCGCTGCAGAACAAGCTCTCCTACACCGCGATGAAGAATGCCGCCGGCAAGTTCGTGCAGCCGAGCGACACCTCGTTCGCTGCCGCCGCTGCCAGCGCCGACTGGGCCAGCGCCCGCGACTTCTACCTGGTGATGACCAATGCGCCGGGCGCCGAGTCCTGGCCGATCACCGCCACCAACTTCATCCTGGTGCAGAAGACGCCGAAGAATGCTGCCAATGGCAAGGCGACCCAGGAGTTCTTCCGCTGGGTCTACAAGAACGGCGACGCCCAGGCCCGCCAGCTGGACTACGTGCCGCTGCCGGACAGCCTGGTCCGCCAGATCGAGACCTACTGGTCGCAGAACCTGAAGTAAGCGCGTTCCCCCGCAGGAACGGGGGCGGCGGGTCCTCTCTCCCCCGCCGCTCCCACCCGGGCGCGAGATCCTCGAGATCTCGCGCTCTTCTTGTTTTCGGGGATGCACCTGCCTCTGTAGAGCCGAGCCACGCTCGGCTGCGCTCTGGAGCGTGCGGACCAACGGTCCGCAGCTACCGAGGGCAGGGAACAGCCGGGCGGGCTCGGCTCTGCCTTGCACCGGCCGTCATATCAGTGCGCAGATCCGGGGTTTCCGGGCCCCGGCCGGATCGGCGCCAACCCTGTGAAACCCTTGTCAGAACGTGATCCAGGACACCTCTGTCATGGTCGTAATACGGCTGTAACAAAAACATCATTTCATAGCCGCATCCGCCGACCACGTCGGCTCTTCCCCGCTATGGAGTGACCATGAAACTGCACTCGGCCGGCCTTGCCGCCCTTTCCCTGGCCATCGCCCTGGGCCTGTCGGCCTGCGGTGGCGACAAGCAGGCCGCGCAGCAGCCGGCTGCCGACGCTGCCGCTGCCCCCGCCGCTGCCGGTGCCAAGGTGACCGCCGAAGTGTCCGGCGCGGGCGCGTCCTTCATCTTCCCGCTGGTCTCCAAGTGGTCGGCTGACTACAACGCCAGCACCGGCGCCAAGATCAACTACCAGTCGATCGGCTCCGGCGGCGGCATCGCCCAGATCAAGGCCGGCACCGTCGACTTCGGTTCGTCCGACAAGCCGCTGAGCAGCGAGGAGCTGGCCCAGGCCGGCCTGGCGCAGTTCCCGTCGGCCATCGGCGGCGTGGTGCCGGTGGTCAACATCGAAGGCCTGGAAGCCGGCAAGCTGCGCCTGAGCGGCGCCCTGCTGGCCGACATCTTCCTGGGCAAGGTCAAGACCTGGAACGACCCGGCGATCGTCGCCGCCAACCCGGGCGTGAAGCTGCCGGACGGCAAGATCACTCTGGTCCATCGTTCGGACGGTTCGGGCACCACCTTCAACTTCTCCAACTACCTGTCCAAGGTCAGCCCGGAGTGGAAGAGCAAGGTCGGCGAAGGCACCTCGGTGCAGTGGCCGGACGGCGTCGGTGGCAAGGGCAATGAAGGCGTTGCGTCCTACGTGAAGCAGATCAAGGGCTCGATCGGCTACGTCGAACTGGCCTATGCCCTGCAGAACGGCATGCCGTACACCGCCATGCAGAACGCCGCCGGCAACTGGGTCGAGCCGAGCGCGGAAACCTTCGCCGCGGCGGCCGCCAGCGCCGACTGGGCCAGCGCCAAGGACTTCAACCTGGTCATCACCAATGCTCCGGGCGAGCAGGCGTGGCCGATCACCGCCACCAACTTCATGCTGATGCAGAAGCAGCCGAAGGATGCCAAGCGCAACCAGGACACCCTGGCCTTCTTCAAGTGGGCCTTCGAGAACGGCCAGGCCCAGGCCAACGAGCTGCACTACGTGCCACTGCCGGCCGAACTGGTCAAGCAGATCGAGGCCTACTGGGCGACCGACCTGAAGTGATGGACTCGACGGTGCCCGCCCCGCGCGGGCACCGCTTGTTCTACGCCGTGCCGCCCCGCCCCTTCCTGGCCCAGCCGTCCCCATGAATGCCATCGCCCAGCCTGTAGCCGCCCCGTCCACGCGTGATGCGCGTGATGCCCGCAACGACAAACTGTTCCGATGGGTGCTGGTCGGCACCGTCATCTTCGTACTGATCGCCCTGGCCTGCGCCGCGCTGTCGATGCTGTGGGGCGGTCGCCATGCCCTGCAGATGCAGGGACTGAGCTTCTTCTTCTCCGCCGACTGGAATCCGGTCGAAAACAAGTTCGGCGCGCTCGCGCCGATCTACGGCACCCTGGTCACCGCCGTCATCGCGATGGTCATCGCCGTGCCGGTCAGCTTCGGCATCGCCTTCTTCCTCACCGAAGTCGCGCCGCGCTGGCTGCGTGGCCCGGTCGGTACCGCCATCGAACTGCTGGCCGGCATCCCGTCGATCATCTACGGCATGTGGGGCCTGTTCGTGCTGGTGCCGGTGATGACCGAGTACGTCACCCCGTTCCTCAACGAGACCCTGGGCGAGTGGCCGGTCATCGGCCCGATGTTCCAGGGCCCGCCGCTGGGCATCGGCATGCTCACCGCCGGTTTCGTGCTGGCCATCATGGTCATTCCGTTCATCTCCTCTGTGATGCGCGAAGTGTTCCTGACCGTGCCGACGCGCCTGAAGGAATCGGCCTACGCGCTGGGCTCCACCAAGTGGGAAGTGAGCTGGGACATCGTCCTGCCCTACACCCGCTCGGCGGTCATCGGCGGCATCTTCCTCGGCCTGGGCCGCGCACTGGGCGAAACGATGGCGGTGGCCTTCGTGATCGGCAACAGCGTGCGCCTGTCGCCGTCGCTGCTGGAACCGGGCACCACCATCGCCGCGCTGATCGCCAATGATTTCGGCGAAGCCACTGAAACCTACCGTTCGGCCCTGCTGCTGCTCGGTTTCGTCCTCTTCATCGTCACCTTCGTGGTGCTGGCCATCGCCCGCCTGATGCTGATGCGCCTGTCCCGCAAGGAGGGCAACTGATGTCCACCACCGCTGATTCGCTGTACCTGCGCCGCCGCATCGGCAACGTCGTTGCGATCACCGCTTCCTGTGCCACTGCCCTGTTCGGCCTGTTCTTCCTGGGCTGGATCCTGTTCACCCTGGCCTCCAAGGGCCTGGCCGGGATCAACCTGGACCTGTTCACCAAGATGACGCCGCCGCCGATGCAGGACGGCGGCCTCGCCAACGCCTTCTTCGGCAGTGCGGTGATGTGCGCACTGGCCATCGGCATCGGCACCCCGCTGGGCGTGCTGGCCGGTACCTGGCTGGCCGAGTATGGCAACGCCCGCAAGGTCGGCACCGTGGTCCGCTTCGTCAACGACATCCTGCTGTCGGCGCCGTCCATCGTGCTGGGCCTGTTCGTCTACACGCTGTACGTGATGCAGACCGGCGGCAACTTCTCGGCGTTCGCCGGTGCCCTGTCGCTGGCCTTCATCGTGCTGCCGGTGGTGGTACGCACCACCGACGAGATGCTGCGGCTGGTGCCCTCGCAGATGCGCGAAGCGGCGCTGTCGCTGGGCATCCCGCAGTGGAAGGTGATCGTGCAGGTGCTGTACCGCAGTGCTTCGGCCGGCATCATCACCGGCATCCTGCTGGCGCTGGCCCGCATCTCCGGCGAGACCGCTCCGCTGCTGTTCACCGCCTTCGGCAACCAGTACTGGAACAACAACATCTTCCAGCCGATGGCTTCGGTGCCGGTGGTGATGAACCAGTTCGCCGGCAGCCCGTATGAATCCTGGCAGGTACTGGCCTGGGCCGGTGCCCTGGTGCTGACTGTCTTCGTGCTGCTGGTCAGCCTTGCCGCCCGCGGCATCCTGCTGCGCAACCGTATCTCCCATGACTGACCTTTCCGTGGATAACGCCATGAACGACCTTTCCAACGCCGTGCCGATGCAGCGCATCGCCGTGCCGTCCTCGCACGAGAGCCTGCACACCCCGGCTCCGGTCAAGCTTGCCGCGCGCGGACTGGACTTCTACTACGACAAGTTCCATGCCCTGAAGGGCATCAACCTGGAGATTCCGGAAAAGCGCGTGACCGCGCTGATCGGTCCCTCCGGTTGCGGCAAGTCCACGCTGCTGCGCATCTTCAACCGCATCTACGCGCTGTACCCGAAGCTGGAAGCGCGCGGTGAAGTGCTGCTGGACGGCGAGAACATCCTGTCGCCGAAGTACCCGATGAACCGCCTGCGCAGCAAAGTCGGCATGGTGTTCCAGAAGCCGGTGCCGTTCCCGATGACCATCTTCGAGAACGTCGCCTACGGCATCCGCCACCACGAGAAACTGAGCAAGTCCGACATGGCCGACCGCGTCGAGCAGGCGCTGCGCCAGGGCGCGCTGTGGGACGAAGTGAAGGACAAGCTGGGGCAGAGCGCACTGGGCCTGTCCGGTGGCCAGCAGCAGCGCCTGTGCATCGCCCGTGCCGTCGCCCTGCGCCCGTCGGTGCTGCTGCTGGACGAGCCGACCTCGGCGCTGGACCCGATCTCGACCAGCCGCATCGAGCAGCTGGTGGAAGAACTCAAGCACGAGTACACGATCGTGATCGTCACCCACAACATGCAGCAGGCTGCGCGCGTGTCCGACTACACCGCCTTCATGTACCTGGGCGACCTGATCGAGCACGACCGCACCGAAGTGATCTTCTCGCAGCCGTCGCAGCGGCAGACCGAGGACTACATCACCGGTCGCTTCGGCTGAGACGACGGTCGAGCGTGGCTCGACTCTACAGACAACGCCAGTCGAGCATGGCTCGACTCTACAGAGCGGAACAACCATGAACCTTCCCAACGACCACATCGTCAAGAGCTACGACGAAGAACAGCAGCGCCTGGTGGCCGAAATCGTGCGCATGGGCGAGATGGCCGTCGCCCAGCTCGAAGCGGCGATGGACGTGATCGAGAAGCGCGACGAGAACGCTGCCCATCGCATCATCGCCAACGACGAAGCGATCGACGCGCTTGAGCAGCAGATCAGCCACGACGTGATGCGCCTGGCGCTGCGTGGGCCGATGGCGCGCGACCTGCGCGAGATCCTCGCTGGCCTGCGCATCCCGGCCGACATCGAGCGCATCGGCGACTATGCAGCGAACGTGGCCAAGCGCTCGATCGCGCTGGGCAAGGTGCCGCCGCTGCCGCAGATCCAGGGCCTGCGCGCGCTGGGCCGCCTGGCCGCGCAGCAGGTGCGCCGTGCCATCGCCGCCTACCGCGACAACGATGCCGAGGCCGCACTGGCACTGCGCGAGGACGACGCCCGCCTGGACGCCCAGTACACGGCGCTGTTCCGCGAGCTGCTCACCTACATGATGGAAGACCCGCGCAACATCACCCCGTGCACCCACCTGCTGTTCATGGCCAAGAACCTGGAGCGCGTGGGCGACCACGCCACCAACATCGCCGAGAACGTGTGGTTCCTGGTGCATGGGGAGCAGCCGCTGCCGCCGCGTGAAAAGCGCGACGAGACCTCCAGCACCGGCCAGCCCTGACGCTGCACTGCAACACCGGAGTCGACTCCAAGGTGGCCGCTGTCCCAGTGACAGCGGCCTTCTTGTTTCTGGGCGTTCCGGCGATTCATCCACGCATGGCGTGGATCTACCGGGAACCGTGTTCCCCTTCTGTAACAAACCTCACGAAAATTTGAGTTCTTGGCGAGGATTCGTTGAGTAGGATCGCTGCACCATCGTTTCCACCGGCATCCCTGCCGGCCACCCGGGCACCCGCCCACACCACCCAGGAGCACCACCGATGAGCAGTTCCAACAAGACCGTGTCCCTGCTGACTGCTACCGCCCTGGCCGCCGGCCTGGGCATGACCGCCAGTGCCTCGGCCCTGAGCATGAGCGACCTCGCCCAGGGCTACCTTGTTGCCGGACAGGCAGCCAAGGCCAGCACCGATGCCAAGGCCGCCGACGCCAAGATGGCCGCCGACGCGACCAAGCACGCCGAAGGCAAGTGTGGTGCCGGTGGCAAGAGCGGCGAAGGCAAGTGCGGCGCCGACAAGGGCAAGGCTGCCGGTGCGGCAGCTGGCGACAAGGCCAAGACCGGCGACACGAAGTCGGCCGAAGGCAAGTGCGGCGAAGGCAAGTGCGGTGGCAAGCACTGACGCCCGCGCCAGCCTCGTCCACCCGCGGTCGCCGCTTCGTGCGGCGGCCGCCGGGTTGGGCCTGCGCCGGGCGCTGCTGCAGGACCTGCGTGACGCCCCGGAAGGCGACTTCGACTTCCTCGAATGCGCACCGGAGAACTGGATCCATGTCGGTGGCCCGGCCGGTGATGCACTGGCCGAACTGGCGCAGCGCCATCCGCTGAGCTGCCACGGCCTGTCGCTGTCGCTGGGCGGCAGTGCACCGCTGGATACCCAGTTGCTGGAACAGGTCGGCCGGTTCCTCGAAAAGCACCGCGCGCCGCTGTACAGCGAGCACCTCAGCTACTGCAGCGACGACGGCCACCTGTACGACCTGCTGCCGATTCCCTTCACCGACGAAGCCGTGCGCCATACCGCGCAGCGCATCAGCCGCGTGCAGGACCTGCTGGGCCGTCGCATCGCAGTGGAGAACGTGTCCTACTACCTGGCACCCGCGCCGGCGATGGACGAACTGGCCTTCACCAATGCCGTGCTTGCCGAAGCCGACTGCGACCTGCTGCTGGACGTCAACAACGTCTACGTCAACGCCTGCAACCACGGCTACGATGCCGATGCCTTCATCGCCGGTCTGCCTGCACGGCGCATCGTCTGCCTGCATGTGGCCGGTCATCTGGATGAAGCCCCGGACCTGAAGATCGATACCCACGGCAGCGCGGTGATCGATCCGGTCTGGGCGCTGCTGGCGCGTACCTATGCACGCATCGGCCCGCGCCCCACCCTGCTCGAACGCGATTTCAATTTCCCGCCCTATGCAGAACTGCAGGGCGAACTGCAGACCATCCGCCGCCTGCAGGCTACGCATGCCGGGGCGGCACATGGCTGATTCCGCCGACACCCTGCGCGCGCAGCAGCACGCCTTCACCGCGCACCTGCGCAACCCGCAGGCGGTACCCGCACCGGCCGGACTTGAGCCACGCCGGGTCGCGGTATACCGGCACCTGCTGTTCAACAACCTGCTCGGCCTGTTGAGCAACGGTTTCCCGGTCTGCGTGCGCCTGCTCGGAGAACCGGCCTGGAGTGCCCTGGTGCGCCACTACTTCGCCACCCACCGCTGCCAGACACCGCTGTTCACCGAACTGGCCGCTGAATTTGTGCAGTGGCTGCAGGCGCAGCCACAGCTGCCCCACCCTGCGCTGGCCGAGCTCGCTCATTACGAGTGGGCGGAGACCGCGCTGTACCAGCTTCCTGCCGAACCGCTGCCGGTGCCGGGTGACATCGATCCGCTGCGGGTGCCGCTGCAGCGCTCACCGCTGGCGTGGCCGTTGCTGTACCAATGGCCGGTGCACCGCCTTGGCGCCGAGGACGCACCGACCCAGTTGCCGGCTGAGCCGACCGGCCTGCTGGTGCGTCGCGAGGCCGATGGCGAGGTGCGCTTCGCCGTACTCAGCCCGTTGGCGGTGTACCTGCTGTCCAGCATCGGGGAACAGCCCGGCCTCGATGGACATGCCTATCTGAAGCAACTGGCCGCCGCGCATGGCCTGGCCGAACAGGCGCTGGCCGAACCCGGTGCCGCGCTGCTGCAGCAGTTCCTGCGGGCCGGCGTGATCGGCCCACTTTACCCACCTGCCTGACACTCTCTTTCCCCCGGAGATGCACCGATGAAGCTTCCGCCCCTGGCCGCCGCGCGCGGCCGGCTGGACCGTCTCGCCCCCTGGTTGGCGCCGCTGGGCCTGCGGCTGCTGCTGGCCTGGGAATACTTCGAATCCGGCCGTGAGAAGCTGCACGGCCAGAACTGGTTCGCCGACCTGCAGGACGCCTTCCCGTTCCCGTTCAACCAACTGCCCGCTGCCCTGAACTGGCAACTGGCCACCTGGTTCGAACTGGCCGGCGCGGCCTGCCTGCTGCTTGGCTTCGGGACGCGCTTGGCCGCCGCCAGCCTGCTGGTGCTGACCGTGGTGGCGACCTATGCGGTGCATTGGCCGATGCAATGGAATTCGCTGGGTGACCTCGCGATGGGGTATGCCATCAGCGACCAGGGCTACGGCAACTTCAAGCTGCCGGTGCTGTTCACGGCCATGCTGCTGCCGCTGATCTTCACCGGCGCCGGCAAGCTGAGCGTGGACGCCTGGTTGGCCCAGTGGCAGCCATCCGTCACGACGGCACGGCCTGCGGTGCGCTAGATGCCGACCGTGGTCGGCGCGCCGTGTGCCAACCAAGGTCGGCACCTACCGGAATCCTGGGCGTGCGGTGCCCGGTAGGTGTCGACCTGGGTCGACACACGCCCACCCAGGGAACCCATGCACAGAAGGCTGGCCGGGCGCTCAGGGTCGCTCTGCTAGAATTCACGCATGACTGACCCCACCCCCGCACCTGCCGCCGTTCCCGATTCCGCAGTTCCCCAGGCGCAGCGCGCGATGTCACAACGCTTCCGCGGCTTCCTGCCGGTGGTGGTGGATGTGGAAACCGGCGGCTTCGACAGCCAGCGCAATGCGCTGCTGGAAATCGCCGCGGTGCCGATCGAGATGGACGAGAACGGCCTGCTCTACCCTGGCCAGACCGCCAGTGCCCACGTGGTCCCGGCCGAGGGCCTGGAAATCGACCCGAAGTCGCTGGAAGTGACCGGCATCATCCTCGACCACCCGTTCCGGCTGGCCAAGGAAGAAAAAGCGGCGTTGGACCACATCTTCACTCCGGTGCGTGCGGCGATGAAGAAGTACGGCTGCCAGCGCGCGATCCTGGTGGGCCACAACGCCCATTTCGATCTTGGCTTCGTCAACGCGGCCGTGGCCCGCACCGGCCACAAGCGCAACCCGTTCCATCCGTTCAGCGTGTTCGACACGGTCACCCTGGCCGGTATCGCCTATGGGCAGACCGTGCTGGCGCGTGCAGCGACGGCCGCCGGCCAGGGCTGGGATGCCAACGAGGCGCACAGCGCGGTGTATGACACCGAGCAGACCGCGCGGCTGTTCTGCACCATCGCCAACGCCTGGCCGCGCTGAAGCAGCCAACGACGCAACCGCACCCACCCCACCGCGCAGCAGATCCACGCCAGGCGTGGATGAACTCAACCGATGCTCGTGCGATCGCGGCCGTCGCTCTTGGCGCGGTACAGCGCGCGGTCGGCGCGCTGGTACAGCAGCGCCGGGGTACGGTCGTCGGCATCCAGCTCTACCAGGCCCGCGCTGAAGGTGACACGCAGGCCCGCCACGCCGGCCCAATCGGGATGATCATGGAACAGGCCACGCAGGCGCGCGCACAGCTGTGCGGCTTCCTCCAGGCGGGTGTCGTTGAGCAGCAGCGCGAACTCTTCGCCGCCGGTGCGCGCCGGCAGGTCGGAGTCGCGGCACGCCGCTGCGATCAGTGACGCCACCTGCACCAGCACGGCATCGCCGATGCTGTGGCTGTGTCGGTCGTTGACGTCCTTGAAGTGATCGATGTCGAGCACCACCAGGCACAGCGGATGACCACTGCGCTGTGACCGGGCGAAGTCACGCGCCAGCGTTTCGTCGAAGGCGCGGCGATTGGCCAGGCCGGTCAGGGCATCCTCGCGGGCCTGCCGCTCGAAGGCTTCGGCCTGGCGCGCCAGGCGCTCGGCCAGTTCGGTCTTTTCCTGGTTCAGCGCCTGCAGGTGCACCGTCTTGGCCTGCAGGTCGAAGGTCGCTTCGTCCACCCGCCGTGCCAGGCGCAGGTTGCTGGCCTTCAGCTGCTGCAGCAGCAGCCGGTACAGCGCCACCAGTCCAGCCAGCAGCAGCATCCCCGCCAGCACCTGCACGCTGCGGCGCTGCCACCAGAACGGCTCCACGGTGAAGCTCCACACCGCCTCCTGTTGGCCCCAGCTGCCGCCGGGATGGGCGGCCGCCACATGCAGGGTGTAGTCGCCCGGCGGCAGTCCGACGAACTCAACGCTGCGCTGCGGGCCGCGCTCGACCCAGCCCGCATCCAGCCCGTCCAGCCGCGTGCGGTAGCGGATCCGGTCAGACATCAGGTAGCTCAGGCCGACATAACTCACCGCCAACCGGCGCCCCCCTGGAATATGGTTGCGATCCGGCCCTTCCCAATGCACCGGCGCGCCGTCCACCTGCACGCTCTCGATCGCGGCCGGCGGCGATGGCCGCTCGCGGAAACGCTGCAGGCGCTGCGGGTCGACCGTGCTCAGGCCGCCCGCGGTGACCACCCAGAACGTGCCGTCCTGGCGCAGGATCGCCGATGGGCTGGAGCTGCCGTTGGCCTGTGCATTGGCCATGCCGTCGATCTCGTTGTAGCGCTCCACCCACACCCGCGGCGTGCGGCCATCGGCCACGGCGTTGAGGGTGGCCATATCGGTGCGCAACACGCCGCGATTGCTGCTGATCCACACATTGCCAAGGCGATCCGGCACCAGCTGGAACACCGCATCCACCGGCATGCCCTGCTCGAGCCCCACCCGCGCCAGCCTGCCGTTGCGCCAGCGGTAAAGGCCGCGATCACTACTGATCCACATCGCGTCGCCCAGCTGGTGGAAGCCGAACACGCTGCGGCCACCGCCCAGCGGCGCCAGGTCGATCGACTGCACGTGGTCGCCGCGCAGCACGCGGATACCTTCGATGGTGCCGATCCACAGGTTGCCCTGATGGTCATGCTCCAGCGCGGTGATCAGGCCGCCGGGCATGCCCGGCACGTTCGAGACCTGCACCCGGTCGCCGTCGATGCGCACCACGCCCTTCTGCGTGCCGGCCCAGACCACGCCCTGCGGATCAACGCTGATCGCACGGATGTTGCCACCCGGCATGCCGTCGGCTGCGGCGTAGTTGTGGCGCAGGTGGCCGTCGCGGCCGAGCCGGTAGACACCATCGCCGAAGGTTCCGACCCACAGGTCCCCGTCCGGCCCCTGTGCCAGGCTCAGCACCGAAGGTGCCTTGCCGCCGCGGTTGTGCAGCGGCATCGCCCGGAAACGGCCGTCCGCGGTCCGCATGTCAAGCCCGCTGGCGCTGCCGACCCACAGCTGGCGATCGCGATCCTCGAATACCGTGCGCACGTAGTCGCCACTGAGCCCATCGCGCTCGGTGTAGCTGCTGAACAGAGTTTCGCGCAGGCGATAGAGCCCGCCGTTGGCGCCCACCCAGATGCTGCCTTCGGCATCCTCGCGCAGGCTGACCACGCGTCCACCCGGAAGGTTCAGGCCGGCCGGCAGTCGCTCCAGGCCATGT
Source organism: Stenotrophomonas sp. YJH_SMC_122 (assembly GCF_059369535.1). Classification (NCBI taxonomy): domain Bacteria; kingdom Pseudomonadati; phylum Pseudomonadota; class Gammaproteobacteria; order Lysobacterales; family Lysobacteraceae; genus Stenotrophomonas; species Stenotrophomonas sp. YJH_SMC_122. The sequence continues at coordinate 481,831 of NZ_JCAFST010000001.1, read as the reverse complement.
GCGGAGATGCGCAGCAGGCCCTGGTTCTCGGTGCCCAGCCACAGGTCACCGTGCCGGTCCTGCAGCATCGAGGTCATGTGCAGCTGGCCCGGCAGGCGGTGCACCAGCACCAGCTGGTCGTCCTCTACCCGGTACAGGCGCTCACCGGCGACGATCCACAACGCGCCATCCGGCGCACGGTAGGGCCACGACAGGCCACTGCCGGCACCCAGCCCCCACGCAGCGGGGGCGCGCTTGAGCACGCCATCGTTGTCGCGCAGCACCAGCCCGTCCAGCGTACCGACCCAGACCCGGTCCTGCGCATCGACCACCAGCCTGGTGAAGCTCATCGCCATCGGCAGGTCCGCCGCCGGCGCCTGGTAGACAATGCCGCTGTCCGGCGTCAGGTAGCCGATACCCTTGCCTTCGTACAGCAGCCACAGCCGACCCTGGCTGTCCATCTGCATGGATTGGATCAGCACCTGCGGCGTATCGGCCTGGTGCTCCCAGACCCGCCATTGCCCATCACTGCCACGCTGGCTGACGTTGCCGCGTGAATCGCTGATCCACAGTCCGCCCTGGCGGTCGACGAACAGAGCGCCGATGCCGTTGTCGCGCAGGCCCGGGCGCGTGCTGCGGTCGAACACGGTGAAATCCAGGCCGTTGTAGCGCACCAGCCCTTCCCAGGTGGCGAACCACAGATGGCCTTCCGGTGTCTGCGCAATGTCGCGCAGCGAGTTGTGCGGCAGGCCATTGCGCGAGGTCCATACATCAATGGCGTAGTCGCGCAGCGGCGGCGCGCCCTCCTGCGCAGCCAACGGCTGCGCGAGGGCCAGCAGCAACCACAACAGGCCCTGCCGCAGTACCCGCCTGACGCCTGATGCGCAGCACTCCGCCCAGTGCCTCTCGTTCCCCTGCCCGCCCATCACCGCAGCGGCGGCGGCCAGGTGCGGCTGCAGGACGCGGCTGCGTGCGAGGACAGCCGGGCAGCGTGCAATGGCATGCCGGCGGGAACGGGCTGGCTCATCGGGGCGAGACTGGGGAGATGCGCAGATGATAGGCCAAACCCCGGCCCCGGCGTCACCGTTTGCAGTCTCCCGGCTCAGCCGGCGCGGCCGGGTGCCACCACCTGCGCGCTGGCCGGCCACTGCACCACGGCTTCCAGCCCTCCCTCGGCCCGGTTGCGCAGCCACAGCCGGGCGCCGTCCTTCTCGGCCAGGGCGCGCGCGATGGTCAGGCCCAGGCCGGCTCCGCCGGTCTGGCGCGAACGCGAGGTCTCCACCCGCACGAACGGATCGAACACCGCCTCCAGCTGCTCCTCGGCCAGGCCCGGGCCGTCATCGGCCACCACCACGGTAATCGCACCGCCGCTGCGCTCAACCCGCACCCGTGCCCGCTGTGCGTACATCACCGCGTTGTCCACCAGGTTGGAGAACAGGCGGTGCATCGCCAACGGACGCAACATCAGCACCGAACCACTGCCGCCTTCGAAGACCACATCACCGCCGCCTTCGGCGGCGTCCTCGACAATGCTCTCCAGCAGCGAATCCAGGTCCAGTGCGGCGCGCTGCTCGGCACTCTCGGCACTGCGCGCCAGTTCCAGGCCCTCGCGCACCAGCGCCTGCATCGCCGCCAAGTCGCCGATCAGGCGCTCACGCAGGGCCTCGTCGCTGACATTCTCCAGGCGCAGGCGCAGCCGTGTCAGCGGCGTCTGCAGGTCGTGGGTGATCGCCGCCAGCATCTGCGTGCGTTCGGCCAGGTGCCGCTGCAGGCGGTGCTGCATGGCGTTGAAGGCTTCGGCGGCACGCTGCACTTCGCGCGGCCCGCGCAGTGGCAACGGGTCGCGCTGCAGGTCATCGCCAAGGTCTTCTGCGGCTGCGGCCAGTTCCTGCAGCGGCGCGCTGGCCATGCGCGAGACGATATAGGCCAGCACGGCAATCGCCAGCACCAGCAGGGTCAGGAACCACGGATCCACGGCGAGGATGCCGTTGTGCGCCACCGCCGGCGAGTCCAGCGCCAGCTTCAGCAGCGTGCCGTCGTTGAGGGTCACGTCCACTGCACGGCATTTGGGCGGGATGAACGCGGGGTCGCGTTCGCGCGGCGGCCGCCGGTGGCCCGGCGGCGGCGGCGGCAGCAGCTCCTGCAGTTTGGGAATGCAGGAGCGGAACGAAGCGAAGTGCACGTGCGCGCGCGACACCGGCCCGGGGCGGTCTTCCAGTACTTCCATCAGCGCCGTGTCGGCCCGCCCCAGGCGTGCGCCCGGCTGCAGCGCGCGCACGCTCGGCCCGCCGATCGCCAGCAGGCGCTCGCGCAGCTCCGGATTGCCGTCCAGCAGGTTGACGTAGCCCTGCAGGCGGTCGGCGATGCGGTTCAGGTTCTGCCGCTCGAACTCCTGCTGGCGCTTGGAGGTGGCCAGCATGGTCGCGCCGATCGCAGCCACCGCCATGCCCAGCAGCAGGATCACGAACAACCGCCCGACCATCGAGGACAGGAAATGGCGCAGGCGCTTCATCGCGGTTTATTCCAGGTTGACCGACGAGGCCAGCACGTAGCCTTCGTTGCGCACGGTCTTGATCAGTCCATCCGGGCCACCATCGTCGCCCAGCTTGTTGCGCAGGCGGCTGACCTGCAGGTCGATCGCGCGGTCCTGCGCCTCGTAGTTGCGGCCACTGCTGAGCGCCACCAGCTGTTCGCGCGACAGCACCTTGTTGGCATGGGCGATGAACACCCGCAACAGGCGGAACTCGGCGCCGGACAGCACCACCACGCGGCCATCCGGATCGACCAGGTGGCGATGCTCCAGGTCGAATACCCAGCGCGAGAAACGCGCGCGGCGTACCGCCAGCGGTTCCAGGTTGGCCGGCAGCGCCTCGGTCCGGCGCAGCACGTTGCGGATGCGCGCCAGCAGCTCGCGCGGCTCGAACGGCTTGGCCAGGTAGTCGTCGGCGCCCATTTCCAGGCCCAGCACGCGGTCGATCGGCTCGGCGCGCGCGGTCAGCATGATCACCGGCGTGTTCGAACGCGCACGCAGGTCACGGCACAGGGTCAGACCATCCTCGCGCGGCAGGTTGAGGTCCAGCACGATCAGGTCCACGTGCTCGCGGTCCAGCAGCTGGCGCATGGCGGTGCCATCGGCCGCAGTGCTCACCTGGTAGCCGGCGCGGCCGAGCTGTTCGGCCAGCAGCGTGCGGATGTCGTTGTCGTCGTCGACGATCAGCAGTCGATGCATCGGGTTTTCAGTCTCCATGTCGCGATCATCCCGTGTCGGCAGCTGAACCGCATCCGGGGCAATGCGTACCAGTGTATCCACCCGTGGGCGGGATACCTGTGGTTACGCCTGTTCACCGACAGTGTTACATACAGACATGCCCCGAGGATTGAGCCATCCATCGCCCGGTCTTCACAATGCCCACCAACGCCGCCCTCGCGGCCTCGAGAGTGAAGCCACGACGTGACGTTCCGCCTGCTGCCAGCGACCCGCCGGAGTCGCCTGATGCTGATCGCCCTGCTCGCCCTGATCGTCGCCGCGACCGCCTGGTGGCTGCTGCGCAAGCCCGCCGCCCCGGCGGTGGCCACCTCGCCGGTCAGCCGCGGTGACATCGAACAAACGGTGGATGCCACCGGCGTGATCGACGCCTACAAGCTGGTCAGCGTGGGCGCGCAGGCGTCGGGCCAGATCAAGTCGCTGAAGGTACAGCTGGGCGACACCGTGAAGGAAGGCGACCTGATCGCCGAGATCGATGCCACCACCCAGCAGAACCAGGTGCTCAACGCGCAGGCCTCGCTGGACCAGGTCACCGCCCAGCGCGCGGTGCAGCAAGCCACCCTGCGCCAGGCCGAACTGGAGTTTGCGCGCCAGCAGCAGATGCTGGCCGCCGAGGCCACCTCACGCCAGGAATACGATGCCGCCGAGGCGCAGCTGAAGACCGCCCGCGCCCAGCTGCAGTCCTACGAGGCGCAGATCAAGGGCCGCGAAACCGAGCTGGGCACCGCCCGCGCCAACCTGGCCTACACCCGCATCACCGCGCCGATGGACGGCACCGTGGTCGCGGTGGTGGCCGAGGAAGGCCGTACCGTGAACGCCAACCAGACCGCACCGACCATCGTCATGCTGGCGCGGCTGGACGTGGTCACCGTCAATGCCGAGATCTCCGAGGCCGACGTGGTCAAGATCAAGCCCGGCATGCCGGTGTACTTCACCACCCTGGGCGACCCGGACCGCAAGTATCACGCCACGCTGCGCCAGATCAATCCGGCGCCGGCCTCGATCGCCAACGAGAGTTCGTCCAGCTCCAGCAGTTCCTCCAGCTCCAGCTCCAGCAGCGCGGTCTACTACAACGCGCTGTTTGATGTGGAAAACCCGGACGGCACGCTGCGCATCGACATGACCGCGCAGGTCTCGGTACTGCTCAAGCAGGCCAAGGGCGTGCTGATGGTGCCGGCGGTGGCACTGGGACCGAAGCGCCGTGGCGATGAGCGGATGGTGCGGGTGCTGGACGACAAGGGCCAGCCGCAGCCGCGCAAGGTCACCGTGGGCATCAACAACGGCGCCTCGGCCGAGATCCTGTCCGGCTTGAAGGAAGGCGAGCGCGTGGTGGTCGGCGAAGCCGGTGCGGCCGGTGCCAGCGCCGGCGGCGGCAACCGCGGCGGCATGCAGATGCGGGTCGGCGGCCCGGGCATGGGGCGCCGATGAGCACGACGGCGCCGCTGCTGCGCCTGCGCGACCTGCGACGTGAATTCCCGGCCGGCGACGATGTGATCGCCGTGCTGCGCGACGTCCATCTCGACATCCACGCCGGCGAGATGGTCGCCATCGTCGGCCAGTCCGGCTCGGGCAAGTCAACGCTGATGAACATCCTCGGCTGCCTTGACCGCCCCACTCGGGGCAGCTACCAGGTGGCCGGCCGCGAAACCGGAAAGATGGAGCCGGACGAACTGGCCGAACTGCGCCGCGAACATTTCGGTTTCATCTTCCAGCGCTACCACCTGCTCGGCGACCTCGACGCGCGCGGCAATGTGGAAGTGCCGGCCGTGTATGCCGGCAGTCCCGGCCCGGTGCGCAACGCGCGTGCCGAGCAACTGCTGCAGCGGCTGGGGCTGGGCGACCGCATGCATCACAAGCCAGGCCAGCTCTCCGGTGGCCAGCAGCAGCGCGTGTCGATCGCACGCGCCCTGATGAACGGCGGCGAGGTGATCCTGGCCGACGAACCGACAGGCGCGCTCGATACGAAATCCGGTGAGGAAGTGATGGCGATCCTCGGCGAACTGCATGCCGAAGGCCACACCATCATCATCGTCACCCACGACATGAGCGTGGCCCGGCACGCACAGCGCATCATCGAGATCCGCGATGGCGAGATCATCGCCGACCGCGCCAATCCGGATGCGCCGAGCTACCGCGCCCAGCGCGAAGCCAGTACCGGCGTCGCCCACGGCAACAGCTGGCGGGCGGCCCGCGACCGCTTCACCGAAGCGTTCCGCATGGCGCTGCTGGCGATGAACGCCCATCGCCTGCGCACCTTCCTGACCATGCTCGGCATCATCATCGGCATCGCCTCAGTGGTCTCGGTGGTGGCCCTGGGCAACGGCTCGCAGCAGCAGATCCTGCAGAACATCAGCGCGCTCGGCACCAATACCATCGACGTCTACCCCGGCCGCGGTTTCGGCGACATGCGCTCGGCGCGGGTGCAGACGCTCAAGGCCAGCGATGCCGACGCACTGGCGAAGCAGAGTTACGTGGACAGCGCCACCCCCAGCGTGTCGACCTCGGTCACTGCGCGCTACCGCAACCAGTCTTCCACTGCGCAGGTCAGCGGCGTCGGCGAGCAGTTCTTCCGGGTCAAGGGCGTGACTCTGCTCAGTGGCAGCTTCTTCGATGCCGATGCGGTCAAGGGCCTGGGCCAGGTGGCGGTGATCGACGAGAACACCCAGACCCAGTTCTTCCCTGATGTCGACCCGGTCGGGCAGGTGATCCTGCTCGGCAACGTGCCGGCACGCGTGGTCGGCGTGGCCAAGCGCCAGAGTTTCGGCTTCGGTGGCAGCACCAGCCTCAGCGTGTGGGTGCCCTACACCACGGTGATGTCGCGCATGCTCGGCCAGAGCCATGTCTCCAGCATCACCGTGCGCGTGGACGACAACACACCGATGGATGCCGCTCAGGAAGCGATCACCCGCCTGCTGACGATGCGCCACGGCACCGAGGATTTCTTCCTCAGCAACAGCGCCGAGATCCGCGACACCATCGAGCAGACCACGCGCACGATGACCCTGCTGATCGGTGCCATCGCCGCCATCGCGCTGCTGGTCGGCGGCATCGGCGTGATGAACATCATGCTGGTGTCGGTGACCGAGCGCACCCGAGAGATCGGGGTACGCATGGCCGTCGGTGCACGACAAAGTGATATCCGCCAGCAGTTCCTGATCGAAGCGGTGCTGGTGTGCCTGCTCGGTGGCGTGCTCGGCATCGGCCTGGCCCTGCTGCTGGGCTCGATGATCGGCCGCTTCGCCAGCGACTTCCAGGTGCTGTTCTCCACCGCCTCGATCGTTGCCGCCTTCGCCTGCTCGACCCTGATCGGCGTGGCGTTCGGCTTCCTGCCCGCGCGCAACGCCGCGCAGCTCGACCCGGTAGAGGCCCTGGCCCGCGAATGAAGATGATGATCCGACTGCCCTTCCCTGCCCCCTCGCGCCGGCTGCTGGCGGGTGCCGTTCTGCTCGCCCTGTCTGGCTGCGCCTCGGTCGGCCGTTATCCGGTGGCCGATCCCGACGTGCCGGCCCAGTATGGGCGTGGCGATGCCACCCTCAACGCACCGGCCGACGACCCGCGCAGCAGCCTGGACACACCGGGCCACGACATCCGCCAGGACACCTGGTGGACCGGCTTCGGCGACGAACGCCTGGACCGCCTGGTGGCGCAGGCGCTGGCCGCCAACAGCGACCTGGCCGCCGCCGGCCTGGCCGTGCAGCGTTCACGCCTGCAGGCCGGCCTGGCCAGCAACGCGCTGTGGCCGCAGCCTTCGTCATCGGGCGTCAGCGGCAATGCCAGCCGCGCCACCGACCAGGCCGACGACTGGCGCCGCAGCTATTCCACCGGCGTTTCGCTGGGCTGGGAGGTCGATCTGTGGGGACGCCTGCGCACCCAGCGCGACATCGCCCGCTGGGAAGCCGAAGCCAGCGAGGAAGACCGGCAGAATACCGCCCTGCTGGTGATCAGCGACACCATCACCCAGTACTGGAACCTGGCCTACCTGAACCAGTCGATCGCCACCGGCCAGGCCAATCTGGAGCGGCTGGAGCGCACCCGCGAACTGGTGCAGGCCCGCTTCGACGCCGGTGCGGTATCGCGCCTGGAAGTACGCCAGGCGCTGCAGAACCTGCAATCGCAGCGCTCCTCGCAGAGCGCGCTGGAACAGCAGCGGGTGGAGGTGCGCAACGCACTGACCGTGCTGCTGGACGGCACACCCTGGCCACAACAGGACGAACCGCAGGACCTGCTGGGCGCACGCAGCCCGCGCATTGTCGAGGGGCTGCCAGCCGATCTGCTCGGCCGCCGCCCCGACCTGCGTGCGGCAGAACTCCGCCTGCGCAACAGCCTGAAGACCATCAAGGTCACCGCCACCCAGTACTACCCGGCGCTGAGCCTGACCGGCAGCCTCGGTTCCAGTGCGACCTCGCTGGGCGATGTACTGCGCAATCCGGTGGCCACGCTGGGCGCGGGCCTGTCACTGCCGTTCCTCAACCTGCAGCGCGCGCAGCTGGATACCGATATCGCCGGCACCAGCTATCAGATCGCCGCGACCAATTTCCGCAAGACGCTGTACACCGCGCTCTCGGAAGTGGACAACGCACTGTCCGCGCGCGAGCAGCTGGCGCGCCAGGTCGCTGCCTCGCAGGCTTCGTACGAGGAAGCGGTGGAAGTGGAGCGCGCGCAGGAAGTGCGCTACCGCGTGGGCGCCACCGATCTGCGCACCTGGCTGGAAGCGCAGCAGACCCGGCGTGATGCCGAGCTGTCGCTGGCGCGCGTGCGCCAGGGCCAGCTGAACAACGACGTGACCCTGTTCAAGGCACTGGGTGGCAGCGCGGGATAGCGGCTTCTGTAGAGCCGAGCCCATGCTCGGCTGCTTTCCTGATCGGGTATGCGATAGCCGAGCGTGGGCTCGGCTCTACAGATCAACCGCGCTGGCGCACGGCCTCGAACAGGCTGACGCCGGCGGCGACGGAGACATTCAGGCTCTCGATCTCACCCGGCATCGGGATCTTGACCAGGCCATCGCAGTTCTCGCGGGTCAGGCGGCGCAGGCCGTCGGCTTCGCCGCCCAGCACCAGCGCGATGTTGCCCTTCAGGTCCAGCTGGTACAGCGAGGCGGTGGCCTCACCGGCCAGGCCGTAGATCCACACGCCCTGCTTCTGCAGGTCCTTCAGGCAGCGCGACAGGTTGGTTACCGCCACCACCGGGATCAGATCAGCGGCACCGGCCGAGGTCTTGCGCACGGTGGCGTTGACCGTGGCCGACTTGTCCTTGGGGATGATCACTGCGGTTGCACCGGCCGCAGCGGCCGAGCGCAGGCAGGCGCCCAGGTTGTGCGGGTCCTGCACCTCGTCCAGCACCAGCAGCAGGGCCTTGCCCTCGGCCGCAGTGACCAGGCCTTCCAGCTCGTTCTCGCTGTAGGTGCGGGCGGCGGCATAGCGCGCGGCCACGCCCTGGTGTCGCACCGAACCGCCGACGCCGTCCAGCGCCTGGCTGTTCACCTTGCGCACGTCGATGCCCTTGCGGCGCGCGTTTTCCTCGATCTCGGTCAGGCGCGGGTTCTTCGCACCGGCCTCGACCAGCACTTCGCGGACGTTCTCGGCGTCGTTCTCGATGGAGGAGGCGACGGCGTTGACGCCGACAATCCACTGGCTGTTCTTGCTCATGCGGGCGGGGACCGGAAAGGGGGTGGCTATGGTAGAGCATCGGCGGCGGCCGCGCTTCAAGGCAGCCGAGCATGGACTCGGCTCTACACAAACCTCAACGGCTGCGGGGCGGCCAGTGCGGGGTGTCGTGGTCGGGGTGCTGGTGGGACACGATCGTGGCCAGGAAATCCAGCGCCGCGATGTCCTCCTCGGTACGTCGGGCCGGCAGGCTGGCCAGGCTGTCGACGAAGGGCAGCTTGCGCTCGACCCCGTACTGGATCGTCGGCGGCAGGCGTTCGGGTTGGTCAAACGCGCCGGCAGCCACCGCCACGCCATCGGGCGCTTCGTAGGTCAACGGCGTGCCGCAGTCGGCGCAGAACCCGCGCCGCACCACGTTGGAGGACTGGAAATAGCGCGGCTGGCCCCGGGTCCAGTTGAACTGCACACCGCGTACGGACACCAAGGGCGCGTAGAAGGCACCAAAGGCCTTCTGGCACATGCGGCAGTGGCAGATCGAGCTGTGGGTCAGCTCGCCACGGGCCTGGAAGCGGATTGCGCCGCACTGGCAGCCGCCGCTGTATTCGGGTTGGCCTTGCATGCGATGTCTCCTGGTGGTGCCGGCCGCTGGCCGGCAACCCGTCGGTGCCGAGGGTGCCATGGATGCCGGCCAGCGGCCGGCACTACCACGGTCATCAATATTTCTCTTTCTTCCGCTTGGCCGGCTTGCCCCGCTCAGGCAGCGGCGGCAGGCCATCGCCCTCGTCCTCACCCTTGTGCTCGACCAGGCGGAAGTCGATCTTGCGCTCTTCCATGCTGGCCTTCAGCACCAGGATGCGCACGCGGTCGCCCAACCGGTAGCTGCCGCCGCGGCGCTCGCCGGTCAACGTCTTGCGGGTTGCGTCGAACTTGTAATAGTCCTGCGGCAGCTGGGTCACGTGGACCAGACCCTGCACCTTCGACTCATCCAGCTCGACGAACAGGCCGAAGCTGGTCACGCCGCTGATCACGCCGTCGAACTGGCCACCCACGTGTTTTTCCATCCACGCCGCGCGGTAACGCTCGTCGACCTCGCGCTCGGCCTCGTCGGCACGGCGCTCACGCTCGGAACACTGCAGCGCCAGCGCGGCCATCTCGCGGGCGTTGTAGGTGAACTTGTCCAGCGGCTTGCCGGACAGCGCATGCTTGATCGCGCGGTGTACCAGCAGGTCGGGATAGCGACGGATCGGCGAGGTGAAGTGCGCGTAGGCCTCCAGCGCCAGGCCGAAGTGGCCGTGGTTCTCCGGGCTGTAGATTGCCAGGCTCTGGCTGCGCAGCAACACCGACTCCAGCAGCGTCGCATCGGGGCGGTCGCGGATCTTCTTCAGCAGCTTGGTGTAGTCACCCGGGCGCACCTTCGACCACGGCGGCAGGCTCAGCTTGAACTCCTTGAGGAATTCCAGCAGGTCGGCGTACTTGGTTTCCGGCGGCTTCTCGTGGATGCGGTATGGCGCCGGCACGTGGCGCGACAGCAGGTACCTGGCCGCCTCGACGTTGGCCGCGATCATGCATTCCTCGATCAGCTTGTGCGCGTCGTTGCGCACCAGCATGCCGGCCTGGGTGACTTCACCACGGTTGTCCAGCACGAAGCGTACCTCGCTGCTTTCAAACTCGATGGCGCCACGCTTGGCACGTGCCTTGGACAGCACCTTGTACAGCTGGTGCAGTCGCTGCACCTGCGGCAGCAGGCTGCCCATCCAGGCCTTGGTATCGGCATCGTCCTCGCCCACCGCCTTCCACACCTGGGTGTAGGTCAGGCGCGCGTGCGAGTTCATCACCGCCTCGTAGAAACGCGAATGCGTGACCAAGCCGTCGCGGTCGATCTGCATGTCGCAGACGAAGCACATACGGTCGACCTTCGGCATCAGCGAGCAGATGCCGTTGGACAGGGTTTCCGGCAGCATCGGCACCACGAAGCCGGGGAAGTAGACCGAAGTCGCACGCTTCTGCGCTTCCTCGTCCAGCGGCGTGCCGGGGCGCACGTAGTTCGAAACATCGGCAATGGCCACCACCAGGCGGAAACCGTCGGCATTCGGCTCGCAGTACACCGCGTCGTCGAAGTCCTTGGCATCCTCGCCATCGATGGTGACCAGCGGCGTGCTGCGCAGATCGACGCGGTCGCCGATCATCGCCGGTTCGACCACCAGCGGCACCGAGGCCGCTTCATCCAGCACTTCCTGCGGGAACTCGAACGGCAGCTCGTGACCGTGGATGGCGGTCTCCACCACCAGCGAGGCGGTCAGCTTGTCGCCCAGCACTGCAATGATGCGGCCGATCGGCGGGCGGCGGCTGTCCGGGGCCTGGGTCAGTTCGCAGACCACCAGCTGGCCGTCGCGCGCGCCACCGGTCTGGTCCGGCGGTACCTGCACGTTGCGCTGCACGCGCTTGTCATCGGGCACCACGTAGTTGATGCCCATCTCAATGCTGAAGCGGCCGATCAGGCGGGTCATGCCGCGTTCGAGCACGCGCGCAATGCTGCCTTCGCGACGGCCCCGGTGATCGATGCCGGTCACGCGGGCGAGCACCTTGTCGCCGTGCATCACCTTGCGCATCTCGTACGGCGGCAGGAACAGATCGTCGCCCCCTTCGACCGGGCGCAGGAAGCCGAACCCTTCCGGGTTGGCGATCACCACGCCGGTGACCAGGTTCAGGGTCTGGATCGGAGCGAAACCGCCACGGCGGTTCTGCACCAGCTGGCCATCACGGACCATGGCACCGAGCCGGCGCGCCAGCGCCTCGGCCCGGTCCGGTGCGGTCAGCCCCAGGCGCGCGCCCAGCTCCTCGGCCGTCTGCGGGCCTTCGCAACGCTCCAGCAGGGTCAGGATGGCCTCGCGGCTGGCGATGGGTTGTTCGTATTTCTCGGCTTCGCGGGCGGCATAGGGATCGTCGATCACCTTGCCGGTCGGCGGCAGCTTGCGGCCCGGGGCCGGGCCGGGTGCAGCCGCATCAGCGCTGCGGACCTTGCGGCCGCGCGGCGGTGTTCCGCCTTCATTCAATTCGGGGAACCAGCCTGGCAGCGGCTTGCCCGGCTTGGCGGTGCGGGCTGCGCCCGCCTTCGGGCCCTTGTTCGGGGCCTGGCTGCGGGACTTGCTCCCGCCCTTGCTTGGTTTTTTGGTAGTCATCGCCCTACATGGTAGCCGTTGATGGCGTGCAGAACGGGTCAGCGCCCGCCCTGGAGGCGTTGGATGAAATAATTTCAGGAAGTCATTGACAGTCCCCGGATTCATCTTCACAATTGCGCCTCTGGAACGCCCAGGTGGCGGAATTGGTAGACGCACTAGTTTCAGGTACTAGCGGGTAAAACCGTGGAGGTTCGAGTCCTCTCCTGGGCACCAACGAAAAAACTCCTCGCTTCGGCGGGGATTTTTTTTGCCTGCGATCCAGCGCGGGAACGCCCCTTCCTTGAGCAGGACACCGCGAGGCGCTGTTCGGAATGTCTTCACCAAGGTGTTGACACCTCCGTAACAACACCCCATAATTTCGCTCCTCGACGCCCAGGTGGCGGAATTGGTAGACGCACTAGTTTCAGGTACTAGCGGGTAAAACCGTGGAGGTTCGAGTCCTCTCCTGGGCACCACGTCGAGAATGAGAAAAACCCGCGAAAGCGGGTTTTTTCATGCCCGCAATTCGGGCCTTTGCAGAGTCGCGCCATGCTCGACCCCTGTGATGATCAATCGAGCATGGCTCGGGTCTGCAAAAGGCGACCGCGAACGCCGTCAGACCAGCGGCCGCAGCACCAGTTCCAGCCCAAGCAGCAGCAGGAACCCAAGGAAACAGGCGCGGAACACCCGCGCACTGATCCGCTGCCGGATCACCTGCCCCAACCACATGCCCAGCAGCGCCGGCAGCACCGCCAGTGCACTCAGCCCCAGCTGCTGGATGCCGAACGCACCGTGCAGCACCAGGCCGGTGGTCAGCGAAATCGTCGACACGGTGAACGCCAACCCGAGCGCCTGCACCAACTCTTCGCGCTGCAACCCCAGCGACTGCAGGTACGGCACGGCCGGCATCACGAACACGCCGGTGGCGCCAGTCACCACGCCCGACAACGCCCCCACCAGCGGCCCCAGCCAACGTTCGCGCCGCTGCGGTACGCGGAACACCGGCGCGAGCAGCGCATAGGCCGCGTAGACCACCAGCGCCACGCCCAAAGCCACGCGCGACCAGGTGCGATCGACCCGCACCAGCAACGCTGCCGACCCCAGCGTCACCACCACCACGGCCAGCATCATCGGCCACAACCGCCGCACGATGGGGCCCAGTGACGGCCCGGACAGCAGCTGCCACGCATTGGTGACAAAGGTGGGAATGAACAGCATCGACGCCGCCGACACCGGCGACAGCGTACTGCCCAGCAGGCCCATCGCCACCGTCGGCAACCCCATGCCGGTCACGCCCTTGACCACGCCGGCCAGCACGAACACCACCACCAGCAGCACATAGAAGTACATCGGTTCATTCATGCCTTCATTGGATCGACCGGCGACTCGGCGCACAATGCGGTCTTCCCGGCCTCGCCTTCGGCTGATCCGAAGGCACAGGCGTTGCGATGAGGGCATCACATGCGGATGGATATCGCCGACCTGCGCCTGTTCCTGGCGATTGCCGAGGCGGGCAGCATCACGGCCGGCGCAGCGCAGGCGAACCTGGCACTGGCTTCAGCCAGCGAACGCCTGCGCACGATCGAAGCCGACGCCGGCACCGCGTTGTTGAACCGTCACCCGCGTGGCGTCAGCCTGACTGAAGCCGGCGCCGCCCTCGCCCACCATGCACGACTGATCGTGCAGCAGCAGGCGCAGCTGCGCGGCGAGCTGCAGGCATTCGCACAGGGCGCGCGCGGCACCCTGCACCTGTATGCCAACACCGCTGCGCTGACCAACTATCTGCCCCCGCGGCTGGCACCGTGGCTGGCCGAACGCCCGCGCCTGCACGTGGAACTGCTGGAGCGCACCAGCCCCGAAGTCGTGCGCGCGATCATCGCTGGCCAGGCCGAGGCCGGCATCATCAGTGATGCGGTCGACGCTGCCGGCCTTCAGCAGCATGTGGTCGCCGAAGATCCGCTGGTGATGCTGCTTCCCGCCGATCACCGGTTTGCATCACTGCGCAGCGTGACCTTCGCCGATGCCGCAGGCGAGACCTTCGTTGCCCTCGCCGATGGCAATGCGCTTCAGATCTACATCGAAGACCAGGCCCGCGACATCGGGCGCCGCCTGGATGTGCGCATCCGCATGAAGACCTTCGAGGGTGTCTGCATCATGGTCGGCCACGGCATCGGTGTCGGCATCGTGCCGCGGAGCATCGCGCGCCAGCATCGACGCAGTACGCATACCGTTGCGGTGCCGCTTGCCGATGGGTGGGCACAGCGCCGCCTGTGCGCCTGTTTCGCCGGGTGGGCGCAGCTGTCACCGGCGATGCGCAGCCTGCTGCACCACCTGGGCGTGCAACCGCAGAAAAAAGTGTGAAATGTTGTTGACACACTCTCTGCCGTACCGCACAATTCATCTCCTGAGTCGCCCAGGTGGCGGAATTGGTAGACGCACTAGTTTCAGGTACTAGCGGGTAAAACCGTGGAGGTTCGAGTCCTCTCCTGGGCACCACGACTCAAGATGATCAAACCCGCGAAAGCGGGTTTTTTCGTTTTCGGGGTTTGGCGAACGTGGCGTCGCACCTACCGATCGAACTGTCGTATCTCGCACCATCTGGGAATCGCCTACTGGCGCATACCGCGTCCCCGTGCGTCGGCCCCCTCCCCTGGACGGCCCGCTTTTGGGCCCCATTTCACGTTGGCCGTTCAATTCGTACTTTTCCTGGTAGATATCCACCCGATTCCTTTTCGGTGGAGGCAGATTTGCGGGAGCCGGTTGCAGGTGTATCGCCACGACCTGACCAGCGCCCCTCCTCTCCCCAAAAGGACGCACCAATGCAGCGCGGCATCATCTGCCCTCACTGCCATACCGGCTCGAACCATGGCGTAACCGTATGCGTGGGATGCCAGGCCGAGGTCCACTACGGTGCATCCAGGGAGGCGGTCATGTTCGTCTTTGTCGCCGCCATTGTCTGCGGCACACTGGTCGGCAGCCAATTGCAGGCCACTGCCGGCTGGCTCACAGGCGCGGCCGTTCTGGTGGCGGGAATGTGGGCCATTTCCCGATTGTTCCGTGATCGGGTGGTGTTCAAGCGCGTCTATCGCACGCGTTGAACCTGCATCGTTGCACTACTCCGATGACACGGTCCGTGCGATCTGCGCAGCACAAGCAAGGACCCCGCCTGGCGGCGGGGTCAAAATACAGCACGGTGTTTCCAGGGAGTTTCAGTGTCCGCCGCCGGCGGCCGCACCGGCACCCGCACCGAACGGCGGCTTGGCCAGCCACAGGAAGGTGATGATCGCCAGGAAGATCCAGCCCAGCAGGAAGAAGATGTCGTTGAAACCCATCTGCGATGCCTGGTGGTTGATCATGTTGTTCAGTACCGCCGCGCCATGTTGCAGGTCGCCCTGCCCCATTGCGGTGACCTGCTCCTGCATTCCCGGCTGATAGGCCGAGATGTGCTCGGTCAGGTCGGCATGGTGCACCTGGGTACGCCGCGCCCACAGCCACGTCGTCAGCGAGGCCGCGAAGCTGCCGCCCAGCGTGCGCAGGAACGTCGCCAGGCCGGAGCCCGCCGCGATCTCGCGCCCATCCAGGTCCGACAGCAGGATCTGCAGCACCGGCATGAAGAACAGCGCCACGCCAATGCCCATGATCAGCTGCACGCCGGCCACGTGCATGTAGTCCACCTGCAGGTTGAAGTTCGAGCGCAGGAAGCTGGTCATCGACAGCACGATGAAGGCCACGGTGGCCAGCATCCGCATGTCGAAGCGCGACGCATACTTGCCCACGAACGGCGTCATGATGACCGGCAGGATGCCGATCGGCGCGGTCGCCAGGCCTGCCCAGATCGCGGTATAGCCCATGTCACGCTGCAGCCACTGCGGAATCAGCAGCGCCACGCTGAAGAACGCCGCATAGGCCACCACCATCGCCAGCGTGCCGGCACGGAAGTTGCGGTGCCGGAACAGCTTCAGGTCGACGATCGGATCCTTGTCGGTCAGTTCCCAGATCAGGAACACCGTCAGCGTCACCACCGCCACGCAGGCCAGTACCACGATCTTCATCGACGAGAACCAGTCCTCGTCGTTGCCCAGGTCGAGCACCAGCTGCAGCGCGCCGACACCGATCACCAGCGTGACCAGGCCGACGTAGTCCATCTTCGGCTTCTCGATCTGCTCCGGGCGTCCCTTCAGCTGGTTGCCCACCACCAGCGCAGCGAAGATGCCCAGTGGCACGTTGATCAGGAAGATCCATTCCCAGCTGTAGTTGTCGGTGATCCAGCCACCGAGGATCGGGCCGCAGATCGGCGCCACCACCGTGATCATCGCCAGCAGCGCCAATGCCTGCCCGCGCTTCTCGCGCGGGTAGATCGAGACCAGCAGCGACTGCGTGATCGGGTACATCGGGCCGGCCACGAAACCCTGCAGCGCACGCGACACGACCAGCATGCCCATGCTCTGCGCAAGGCCGCACAACAGCGAAGTGATGACGAAGGCCAGGGTGGCCCAGACGAACAGTTTGCGTTCGCCGAAACGGCGGCTGAGCCAGCCGGTCAGCGGCAGCGCGATGGCCGTGCTGACCGCGAACGAGGTGATGACCCAGGTCGCCTGCTGCGAACTGGCGCCGAGATTACCGGCGATGGTCGGCAGCGAGACGTTGGCGATGGTGGTGTCGAGCACCTGCATGAACGACGCCATCGCCAGGCCTACGGTGCACAGGGCGACGCTGGGCGGCAGGAACCCGGAGGCCGCAGCCGGCGCCGCCGGTGCGCCCGGAGCGCCGGGCGCGGCTGGAGCTTGTGCGGACATGGCGACCTCAGCCCACCTTCGCCTGCTGCTGCGGCAGGTTGCCCTGGATGATCGTGTGGATCACCTCGTCGGCATCATGCAGCTGCTTGGCATACACGTCGGTGTCGAACACCGTGCCCTTGGCCGGGGTGCTCGGCAGCACTTCGCCCTTCTGGTCGCGCAGGCTCACTTCGGCCTTCATCGACAGGCCGATGCGCAGCGGGTGTTCGGCCAGCTGCTTGGCATCGATGGCGATGCGCACCGGCACGCGCTGCACGATCTTGATCCAGTTGCCGCTGGCGTTCTGCGCCGGCAGCAGCGAGAACGCCGAGCCGGTGCCCAGGCCCAGGCTCTGGATGCGACCCTTGTACTTCACGTCGCCGGCGTACAGGTCCGACTTCAGCTCCACTTCCTGGCCCAGGCGCATGTGGCGCAGCTGGGTTTCCTTGAAGTTGGCCTCGACCCACATCTGCTCGGTCGGCACCACGGCCATCAGGGCATTGCCCGGCTGCACACGCTGGCCGACCTGCACCGAACGACGGGCGACGTAGCCGGAGACCGGCGCGACGATGCCGGCGCGGGCGTTGTTGAGGAAGGCCTGACGCAGCTGTGCGGCGGCAGCCTGCACGTCCGGCTGGGTGGCGATCACGGTGTCGTCGACCAGCGCGCGGTTGCGCTCGACGGTCTCGCGCGAACCGGCCACGGCGGCTTCGGCAGCAGCCAGTTCGTCACGGGCGTGGGCCAGTTCTTCGTTGGAGATGGCGCCGGTGGCGGCCAGGTCCTTGCGCCGGGCGTAGTCGTCGCGCACGCGCTTCAGGGTCACCTGCCGGGCGTTCAGTTCCGCCTGCGCGCCTTCCACGCTGCGGTACAGGCCACGGGTCTGGCGCACGGTCCTGGCCAGGTTGGCTTCGGCCTGCTGCAGCGCCACCGCGGTGTCGGACGGGTCCAGCTGCACCAGCAGCTGGCCGCGCTCCACGCGCATGCCGTCATCGGCATTGATGGCGACCACGGTGCCGGCCACCAGCGGGGTGATCTGCACCTGGTTGCCCTGCACGTAGGCATCATCGGTCTCTTCGAACCAACGGCCGAACATGAAGTACCACAGCGCCAAAGCGGCAAGCAGCAGCACGACGATCACGAACAGGCCGCGCAGCAGGTTGCCGCGGCGGTTGGGGGCGGCCGGGGCCGCGGTGTCTTGGGTCTGGCTCATGTCGGAGATCTTCAGGAATGCGAGGAATCGGAATGGGAGGCGATCGGTGCGCGGTCGGCGTCAGTGGGCTGGAAACCACCGCCCAGCGCCTTGCTCAGGCGCACCGAGGACTGCACCTGCTGCGACTGCAGGCCGGCCAGCTGCTGCTGCGACTGCAGCAGGGTGGACTGCGCGGTCAGCACGTCCAGGTAGCTGCCGATGCCGGCGCGGTAGCGCTGCTGGGCCAGGTCGAAGGCAGCGCGTGCGGTGTCCACCGCCTGCTGCTGCGACTGCGCCTGCTGTGCCAGCGAGCGCACCGCGTTGACCTGGTCGGCCACATCACGCAGCGCATCGAGCACGGTCTGGTTGTAGTTGGCCACCGCCAGGTCGTACTGCGCATCGGTATTGGCCAGGTTGGCGCGCAGCTTGCCGCCTTCGAAGATCGGCAGGCTCAGCGCAGGGCCGATGTAGGCGAAGGTGGAACTGCTCTTCAGCAGGTCGCCCACATTCGGGGCGACCACGCCGGCCAGCGCGGTCAGGTTGAAGCTCGGGTAGAACTTGGTCTTGGCAACCTTGATCTGCTTGTCGGCTGCTTCAACGCGCCAGCGTGCGGCCACGATGTCGGGGCGGCGGCCAAGCAGTTCGCTGGGCAGCACGCCCGGCAGCTGCAGTGCCACCGGATTCAGCGGCCGCGGGCGCTGGATCGACAGGCCACGGTCCGGACCCTTGCCGACCAGCGCGGCCAGTGCGGTGCGGGCGGCGTCGATACGCTGCTGGGCGGCCTGCACCTGCTGCTGCGCGGCCGGCACGCGGGCCTCGGCCTGGCGCACCTGCAGATCACTGTCGATGCCGGCGCGGCGGCGCTGGCGGGTCAGCTCAAGTGACTTCTGTGAACGGCTCAGCTCTTCCTCGGCCACGTCGTTGAGCTGCCACGCGTAGGCCAGGTCGGCATAGGCCTGGGTGATGCCGGTGGACAGGTTCAGGCGGGCGGCCTGCGCTTCAACGGTGGCGGCGTGCGCACCGTCCACGGCGGCTTCCCAGGCGGCGCGCTTGCCGCCCCACAGGTCCACGCCGTAGCTGAAGTCGAAGGCGACCTGGCTGCTGCCGGCGTAATGGCCACCGATCTCGCTGCCTGCCATCGACTCAGGCAGGCGCAGGCCGGTGTAGCCACCGGACACCGACAGGCTCGGCAGTTCGTCGGCACGTGCGGTGCCGACCTGGGCCTGGGCCTGGCGCAGGCGGGCATCGGCGGCGTCCAGGCTCGGGTGGCCGGCCAGGCCCTCGGCAACCAGCGCGTCCAGCTGCGCATCACCCAGTGCCTTCCACCAGTCCTGCGCCGGGAAGCCGGTGGCGCTCAGGTCGGTGTCGGCCAGGGTGCGTTCGCTGTGCAGGCTGTCCACGTCAAGCACGTGGCCCTGCGGGTTGAGGCCACGACTGCTGGCGCAGGCGGCCAGGGCCAGGGCCAGCGCTGACACCAGCAGCGCGCGCCTGGACCGGCGGAGAGTGGAATGCGGGATCGGGTTCATGGGGTCGTCAGTGAATCGCGGATTCGGGTAAGGAGGGACAGCAGCAGCGTGCGCTCGTCGGCGGAAAGATCACGCAGGGCGTAATCCATCACCGCGTCGCCACGCAGCTTCAGGCGCGCCCACAGCGCGCGGCCTTCATCGGTCAGCACGATCTGCAATGCCCGCCGGTCCTGCGCATGCGGTTCGCGGCGGACGCAGCCCAGCGCTTCGAGCTTGTCCAGCAGCCGGGTCACCGCGCTGGGTACCTGATCGATGGCCTGGGCCAGTTCGTTGGCGGTGCACGGTGCCATGTTCGAAAGCACCTTCAACCCGATGTAGTGGGTGAAGCCGATGCCCAGATCTTCTTCAGCCATGGACGCGTCGAGTTGGCGGACCAGGCCGTCGCGCACCTGGCGCAGCAGCAGGCCGAAGCTGGGGGGAGTGGTTGCAGGACAGATCATGGGGAAGCATTCTCTTCCAAAAAAAATATTTCTCAATGGAAATATTCGATCTGGCATCGAATGCTGTGTTGCAGCAGTGGGCTGGATCGGTGAAGGCGCCTACCTTAATGACCTAGTCAGGTGGCCCGGTAGTACAATCCAGCCAATGGATGACACATTTCAGCCAGCAGACATGATGAACAAGGCAGAAATCCCCGCTCCCAAACGCCTGCTCAGGGACGATGCACTGGACTGGTTCGAGCGCAACGACGGCCCATCGGTGGTCGCCTACCGCTTCGACAGCCCGCAGGGACTGGTCCGTGAAGTGGACTGGCATCATCACCAGCGCGCGCAACTGATCTACGTGGAGCGCGGCCTGCTGACCACCCGCACCTCGCACGGCACCTGGTCGCTGGCGCCGGGTTCGGCCGGCTGGATGCCGCCGCTGGAGCCGCACACGGTCACCCTCGACGGGCCGCTGCGCGGCTGGGGCATGGCGCTGGCCGCACCCGCCTGTGCCGCCCTGCCCGCCGACCCCTGCGTGCTGGGCCTGTCCAAGCTGGCGCAGGCGCTGGCCGAGCGTATCTGCGAATGGCCGCTGGGCTATGACACCACGCCCGAGCGCCAGCACATCATCGAGGTGCTGCTGGACGAGATCCGCACCGCGCCGCGTCAGCGCATGCATCTGCCGATGCCGCATGACCGGCGGCTGCTGAAGATCGCCTCGCAGCTGCTGGCCGACCCGTCCGACGAACGCAGCCTGGCCGAATGGGCGCACTGGGCCGGCCTGTCACCGCGCAGCCTGACCCGCCACTTCCGCGACGAGACCACGCTCAGCTTCGCCCAGTGGCGGCAGCAGGCCCGGCTCTCCGAAGCCCTGCGCCAGTTGACCGATGGCCGCAGCGTCGCCGACATCGCCCATGCACTGGGCTTCAGCAGCGCCAGCGCGTTCGTCACCGTGTTCCGCCGCCACTTCGGGCTGCCGCCGGGGCGCTACCTGGCGCGGGCCGGCCACGGCCTGGAAACCGGGCTGGACCCTGCGCGCGGCTTGGCATCCCCCGCCGCATCCGGATAATCACAGGATTGCGAGCGGCGACCGCCGTCGCCGCCTCCCGACATAGGTAACAACGCCGCATGACCGAACTTGCCCGCCCCGTGTTCCACGGATTCGAACAACTGCCGCTGCGCGAGTACGCCGAACGCGCCTACCTCGACTACTCGATGTACGTGGTCCTGGACCGTGCCCTGCCGTTCATCGGCGACGGCCTGAAGCCGGTGCAGCGCCGCATCATCTATTCGATGAGCGAGCTGGGCCTGAATGCCGCGTCCAAGCCGAAGAAGTCCGCGCGCACCGTCGGCGACGTCATCGGCAAGTACCACCCGCACGGCGACAGCGCGTGCTACGAAGCGCTGGTGCTGATGGCGCAGCCGTTCTCGTACCGCTACCCGCTGATCGAGGGCCAGGGCAACTTCGGCTCCAGCGACGACCCGAAGTCGTTCGCGGCGATGCGTTACACCGAATCCAAGCTGACCCCGATCGCCGAAGTGCTGCTGGGCGAACTGGGCCAGGGCACCACCGACTGGGCACCGAACTTCGACGGCACCCTGCAGGAGCCGACCTGGATGCCGGCGCGGCTGCCGCATCTGCTGCTGAACGGCACCACCGGCATCGCCGTGGGCATGGCCACCGACGTGCCGCCACACAATCTCAACGAGATCGTCAGTGCGCTGCTGCACCTGCTCGACAACCCCGATGCCAGCGTGCGCGACCTGTGCGAACACGTGCAGGGCCCGGACTATCCGTCCAGCGCCGAAATCATCACTGCGGCCAATGACCTGCGCAACATCTACGAGACTGGCAACGGCAGCGTGCGTGCACGCGCGACCTTCACCAGGGAAGCCAGCAACATCGTGATCACGGCGCTGCCGTTCCAGGTGTCGCCGTCGAAGGTGATCGAGCAGATCGCCGCACAGATGCGCGCCAAGAAGCTGCCGTGGCTGGAAGACATCCGCGATGAATCCGACCACGCCAACCCGGTGCGCGTGGTGCTGGTGCCGCGTTCCAACCGCGTCGACGCCGACCAGCTGATGGGCCACCTGTTCGCCACCACGGACCTGGAGCGCAGCTACCGCGTCAACCTCAACGTGATCGGGCTGGACGGCCGTCCGCAGGTGAAGAACCTGAAGATGCTGCTCAGCGAATGGCTGACCTTCCGCAGCAACACCGTCACCCGCCGCCTGCAGCACCGCCTGCAGAAGGTCGAGCGCCGCCTGCACCTGCTGGAAGGCCTGCTGGTCGCGTTCCTCAATCTGGACGAGGTGATCCACATCATCCGTACCGAAGACGAGCCGAAGGCCGCGCTGATCGCGCGCTTCGGACTGTCCGAGGAACAGGCCGAGTACATCCTGGAAACCAAGCTGAAGCAGCTGGCCCGCCTGGAAGAGATGAAGATCCGCGGCGAGCAGGATGAACTGGCCAAGGAGCGCGAGAAGATCCTCGGCATCCTGGACAGCAAGGCCAAGCTGAAGAAGCTGATCCGCGATGAACTGACCGCCGACGCCAGGAAGTTCGGCGACGCACGCCGTTCGCCGCTGGTGCAGCGCCAGGCGGCGCAGGCGATCGACGAGACCGAGCTGGTGCCGAGCGAACCGATGACCGTGGTGCTGTCGGAGAAGGGCTGGATCCGTGCCGCCAAGGGCCACGACGTCGATGCATCCGCGCTGTCGTACCGTGAAGGCGACGGGCTGCAGGGCGCGGTGCGCGCACGCAGCACCCAGCAGGTCGCGTTCCTCGACAGCGAAGGCCGCGCCTACTCGACGCCGGTGCACACCCTGCCCTCCGCGCGTGGCAATGGCGAACCGCTGACCGGCCGCTTCTCGCCGGCACCGGGCACCAGCTTCGTGACCCTGGCCAGCGCCGAGCCGGACACCCGCTTCGTGCTGGCCTCCAGCCACGGTTATGGCTTCGTCACCCGCTTCGAGAACCTGATCGGCCGCAACAAGGCCGGCAAGGCGATGCTGAACCTGTCGGCCGGCTCCTCGGTACTGCCCCCGTCGGTGGTCGCCAACGTCGCCACCGACCGCATCGTGGCGGTGACCAGTTCGGGCAACCTGTTGGCGATCGCCGCCAACGACCTGCCGGAACTGGACAAGGGCAAGGGCAACAAGATCATCGAGATCCCGAAGGCCAAGCTCGCCACCGAACGCGTGGTCGCCATCGTGGCGATCAGCCCGGGGCAGACCCTGCAGGTGCGCAGCGGCCAGCGCACCATGGGCCTGAAGTTCAACGAGCTTGATGCCTACCTCGGCGCCCGCGCCACCCGCGGCCACCTGCTGCCGCGCGGCTGGCAGAAGGTGGAAGGGTTGTCGGTGGAGTGAGGCACCGCTCCTGGTAGGTGTCAACCTTGGTTGACACGCATTACCCCGGTAGACGCCAACCTCGGTTGGCGTTTTCCATCCCAATGGGGTCAGAGCCGTTTTCGTTGAAAACGGATCCGACTCCGGACACGAAAAAGCCGGGGCATTCCCCGGCTTTTTCGTTGTCGGCTGGCGGGCAATGGAGCAGCTGGCGGGCGAAGGCTGGCTGGCGGTGCTCCGGTGCTGGCGGGCGACAGAACGCTGTGCTTCCGGTAGAGCCGACCGCGGGTCGGCTGCCTTTGGCTCCCGGTAGAGCCGACCGCTGGTCGGCTGCTTCCCGCTTCTGGTAGAGCCGACTGTTAGTCGGCTGCTCCAACGAAAACCAGCCGACCAGCGGTCGGCTCTACCGGAAGGCAGCCGAGCATTGGCTCGGCTCTACAAAAAGCGGGGCCGGCTCAGTGCGCCGGGGCGCCGCTGCCGTCGATCTTGCTCAGCTGGTACAGTTCCAGGCCGATGCGCTTGATCAGGCCCAGCTGCTGTTCCAGCCACCAGGCGTGGTCTTCCTCGGTGTCCTTCAACTGCGCCAGCAGGATGTCGCGGCTCACGTAGTCGCCCTTCTCCTCGCACAGCTTCATGCCGGCGGCCAGATTGTTCCGAACGGCGTATTCAGTGTCGAGATCCTTCTGCAGCATCTCTTCCACGGTCTTGCCCGGCTCCGTGGCATGCGGGCGCATGTCCGGGTCGCCGCCCAGGAACAGGATCCGGCGCAGCAGCGCATCGGCGTGCTGGGTTTCCTCTTCCATCTCGTGGTTCAGGCGTTCGTACAGCGCGAACAGGCCCTGGTCCTCGTAGCGGCGGGAATGGATGAAGTACTGGTCGCGGGCAGCGAGCTCGCCGCGCAGCAGTTCCTTCAGGCAGGCGATGACGTCCGGGTTGCCTTTCATGGGGGGCTCCTGTGAATCGATGCGGCATAGGGTGCCGCATTTCAAAGTACGGTGATCTAATCGGAATCAGTCGCAGTTGCGCCTGCGGCTACAATCGGCCCACGAGTTCGGAAAGGACGTGCGATGCGACGTACATGGCGTTGGATGCTGGGCGTAGTGATCGCCATCGTGCTGGTCACCGCACTGGTCCTGTGGCTGCTGCTGCGCGGCAGCCTGGCCGACCTGGACGGCGAGCATCCACTGCCGGGCCTGGCCAAGCCGGTCACCATCGAGCGCGATGGGCTGGGCGTGGTCACCATCACGGCCGGCAGCCAGACCGATGCGATGCGCGCGCTGGGCCGCGTGCATGCGCAGGAGCGCTATTTCGAGATGGACCTGATGCGCCGCAGTGCCGCTGGCGAGCTGTCGGCGCTGTTCGGGCCGAAGGCCATCGACACCGACAAGCGCATGCGCGTGCACCGGCTGCGTGCACGCACCGAGGCGAATCTGCAGGCCGCACTGGGCGACAACGGCGCGGCCGTGCGCGCCTACGTGGATGGCGTCAACGAGGGCCTGGCCGATCTCTCCGTGCGGCCGTGGGCCTATCTGCTGCTGCGGCAGCCGCCGCAGCCTTGGCAGGCCAGCGACAGCGTGCTGACCGGGCTGGCCATGTACGCCGACCTGCAGGATCCCGGCAACCAGACCGAGCTTGCGCTGAGCCGCATCCGTGCAGCGGTGCCGCCGGCGCTGTACGCACTGATCGCCCACGACGGCACTGAATGGGATGCACCGCTGTTCGGCGAACCGACCGGCAACGCCATGCTGCCCGATGCCAGCCAGCTGGCCCTGCGCACGCTGAAGGGAAAGCCGGGCACCGGGCAGGAAGAAGCCGACGCCGTCGGCAGCAACAACTTCGCGGTGGCCGGTGCGCTCACCGCCGACGGCCGCGCCATTGTTGCCGACGACATGCACCTGGGCCTGCGCGCACCCGGCCTGTGGTTCCGCGTGCGCCTGCGCTACCCCGACCCGCAGGCCGCTGGCGGCCAGGTCGACGTCACCGGCTTCTCGCTGCCGGGCCTTCCGGCCGTGATCGTCGGCAGCAACGGGCACGTCGCCTGGGGTTTCACCAACAGCTACATCGACACCGCGGACTACCGCACCGAACCGGCCAATGCCGCAGTGACGGTGCATGAAGAACGGATCGCGGTGGCCGGCCAGGCGGATGTGCTGTTCCCGGTACGCGAAACCGCCTGGGGACCGATCCTGCACACGCATGCCGATGGCAGCGGCGACGCGCTGCGCTGGGTCGCCCACCTGCCCGGCGCGGTGCGCCTGGACTTCGGTGACCTGGCCCGTGCCGGTGACCTGGACGGTGCGCTGCAGTTCGCCGACCACGCCGGCATCCCCGCGCAGAACCTGGTGGTCGGCGACCGCAGCGGACGCATCGCCTGGCGGCTGATCGGCGCCCGCCCGGATCGTGGTCCGGGCTGTGCACCGGCCGGCTTCACCGCCGCCAGCAACCAGGACTGCGCGCCATGGCCGATCCGCAGCGATGCCTCGCCGGCATTGATCGATCCACCCAACCATCGCCTGTGGACCGCCAACGGCCGCGTCCTCGACGGCGAGGCACTGGCCCAGGCCGGCAACGGCGGCTATGACCTTGGCGCCCGCGGGCAGCAGATCCGCGACCTGCTGGCGATCCAGGAGCGCTTCGATGAACACGACCTGCTGGCAATCCAGCTCGACGATCGCGCGGTGTTCCTGCAGCGCTGGTGGGCGCTGCTGCACGACGTCATCGAACGCAGTGACGACCCTGCACTGAAGCGCTTGAAGGAGGCCAGCCATCAATGGGACGGCCGAGCCTCGGCCAGCTCGGTCAGCTACCGGGTGGTGCGCGAGTTCCGTACGCAGGTGATGACAACACTGTCCGATGCACTGCTGGCACCGGCCAATGCGCAGCTGGGCGATGACTATCTGGAGCCGCGCCTGGCGCAGCTGGAAGGCGTGGCCTGGCCAATGCTGCAGCAGCGGCCGGCCAATCTGCTGCCACCGGCCTTCGACAGCTGGGATGCGCTGCTGATCGACGCCGCACGCCGCACCGAGAGCGAGCTGGCCAGGCAGGGCCCACTGGCCAAGCGCAGCTGGGGCGAACGCAATACGGCGGCGATCTGCCATCCCATCGCACGGGCGCTGCCGGACATCGCCAAACACTGGCTGTGCATGCCGGCCGACCGCCTGCCCGGCGACCGCGACATGCCGCGCGTGCAGACGCCGAGCTTCGGTGCTTCCGAGCGCATGGTGGTTTCGCCCGGCCACGAGGCCGACGGCATCGTGCATATGCCCGGCGGCCAGAGCGGGCACCCGCTGTCGCCGTACTGGGGCGCCGGCCACGAAGACTGGGTGCATGGGCGGCCGACGCCGTTCCTGCCGGGCAAGCCGCAGCACACGATGACGCTGGTGCCGGCATCGCGGTAGTGCCGGCCGCTGGCCGGCATCCATGCAGGTGTGTCCAGCATCATGAGGTTGCCGGCCAGCGACCGGCACTACCGTTCGACGCTCAGCCCCTGCGCCGCTCGATCAGGTTCAGCAGTGGCCCGGTCATCGCCGTTGTCACCAGCGCCATGATCACCAGCACCGCGAACAGGCGGTCACCGAGCAGGCCAAGTTCGTAACCCAGGTTGAGCACGATCAGCTCCATCAGGCCACGGGTGTTCATCAGTGCACCCAGCCGCCACGCCTCACGGGTGGGCATGCCGGCACTGCGTGCGGCACTGAAGGTACCCAGCAGCTTGCCCGTCGTGGCTACCGCGATGACCACCACGCACAACAGGACATCGCTGGCCTGCAGCGTATCGGCGCGCATGCGCAGGCCGGTCATGGCGAAGAACAGCGGCAGCAGCAGCGTCACCGCGAACGGTTCGACGCGGGCCATCAACAGGTCGCGCAGCTGCGCGTTGGACGATACCGCGACGCCCGCAGCGAAGGCACCGAACAGCGCGTGGATGCCCAGCATTTCGGTGACCAGCGCACTGCCCAGCGACAGCAGCAGGATGCCGAGCAGCCAGCGTCCCTCACGGCCCGGCGCGATCTGCTGGCGGGCGAACCACGGCCTCACCAGCCCCAGCATCAGCGCCACGAACGCGACCACGCACAGCAGGTTGAGGCTGGCCGGCAGCCATCCGCTGGCCTGGGCGGCGGCCACGATCAGCGCCAGCAGGCACCACGCGGTGGCATCACCCAATGCAGCGCAGGCAATGGCGGTCTGCCCCAGTGGCGTCTGCGTGATACCGCGGTCGGCAAGGATGCGCAGCAACACAGGGAAGGCCGTGATGCTCATCGATATGCCAACGAAAAGCGCGAATGCGGTGAAGCCCACGCCCTGCGGGCCGTGCTGCGGGTACAGCCAGATCGCCAGGGCGACGCCAAGCACGAACGGCACCGCGATGCCGGCATGGCTGACCGTAAAGGCAAAACGCCGGCGTCCACGCAGCGCCGCCAGGTCCAGCTCGGCACCGGCCACCAGCAGGAACATCAGCACGCCCAGCTGGCTGAGCATGCCAAGCGGCCCCAACGAGCTGGCCGGGAACAACGCACCGTGCAACTGCGGCAGCAAGCTGCCGAGCACCAGCGGGCCCATCATCAGGCCGGCCGCCATCTCGCCGATCACCGCCGGCTGGCCCAGCCGCTTCAGCAGCGCACCGGCGCCCTTGGCTACCAGCAACAGCACCAGCAGCTGCAACAGGAACAGGCCCAGCGGCGACGCCAGATGCTGCGCCCAGGTGGCTTCGGCCATGGTCGTGGCCGTGGCCGTGGCACGGGCACCAGCCTCGGGCGCCGCCGGACCGGCATAACGGGCCAGCAGCACGCCGGCCAGCAACGGCACCCCAGCCCAGGCCAGGTAGCGCCATCCCCACTTCGTCGGTGGCGCCTGGCCCCCGCTGTGTACGTCCATGAACATTCCCCAATGTGCAGGGGGGCGATCATACAAAAAGGGGACGGAGGGGATTAAGTCGTTAGTGGCACAGGCGCCCCGGCCCCCCTCCGTCCCCTTTCGGCGCTTACGCCAGTGCCTGCTCGTGCACGCCAGCGACCGCGCGCCCCGACGGATCTGCAGCTGCGGCGAAGCTCGCATCCCACGCGATCGCCGCCGGCGACGAGCAGGCGATGGACTTGCCACCCGGCACGGTCTCGGCGGCCGCACGGCTCGGGAAGAACTGCTCGAACAGATGACGGTAGTAGTAGGCCTCCTTGGTCTGCGGCGGGTTGTGCGGGAAGCGCTTGTCGGCCGCTGCCAGCACGCGGTCGCTCACCTGGGCTTCGGCATGCGCCTTCAGCCCGTCGATCCAGCCATAGCCAACGCCATCGCTGAACTGCTCCTTCTGCCGCCACAGGATGCTGTCCGGCAGGTAGCCTTCGAACGCCTCGCGCAGCACCGCCTTCTCGATGCGGCGGCCACCAACGCCTGCACCGACCATCTTGTGCGCGGCGTCGAAGCGCATCGCCACATCGAGGAATTCGCGATCCAGGAACGGCACCCGCGGCTCCACGCCCCAGGCCATCATCGACTTGTTGGCGCGCAGGCAGTCGTAGTTGTGCAGCGCGTCGAGCTTGCGTACCAGTTCGTCGTGGAATTCACGCGCATCCGGCGCCTTGTGGAAATACAGGTAGCCACCAAAGATCTCGTCGCTGCCCTCGCCGGAGAGCACCATTTTCACGCCCATCGCCTTGATCCGCCGCGCCAGCAGGAACATCGGCGTCGATGCGCGGATGGTGGTGACGTCGTAGGTCTCGATGTGGCGGATCACCTCCGGCAGCGCATCGAGGCCTTCCTCGAACGTGTACTCGAAGCCATGATGCACGGTGCCCAGCGCTTCGGCGGCGATTGCAGCGGCGGCCAGATCGGGAGAGCCCTTCAAGCCGATCGCGAACGAGTGCAGGCGCGGCCACCAGGCTTCGGTCTGCCCCCCATCCTCGATGCGACGACGTGCATAGCGCGCGGCCACCGCCGCCACCAGCGACGAGTCCAGGCCACCGGACAGCAGCACGCCGTACGGCACATCGCTCATCAGCTGGCGTTCCACC
Source organism: Stenotrophomonas sp. YJH_SMC_122 (assembly GCF_059369535.1). NCBI lineage: Bacteria > Pseudomonadati > Pseudomonadota > Gammaproteobacteria > Lysobacterales > Lysobacteraceae > Stenotrophomonas > Stenotrophomonas sp. YJH_SMC_122. Next base: position 452,555 of record NZ_JCAFST010000001.1, on the reverse strand, counting down.
GCATGCTCGAATGCCTGGCGCAGCTCGGCCAGATCGGCCTGGCGGCCCTGCACGTCAGCGTAGTCGCGCCACGGCTGCTGGTAGTAGCGCACCAGCTCACCACTGGCACTGTCGAAATAGTGGCCCGGCGGGAACTGCGCAACGTCGGCACAGGTATCGACCAGCGCCTTCATTTCCGAGGCCACTCGCAGACGCCCCTGGGCATCGTGGCCCCAGTACAGCGGCACCACGCCCACCGGGTCGCGCGCCACCAGGACACGACCGGCACCACGGTCCCACAGCGCGAACGCGAAGATACCATTGAGCTGCTCCAGCCACTGTGCCGGCGAGCCCCCCTGGCGGTACAGCGCATTGATCACCTCGCAATCCGAACCGGTCTGGAAGTCATAGGCGGTGGTCAGTGCGGCCTTCAGTTGCTGGTGGTTGTAGATCTCGCCGTTGACCGCCAGCGCCAGCTGGCCGTCGGCCGACAGCAGCGGTTGCGAGCCGCCGGCCGGGTCGACGATGGCCAGCCGCTCGTGGACCAGCAGCGCACCTTCGTCAAGATACACGCCGCTCCAGTCCGGGCCGCGGTGGCGCTGGCGCTGCGACAGTTCCAGCGCATGGCGGCGCAGGGCCGGGAGATCGTCACCGGCCTGCAGGCCGAAGATTCCGAAGATCGAACACATGGGGGAGCTCCTGTTGGGGGAATTTCACGGGTGGGAGGGTGTTCGACCGGCCATCCAGGCCCGGGCAGGCTGCGCCCGGGCACAAAAAAACCCGCATCGACCGATGCGGGTTTTCTGGTGTCCGGGCGTGTGGTGCTGTCTATCTACCCAGGGCGCAGTCCCGCATCGGCCGCGCACGATTATTCGCGCGCAGATTATTGCGGTTGTTGTTATTGACGGCGGTGGCCAGGCGGATCGACATGGCATCGACCCTACCCCGGTTTCCAGCGCGGCGCAACAGTTGCGTCGGCAACCGAGGCACCGGGGCACTGGTTGCCCTGCCCTGCCCTGCCCTGCCTGGGCCTGGCGGCCTACCAGACCCTCACCCGCCTGCCCTGCCAGCGGCGGCCGGCTTGTTCGCCAGGCCCCCAGGCGCAGCGCTTCTACATGGCCGCGCCAAGCTACTGGGAAAAGGCGATCATGCCGCCGTTACTCATTTTTCGGACCAGGGCCCGGCTGCAGTCCTGCGGAAGGTTGCCGACCGACGATCGGCATCCACCATCCTCACACCAGCAGCCGCTCCACCAGTCGCTGGTACAGCCCGGGCAGCGCTTCCAGTTCGTCCACGCGCACGTTCTCGTCCACCTGGTGGATGCTGGCGTTGACCGGCCCCACTTCGATGCACTGCGCGCCCAATGGCGCGATGAAGCGGGCATCGGACGTGCCGCCGCCGGTGCTTTCCTCCGGTGCACGGCCGATGTGCTCGGCCAGCACCGCACGCGCGGTGGCGCGCAGCGTGCCTTCCGGGGTGTAGAACGGTTCGCCGCTGCGATGCCACTTCAGCGTGTACTGCAGGGCATGCCGATCCAGCAGCGCGGTGATCTCCGCTTCCAGTTTCGGCGCATCCCAGTGCGGGTTGTAGCGGATGTTGAAATCCACTTCGAGCTCGCCGGGAATCACATTGTTGGCGCCAGTACCGGCATGGATGTTGGAGACCTGCAGGCTGGTCGGCGGGAAACTCTCGTAGCCGTCATCCCAGCGCCGTGCGCTCAGCTCGGCCAGGGCGGGCGCCGCCTGGTGGATCGGGTTGCGTGCCTTCTCCGGGTACGCCACATGGCCCTGTACGCCCTGCACCCGCAACTTGGCCGACAGGCTGCCACGACGACCCACGCGCAGCAGGTCACCGAGCGTCGCGGTCGACGACGGCTCGCCGGTGATGCACCAGTCGATGCGTTGGCCGCGCTCGGCGAACAGCCGTGCGACGTGGCGCACGCCATCGATGGCATCGCCCTCCTCGTCGCTGGTCAGCAGCACCGCCAGCGTGCCGGGGTGATCGGGATGCGCGGCAACGAACTGCTCGGCCGCCACCACGAACGCCGCCACGCTGCCCTTCATGTCGGCGGTGCCGCGACCATACAGCACGCCATCACGGATCGTCGGCGTGAACGGATCGCTGGTCCAGGCCTCGCGCGGCCCCGTCGGCACCACGTCGGTATGGCCCAGCAGCACCAGTACCGGCGCGCCTTGGCCGTGAGTCGCCCACAGGTTGTCGACCTCGCCCAGCCGCAGGTGGTCACACTGGAACCCGGCCTGGTTCAGGCGTGCCGCCAGCAGTGCCTGGCAGCCGACATCGTCCGGCGTCACCGAGGGCCGTGCGATCAGCTCGCAGGTCAGGTCGAGGACCGCGCTCACGCGTCACCCATCCCGAAGCGGGCCTTGAAGCTGTTGTCACTGAAACCCTGGCTGACCGTGCCGTCGGCGGTGACCACCAGCGGGCGCTTGATCAGCTGCGGGTACTCGCGCAGCAGCAGCTTCCATTCGGCCTCGGAATCTGCGGCCTTGCGGTTGTCCGGCAGCTGCCGCCAGGTAGTGGAGGACCTGTTGACCATCGCGGCCAGGCCACCCAGCTGCTCAGCCCACGCCAGCAGTGTTTCCGGGCTCGGCTTGTTGTCGCGGTAGTCGACGAAGGTGTACGGCACGCCGAAGCGGTCCAGCCACCTGGTCGCCTTCTTGCAGGTATCGCAGTTCTTCAAACCGTAGACAGTGGTGCTCATGGCCATCTGTGATGCTGGAAAACAGAGGCCCAGAATCTCACAACAGGCGCTCGGACACGACCCGGAACGGCACCCTTGGCAGCCGGAAGGCCAGCCCCTCGTGCAGCGCCACGTCCATCGCCTGCAGGCGCTGGCACTGCAGCTCGCCTTCCAGCTGCAGCGGCTGCAGGCTGTCGACATCCACCGGCAGCGCGATGCGGGTGCTGGCCCAGCGCCGGTCACAGGTGCGCGCAATGGCCTCATCCTGGCAGGTCAGGAAGCGCAGCAGGGCCTGACGGCCACCGATGCCCTCCCGCCACGCCTCATCCTCCCAGCCCGCAGCGGCCCGCCACTGCAGGTGCAGGGCAGGTGCACTCCCCTGCCCGCCTTCGATCAGGGTGTACCCATCGCCATCGGCGCGCACCACATGCTCGAAGCGCACGGACAGGTGGGGCTGCATGGCATCGCTGAAAGCGCGCGCGCCGGCGACGAAGGCCAGCTGGTCCATCACGTTGCGATCGAACAGCACCACCGGGGTTCCGCCCGGATCATCGTCACGGCGCAGGTACCAGCGCCAGTTGCTTTGCTGCGGCGACGGCATCAGTGCGCGCAGCGGCCCGGCCAGCGCCGGCCCAAAATGGCCGTGGCGATAGCTGAGGAGGGTGTACGGCGTGCGCCCGGCGTGCACCACGAAGTGATGGCCTGGTGGCGGCAGCGGGGCATGGCGCACATCGACCCACCAGCTCGCGTAGACCACGTCGCGCACGTCGCTGACCAGCACCGGCATCGGCCAGCGCCGCGACAGTGCCCGGCGCAACCGGGTCCAGCGCGGAGCGTGCAGCAGGCGCGGCAGCATCCGTCCGAACGCGTTGTCGGACGGATGCCGGTAGATCGCGGACTGCGCCAGGTCCTCCGGCGCACTCACCTTCAGTCGGCCAGGCCGCGCAGCAGGTCGTTGACGCTGGTCTTGCTGCGGGTCCTGGCATCAACCTGCTTGACGATCACCGCGCAGTACAGCGAGTGGGTGCCGTCCTTGCTCGGCAGCGAACCGGACACCACCACGCTGTACGGCGGGATATAGCCGTAGCTGATCTCGCCGGTGGCGCGGTTGTAGATGCGGGTGCTCTGGCTGAGGAACACGCCCATGCCGATCACGCTGTGGTGGCCGACCACCACGCCTTCCACCACTTCCGAACGCGCGCCGATGAAGCAGTGGTCCTCGATGATGGTCGGGCTGGCCTGCAGCGGCTCCAGCACGCCGCCGATGCCGGCGCCACCGGACAGGTGGCAGTGCTGGCCGATCTGCGCGCAGGAACCGACGGTGGCCCAGGTGTCGACCATGGTGCCTTCGCCGACGTAGGCGCCGATGTTGGTGAAGCTCGGCATCAGCACTACGTCCTTGCCGAAGTACGTGCCGCGGCGGGCGATCGCACCGGGCACCACGCGCACGCCGCCACGGCGGAACTTCGCTTCGTCATAGCCGGCGAAGCGCGATTCGACCTTGTCCCAGAACGGTGCCGGTCGTGCATCGACCACCGCCATGTCGTTGACGCGGAAATACAGCAGCACGGCCTTCTTCAGCCACTCGTTGACCTTCCAGCCGCCCTGGCCGTCCGGCTCGGCGACGCGGAATTCACCGCTCTCGAGACCGTCGATCACGCGGTTGACCAGCGGCCGGGTCGAGCCTTCCAGCTCATGCAGGGTCAACGTGGCGCGGCGCTCGAAGGCGCTCTCGATGCCGAACTTGAGTTCCTCCACGCCGGGTGCCGACGGCTTGCGCAGCGATTTGCGGGCGATGGTTTCGGCGCGGACGGCTTCGGCGCTCCTGGCCGGCGCCGGCTTCTTCACAGCACGCTTGACCGCAGCCGTTTTCTTCGCCGGGGCCTTCACCGCAGCGGCCTTCTTCGGCGCAGTGGCCTTCTTTGCGGCCGGTGCGGCTGCAGCAGGTTTCCGGGCCGCTGCGCTCTTGGGGGTCGCGGCGGTCTTCTTGGCGGGCTTGGTGGCCATCAGGCGGGGTCTCCGGCGTTTCGATCAGGGTCCAGGCAGGCCAGCATTGCGTCATGCAGCTGCTGCCGGGCAGGTTCAGTCAGGGGGAGGTCGTGTTCGTCACTGATCACGAAGGTGTCTTCGGCGCGCTCGCCGAACGTGGCAATGCGCGCATCATGCACGCGCAGGCCCTGGTTGCGCAGCACGAACGCCACATCGGCCAGCAGGCCGGGACGGTCGGGAGCGACCAGGGCAAAACGGGTTGCGCCCGGTTCATCGCGGAACTCGATGCGCGGGGCGAAGCGGAAGTGCCGCAGTTGCCGCGGTACCACACGGCGCGACGGCCGCAGGCGCGACAGGTCACCACTGAGTGCCTCGCGCAGCGCCGCCTCCAGGTTGGCACTGCTGCCATCGGCAAACGTGTCGGCCGGGTTCACTTCGAAGGTATCGAAGATGGTATCGGCCGGACCGTCCAGCACGCGTGCGCGGTGAATGCCATAGCCCTTGCGGTCAAGGGTCATCACGATCGCGGCGAACAGGCCGTCGCGGTCGGGCGAGTGCACGAACACTTCCAGCGCCGGGTCATCGACACTGATCCGGCGCACCTTCACCAGCGCCTGGCCCTGCTTCACCGGTACCAGCGCGGCTGCCTGCCAGGCCAGCTGCTCGGGGCGCAGACGAATGAAGCCCTCATCCGGCATCACCGCGAACTGGCGATCGATGGTGGCGTCGTCGTAACCCTGCTCGCGCACCAGTGCGCGCACGCTGTCACGTGCCTCGGCCACGCGTTCGGCGGCCGGTACCGGATGCTCCAGCCCCTCGCGCAGCGCGCGCCGGGTGGCGAAGTACAGGTCGGCCAGCAGGCGGTCCTTCCAGGCATTCCACAGCTTCGGGCTGGTGCCGGCGATGTCGGCACAGGTCAGCAGGTACAGGTAGTCCAGGCGGTCGCGGCTGCCGACCAGGGTGGCGAAGCGATGGATCACCACCGGATCGGCGATGTCTTGCTTCTGCGCGGTCACCGACATGCGCAGGTGCTGTTCGACCAGCCAGGCGACCAGCTCGGTATCGGTGCCACTGAGCGCATGCGCTTGGCAGAACGCACGCGCGTCCACCGCACCCAGCTCGGAGTGGTCACCGCCGCGGCCCTTGGCGATGTCATGGAACAGGCCGGCCAGCAGCAGCAGTTCCGGCTTGCGCAGGCGTGGCCAGACTTCGTGCGCGATCGAGAAGCGTTCGTCGGCACGGCTGCTGGCGAACTGGCCGATGTTGCGCAGGACCATCAGCGTGTGCTGGTCGACCGTATAGACATGGAACAGGTCGAACTGCATGCGCCCGCTGACCTGGGCAAACGCGGGGATCCACTGGCCAAGCACGCCCAGCCGCGCCATGCGCGAAAGCGTGTCGACCGGGCGCTGGCCACGCAGCAGGGCAAGGAAGTGCTCGCGTGCGTCGGCGTCGGCCTGGTCATAGGCCGGCAGCAGCGGCAGCGACTCGGCCAGTGCACGCGCGGTCAGCGAGTGCAGGCCGCGCACCTGCGGGTTGTTGGCCCAGCTGGAAAACAGCGCGAACACTTGGCCGATGTCGCCCTGCGGCCAGTCGGCCTCGTTGGCGGCCAGGTAGCCACGGCGCAGGGAGAAGCCCACGGTCAGCGGTTCCGGCTGGGCCTCGCCATCGAACTGTTCCTCGAAGCGCTGCAGCAGGCGGTCGCTGATCCGGCGCACCACCAGCGCGGCGCGGTAGAAGCCCTGCATCATTTTTTCGACACCGAGATTCTCGGCATCGTCTTCGAAGCCCAGGCGCGCGGCCAGGGTCTTCTGGTAATCGAAACGCAGGCGCTCTTCCGGGCGGCGCGCGACCAGGTGCAGGCCGAAGCGCAGCCGCGCCAGCACTGCACGCTCGCGCTTCAGCGCGGCCGCTTCGTCGGCACCAAGGTGGCCCAGGCCGACCAGCGCTTCCAGGTCGCGTACGCCGAAGGCGCGCAGCGCCATCCAACCCAGCGTGTTGAGATCGCGCAGGCCGCCGGGACCATCCTTGATATCCGGCTCAAGGTTGTCGGCAGTGTCGCCGAAGCGCTGGTGGCGGTTGCGCAGCTCTTCCAGCTTGGCCAGGAAGAAGGCACGCGCCGGCCACAGCTCACGGTCGTCGATGGCCTCGCGCAGCGCACGGCGCGCTGCATCATAAGCCAGGATCGGACGCGCCTCGATCAGCGCGGTCAGCACGGTCTGGTCAGCCGCCGCCTCGCGGCACTGCAATGCAGAACGCACCGCATGGCTGACCGCCAATCCGCAGTCCCACAGCAGCGCGAACAGGCGTGCCAATGCCGCTTCATGCGCCCGTTGTGCGGGCGGGTCGCCGAACACCAGCAGGTCGATGTCCGAACGCGGAAACAGTTCACCCCGGCCATAGCCACCGACCGCGAACAGCGACAGGTCGCTGTCGGCCGGCAGGCAACGTTGCCAGGCCAGGCGGATCAGATGGTCGGCCGCGCGCGCCCGCAGCGCCAGCAGGCGCTCGATGTTGTCGCCCTGGTCGAAGCGGCGATACAGGCGCGCGTCGGCCTGCTGCAGCGCCTGGCGCGCGGCAGCAGCCCAGTCCGGGTCGTTGAGCGACGCGGCCGGCGTGTCCAGCAGCGAACTCGCCGGCAGCATCGTCAGGAAACCTGCGACTCGCCCGGCGACAGGGTCAGCACGTCGACGCCGGTCTCGGTGACCGCGACCATGTGCTCCCACTGCGCCGACAGCTTGCGGTCCTTGGTCACCACGGTCCAGCCATCCGGCAGCACCTTGTTGTAGCGGGTGCCCTCGTTGATCATCGGTTCGATGGTGAAGGTCATGCCCGGCTGCAGCACCAGGCCCTGGCCCGGACGGCCGTAATGCACCACCTGCGGCTCGTCGTGGTAGACCTTGCCGATGCCATGGCCGCAGTACTCGCGCACCACGCTGAACCGCTCGCCTTCGGCATAGCTCTGGATGGCATGGCCGATGTCACCCAGGGTGGCGCCCGGGCGCACCGCGCGGATGCCGCGCCACATGGCTTCGTACGTGGTTTCCACCAGGCGGCGGGCCATCACCGACGGGGTGCCGACGAAGTACATGCGGCTGGTGTCGCCGTGCCAGCCGTCCTTGATGACGGTGACGTCGATGTTGATGATGTCGCCATCCTTGAGCACCTTCCCTTCGCTGGGGATGCCGTGGCAGATGACGTTGTTGACCGAGGTGCACACGGTCTTGGGGAAGCCGCGGTAGCCGACGTTGGCCGGAATGGCGCCCTGCACGTTCACGATGTGGTCGTGGCAGATGCGGTCCAGTTCCTCGGTGGTGACACCGGGCTTGACGTGGGGGGTGACGATGTCGAGCACTTCGCTGGCCAGGCGGCCGGCGATGCGCATCATCTCGATTTCCTGCGGGGTTTTCAGATTCACGCTCATGTCACCCATTATCGCCGATCCGGCCGCAATCTGAACGAACGCCACCCAACTGCCGATCCGGGGCATGCACGGTTCCGGCAAGGAAAGTGAAAGCGTGATGGCCTCCACTCTTGCGCCTGCCTATTTATCACGGATTACAGACACTTACGCCTCCTAAGCTGGACCCACTGTCGTCAAAGCGGCGCCGAACGTGCCGTCTTCGCCTTGTTCAACGGACCTTCGGGTCAGGGAGGTTGTCCATGCGATCCCCAGTTCGATCACCGCTGGCATGGGCCGTGGCCGGGCTCCTGCTGTCCGGCCCGGCGCTGGCCGCCGACACCACCACCTTCAACGTCACTCTGGTGGTCACCAAGGCCTGCACCATCACGGCGGCGGCCGCCACCAACGTGGACTTCGGCACCGCGGCATCAACCACCACCACGCCCACCCTGGGCCAGGGCACGGTGACCGCCCAGTGCTCGGCACTGACCCCGTACACGATCTCGCTGAATGCGGGCGCCAATGCCAGCACCGCCAATGACGTCACCACCCGGCGGATGAAGAACACCAACGCGGCGGTGACCGCCAACAACTATGTCGGCTACCAGCTCTACCAGGATGCCGCACATACCCTGGTCTGGGGCGCCACGACCGGCACCAACACCCAGGCCGGCATCGGCACCGGCCTGGCCGTGCCCTACATCGTCTACGGCCAGATCCTGAACCTGAGCACCAACAACCCGGCCGCCGGTAACTACCTGGATACGGTTACCGCCACGATCACCTATTGATGGAGCACGCCCCCATGGCCGGATCCCGCCCGTGGCGCGCCACCGGCGTGGCGCTGCTCGCCCTGTACCTGCTCGCCATCGCGGCCGCCGGCGCCACCAGCCTGCAGGTGGCCCCGACCACCCTGCAGCTGGAAGCCCGCCAGCGTGCCGGCGAATTGTGGCTGACCAACAGCGGGACCTCGCCGGTGAAGCTGCAGGTACGCGTGTTCCGCTGGGTGCAGCAGGACGGCCAGGAACAGCTGCTGCCCACCGATGCGTTGATGGCCACCCCGCCGATGCAGGAACTGGCCGCCGGACAGCAGCAGCTGGTGCGCGTCATGCGTCCGGACAAGGAACCGCCAGCGGCACAGCAACATTACCGCCTGATCGTTGACGAGGTGCCCGACCTGGCCATCCGCGCGGGTGGCATGCAGTTCGTCCTGCGCTATTCGATCCCGGTGTTCGTGCAGCCCTCGGCCGGCACGCTGGCGCCGCAGTTGCAGGCCCGGCTGGTAAAGCTGGCGGACGGCCGCAACGGCGTCGAAGTAGCCAATTCGGGCAACAGTTACGCTCAGATCGCCGATCTCGCGCTGGGCAGCGCCACGCGCCCACGCATCGTCCATCCCGGGCTGCTGGGCTACGTATTGCCCGGCCAGGTGATGCGCTGGCCGATCGAACGCACGGCGATCGACCGCGACAACGACCAGATCACGGCCAAGCTCAATGGCGAGTCGGAACAGACGCCACTGTCGCCCCCACCGGCTCGCTGAGGCGTTGATGGGCGCGCTGTTGGCTGCCCTGGCTCCCGCGGCGACCGAGGCCGCCGATGTGTCCGGCGTGGCCACGGCTGCTGATGTATCCGGCGTGTCGGCCGATGCGATCCTGCCACCCCCTACCCCACTGACCGCCAGCCAGACGCTGTACCTGGATGTGTCGCTCAACAGCACGCCGCGCGGCCTGCTGCCGTTCACCGAGAACCGGGGCCGGCTGCAGGCCAGCCCCGAAGTGCTGCGCCAGCTCGGCTTCAACGCCAGCGGCGATGCACCGGTCTATCTGGACCAGATCAGCGGTGCGGTGGTGCGCTACGACGCCCACATGCAGACCCTGGCGCTGGACGTGCCGCTGGACCAGCTGGCACTGCCGACCACGGTGCTCAGCCGGCCGCAGGCGCGTGCGCCGACCGGCAGCGCCTCGCCCGGCGTGCTGCTCAACTACGACGTCTACGGCAGCCGGGTGGACACGCTCGGCAACCTCAGCCTGAGCTCGGAGCTGCGCGTATTCGGTATCGGCAATGGCACTTTCGAGAACACCGCCATCAGCCGCCGCTACCAGCAACCCGGCGACCGCCATTGGCGCGGCGAGAGCGTGCGTCTGGACACACGCTGGAGCCTGGATTTCCCCGATAGCGCAACGACCCTGGAGATCGGCGATTTCTACAGCGGGTTCGTCGACTGGACCCGCCCCGTACGCCTGGGTGGCCTGCAGATCGGCCGCAACTATGGCCTGCAGCCCTACCGCGTGCTGACGCCCACGCCGAGCTTCCTCGGCCAGGCCGTGGTGCCCTCCACGGTCGAGCTGTATGTCGATGGCCTGCGCCAGTACAGCGGGCAGGTGCCGGTCGGTCCCTTCCAGCTCGCAGCACAGCCCGGCATCAGCGGCACCGGCAACGCGCAGGTGGTGGTGACCGACGCATTCGGCCGCATGCAGACGCTGGACTTCAGTTTCTACGGCACCCAGCAGCTGCTGGCCAAGGGCCTGTCGGACTGGTCGGTCGGCGTCGGCCACCTGCGCCGGGATTTCGGCGAGCGCTCCTTCGCCTATGACGATCGTACGGTGGCCAGCGCCAGCTGGCGCGGCGGCGTCACCGACGCGTTCACCGGCGAGGCGCATGCCGAAGGCGGCGGCGGCCTGGCCCAGGGCGGCATTGGCGGCTGGTGGCTGCTCGGCGCCGCCGGCGTGTTCAATGCCGCCTATGCGCACAGTGACTACCACGGCCTGCAGGGTGGGCAATGGGCGCTGGGCTACAGCTGGAACAACCGTCGCTTCAACGTCAATCTGCGCAGCGTGCGCAGCCACGGCGACTACCGCGACCTGGGCGCGCTGCAGGGCAACCTGCCACCAAGCATCAGCGAGCAGGCCACGCTCGGCCTGGACCTGCTGCGGCTGGGCACGCTCAGCGCCAGCTATCTGCGCCTGCGCTACCCCGACGGAGACGACAACCGCTATGCCAGCCTGTTCTGGTCGCACACCTGGAGCCAACGCTGGTCGGCCTACCTGTCGGTGAACCAGAACCTGGACCGCAGCGATGACCGCAGCATCTACCTGTCGATGACTGCCAGCCTGGGCAACAATCGCCAGGCCAGCCTCTCCAGCCAGCGCAATGGCGACAGCCAGAGCTGGGTCGCGGACGTGACCCAGCCGGTGCCCGGCGATGGCAGTGCCGGCGGCGTCGGCTGGCGCGCGCAGCTGCGCCACGGCGAGGACGGCAACGGCGGCCTGGCCGAGGTCGGCATCCTCAACGATGTCGGCCGCTATTCATTCGGCGCCTCGCGCCAGGGCGGTCTCAACTATGCCTACGCCAGTGCCAGCGGCAGCCTGGTGTGGATGGGCGGGCACGCCTTCGCCACGCGCGAGGTATCCGATGCGTTCGCGGTGATCAGCACCAATGGCGTCGCCGGCGTCCCGGTGCGGCTGGAGAACCGGCTGATCGGTGTCACCGACGATCGCGGCCTGCTGCTGGTCAGTCCGCTGCTGTCCTGGCAGCGCAACCGGGTCTCGATCGACACTCTGGACCTGCCCGAAGACATGCGTGCCGACCGCATCGAGGACTGGGTCACGCCGCGCCAGCGCGCGGGTACCCGCGTGACCTTCCAGTTGCGTTCGCGGTCGTCACTGAGCCTGACCCTGCTGGCGATGAACGGCCAGCCTCTGGAGGTGGGCAGCGAGGTGCAGCTGCCTGACGGTCGCCAGGCCACGGTCGGCTACGACGGCCTGCTCTATCTGGAAGATGTCGCCGCCGGCAGCGTGCTGTACGTCACCACCAGCCATGGCCCGTGCCGGGTGAAGGTACCGGACCTGCCCAAGGTGGTGGCGTCCGGCGCGCGACCGAAGCCGGCGCCGCAGCAGTGCATCCCGGAGGTGGCGCCATGAGGGTGCTGCTGCTCGTCCTGCTGCTGTGGGCCGGCCTGCTGGCAGCGGCGCCAGCCGGTGCCACAGCGGTCTGCACGGCGGTCGCCAATCCGACCCTGCCGTTCGGCAACATCAACAGCAATGCACCCGGCCCGAGCACGGCCAACCTCAACATCACGGTGACCTGCACCACCGCCGCGCTGAGCCTGCTGGCCACCACCGGCGTGCGCGTCTGCGTGGGCATCGGCGCAGGCAGTGGCGGCGGCAGCAGTTCCACGTTCCGCACGATGGCCACCTCCACCAGCGACACGATGAATTTCCAGCTGTACAACAACGCCAGCTTCGGCCAGGTCACTGGCCTGGTCCCGCGCGGCACGCCGCCAGCGCAGGAGCTGACCATGAGCTACAACGTACCGCTGCTGACCGGCGGCAGTGGTGCGCAGACTGTGCAGCTGTTCGGTCAGATTCCGGCCAACCAGGTCCTCGCCTCCGGCGCGTACAGCAGCACTTTCAGCGGTGCCAGCGTGGTGCTGACCTGGGCCTGGAACGAGGTGCTGGCCGGTAGCGCCACCGTCCCCGCCACCTGCAACGGCGGTGCCACCGGTACCAACAGCGCGAGTGCGGCCTTCAGTTTCACCGCTACCGCCAACGTGCTGCCGCAATGCGGCAGCTACGTCACCACCAACATGAATTTCGGCAACGTCACCGGCGGCATCCCGGCCAACATCGACCAGACCGCCACCCTGACCCTGACCTGCCTGAAGAACACCGCCTTCCAGGTCGGCCTGAACAACGGCCAGAACAATCCTGCCGCCACCACCACCCGGCGCATGGCCACCACCATCGGCAACAGCACCTACTACCTGCCCTACGAGCTGTACCGGGATCCGGCACGAAGCCAGCGCTGGGGCAACACCCTGGCGGTCGACACGGCCAGCAGCACCGGCACCGGCAGCGCGCAGCAGCTGACCATCTATGGCCGGGTGCCGCCGGTCACCGGCCAACCCCCGGCCGGCACCTACAACGACCTGGTGACGGTGACGATCACCTACTGACCAGCGTGCCGACCAACGGTCGGCACCCACCGGACGAAGGCCGTGCCGAGCGCCGGCTCGGCGCTACAGTTGCGGCGCATCCAGCCGATACCGCGCAGCAAGTCTTTCAGCACGGTGGATGGCAGGTGGTTCGCACATTCCTGATCGGGGCGATGCTGGTCGCCAGCGCGCCGGCCCGCGCCGAACCGCGCAGCAGCACGCTGCAGATCCGGCTGACCGTGGTCGAATCCTGCAGCGACGATGCCGGCGCTCCCCCTTGCGCGGCGCCACACCAGCGCAGTGACGCCCCCAAGGTGCCGCCCCAGATCCGCGACCTCGCACCTCCGGCGACAGACGACAGCGCAATGCCCTCCGTGACCCTCATCTACTGATGCGCGCGCTGCTGATCCTGCTTGGACTGCTGCTGGCGCAGCCGTCGGCGGCGCTGGAGCTGTTGCCGACCACCCTGCAGCTACCCGCCGAAGGCGGCCGCGCCGAACTGTGGCTGCGGAATCCGGGGCCCGGCCGCTGGCAGGGCCAGGTGCAGGTGCTGGCGTGGGATCAGCAGCTGGACGCCGAACGACTGCACCCCAGCGACCACATCCGGGTCAGCCCGGCGCGGCTGGACCTGGCCCCCGGCAGCACCCAGCGCGTCTGGCTGCTGCCAGGCGGTCCGGCAGCATCGGCGGGTGAACAGGCCTATCGGATCGTACTGGCGCCGGCCTTGCCGGGATTGCCGCGCTATTCGCTGCCGCTGTTCCGCGGCCCAGCGGCGCCAGCGCCGAATGCCCGGCTGCAGGGCTGCGTCGAGGCACATGGGCCTCGGGCCATGCTGCGACTCAGCAATTCCGGTACGCTGCATGGCCGTCTGCACGATCTGCGATTCATAGCGGCCGACGGCCAATCGTCGCTGCTGGTGGCCGGGCTGGCCGGCTATATCCTCGCAGGCCATGAACGCCGCTGGCCCCTGCCTGCCCGCCCCGATGATTATGTCGGCGGCCACTTCCAGGCCCGCCTGCAGGACGGCCGCGAGGTCGATCTGGCCGCATCTGACCCTGCCATTGCAGCGGACGCCCCCAGCGGGCTATAATCGACCGGATTCCTGCCGCCTGCGTGCGCGGGAGCCCGTTCACACCGGACGTCACCGGTGAATCCACACCTGCTGCCCCCATCCGTGCCGGGGTGCTCCGCAAGGAGTTCGGCCACGGAGGCAACAGGGAAGCCCAACCCCGGAACCGATCGCGCTTCCACGCGTCCCGCATACCTATCCCGCGGGCGGAATCGCTGGTTCCATATCAGGAGTATTGCAATGCCCCAGGTCACCATGCGTCAGATGCTGGAAGCCGGCGTCCACTTCGGCCACCAGACCCGCTACTGGAACCCGAAGATGGCTCCGTACATCTTCGGCGCCCGCGGCAAGATCCACATCATCAACCTGGAAAAGACCGTCCCGCTGTTCAACGATGCGATGAACTTCATCTCGTCGGTTGCCCAGAAGCGCGGCACCGTCCTGTTCCTGGGCACCAAGCGCAGCGCCCGCGAAACCATCAAGGAAGAAGCCGAGCGTTGCGGCATGCCGTTCATGAACCAGCGTTGGCTGGGCGGCACCCTGACCAACTTCCGTACCGTCAAGCAGTCGGTTGCCCGCCTGAAGGAACTGGAAGCCGGTGAAACCGACGGCACCTTCGAGAAGCTGGTCAAGCACGAAGTGCTGGGCCTGCGTCGCGAGCGCGACAAGCTGGAAGCCTCGCTGGGCGGTATCAAGGACATGAACCGTCTGCCGGACGCCATCTTCGTGATCGACATCGGCCACGAAGACATCGCGATCAAGGAAGCCAAGAAGCTGGGCATTCCGGTCATCGCCGTGGTCGACACCAACTACAACCCGGAACTGGTGGACTACGCCATCCCGGGCAACGACGACGCCATCCGCGCTGTGCAGCTGTACGCCCGCGCCGCTGCCGACGCCGTGCTGGAAGGCAAGGCGGCTGCCCCGCACGCCGCTTCGGTGCGCGAGGAAGAGTTCGCGGAAGCCGCTGCTGAAGGCGAAGAGAAGCCGGCCCGCCGCGCTCCGGCCAAGAAGGCTGCCAAGAAGGGCGACGACGCCCAGGCCTGATCCAGGCCCCGGGTGGACGCCCGGCGTCCACCCTCCCTGCACGCAGCCATCGGCGCGTGACAGGACCGTGTCACACGGGCCGGCCACCATGCCGGCCCAACCCCTTTCTTTCGTGAGGTAATCCCGTGGAAATCACTGCTTCCCTGGTCAAGGAACTGCGCGAGCGCACCGGCGCCGGCATGATGGAATGCAAGAAGGCGCTTACCGAAGCCAACGGCGACATCAACGCCGCTGCTGAAGCCATGCGCAAGTCCGGCGCTGCCAAGGCCGACAAGAAGGCTGACCGCGTGGCCGCCGAAGGCCGTCTGGGCCTGGCCCAGGACGGCGGCAAGGCCGTGCTTGTCGAAGTCAACTCGGAAACCGACTTCGTCGCCAACGATGACAACTTCAAGTCCTTCGTCAACGCCGTCGCCGCCGCTGCCCTGGCATCGGGCGCCACCGACGTCGAAGCCGTGAAGGCCGCCACGCTGGCCGACGGCCGCACCGTTGAAGAAGCCCGCGCCACCGCCGTGCAGACCCTGGGTGAGAACATCCAGATCCGCCGCATGGTCAAGGTCGACACCACCGGCAACATCGGTGCGTACGTCCACACCAACGGCAAGGTCGGCGTGCTGGTCGACCTGATCGGCGGCGACGTCGAGCTGGCCCGTGGCCTGGCGATGCACGTGGCCGCGCTGAAGCCGCCGCACAACAAGGCTGCGGACGTTCCGGCCGAGTTCGTCGAAAAGGAAAAGGAAATCGAGCTGGCCAAGATGACCGAGAAGGACAAGGCCAAGCCGGCCGACATCCTGGAAAAGATCATCAGCGGCAAGATCAACAAGATCGTCAGCGACGTGACCCTGTACGGCCAGACCTACGTGCTGGGCGACACCACCGTCGAGCAGGTGGTCAAGGCCGCTGGCGCGGACGTGGCAGGCTTCAAGCTGCTGATCGTCGGCGAAGGCATCGAGAAGGTGGTGGAAGACTACGCCGCCGAAGTTGCCAAGGCGATGCAGGTCTGATTCCAGCCTTCCGGCTGTGAAGCGACCAGAAGGAGCCGCGGGAAACCGCGGCTCTTTTTTTATGCATGGGCCCAGGGATTAACCCATGGCCCATCGGTGGGTGCGCACCGTTGGTGCGCACAACCGGCACCTTTGCGTTGCGCTCGAATCAAGCCGATACTCAGTCGCAGGGAATCCTCAGTCACCTAGCAGGAACGAAAATCGCGGACTGTGATGCATTCCTAGGTATTCTTGCCCCAATGGAATTGAACGACCCGACATGCCTCCCGAGCTGACAGCTGCCCTGGCGCTCTGCCGCAACCTGCCTTCGCCACCCGGTATTGCCCTGCGCATCATCGAACTGGCCCAGGACCCGGAAGCGGACATCGCCACCGCCGCCGACATCATCGCCATCGACATGGCGCTGAGCGCTCGCATGCTGCGCATCGCCAATTCACCGCTGTATGCCAGCCGCCGCCGCATCGAGAACCTCGGCCAGGCGCTGACCATGCTGGGCCTGAACGCCACGATCAGCCTCGCCCTCGGCTTCACCGTCACCCAGGGCCTGACCGGCGGCACCGGCGCCGACCACGACCTGCGCCAGCGCGCGTGGAAGCGCAGCATCCTCAGCGCCCTGGCTGCCAGCCAGCTGGGCCAGGCGCGCGGCCTGCGCCGGCTGGAGGAACTGATGCTGGCCGGCCTGCTGCAGGACCTGGGCGTACTGTGCCTGGCCCAGGCCGAGTCGGAGCGCTACCTGCCGCTGCTGCGCGAGGCACGCGACAACATCGACCTGGTCGCCCGCGAACGCGAGGAACTGGGCTGCAGCCATGCCGAGGTCGGCGCGTGGGTCGCCGAGCAATGGGGCCTGCCACGTTACCTGGTGGAGAGCATCAGCCACAGCGAGGACGAGGACGCAGCCGAATCGCCGTTCCAGGCCTGCGTGCAGCTGTCCGGCGCGGTGGCCGACATCTGGCTGGACAGCGACGCCGATGCCGCGCGCGAGCACGCCCTGCAGCAGGTGCACGACCGCCTGGAGCTGGACAGCGCGCGCTTCGACCAGGTGCTGGCGCGCATCAGCGAGGCCCTGCCCGACATCGCCAGCCTGTTTGATGCCGGCCTCAATTCTCCGGCGCGGGTGCGCGAGCTGATCGATCACGCGCAGGAACTGGCAACGCTGCGCAACCTGCGCGAACTGCAGGATGCCGACCAGGCGCGCCGCCGTGCCGACGAATTCGAGGCGCGCGCCAAGCGCCTGGCCGACCAGGCCCATCGTGATGCATTGACCGGCGTGCTCAACCGCCGCCAGCTGGAAGCGGTGCTGGAGCAGGAATTCCTGCGTGCCGGCCGCCAGGGCTGGCCACTGTCGGTGGCCTTCATCGACCTGGACGACTTCAAGAAGATCAACGACGCCCACGGTCACCTGACCGGCGACGAGGTGCTGCGCGCCTTCGCCGGCAAGCTGCAGGGCCAGCTGCGCAGCAGCGACACCGTGGCCCGCTTCGGCGGCGAGGAGTTTGTCGCACTGCTGCCCAACACCAGCGAAAGCGTGGCCCTGGACGTGATCCGCCGGGTGCTGGCCAACATCGTCGCCACGCCGATGGCCGAGCTGGAGGGTGGTCCGCTGTTCGTCACCTTCTCCGCCGGCGTGGCCACCCAGGGCGGCTACGAGCGCTTCGCCGATGTCCAGGACCTGCTGCGCGCCGCCGACGACGTGCTGTACCGCTCCAAGAACCTGGGCCGCAACCGGGTGATCGCCCGCTCGCCGGGGGCACTGGGCCATGACGAGCTGTCGGCCACGGCCAGCGCCGAACTGGGCTGAACGGGACACCCCGGCCGACCGGGCGAACCACCGGATTCTGCGCCGCAGTGCACAAAACACTTTGGCACAACGCCGCATGCGCGTAGAATCGCCCGCGATTTCCACGCACCCGAGGTCCTCATGTCCAAGCTCGCCTATCGCCGCATCCTTCTGAAACTGTCCGGGGAGGCGCTGATGGGAGACGAGGACTACGGCATCGACCCGAAGATCATCAATCGCCTCGCCCGTGAGGTCATCGAAGCCCAGCAGGCCGGTGCCGAAGTGGCGCTGGTGATCGGCGGTGGCAACATCTTCCGCGGCGCCGGCCTGGCCGCCGGCGGCATGGACCGCGTCACCGGCGACCAGATGGGCATGCTGGCCACGGTCATCAACGCCCTGGCCATGCAGGACGCCCTCGAGAAGCTGGGTGCCAAGGCCCGGGTGATGAGCGCGATCAAGATCAACGACGTGTGCGAGGACTACATCCGCCGCCGCGCCATCCGCCACCTGGAAAAGGGCCGTCTGGTGATCTTCGCTGCCGGCGTCGGCAGCCCGTTCTTCACCACCGACTCCGGCGCCGCCCTGCGCGCGATCGAGATCGGCGCCGACCTGCTGCTGAAGGCCACCAAGGTCGATGGCGTGTACGACAAGGACCCGAACAAGCACAGCGATGCGGTCCGCTTCGACAGCCTGAGCTACGACGAAGTGATCCGCCGCGGCCTGGAAGTGATGGACACGGCGGCCTTCGCTCTGGCCCGCGACAGCGACCTGCCGATGCGCGTGTTCGACATGGGCCAGCCGGGCGAACTGCTGAAGATCCTCAACGGCGCGAACATCGGCACCCTGGTCCAGGGCCGCGACCCGGCCTGAGCCTGAGCGCAAAGCGACAACCGGGCCGATTCAGGCCCGGCAGCGTCCCGTATTCGCCTATAATCGCCCGATTCCAGATACATCCAGGACCGGGCGATGCTCAACGACATCAAGAACAACGCGCAGACGCGCATGGCCAAGAGCATTGACGCTCTGAAGCACACCCTCACCTCCATCCGGACCGGCCGTGCCACCCCGGCCCTGCTGGACCGCGTGACGGTCAGCGCCTATGGCAACGCCAGCACCCCGCTGAACCAGGTCGCGTCGATCTCCAACGCCGACGCGCACTCGCTGCTGGTCACCCCGTTCGACAAAGGCATGATCAAGGAGATCGAAAAGGGGCTCTACAACGCCGAGTTCACTCCGAACACGCTGGGCACCGCGATCCGCATCAACATGCCGCCGCCGACCGAAGAGCGCCGCAAGGAGCTGGTCAAGCAGGTGCAGAAGGAAGGGGAAGGCGCCAAGATCGCGATCCGCAACATCCGTCAGGACGCGAACAAGGAAATCGCCAAGCTGGTCAAGGACAAGGCGATCAGCGAAGACGAGAAGAAGCGCGGCGAAGACGACATCCAGAAGCTGACCGACGCCAACATCAAGGACGTCGACAAGGTCGTTGCCGACAAGGAAAAAGAACTGCTGTCGGTCTGAAGTCGATGCCTTCAGTCCCGCCTCCGTTGCCTGCCTCCCTGCCCCGCCACATTGCCATCATCATGGATGGCAATGGGCGTTGGGCACAGCAGCGCCGTCGCCCCCGCGTGATCGGCCACCGTGCCGGCGCGCGCGCGGTCAACCGCACCATCGAGCGCTGCCTTGAACTGGGCATTCCGGCGCTGACCCTGTTCGCCTTCTCCAGCGAGAACTGGGGCCGGCCGCAGGAGGAAGTGGACGCGCTGATGAAGCTGTTCCTCGGTGCACTCGACCGCGAAGTGGACGAGCTGCACCGGCGTGGCGTGCGCGTGCGCTTCATCGGCGAACGCGAGCGCTTCGGCGCCGGGCTGGTCAGCCGCATGCAGCTGGCCGAGCAGCGCACCGCAGACAACACCACCCTGACCCTGTCGATCGCCGCCAGCTACGGTGGCCGCCAGGACATCGCCCGCGCCGCGCGCGCCCTGGCCGTCGAAGTGGCGGCCGGTCGCCTTCTGCCCGAGCAGATCGATGAATCGCTGCTGGGCAGCCAGGTGGCCCTGGCCGACCTGCCGCCGCCGGACCTGTTCATCCGCACCGGCGGCGACACCCGCATCAGCAACTTCCTGCTGTGGCAGCTCGCCTATACCGAACTGTGGTTCACCGAGGCCCTGTGGCCGGACTTCGACGCCGGGCAGCTGCAGCAGGCGCTCGACGCCTATGCCGGTCGCGAGCGTCGTTTCGGCCTGACCAGCGCCCAGATTGCCGCACTGGCCACCGAGACTTCCAGCCCATGACCAAGACCCGAGTCCTTGCCGCGCTGATCATGGCGCCGCTAGCCATTGCGGCGATCCTGCTGCTGCCCACGCAATGGCTGGCCGCCGCCGCCGCCGCCGTGCTGCTGATCGGCCTGTGGGAATGGCTGAAGCTGGCCGGTATCGAGGACACCCTGGCGCGCACCGTGCTGCTGGTGCTGAACCTGCTGCTGATGGTGCTGCTGGTCTGGGCCGATGGCAGCACCCTGGTCCTGTTCCAGATAACCACGCTGGCCGGCGTTGCCTGGTGGCTGGCCGCGCTGGTCTGGTTGCGTTTCTTCACCTTCGGTGCGCAGCCGTCGGCACCCTCGCGGATCCTGAAGATGCTGGCAGGTACCCTGGCCATCGTGCCGGCGTGGGCCGCGCTGGTGCTGATCCATGCCGGCGGCGATCCGCCGGGCCAGCAGGGACACCTGTGGCTGCTGGCTGCGCTGGCGCTGGTGTGGGCGGCCGACTCGGGCGCCTATTTCGCTGGCCGCCATTTCGGCAAGCACAAGCTGGCGCCACGGATCAGCCCCAACAAGACCTGGGAAGGCCTGTTCGGCGGCCTGCTGGCCGGTGTCGCCGTGGCCCTCGGCCTGGGCTGGCTGGCTGGCATCGATGCCGCACACCTGCCCGGCCTGTTGATCACCGCAGTGGTGGCGGTGTTCGCCTCGGTCCTGGGCGACCTGTTCGAGAGCCTGATCAAGCGCCATGCCGGCGCCAAGGACTCGGGCCACCTGATCCCGGGCCACGGTGGCGTGCTCGACCGGGTCGACGGCGTCCTCGCCGCCGTGCCGGTGTTCGCGCTGGGCAAGGAAATCTTCGGGTTCTGACCATGAATGCTGCTGCAGACCTGCGCCGGGTCGCCGTGTTCGGCGCTACCGGCTCGATCGGCGCCTCCACACTGGACGTGATCGCCCGCCACCCGCACCGCTACCAGGCCACGGTGCTCGCTGCCGGTCGCCAGGTGCAGGCGCTGCTGGCGCTGTGCCGCCAGCACAAACCCGCGCACGCGGTGATCGCCGACGCATCGCTGTTCGCCGAGCTGCGTGACGGCCTGCGCGAGGCCGGACTGGCCACCGAGGCCCATGCCGGCCAGGCCGCGCTGGACCAGCTGGCCGCCAGCGATGCCTGCGATACCGTGGTCGCGGCCATCGTCGGCGCGGCCGGCCTGTCCTCGACCCTGGCTGCCGCCGCCGCCGGCAAGCGCATCCTGCTGGCCAACAAGGAATCGCTGGTGCTGGCCGGCGAACTGCTGACCCGGACGGCCGAACGTGCCGGTGCCGAAATCATCCCGATCGACAGCGAGCACAGCGCGATCTTCCAGTGCCTGCGCTCGCGCGATGCCAGTGTCGACGGCGCCGGCGTGCGCCGGATCCTGCTGACCGCCTCCGGCGGCCCGTTCCGTGGCCGCAGCCGCGCCGAGCTGGCCCAGGTCACCCCGGCCCAGGCCGTTGCCCACCCCAAGTGGTCGATGGGGCCGAAGATCTCGGTCGATTCGGCGACGTTGATGAACAAGGGCCTGGAGGTCATCGAGGCCCACCACCTGTTCGGCGTGCCCGGCGAGCGCATCGAGGTGCTGGTGCACCCGCAGAGCCTGGTCCATTCGCTGGTCGAGTTCGTCGACGGCTCGACCCTGGCCCAGATGGGCCTGCCGGACATGCGCACCACCCTGGCCGTCGGCCTCGGCTGGCCGCAGCGCATCGAATCGGGCGTGGCCGGGCTGGACCTGCTGGCCCAGGGCCGCCTGGATTTCGAGGCCCCGGATACCGACGCCTTCCCCTGCCTGGCCTTGGCCTGGCAGGCCATGCAGGCCGGCGGCACCGCGCCGGCGGTGCTGAACGCCGCCAACGAAGAGGCGGTTTCAGCGTTTCTTCAGGGCCGGATCGGTTTCCTGACGATCCCGGCGCTGGTTGCTAACGCTCTTTCAACACTGCCGTCCCAGCCAGCCGATACACTGGAGGTCCTGTTGTCCGCCGACCAGCGGGCACGCCAGCTCACCCTGAACGCCATCGACGCCGCCTGAACGACCGCCTCGCCCAGCATGACGCCGCCGCCCCTGCCCGCCACTGTGTGCCTGCATGACTGACTTCATCGGATCGGTCTGGTGGATGATCGTCAGCCTCGGGCTGCTGGTCACCTTCCACGAATTCGGGCATTACTGGGTCGGGCGCCTGTGCGGGGTCAAGATCCTGCGTTTCTCGGTCGGCTTCGGCCGGCCGCTGTGGTCGCGCCGCGACAGGCACGGCACCGAGTTCGCCATCGCCGCCATCCCGCTGGGCGGTTACGTGAAGTTCCTCGACGAACGCGAGGTCGAAGTGCACCCGCACGAGCGCGGCCAGGCTTTCAACCACAAGACGGTCTGGCAGCGCATCGCGATCGTTGCCGCCGGCCCGATCGCCAATCTGCTGCTGTGCATCCTGCTGCTGTGGGCGATGTTCGTGATCGGCAAGCAGGATTACTCGCCCACCATCGGCCGTGTCAGCGGCATCGCTGCCAGTGCCGGGCTGGCCAGCGGCGACCGCGTGCTGCGCGTGGACGACCGCCAGGTGGTCACCCTCGGCGAGGCCAGCATGGCGCTGACCGCAGCCGCGATGGACCGCCGCGACGTGAAGCTGGAAGTGCTGGATACGGCCGACCAGGTACGCACGCGCACCCTGCCGCTGTCGCAGCTGCCGGTGGGTTTCGATGAGCGGCGGGTGCCGATCCTGGCTGGCCTGCACTGGCAATCGTGGCTGCAGCCGGCGCAAGTCGAGTCGCTGACTGCGGACTCCGTGGTGGCAGGGCAACTGCAGCCAGGCGACCTGATCGTGGCCATCGATGGCCAGCGCATCGACAGCGTCGACCAGGTGATCGGCGAGATCCAGGCCCTGGGCCGTGCCGGCGGGCCGGGAATGATCGAGGTCCTGCGTGGCGGCGAGCGCCTGGCGCTGGAAGTCACCCCGCGCCAGGGCAAGGACGGCAAGGGCAATCCGGTCTGGCAGATCGGCGTCGGCTTCCCCACCAGCTACAGCCCCGCCTATGACACCCTGCTGCGCTATGGCCCGCTGGATGCGGTGACCGTGGCGGTGCGCGAGACCGGCCGCCTGGCCGCCGACTCGCTGGGCATGATGGGCCGCATCGTGACCGGCAAGGCCTCGCTGCAGAACGTTTCCGGGCCGGTCACCATCGCCCGCGTGGCCAATGTCTCGGCCAAGCGCGGCCTCGACTGGTTCCTGCAGTTCCTTGCCCTGCTGTCGCTCAGCCTGTGCATCATCAACCTGCTGCCGATCCCGATCTTGGACGGCGGCCACCTGCTGTATTACCTTATCGAGTTGGTCAAGGGCAGCCCGCTGAGCGAGCGTGCCATCGCCGCCGGCCAATACATCGGCCTGGCGTTGCTGGCCGGGCTGATGGGGTTGGCGTTCTACAACGACATCCTCGGCCTGGTCCCGCGATGAACTTTTCCACGTTGTTGCCGTCTACAGCGTCGGCATCCCGCACCAATGAAATCGACCTTCCTACCGGACGTGACATGACGCGACTCCCCAATCGCCGCCTGCTGGCCCTCGCCCTCGCCGCCGTCACCGGCGCTCCCGCCCTGGCCCAGGCAGCCGAGCCCTTCACTGTCAGCGACATCCGCGTCGATGGCCTGCAGCGCATCAGCTCGGGCACGGTGTTCACCTACCTGCCGGTGGAACGCGGCGAGACGATCACCGACAACAAGGTCGGCGAGACGATCCGCGCCCTGTACAAGACCGGCTTCTTCGAAGACGTGCAGCTGGACCGCCAGGGCACGATCCTGGTGGTGACCGTCAAGGAACGCCCGGCGATCAACAAGCTGACCGTGACCGGCAACAAGGACATCAAGTCCGACCAGCTGCTCAAGGGCCTGTCCGACATCGGCCTGACCGAGGGCGGCACCTTCGATCGCCTGAGCCTGGACCGCGTGACCCAGGAACTGCGCCGCCAGTACAACGACCGTGGCAAGTACAACGTCGACATCACCCCGACGGTGAGCCCGCTGGACCGCAACCGCGTGGACATCGCCATCGCCATCAAGGAAGGCAAGGCCGCCAAGATCCGCCACGTCAACCTGGTCGGCACCGAAAAGTTCGAGAGCAAGGACATCCTGGAGACCTGGGAGTCCAAGGAGCACAACTGGGCGTCGTGGTACCGCCGTGACGACCAGTACTCCAAGGAAAAGCTGTCCGGCGACCTGGAAAAGCTCAATTCCTGGTACCTGGATCGCGGCTACGTCGATTTCAGCATCGATTCCACCCAGGTCTCGATCAGCCCCGACAAGCGCGACATGTTCCTGACCGCGGGCGTGACCGAGGGCGCGCAGTACAAGATCTCCGAGATCAAGGTCAGCGGCGACACCATCCTCCCGCAGGAGGACGTCGAGCGCATGGTGATCCAGAAGTCCGGCGACACGTTCTCGCGTGCCCTGCTGGAATTCAGCTCGGACACCATCACCAATTCGCTGTCCAATATCGGTTACGCGTTCGCCAAGGTGAACCCGATCCCGACCACCAACCGCGCTGAACAGACCGTCGCCATCAACATGCAGGTCGTGCCCGGCCCGCGCGTGTCGGTGCGCCGCATCCTGTTCCGTGGCAATACCCGTACCTCCGATGAGGTGATGCGCCGCGAAATGCGCCAGTTCGAGAACAGCTGGTACTCGCAGGCCGCGATCGACCGCTCCAAGATCCGCCTGCAGCGCCTCGGCTACTTCGAATCGGTGGAAGTGGAAACCCCGGCCGTCAGCGGCAGCAACGACCAGGTCGACGTCGTCTACAACGTCAAGGAAACCACCTCGGGCAGCTTCGTGTTCGGCCTGGGCTACTCGCAGTCCTACGGCATGACCACGTCGGTGCAGCTGTCGCAGAACAACTTCCTCGGCGGCGGCAACCGCGTGTCGGTCGAAGCCTCGCGCAGCAGCTACCTGCAGCGTTACGGCTTCAGCTACACCAACCCGTACTTCACCGATGACGGCGTCTCGCTGGGCTACAACCTGTCCTGGCGCGAACTGGACTACTCCGACTTCAACACCGCGCAGTACAACAGCACCAACGGTGCCGCGCAGGTGGTGTTCGGCGTGCCGCTGACCGAGACCGATACCGTCTCGCTGATGTTCGGCATCGACAGCAACCAGATCACCACCTATCCGGGCTCCACGCCCGAGTCGATCATCGACTACATCAACGCCATCGGCACCAAGACGTTCCACGCGTGGCGCACCGAACTGGGCTGGGCCCGCGATTCGCGCAACGATTACTTCATGCCGACCCGGGGTACCTACCAGCGCATCGGCCTGGAAACCACCCTGCCTGGCTCGACCGTCGAGTACTTCAAGCTGAACTACCAGATCAGCAAGTATTGGCCGATCATGCCCTCGCTGGTGATCAACACCCGTGCGGAAATTGGCTACGGCGACAGCTACGGCAAGGATTACACCCGCGACCTCTGCTACACCGCGCCGACCGAGGCCAATCCGAACCCGACGCAGACTGTCGACTGCAACCCGAGCTCCTCGGATTACGTGAAGACGGTGACCGCCTCGGGCCTGCCGTTCTACGAGAACTTCTACGCCGGCGGCACCAACTCGGTGCGCGGCTTCGAAGACAACACCCTGGGCCCACGCGAGGCAACCCGCGGCTATCCGGATGGCCAGCCGCTGGGTGGCTCGCTGAAAACCGTCGGTTCGGTCGAAGCCTACTTCCCGCGCCTGTTCGACAGCCCGTCGGCGCGTGTCTCGGCCTTCGTCGACTTCGGCAACGTCTACACCGGCGTGGACAATTTCAAGGCCAACGAGCTGCGCGTGTCGACCGGTGTGGCCCTGCTGTGGCGCGCCCCGGTCGGCCCGATCTCGATCAGCTATGCCTTCCCGCTGAAGAAGGAAGACGGCGACAAGATCGAGCGGCTGCAATTCACGTTCGGTGGTCAGTTCTGAGGAACTCTGTTCCTCAGAACTGACCCACCTCCGGTGAATTGCCCGCGCATTTCACCTATCCCCCGCGCCGCTGGCGCGCCCCCCTTAACAACGGGGGGCTCTCCACCAGACGGGGCGCGAAGCGCCGGGCATTGCCCGGCGTTTTCGTTTGGCCTGGATGCCGGAAGCGCCCGCTCTGCTTTTGATCTTTTCTGTTTTTCCGTGGCTGGCACTCGCGCCAAGCCGTCGGAGGTCGGATGGGGCGGGGCTGCGGGGGTGTGAGCCGCATGGATGCGGCGACCAAGGCTACATGGACGTACTTGCGCCGCCCCCCGCAGTCCCGCCCCGTCCGACCCAGCCCATGACACTGGCTCTGCCGGCCGCGAGGGGCCCTGCCGTTGGCTGCATATGCCCCCCGCATGACCGCAATGGCGTCACACGTTAAACTCCCGCCGTGAATACTCCCACCTACACCGCCCAGCAACTCGCCGAGCAGTTCGGCCTGCAGGTCCATGGCGACCCCGCCACCGCCATCCATGGCGTGGCCACCCTCGCCCATGCCGGTCCTGGCCAGCTGACCTTCCTTGCCAACCCGCGCTACCGCGCCCAGCTGGCCGACAGCCAGGCCTCGCTGGTGGTCCTGCGTGCCGATGACGTCGAGGCCGCCCCGGGCGCCGCGCTCGTCGCCAAGGACCCGTACACCACCTTTGCCAAGATCGCCGCGCTGTTCGACATCGCGCCGACCCGCCCGCCGGGCATTCACCCCAGCGCGGTGATCGACCCCAGCGCCCAGGTGGCCGCCAGCGCCCATATCGGCCCGTTCGTCTCTGTCGGTGCGCGCAGCGTCATCGGCGAGAACTGCATCATCGGCGCCGGCAGCGTGATCGGCGAGGACTGCAGCCTGGATTCCGGCTGTGAGCTGATCGCACGGGTCACCCTGGTCACCCGGGTCAGGCTGGGCAAGCGCGTGCGCGTGCATCCCGGTGCCGTGCTCGGCGCCGACGGCTTCGGCCTGGCGATGGACGCCGGCAAGTGGATCAAGGTGCCGCAGCTCGGCGGCGTCCGCATCGGCGATGACTGCGAGATCGGCGCCAACACCTGCGTCGACCGTGGTGCGCTGGAAGACACCGTGCTGGACGAAGACGTTCGCCTGGACAACCTGGTACAGATCGCGCACAACGTGCAGATCGGCGCGCACTCGGCCATTGCCGGCTGCACCGGCATCGCCGGCAGCGCCAAGATCGGCCGCTACTGCCTGCTCGGCGGCCACGTTGGCGTGGTCGGCCACCTCGAGATCTGCGACAAGGTCGTGATCACCGGCAAGTCGGTGGTCCGCAACTCCATCCATGAGCCGGGCGAGTATTCGTCCGGCACCCCATTGACCGACAACCGCACGTGGCGCAAGAACGCCGCGCGCTTCAAGCAGCTGGACGCATTGGCTCGCCGCGTTCTGGCTGCTGGCAAGGAGAAAGAATGAACGATTCGCTGCAGCTTCCGATCGACGTCTGCCAGATCCAGGAACTGCTTCCACATCGCTACCCGTTCCTGCTGGTGGATCGGGTGCTTGAACTCGACGTCGAGGCCAAGCGGATCCTGGCGCAGAAGAACGTCAGCATCAACGAGCCGTTCTTCCAGGGCCACTTCCCGGGCCGCCCGATCATGCCCGGCGTGCTGATCATCGAAGCGCTGGCGCAGGCCGGCGGCGTCATGACGCAGCTGACGCTCGGCCGCGACGCGCAGTCCAAGCTGTTCTACATGGTCAAGGTGGAAAACGCCCGCTTCAACAAGCAGGTCGTCCCCGGCGACGTGCTGATGCTGGACGTGCAGATGAAGCGCCTGATCCGCAACATGGGCTGGTACTACGGCGAAGCCAAGGTCAACGGCGAAGTCGTCGCGTCGGCCGAGGTCATGTGTGCCGGCGCCAAGGGCTGATCCACTGGAGGCAGCAATGACTGACAACTCACCGCGGATCCACCCCACCGCCGTCATCGACCCGGCTGCTCGCCTGGCCGACGATGTCCAGGTGGGCGCCTTCACCCTGATTGGCCCCGATGTTGAAATCGGTGCCGGCACGGTGGTGGGCCCCCATTGCAGCATCCACGGCCCGACCCGGATCGGCCGCGACAACCGCTTCGTCGGCCATGCCGCGATCGGTGGCGAGCCGCAGGACAAGAAGTTCGCCGGCGAGCGTACCGAACTGGTGATCGGCGACCGCAACGTGTTCCGCGAGTTCGTCACGCTCAACCGTGGCACCGGCGGCGGCGGCGGCATCACCACCATCGGCAACGACAACTGGATGCTGGCCTACACGCACGTGGCACACGACTGCCATGTCGGCAACTTCTGCGTGTTCTCCAACAACACCACCCTGGCTGGCCACGTGACCGTGGGCGACTACGTGATCATCAGCGGCTTCGCCGGTGCCCACCAGTTCTGCCGCATCGGCGCGCATGCCTTCCTCGGCATGGGCGCGCTGACCAATGGTGATGTACCGCCGTTCACCATGGTCGGTACCGATTCGCTGGGACGCCCGCGTGGCATCAACAGCGAAGGCCTGAAGCGACGCGGCTTCGACGCCGAGCGCATTTCGGCCATCAAGCGTGCCTACCGCACGCTGTACGTCGCGGGCCTGCCGCTGGCAGAGGCCAAGGTGCAGCTGACCGAACAGGCGCGTGACAGCGACGACGTGAAGGCGATGCTGGACTTCATCGAGCACGCCGAGAGGCCCCTGCTGCGATGAGCAGCTCGACCGGCCAGGCGCCGGCCGGCGCCGCGGTGATCCCGCTGGCCTCGATGGCCGGCAGTGTTCCCGCGCAGCGGGTGCTCAGCGAGCGCCCGTTGCGGATCGCGCTGGTGGCCGGCGAAGCCTCCGGCGACCTGCTCGGTGCGGGCCTGGTGCGTGAACTGAAGGCGCGCTTCCCGAATGCCGAGTTCGCCGGTATCGGTGGCGACGCCATGCGCAGCGCCGGCTGCCAGACCTGGCACGATGCCAGCGAGCTGGCGGTGATGGGCCTGACCGAAGTGCTGCGCCACCTGCCACGCCTGCTCAAGCTGCGCTCGGCGTTCCGCCAGCGTGCGCTGGAATGGCAGCCGGACGTATTCATCGGCATCGACGCCCCCGACTTCAACCTGGGCATCGAGCGCTGGCTGAAACAGCGTGGCGTGCGCACCGTGCATTACGTCAGCCCGTCGGTCTGGGCCTGGCGCGAAAAGCGCGCGGAGAAGATCGGCAGCAGCGCCGACCTGGTGCTGTGCCTGTTCCCGATGGAGCCGCCGATCTATGCCAGGCACGGCATCGACGCGCGCTTCGTCGGCCACCCGATGGCCGATGACATTCCGCTGCAGGGCAACCGCGAGGAAGCACGCGCCGCGCTCGGCCTGCCGGCCTCGGCCAAGGTGCTGGCGGTGTTGCCGGGCAGCCGCCTCGGCGAGATCTCGCGCCTGGGCGAACCGTTCTTCGAAGCCGCTTGGCAGGTCTCTGAACGCATTCCGGGCCTGCATGTGGTGGTGCCTGCCGCCAACCCGGCCTGCAGGCAGCTGATCGAGGAACAGCTGTCGCGCTCGGCGCTGCCGGTGGCCTACTCGCATGTGCTGGACGGCCAGGCGCGCAACGCGATGATCGCCGCCGACGTGGTGGTGCTGGCCTCCGGTACCGCGACCCTGGAAGCCATGCTGGTGAAGCGGCCGATGGTGGTCGGTTACCGTGTCAACGAACTGACCTATCGACTGGTGAAGGCGCTTGGCCTGATCAAGGTCGACCGCTTCGCCCTGCCCAACATCCTGGCCGGGCAGGACCTGGCACCGGAACTGATGCAGCACGACTGCACGCCGGACAGGCTGGCCGCGGCCATCCAGCAGTGGTTCGACCACCCGCAGCGGGCGAGCGACCTGCAGGACACTTACGTGCGCCTGCACGAACGCCTGCGACGCAACGCCTCGGCGCGTGCCGCCGATGCCGTCGGCGAGCTGCTGATGCGCGACCAGGCCCAGGCATGAGCCGCCGTCACGCCGCCGCAGCCAGCCTGACCCTGTTCGACGGCGTGGCCGTGGTCGAGCCGGAGCGTCTTGTGGCCGGCGTCGACGAGGCCGGCCGCGGCCCGCTGGCCGGGCCGGTGGCGGTGGCGGCGGTGGTGTTCGACCCGGCGCGGCCACGGATCAACGGCCTGGACGACTCCAAGCAGCTCACCGCGGCCCGCCGCGAGCAGCTGCATGACCGCATCATCGAGCGCGCCTTGGCCTGGCGCGTGGTGCTGGTGGACGTGGACACCATCGACCGCCTGAACATCTACCAGGCCACCCTGCAGGGCATGCGTGACGTCGTTGCAGCGGTCGCCCATGTGGCCGGCTTCGCCCGCATCGACGGCAATGTGGTGCCCAAGGGCCTGGTGCTGCCGGCGCAGGCGCTGGTCGGCGGCGATGGCATCGACCGCGCAATCATGGCCGCATCGATCCTGGCCAAGGTCTCGCGCGACCGCTACATGCAGGATGTGCATGCCCGCCACCCGCAATACGGCTTCGAGCAGCACAAGGGCTACGGCACTCCGGCCCACCTGGCCGCCCTGCGCGAGCACGGCCCCTGCGTGGAGCATCGGCGCAGCTTCGCACCGGTGCGTGAGTGCCTGGACCTGGCGCAGGCGGCGGCCATCGCCTGAGCCAGCTGGAGTTGTAGGGCCGAGCCCATGCTCGGCTGCTGTGGACAGCCGGGCATGGGCTCGGCTCTACAGAAGGCGGCCTCCCGCACGCCTGAATCCGGCGCCACGCCGTGCCCCTGTCAAGCCTTGTGGCAACCCCCTGCCCTCGCTACCCTGACCGGGCATTCCAGCGCTTCCCGACCCCGGCGACGAACCTCCGTCAGCACCCGGGGCCCGCGCGCTCCAACCTGGTCCGGCATGTCCAACTCCCGCTTCGTACATCTCCACGTCCACACCGAGTTCTCGCTGGCGGACTCCACCATCCGTGTGCCGGCCAAGCCGGACCAGGCGGACCCGAAGAAGGCCAAGCAGGCCAACCTGCTGTCGCGCTCGGTGGAGCTCGGCCTGCCCGCGCTGGCGGTGACCGACCTCAACAACCTGTTCGCCCTGGTCAAGTTCTACAAGGCCGCCGAAGGCGTCGGCATCAAGCCGATCGCCGGTGCCGACGTGCTGATCGCAGAGGAAGGCCAGGACCCGTGGCGGATGACCCTGCTGTGCCGCGACCGCGAGGGCTACCTGAGCCTGTCGCGGCTGCTGACCCGCGCCTGGATGGAAGGCCATCGCCCGGAAGGCGGCGTGGCCATCCACCCGGACTGGCTGAAGGCCGGCAATGCCAACCTGTTCGCGCTGGCCGGCCGGCAGAGCCTGGCCGGGCGCCTGGCACTGGACGGCAAGCACGAACTGGCCGAGCAGCAGCTGGCCGACTGGCAGCGCGTATTCGGCGATGGCCTGCACCTGGAGCTGACCCGTACCGGCCGCGAGGGCGAGGAAACCTTCAACCAGTTCGCGCTGATGGCCGCTGGCCAGCGCGGCCTGCCGGTGGTCGCCAGCAATGACGTGCGCTTCCTGTCGCCGTCGGATTTCAGCGCGCACGAAGCGCGCGTGTGCATTTCCACCGGCCGCGTGCTGGACGATCCCAAGCGTCCGCGCGAGTACAGCGACCAGCAGTACCTGAAGTCGGCCGAGGAGATGTGCGCGCTGTTCGCCGACATCCCCGATGCGATCGACAACACGCTGGCGCTGGCCGAGCGCTGCAACATCGAGATGCGGCTGGGCACCTACTTCCTGCCCAACTACCCGGTGCCCGACGACGAGACCCTGGACACCTGGATCCAGAAGATGTCGCGCGACGGCCTGGAAGAGCGCCTGGAGAAGAATCCGCTGGCGCCGGGCAAGACCCGTGAGGAGTACTTCGAGCGCCTGGAGTTCGAGCTCGACACCATCATCAAGATGGGCTTCCCCGGCTACTTCCTGATCGTGGCCGACTTCATCCAGTGGGGCAAGAACCAGGGCATCCCGATCGGTCCCGGCCGCGGCTCGGGTGCCGGCTCGCTGGTGGCGTGGGCGCTGAAGATCACCGATCTGGACCCGCTGCCGTACAACCTGCTGTTCGAGCGATTCCTGAACCCGGAACGCGTGTCGATGCCCGACTTCGACATCGACTTCTGCATGGACCGCCGCGACGAGGTGATCGACTACGTTGCGCGCAAGTACGGGCGCGAGCGCGTCAGCCAGATCATCACCTACGGCACCATGGCCGCCAAGGCGGTGGTGCGCGACTCCGGCCGCGTGCTCGGGTTCCCGTATGGCCTGGTCGACGGTGTTTCCAAGCTGATTCCCAACATCCTGGGCATCCACCTGAAGGATGCGCTGGGCAAGGGCAAGGAAGGCCCCAGCTCGGAAATGGCCTCGGCCGAACTGATCCAGCGCTATGAAACCGAGGACGATGTCCGCGACCTGATCGACCTGGCGCTGCAGCTGGAAGACCTGACCCGCAACGCCGGCAAGCACGCCGGTGGCGTGGTGATCGGGCCCGAACCGCTGAGCGAGTTCTGCCCGCTGTACGCCGAACACGACGAGAATGGCCTCGGCAAGAACCCGGTCACCCAGTTCGACAAGAACGACGTGGAAGAAGTCGGCCTGGTCAAGTTCGACTTCCTCGGCCTGCGCACGCTGACCATCATCGACTGGGCAGTGAAGGCGATCAACAAGCGCCACGAACGCGCGGGCATTCCGCCGGTCGACATTGCCGCGATCCCGCTCGACGATGCGCCCACCTACAAGGACATCTTCGCCAACGGCAACACCGGCGCGGTGTTCCAGTTCGAATCCTCGGGCATGCGCCGCCTGCTGAAGGACGCGCGCCCCGACCGTTTCGAAGACCTGATCGCGCTGGTGTCGCTGTACCGCCCCGGCCCGATGGACCTGATTCCCTCGTTCAACGCGCGCAAGCACGGCCAGGAAGAAATCATCTATCCCGATCCGCGCACCGAAGCGATCCTGAAGGACACCTACGGCATCATGGTGTACCAGGAGCAGGTGATGCAGATGGCGCAGATCGTCGGCGGCTACTCGCTGGGCGGCGCCGACCTGCTGCGCCGCGCGATGGGCAAGAAGGTGCCGGCGGAAATGGCCAAGCACCGCGAGATCTTCCGCGAAGGTGCAGCCAAGGGCGGCGTCGATGGCCCGAAGGCCGACGAAATCTTCGACCTGATGGAGAAGTTCGCCGGCTATGGCTTCAACAAGTCGCACGCCGCTGCGTATGCGTTGGTCAGCTACCAGACCGCGTGGCTGAAGCGGCATTACCCGGCCGAATTCATGGCGGCCACGCTGTCCTCGGACCTGGACAATACCGACAAGGTGGTCGGCTTCCTCGACGAGGTGCGCAACCTCGGCCTGACCGTGCTGCCGCCGAAGGTGAACCAGTCGGCCTTCATGTTCGAAGCGGTCACGCCGGACACCATCCAGTACGGCCTGGGCGCGATCAAGGGCGTCGGCCAGGGCGCCTGCGAAGCGGTGGTCGAGGAACGACTGAAGGGCGGGCCATTCAAGGATCTGCTGGACTTCTGCACCCGCGTCGGCTCGGCCAAGCTCAACCGGCGCACGCTGGAAGCGATGATCAACTGTGGCGCGCTCGATGAGCTCGGCCGCAACCGTGCCTCGCTGATGCTGCAGCTGCCGGAAGTGATCAAGGCCACCGACCAGATGGCACGCGAGCGTGCGTCCGGGCAGAATTCGCTGTTTGGCGGGCCCGATCCGAGCACCGTTTCGATCCAGCTGGACCTGCCCGAAGCCGAAGAATGGCCGCTGCTTCAGCGCCTCAACGGCGAGCGCGATACGCTGGGCTTCTATCTCAGCGGCCACCCATTCGATCCCTGGCGCGACGATGTGCGCGATCTGGTAGGCAACGACCTGGGTTCGGTGGAGAAAATCTGGAGCGCAAACAGCGGTGGCGGCGGTGGCGGCGAGAAGCGCTGGCGCCCGGAAGTGCAGACCGTGCTGGCCGGCCAGGTGGTCGGCGTGCGCCGCAAGGGCGAAAGCCAGATCTTCATCCAGCTGGAGGACGGTCGCGGCCGCGTGGAGTGCAGCGCGTTCTCCGATGCGATGGCCGAGTTCGGCCACCTGATGACCAAGGACCGCATCCTGGTGGTCAAGGGCGGCCTGCGCGAGGACGAATTCAACGGCGGCTACGCGCTGCGCATCCGCCAGTGCTGGGACTTCGACGAAGTCTGCGCCAACTACGCCACGCGGCTGTCATTGCGCCTGGACCTGCGCCAGCAGCGCCCGGTCTGGGAGCGCATCAACGCCCTGCTCGACCGCCATCGCCCGGGGCGCACGCCGCTGCGCCTGGACCTGCTGCTGAAGGGCCCGCACGGCGGTGTCGCCGGCATGCTGGATGTATCCGGGCAGAGCGCAGTACGCATCGATTCCAAGCTGATGGAGGCGCTGCGCGCCGACCCGGCCGTACGCACGCTGAAGGTGCGCTACAGCCCGCCGTGGGCCAGCTGAGGCTGGCTGCTTCGTGTTCCTGTTTTCCCGTTCCAGACATCAAGGACGATTGCCGATGAAGACCCTGCTGTTCCCGTTCGTTGCCGCACTGGCACTGGCCGCCTGCTCGCCGTCGAAGATCGAGTTCCAGATCGACAACCCGACCGACACGCCGCTGGCGCTGAGCATCGACGGCCAGGACCTGCCGGTGGCCGCGCACGGCTCGCGCCCGATCTCGCTTGCCGTTGGCGAGCATCGCCTGCATACCGACACGCTCGGTGACGTGCGCTTCATCGTCTACGTCGACGGTCGTGGCGGCCTGATCAACCCGACCCTGAGCGAATACGTGATCGCACGCGAGGTCTACGTCACCGACGAGAGCAAGCTGAAGAACTTCGGCACCGGCAAGGCCGGCATCGAGCTGGGCGGCGTCGACTTCGAGGGTCCCTTCGAGAAGCGCCATGACCTGTTCATCGACAAGACCTGGACCTACGGCGTGCGCGAACCGTTCCCGAAGGAAAAGGTGGTCGCCCACGTCGATTCCAGTGGTGGCCAGATCGTCGCCAAGGTGTTCACGGCACCGGATTTCATCGCCTACGTCGAGGAAGGCATGGGCGAGCCGGGCGCGTTCAAGCGCGAACAGCCGGCCGGCTACGTGGCCCCGGCATACAGGCTTGAACCGGCACCGGCCAGCCTGCCGGCGCTGGCGCCGGCGTTCGAGGCGCATACCGCGCCGCTGCGCGAGGTCTACGCGCAGTGGCTGAAGGCCACCACCGCCGATGAACAGAAGGCCCTGCGCAAGCAGGACTTCGCTGCGCAGATGGCCTTCACCTCGGCCACTGCCACCCTGGGCAGCGGCCTGGGCCGGGACGCCAACGAGGCCTACAACGACTTCGTTTCCCAGCGCAGCCAGTTGATGGGCCGCAGCGCCCTGGTGGTGCCCTGAGCTGACTGGCGCCGCCTGCCCGGCTGCGCTACCGTCGCCTTCCAGACGAAGGCGTACGGGTGGTTTGCACGCATTCGGCTAGAATTGCCCCCTTCTTTACACGACGGCTTCCGATGAATCCGAACTACCTCGACTTCGAGCAACCCATCGCCGACCTGGAAGCCAAGATCCAGGAACTGCGCAACGCCAGTGCCGGGCCGGCGGTCAATGTCGAGGCGGAAGTGCACGCGCTGCAGGACAAGCTGCGCATGCGCACCGCGCAGATCTTCCGCAACCTGACCTCGTGGCAGGTGCTGCAGCTGGCCCGCCACCCGTCGCGCCCGTACACCGCCGACTACATCCGCATCATCTGCGATGAGTTCCAGGAGCTGGCCGGTGACCGTGCCTTCGCCGACGACAAGGCGATCATGGGCGGCCTGGCCCGCATCAACGGCCGCGCGGTGATGGTGATCGGCCACCAGAAGGGCCGAGACACCAAGGAAAAGATCAAGCGCAACTTCGGCATGCCCAAGCCGGAGGGTTACCGCAAGGCGCTGCGGCTGATGAAGATGGCCGAGCGCTTCGGCCTGCCGGTGCTGACCCTGATCGACACCGCTGGTGCTTGGCCGGGTATCGACGCCGAATCGCGCGGCCAGTCCGAAGCGATCGCGCGCAACCTGATCGAGATGGCCGAGCTGAAGGTGCCGATCATCTGCACCGTGATCGGTGAAGGCGGCTCCGGCGGCGCGCTGGCGCTGGGCGTGGGCGACCGCACCGTAATGCTGGAATACGCGGTGTACTCGACCATCACCCCGGAAGGCTGCGCCTCGATCCTGTGGAAGGACGCGGGCAAGGCCAAGGAAGCGGCCGAACAACTGGGCCTGACCGCCCCGCGCCTGAAGAGCCTGGGCCTGGTCGACAAGGTCGTGCGCGAGCCGACCGGTGGCGCCCACCGCAACCCGACGCAGATGGCCAAGCGCCTGAAGGCCGTGCTGCTGAACGAGCTGGACGCGCTGGAGAAGCTCTCCACCGAACAGCTGCTGGAGCAGCGCTACGCGCGCCTGCGCAGTTACGGCACGTACGAAGCGGCGTGATCCGGTAGTGCCGGCCGCTGGCCGGCAACACGCAGGTGGTTGCAGAAATGAAAGAGCCGGGCATTTGCCCGGCTCTTTCGTTTCCGCCCTGGCCGCATCCACGCATGGCGTGGATCTACCGGGTGCAGATGACCCCGCCTCAGAACGGCTTGGCCAGCACCAGCCACACGATCGGGATGAACGCCAGCAGCGGGATCTCGTTGATCCACCGCAGCGCGCGCGACGACGGCAGCGCCCTGCCCTTGGCCACGCCCTTCAACAGACGGCCGATCCAGCTGAAATACACCAGCAGCACCACCACCAGGCCCAGCTTGGCGTGCAGCCAGCCAGCGCCGCCCGGCGCGACCATGGTCGGAAAATCCGGGATGATCTTGTAGCCCAGCCACAGCACCAGGCCCAGCACAAAGGCCAGGCCGAACATCGAGTGGCCGAAACGGTACAGGCGCAGGCCCATCAGCTGCAGGCGCTCGGTCACGGCCGGCTGGCCTGCGGTCTCGGCCAGGTTGACCAGGATGCGCGGCAGGTAGAACACCGTGGCCATCCACGCCACCACGAACACGATGTGGAAGGTCTTGACCCAGTAGTAGCTCTGCATGCGCTCGCTCCGGCGGCTGGCGTGGATGGGCGCCTATTGTCGCAGTAGAGCCACCCCATGGGTGGCTGCCGCGTCCAATCGCCGCATCAGGACAGCCACGCAAGGCGTGGCTCTACTGCGGGTCCGCCACACCCGGGGGCGCAACACCGTACGATAGGCGCCGTTTTCCCCGATCGCGCACCGCCCCATGGACAAGACCTACGACGCCGCCTACTTCCAACGCTGGTACCGCCGCGCCGACATCGGCGGCAGCGCCCGGCTGGCGCGCAAGGTGGCCCTGGCCGTGGCCAGCGCCGAGTACTACCTGGAACGACCGATCCGCAGTGTGCTGGACATCGGCTGCGGCGAAGGCGCCTGGCGCGCGCCGCTGCTGAAGCTGCGTCCGAAGGTCGAATACCTGGGCTTCGACAGCAGCGAGTACGCTGTGCGCCGCTACGGCCGCACCCGCAACCTGCACCTGGCCCGCTTCGGCGACTTCGCCTGGCTGCGGCCCTGCGCCCCGGTCGACCTGCTGGTGTGTTCGGACGTGATGCACTACGTGCCCGACCGCGAGCTGCGCGCCGGCCTGGCCGGCGTGGCCGAGCTGACCGGCGGCGTGGCCTTCCTGGAGACCTTCGCCGCCGAGGACGCGTTCGAGGGCGACCACGACGGCTTCCAGGCCCGCCCGGCACGCTGGTATCGGCGGACGTTGGCCCGGCACGGCCTGCAGCCCGTAGGGTCGCACTGCTGGCTCGGTCCCGCCCTGGCAGGCGATGCCGCCGCGCTGGAACGGATGTGAATCCGGATTCATTATTTTCAGCCAACTTAACCTGCGGGACACCCGGATGGGATATGCTGCGCGGCAACATATGACCATACATATTCGGTCGTCATGCTCTATCAACTGCACGAACTGACCCGCAACCTGCTCGCTCCCTGGGTGCACCAGGCCCAGGCCAACGCCAGATTCTTCGCCAACCCGGGCCACTGGTGGTCGCAGATGCCCGGCGCCGATCGCCTGGCGGCGGTCAATGAGCTGTTCCACCGCATCGGCAAGGATTACGAGAAGCCCGAGTGGGGCATCAACGAAATCGACGTCGACGGCGAGCGCGTGCCGATCGTCGTGCACGAGGAAGTGAACAAGCCGTTCTGCAAGCTGCTGCGCTTCAAGCGCCACAGCAATGAAGCCGACCAGCTGCACACCATGCTCAACCAGCCCTTCGTGCTGGTGGTGGCGCCGCTGTCCGGCCACCACGCCACGCTGCTGCGCGATACCGTGCGCACGCTGCTGCGCGACCACCGCGTGTACGTGACTGACTGGATCGACGCACGCATGGTGCCGGCCAGCGAAGGCGAGTTCGGCCTGGACGATTACATCGCCTACATCCAGGAGTTCATCCGCCATCTGGGCGTCGAACGCCTGCACGTGGTCAGCGTGTGCCAGCCGACGGTACCGGTGCTGGCCGCGGTTTCGCTGATGGCCAGCCGTGGCGAATCGACGCCCCGCACGCTGGTGATGATGGGCGGCCCGATCGATGCGCGCTGCAGCCCGACCGCAGTGAACAACCTGGCCACGCAGAACCCGCTGTCGTGGTTCGAGAACAACGTCATCCACACCGTGCCGGCCAGTTACCCCGGCGCCGGCCGCCGCGTGTATCCCGGCTTCCTGCAACACGCCGGCTTCCTGTCGATGAACCCGAGCCGCCACTTCAGCTCGCACTGGGATTTCTACACCGATCTGGTCAAGGGCGACCTGGAAGACGCCGACGCGCATCGTCGCTTCTACGACGAGTACAACGCGGTGCTGGACATGCCGGCCAAGTACTACCTCGATACCATCCGCGTGGTGTTCCAGGACTTCCTGCTGCCGCGTGGCGAGTGGGTGGTCAACGGCGAGAAGGTCGATCCGTCGGCGATCCGCGATACCGCGCTGCTGAGCATCGAAGGCGAGCTGGACGACATCGCCGGCCTCGGCCAGACCGAGGCGGCGCAGGCGCTGTGCACCGGCATTGCTGCTGACCGCCGCGAGCATTTCATCGTCGAAGGTGCGGGCCACTACGGCATCTTCAGTGGCCGTCGCTGGCGCGAGGTGGTGTATCCGAAGGTGCGCGACTTCTTCGCCGCGCATGCCGAAGCACCGGCGGCGAAGGCCACGAAGAAGAAGAGCAACGTCACCCCGTTGCGGCGCAAGGCGGGGTAACTCCCCGCCGTGGGGTCGGATCCCTTTCCAACGGAAAGGGCTCTGACCCAGCATGATGGGATCCGGGGTCAGAGCCCTGTTCTGCGAACAGGGATCCGACCCCTCGCCTGTTACAACCGCACCAGCAGGTTCTTGGCAATCAGCCCATGCAGCTTGCCGATGCCGCGTGCCAGGTGCATCGTCAGCACCAGCAGCAGTGCGCCCGCCGCAGCAACCGCGATCGCCACCAGCGGCGAGGCGGCCATCGGCAGCACGTTCACGCCATCGACGTAGACACCCGGAATGTCACCGCTGAACAGCGCGGCCACCGGCGCCCAGATCAACCCCAGTGACAGCGACAGCAGCGTCACCGCGATGGTGAAGTAGACCACGCCCAGCGGCAGCATCAGCACGAAGTACAGCAGGGTCAGCCAGGTACGGCCATCGGTGAACATGTCGCCGATGCGCTGCAGCCAGGTGCGGCTACGGTCGGTGTAGCGCGGACGGCGCGGCATGCGCTCGCCCAGCAACGCTTCCACCAGCCGCCCTTCCAGCAGCGCCAGCCCGCGCACCGAGCCGAAGAACAGCACGGTCAGCGGAATGCCGATGATCAGGATCAGCAGGCCCAGCGACAATGA
The DNA here is from genome assembly GCF_059369535.1 of Stenotrophomonas sp. YJH_SMC_122. NCBI lineage: Bacteria > Pseudomonadati > Pseudomonadota > Gammaproteobacteria > Lysobacterales > Lysobacteraceae > Stenotrophomonas > Stenotrophomonas sp. YJH_SMC_122. The sequence goes on along the minus strand of NZ_JCAFST010000001.1, from coordinate 412,579 downwards.
CAGGCCGGTCACCACCCAGGTGAAGAAGAAGATGCCGGTGGCCAGCGACAGCAGCATGTAGAACAGCGCACCGTAGGTGTGCGGATCGGCCACCACGCCGAAGAAGCGCGCCAGCAGCGAACGCGGCACCGGCACAGGCGGCGGCGAGGCCGGCTCGACGCCACTGGCTTCGGCCGCCGCACGCAGCACCGGCGCGGTATCCGCACGCGGCGTACGCAGCGCGCGGTTCACCGTTACCTCAGTCTCGCGGTAGATCTCGGCCACCTCGTCCGGCGCACCGTAGCTGCCGGCGACGTCGGCGATCACCTCGGCCTCGCTGCGGCCGGGCTGCGCCGCCAGCTCCGAGCGCAGGTATTCCTCGGCGTCGTACAGCGCGTCCTGCACCATCGCCGGATCGGCACCTTCCAGCGCCGCGCGCAGCTGCGCCAGGTACTGCGGGATGGTGGTGGGCAGGGCGCGGCCTGCCAGGCTCGGGTCGTTCATTGCGGTACCCCCTCCAACACGGAATCGACGGAATCGCGGGTGGCCTGCCAGGCCTGGCGCCACTGCGCCAGCACCTCGCGGCCACGTTCATTGATGCGGTAGTAGCGCCGCGGCGGCCCGCTGCTGGACGGCTCCACATGGCTTTCCAGCAGCCCGGCGCCCTCCAGGTTGCGCAGCACCGGGTACAGCGCGCTCTGCTTGCCGCTCAGCACGCCCTCGCCCACCCGCTCCAGCTCCTTGGCAATGAGGTAGCCGTACAGCGGCTCCCCGGCCCGGGCCAGCACCGCCAGCAGGGCCAGCGACACCGTTCCGGCGCTGAGCTCCTTCTGGAACTTCTTCAGGTGGACATCCTCCTCGGACATGACCGGCCCTCCACTACGTTGAAGTCCACAGTAGTGCGAAGTTCGGTATAGCGAATGTGTCGTTAGTCACTCTGCCGGTTGGCGCGGCTGCGCGGCTCGCGCAGAATCGAAGTCTCGTTCATGTTCCGGGGTTCCCATGCCGCACCGTCGTCGCCCTGCCCTGACCGCCCTCGCCTTCGCCTGCCTGCTGCCCGCACTGGCCAGTGCAGCCACGCCCTACCGCAGCCCGCAGCAGATCCTCGACGCCTCGGCGGCCAGCGACTGGCGCACCCCGGACCCGGCCAACCTGCTGTACATGGACCTGCCAGCCGGGCGCGTGATCATCGAGCTGGCGCCGCAGTTCGCCCCCCGCCATGTCGCCAACATCCAGACCTTCGCCCACGAGCACTTCTGGGACGGCACCAGCATCTACCGCTCGCAGGACAACTTCGTGGTGCAGTTCGGCGATGCCGACGCCGATGACGCGGCCAAGGCCAGGCCGTTCGGCAGCGCCGCGCGCAAGCTGCCGGCCGAGTTCGAACGCGCCAGCGCCGGCCTGAAGGTCAGCGTGCTGCCGGATCGCGATGGCTGGGCCGCGCAGACCGGTTTCGTCGACGGCTTCCCGGTCGGCCAGGACCCGCAAGCCGGCAAGGCCTGGCTGGCGCACTGCTACGGCATGCTCGGTGCCGGCCGCAGCAACGAGGAAGACAGCAGCATCGGCGCCGAACTGTACGTGGTGACCGGTCAGTCGCCGCGCCAGCTGGACCGCAACATCACTCTGGTCGGTCGCGTGTTGAAGGGCATGGAACTGCTCAGCGCGACCCGGCGCGGACCGGCGCCGATGGGCTTCTACACCGACCCGAAGCTGCGTACGCCGATCCTGTCGATCCGCCGTGCCAGCGACGTGCCGGCGGCCGAGCGCACGCCGATCCAGGTACTGCGTACCGACTCGAAGACCTTCGCCGATACGGTGGAGGCGCGGCGCAACCGCGTGGATGATTTCTACAAGCGCCCGGCGGGGCATATCGATCTGTGCAATATTCCGGTGCCGGTGCGCTGATGGTTTCCTGCGCGTGACGCGTGCTGAAGGTGCTTCACTGTTCATGGGCGTTACTTTTCTTTGTACGCAAAGAAAAGTAACCAAAAGAAACGTTCCGCCGGTCACGAGCCGGTGCTGCGCACCGGTACCCTGCGCTTCTCGGCCCGTCGAGGGACGGCGCGGGAACTCGCTGCGCTCAGACACCCGCGCCTCTTCGCCCTCGCCGGACCTGCGGTGCTCGGCTCGCTCAAGGCGGATCCCAGATCAAAGGCAGAAGCGGTCGCTTCGCTCGCAGGGCCCGGCCCGGCCCGGCCCGGCACTACCAAGCATCGTCGTGCAGCTGTGGCTCTTGACCTTGGGTCCGCCTTGAGCGAGCCGAGCATCGCAGGGGAATCGGGGGCGAAGAGGTGCCAATGTCTTGTAGAGCCGACTGTTAGTCGGCTGACCTCTGCACACCGTCCCCTGATTCACCGAGAAGCGCAGGGGACCGACGTGCGAAGCACGGCGGCTCGCGGCTCGGCGGCGTGTTTCTTTGGTTACTTTCTTTGCACGAGCAAAGAAAGTGACATCTCCCCGCAGGCGAGGAAATGGGCCGCCGGGCATGGCTCGGCGCTACCGCTGCGCGGGCGCGCTCAGCCCTTCTGACTCACCGCCACGCTCCCCAGAATCAACACACCCGCAATCAACATCTGCACCGTCACCGCCTCACCCAGGAACAACCACGCAAAGGCCGCACCGAACAACGGAATCAGGTAGGTCACCGTCGACGCACGCGACGGGCCGATGCGGCCGATCAGGCGGTAGAACATCAGGAACGCCAGCCCGGTACAGGCGACGCCCAGTGCGATCGCTGCGCCCCAGGCCTTCAGTGGAATCGCCGCCTGCGGCCAGTGGGTCACCGCCATCGGCAGCATCCACAGCGAGGCACACGACAGCGTTGCAGCAGCGGCCGCGGCCGACGGCAGGCCAGTCATGTGCCGCTTTACCAGGTTCACGCCCAGGCCGTACAGCAGCGAGGCCGCCGCACCGGCCAGCACTGCAGTGCCGATGCTCAGGCCCGACACCTTGGCCGTGGCCAGCACCACCACGCCGGCGAAGCCGACCAGCAGCGCCCCGGCGCGGCGCATGCCGATCTTCTCGCCGAAGAACAGGAACGCGATCAGCGCGGCGAACAGCACCGTCATCGCATTGCAGATCGCACCGATCGCCGCCGGCGCCTGCTCGGCGGCATAGGCAAACAGCACGAACGGCAGCGCCGAATTGATCAGGCCGATCGGCGCCAGCCACAGCCACCGGCGCGGCGGGAACTGCGCGCGGGCGTGCCACAGGAACGGCAGCAGCACCAGCGCGCCCAGCACCAGCCGCACCTCGACCAGCGCGAATGGGCCGAACGACGGCACCGCCACCCGCATGAACAGGAACGAGCAGCCCCAGATGGCGCCCAGCAGGGTCAATTCCAGCGGCGTGCGCCAGTCGCGCTCGACCGCCTGTGGGATCGCATTCATGCCCTGCCTCCGTCCATCGTCTGTTCCTCGCCAAGGCAGACAGGATCAGGCGCAGACGCCCGCCGCACAAGCGCGTAGTATCGCTGCCAGCCACAAATATGGTTTGAGGCTCGACATGCAGCTACGCCCTTCCCTGCTCCCCGCACTGGCGGTGTTCGCGGTCGCCGCACGGCACCAGAATTTCGCCCAGGCCGCGCAGGAGCTGCACCTGACCGCCAGCGCGGTCAGTCACCACGTGCGCCGCCTGGAAGAAGTGCTGGAAACCCGGCTGTTCCTGCGCCACGCCCGCGGCGTGCGCCTGACCGCCGAGGGCCGGCAACTGGCCGACGCCGCCAGCGCCGCCTTCACCGATGTCGCGGCGGTCGCCCATCACCTGCAACCGGATGCCGACAGCGTGCCGTTGCGGATCACCACGCTGCGCTCGCTCTCATACTGCTGGCTGCTGCCGCGACTGCCACGCTTCACCCAGGCCTATCCGCACGTCCGCATCGAGCTGCACACCGGCAGCGGGCTGGATCGCTACGACGACAACGGACCGGAAGTCGGCATCCGCTACGGGCTGGGCCAATGGCCGGGCCTGCGTGCACAGCACCTGATGGATGACTACCTGTTCCCGGTGGCCTCACCGGCGCTGGCCGGGGTCGAAGCACTGGTTGATCCGGCGCGCATCGCCGACCTGCCGCTGCTGACCGACCTGTCGCCGCAGGGCTGGCGTGACTGGTTCCGCCACGCCGGCGTGCGCCCGCCGTCGCCGCTGCCGCCGATGCACACCTTCGCCGACAGCACCGACGCGATGCGTGCAGCGGTGTATGGCATGGGCGCGGTGCTGGCGCGCACCCACATCGCCCAGCCCTACCTGCAGCGCTACGAGGTGGTGCGCCTGCCCGGCCCGGCATTGAAGGCACGCTATGCCTACCACGTGGTGCACGCAGAAGGGCAACCGCCGAGCCCGGCCGCGCGCCTGTTCATCGACTGGTTGCTGGAACAGGCGCAGGACGAACGCACGCCGATCCCGGCATTGCCGGAAAGCCTGCTCGGCCGCCCGGCCACGCTTGCCTGACTTCGCCCTCACCCGTTCTTTGCCCGATGCTGGCTAGGCTGCTTGCACCTCCACAACGTACCTACGCCATGGCCATGCTGCGACTGCGCATCACCGGAACCGAAGACGACGCCCGTGCCATCAGCGACCTGCTGCTCGGCCTGGACGGCATCGAACATGTCGAGGAAACCGACGACCTGATGCCGCACATGGACGACGACGATTCCAGTTCGGCCGGGCTGTCCGACGACATCGGCCCGGGCATCCACGAGCTGGAAGTGGAAGTCGGCAATGAAAGCACTGCGCAGAAGGTGCGCGACGCCGTGCAGGAGCTGGCGCTGGAGCTGGATGTGTTCGTCGAGTACGAGACCGACGAGGGCTGATGCCGGCTGGCTGCCGGCATCAGCCTTGACCTCAGACGTTGGGCGGCAGCGTGCGGCGGCGGCGACGCCACCACGCGCGGGCCCCCCAGGCCACGACCAGAGCCAGCACGCCCACCGGCAGCAGGGCCGCCACCGCGCGGATCAGGAACGCGATGCTGCTGCCGAGGATGCCGCCCGATTCGCTCAGCGCCTCGCCGATCTCGCTCCGGCTGCGCTGGCCAGAGGTGGTCTCGAAGTGCAGCGTCACCAGCTGGGTATCGATGCGACGACGCTGCTGCGCGGCGTCCTTGTTGGCCTGCTCAACGCCGGCCTCGATCTCCGACAGGCGCGTGGTGATCGCCATCAGGTCTTCGATCTTCAGGTCCTTGCGGTCCTGGTAGGACAGCAGGCGGGCGTGCTCCTTCTCCAGCCGCGCCTTGGTCAGCGCCGTGTCTGCCACGGCCTGTGCCAGATCCTCGGCGCGGGTGGTGCGCGACTGCAGCGTTCCGCCCTCACCGGCCATCGCGATCAGCGGCTCGGCGCCCTTCGGCGCGATGCGCACCTTGACCTCACCGCTGGGTTGCTCGCCACTGCGCTGGTCGACCTGCAATACCGCGCAGTCGCCGAACTTCGCGCTCTGGCAGGCTTGGGCGATCTGCTGGATGCGCGGCGCGATCTTTGCCGCCTCCAGCTGCACCTGCACGTCATGTTCATAGGCGAGGAACGCACCTTCTGGCGACGCGACGGCCGCTTCGGCGGCCGGGGCGCCCGCATCGGCGGCCATGTCGCCCTGCTTGGCGCAGCCCGCCAATGCCAGCAGCACCACCGGCATCGCCAGGCTGCGCGTCCAAGCGCGCGCGCCGGTCACAGTGCGGCTCCGTTGTAAGACGTGACCGAAAGACCGGCCAGATCGACCTGCGGCACGCAGCGCACGTTCACCGCCACCATCGGTGTGCCGGTACGCGGGTCGACCGCTTCGCTGTAGGGGGCGACGCCACATTCGCGGCAGTGGTGATGGTCGATGTGGGCCTTGTTGAAGTGGTAGGTGGCCACGTCAGCCGGATCGGTGGTCAGCTGGAACGCCTCGCGCGGGGCGAACCACAGCAGGCTGCCGCGACGGCGGCACATCGAACAGTTGCAGTCGATGACGTCGCTGATCGGCGCCTCGGCCTGTACGGTGAATGCGATCCTGCCGCAATGGCAGCTTCCCTGGTATTCCATGTCCTGCGCTCCTTTGGAGGGTCCTTGAATCCGCCCATGGTAATCCTATGGCACGGGGACAAAGCAGCGACGGGGCCCTATGCTCAGGGTTTGACCCCGTACAGGAATGCCGATGCGCCCGCATCTTCTTGCCCTCGCCCTGGTCGCTGCGCTGGCCGGTTGCCAGCCTGCCGACGCCCCGACCAACGCTTCCACCCCGGCCGCCAGCCAGCAGGCCGGTGATGCGGCGGTCGATGCCGCCTTCGCCGATCTGTCCAAGCGCGCCCTGGACACCTGGATGCAGCTGTCGCCGGTCAGCGCCACCCAGATCGGTGACCACCGCTACGACAGCGAACTGGACGACCTGAGCGCCGCCGGCCAGCAGAAGACCGTGGCCGCCTACAAGGCGCTGCTGGGCGAGCTGGACAAGATCGAGGTGGCCAAGCTGGGCCGCGAGAACCAGGTGGACGCGGCGATCCTGCGCAACCAGCTGCAGTCGGAAATCTGGAACGCCGAAGTGCTTCAGTCCGGCAAGTGGGACCCGCAGCTGTACAACGGCATCGCCGGCAGCGCGATCTATGGCCTGATGGCCCGCGAGTTCGCGCCGCTGCCGGAACGCCTGAAGTCGGCGACCGCGCGCATGGAAAAGCTGCCGGCGATCTTCGCCCAGGCACGCGAGAACCTGGATCCGGCCCGCGTTCCGAAGATCCATGCCGAGACGGTGGCCAAGCAGAACAAGGGCATCCTCAGCATCGTCGATACCTTCATCACCCCGCACATCGGCGAACTGCCGCAGGCCGACCAGCAGCGCCTGCAGGCGGCCATCGACGGCCTGAAGAAGGCGGTGGACGAGCAGCAGACCTGGCTGGACAAGACCCTGGTGCCGAACGCCAAGGGCGACTTCCGCATCGGTGCGGAAAAGTACGACCAGAAGCTGAAGTTCGCGCTCAGCTCCTCGCTGTCGCGCCAGGAGATCGGTGACCGTGCGCGCGCCGAACTCAAGCGTGTGCGCGAGGACATGTACGGCATCGCGCAGACCGTGCTGAAGGACAAGCCGGGTGCGCCGGAGATGCCGGCCCAGCCGACCGACGAGCAGCAGCAGAAGGCGATCGAAGCTGCGCTGGAGCTGGCCTACGCCGACAAGCCGGCACGCGACAAGGTGGTCGACGATGCCAAGGCCGCACTGGAGCAGTCCACCGCGTTCGTGCGCGAGCACGATCTGATGACCCTGCCCGACGCGCCGGTGGACATCATCCTGATGCCGGAATTCCAGCGTGGCGTGGCCGTGGCCTACTGCGATTCGCCGGGTCCGCTGGACAAGAACCTGAAGACCTTCTACGCCGTGTCGCCGATTCCGGACGACTGGAACGACAAGCAGGTCGACTCGTTCCTGCGTGAATACAACTCGCGCATGATCCACCTGCTGAGCATCCACGAAGGCACCCCGGGCCATTACCTGGAAGGCTGGCACTCGGCCAAGTTCCCCTCCACCCTGCGTGCGGTGCTGCGTTCGGGCCTGTTCGCCGAAGGCTGGGCGGTCTACACCGAGCGCATGATGCAGGAGCAGGGTTACCTCAACAACGACCCGCTGTTCCACCTGGTGCAGCTGAAGTTCTACCTGCGCACGATCTCCAACGCGATCCTCGACCAGGGCGTGCACGTGGACAACTGGGATCGCGAGAAGGCGATGCACCTGATGACCCACGACGCGTTCCAGCAGGAAAGCGAAGCGGCCGGCAAGTGGGTGCGCGCGCAGCTGACCTCGGCGCAGCTGCCGACCTACTTCGTCGGTGCGCAGGAACACTTCGACACCCGCAAGGCGGTGCAGGAGAAGCTGGGCGACAAGTTCAACCTGAAGGCGTACCACGACCAGGTACTGTCCTACGGCGCACCGCCGGTGCGTTTCGCACGCCAGCTGATGCTGGACCAGCCGATCGAGTGATCGGGGTGGTGTAAGTTGGAAACGGAACGGCCCGGGCAAACCCGGGCCGTTTCTGCAGGCCGCCCCGAAATGACGGAACGGAGAACTCAGACGACCACTGCTGAGTAGACTCGAGCGGCGAGATCATGCGCGACGCCCATATTGACCAGTGCAAAATCAGACTCGTCTTCCCCACCGGTCTTTTTGACAATCTCCTGCAACTGGTACCTGCGCTCATACGAGGCCAGCACATCGCCAACGTCACCCTTCGAACGGGCAGCACAGACGATCACCTTGCATCCTGCCTGTGCAAGTTGGTCGATCAGACCATCCACGGTTCCGGAAACATCACCGCGGTTGAAAATTCCGATCTTGCATCCATTGATCTGAACCATTGCACTGAAGTCGAGCTTGTGGCCAATAGCCTCAAACGAAATCAATCGCGTGGCAGAGTGCGCAGCCAGCAGTCGGTAAAACATGAGAAGCGTCGAGCTCTTTCCCGAGTTGCTGGCGCCACGAAGCGCGATCAGCTGTTTTTTCATTTTCCAAGTCCATTTTCAGGGTTGAAGTAATGCTGCCGGAACCTGGCAGCGAGCACACACATCATGCCGCCGAGTTGCACCGGATTCAGCGGCATTGAATGGCGGCAATCCAAGTGTCGGCACCCGCCTTGGTTCACGGGACTCTGCGGTCTTCAGACACCATCGACAGCCCTTTTGCCATCTCCGCTGAAAGCCCTCACTTTAGCTCCAAGTAGTTGCCTAAACTGCGCTTCAGTGCACCCAGTCTTCGCACACCCTTGCGGCACCAGCGTCGCCCGTACCGGCGGCTGCATTTCACTCAGTGGCACCGCGTCACGCAACTGCTCCTTGGTGGGATAGACATATACCAGCCGGTAGTGCGCCCTCCCGCTGTGCCCACGCCAGCGTTCGAACTGCAGCAGGCCACCGATCGGTGTCTTCTCGTACTGCCCCGGCAGGCTGTAGTCGCTGATTCCCAACGCCGCCAGCACGGAACCGATGTTGGAATCGTGACCGACCAGCAGGGTCACCTTCGGCGACGCCGGGTCGTCGAACAACGTATTCACTCTTGTCAGTAGCGGAGCGGCCACATCACGCGCCACCTCGGGCGTTCCGAACAGGATGTCCTGGTAGCGGTTGCGGATCTGCGCCAGCGCCTGCCATTGCGCCTCGGTGGTCAACCGGCCCCAGCCTTCGCGGGGGATGCCACTGCCCTGGTAGTGCTCCATCAACAAGGCATCGACCAGCCCGCTGGCCAGCGCCAGTGATCCGGACGCGCGTGGTTCCTTGCCCGGTTCCGTACTGAAGGTGGTATCGGCCAGCGCCAGATGGCAGTTGCCGTGCCCCTTGCATGCCGCCGACTGCGGATAGCGGGTGATCTCCTCCACCACGGACAAAGCCGGTGCCAGGTCCACTGCGGCCAGCGCTCGCCGCATTGACTCCAGCGCGCGCGTGCGGAATGCCGCGTCGTCGCGGCGGATCACCGGGTCGAACAGCGGATCCATCGTCCCCAGCGGCATGCGCTGTTCGACCGAAACATGGCAGCCCGGGAAAGCACCGGCAACGAAGAACTGCGCGGTAGCCTGGGTACGCTGCAGGCTGTTGGCATGGGCGTGGAAGTCAGCCTGCTGCGGGCAACCCGACGCCGGCAACAATTGCGCCTGGCGCAGCCACTGGCCGATGTAGCGCCCCATGTAGGCCTCCAGCACGCCGCCCTTGGTGGTCAGCTCGCCTGCGCCTACGTCCCAGCCTGGCCAGCGCTCCGGAGTGGCATTGGCCAGCGCGCCGGCGCCCACCACCGGCGCGCGCAGGTTGTGACGGCTGAGCAGGACGACCTGCTCGAGCTGGTCGTCCGCAACGGGTGCGGCCATCGCCGTCGCAGTGCTCATGCCCAGCACGAGCGCCAACAGCAGAGAGCGTAGGGGGCGGATCATGCAGGTCTCCAGAAGCACGTCGGGGTCAGAGCCCTTTCCTGCGGAAAGGAATCCGACCCCAAGGGATACTTGGCTGGAGGCGGACCCATCTCGCAGAGAGCGCTCTGCCCCCGAAAGCAATCATTGATCGGCAGCAACAAATCCCCCGGTCTGACGCGCCCACAAGCGCGCGTACAGGCCACCGGCGGCGATCAGTTCGGCATGGCTGCCGGTCTCGACGATGCGGCCCTGGTCCATCACCACCAGCCGGTCCATGCGCGCGATGGTCGACAGCCGGTGCGCGATCGCGATCACCGTCTTGCCGCCCATCAGCTCATCCAGGCTGTCCTGGATCGCCGCTTCCACTTCCGAGTCCAGCGCCGAGGTCGCTTCGTCCAGCACCAGGATCGGGGCGTCCTTCAGCAGCACGCGGGCAATGGCGATGCGCTGGCGCTGGCCGCCGGAGAGTTTCACGCCACGCTCGCCGACATGCGCGTCGTAGCCGCGACGCCCCTGCCCGTCCGCCAGCGTGTCGATGAAGGCTCCGGCACGCGCCTTGGCCACGGCAGCGCGCAACTGCTCCTCGGTTGCGTCTGGACGGCCATACAACAGGTTGTCGCGGATCGAGCGATGCAGCAGCGAGGTGTCCTGGGTGACCACGCCGATCTGCTGGCGCAGGCTTTCCTGGGTAACGTGGGCAATGTCCTGACCATCGATCAGGATGCGGCCGCTTTCCAGGTCGTACAGGCGCAGCAGCACGTTGACCAGGGTCGACTTGCCGGCGCCGGAGGGGCCGACCAGGCCGATCTTCTCGCCCGGCTTCACCACCAGGTCCAGGCCTGCGATCACGCCACCCTTCTTGCCGTAGTGGAAGTGGATGTCCTGGAAATGCACGCCGCCACGGGTCACCTGCAACGGCACTGCATCCTCGCGGTCCTGCACGGTCAGCGGCTGGGCGATGGTGGTGATGCCATCCTGCACCGTGCCGATGTCCTCGAAGATGCCGTTGATGGTCCACATGATCCAGCCGGACATGTTGTGGATGCGGATCACCAGGCCGGTCGCCAGCGTTATCGCACCGACGGTGATGTGCCCGCCATTCCACAGCCACAGCGCCAGCCCACAGGTACCGGCGATCAGGAAACCGTTGACGATGGCGATGGTCAGGTCCATGCCGGTGGTCACCCGGGTCTGCGCGCGGTGCTTGACCGCCAGTTCCTGGATCGACTCGGCCACGTAGGCCTGCTCGCGCCCGCCATGGGCGAACAGCTTCAGCGTGGGAATGTTGGTGTAGCCGTCGACGATGCGACCCATCGCCTTGGAGCGCGCTTCGGACGCAATCCAGGCCCGTTCCTTCGCGCGCGGCACGAAGTAGACCATGATCACCGCATAGGCCAGCAGCCACAGGACCAGTGGCACCATCAACCGCCAGTCCGCCTGCGCGAACAGGTACAGCGCCGTGCCGGTATAGACCACGATGTACCAGAGCGAATCGACCATCTGCACCGCTGACTCGCGCAGCGAGGTACCGGTCTGCATGACCCGGTTGGCGACGCTGCCGGCGAAGTCGTTCTGGAAGAAGCTCAGGCTCTGCCGCACCACGTAGTTGTGCATCAGCCAGCGCGAGCGGTTGCTCAGGCCGGGCACGATGGCCTGGTTGACCAGCAGGTTGTGCAGGCCCACCAGGATCGGCCGCGCGATGACCGTGATGAACAGCATCCAGCCCAGTTCATTGGCATGGCGCTTGAAGAAATCGGCACCGGGCTGCTCGGCGACCATGTCGACGATGCGGCCCAGGTAATCGAACATGGCCACTTCCACCAGCGCCAGCAGCAGGCCGGCGATCAGGGTCGCCAGCAGCACCGGCCAGACCGGGCGCAGGTAGTGCAGGTAGAACGGCAGCACCTTGCGCGGCGGCATGCGCCCGTCCACGGGCGGGAACACCGGGATCAGGGATTCAAACCAACGGAACATCGCATTCCCTCGCCATCAATAGCCGGCGGAGTATCCCACGCCGGATGTGTACGCCGGCCGACGATGCCGCGGCGCCGGTAGTGCCGGGCGCTGGCCGGCAACCTCGCGACGTTTCCAGGGATCATGAGGTTGCCGGCCAGCGGCCGGCACTACCCTCATTCTTTGACCGGGGTGAACAGCAGGTCCTGGAAATCGAAACTGAAATCGGTCAGATCGGAAATCGGCTGCATGCGCACCTCGCGCACCTTGCCATCCGGGTCCAGGCTGAAGTTCACGAACGCATCGGCGTTGAGCGAACGGTCGTCCCAGCGCACGATGAAGGTGTCATGCTGCCAGTGCTCCAGGCGCCCGCTCAGCTGCGCGGTCTTCGCAAAGCGCAGGCGCAGGCCCTTGCCCTCGGCGCTGATCTGCATGTCGCCATACCAGCGGTCACGGAAGCTGCCGGTGTAGCCGGCCAGCGCCAGCGATGGCCGGCTGCCCTTGTCGCGTGCGCTCTGGTGCTTGGCCCAGGCCTCGTCGGCCTTGTCCTGGCCCTTGGCCACGGCCTTGGCATAGGCGTCCACCCAATCGTGCTTTTCTCCGCCCAGGTAAGCGTCAAGCACGCTCAGGGTGATCGCATTGAACGCCGCGCCCACTTCCTGGTTGGTCAGCACCACCACGCCCAGCTTCTCGCCCGGCACCAGTGTCAACCGCGAGACCATGCCCGGCCAGCCACCGGTATGCCAGACCAGTTTCCGGCCACGGTAGTCGCTCAGGCTCCAGCCTTCGCCATAGCCGGCGAAGTTGGCCCGCGCCGGTGCCAGCTCCGGCACGCTCGGTGCCGGGATCGACTGCGGGGTGATCATCCGCCACATCTGCTGCTGGCTCTTCTCGCTGAACAACGGCGTGCCGTCGGCCAGCTTGCCTTCGGCCAGCTGCACCTGCATCCAGCGCGCCATGTCGTGCGCGCTGGAATAGATGCCACCGGCGCCGGCATTGTTCGACCAGGTCAGTGGTGCGACGGTGCGCAGGTCCTTGAAATCGTACTTGGCGTGGCCGACCGCCGCCTTGTCACCTGGCTTCAGGTGGTCGGCGTTGTAGCGCGTGCCGGCCATCCCCACCTTGTCGAAGATGCGCGTCTGCAGGAACTGCTGGTAGCTCATGCCGGACACGCGTTCGATCACCTGTTGGGCGACCGCGTACAGGATGTTGTCGTACGCATAGCTCTCGCGGAAGCCGCCCTTCAGCGGCACCCTGCCCAGTCGCTCCACGACTTCGGCGTTGCTGTAGGAGGTGGCCGGCCAGAACAGCAGGTCACCGGCGCCCAGGCTCAGCCCGCTGCGATGCGACAGCAGGTCGCGGATCGTCATCTGCCCGGTCACAAACGGATCGGACATGCGGAACGACGGCAGGTGGTCGATCACCCTGTCATCCATCTTCAGCTTGCCGTCCTCGGCCAGCAGGTTCAGCGAGGTGGCGGTGAACGCCTTGGTATTGGAAGCGATGGCAAACAGGGTGTCGGCCTGCACCGGCTCCGGCTTGCCCTGCTCGCGCACGCCCCAGCCACGTTCCAGCACCACCTGGCCATCCTTGACCACGGCCACGGCGATGCCGGGCACGTCGAACTGCGTGCGCACGCGCTCGACGGTCGCATCCAGGTCCTGCAGCTGCTGCGGGGTCGCCGCATTGGCCATGGTCGTGCACGCCAGCAGCACGGCTCCTCCGATCCAGGTTTTCATCCAGCACCATCTCCGAACAGGGGTAGCGGCCATGTGCAGGCCGTCACCGGGGTTTCGCAGGATGGTAACGGTCGCCGATGCACCCTGCCCCGTGCCATAGGAGGGGTGTCATGGGCGGGAACGGCCAACCAAGCAACGGCTCCACCATCATTCCGTGCCTGCGCTACCGCGACGCGCTGGCCGCCATCGACTGGCTGCAGCGGGCCTTCGGCTTCCATGCCCAGGCCGTGTATGCCGATGGCGATACGGTCTTCCATGCGCAGCTGACCTTCGGCAACGGCATGATCATGCTCGGTTCGGCCAACAACCAGAGCGCGTGGAGCGAACACGCGGTTCTGCCCGGAGAAGTCGGCGGCCGCCAGACCCAGAGTGCCTGCGTGATCGTCACCGATGTCGATGCGCACCATGCGCGGGCCAAGGCGGCTGGAGCGCGCATCGTCATCGACATTGCCGACCAGGACTACGGTGGCCGCGGCTACGCCTGTGCCGATCCTGAAGGCTACCTGTGGTGGTTCGGCAGCTACGACCCCTGGCGCGAGGACCACAGCCAGTGACCGCTGCCGGCCGGATGGCGATCCGCTGCGGTATCGGCGGCTGGGTGTTTCCCGAGTGGCGCGGCGGCATGTTCTATCCGGTGGGACTGCCGCAGCGCGAGGAACTGGCCCATGCCAGCCGCGCCCTGCGCTGCATCGAGATCAACGGCACCTTCTACCGCACGCCCACTGCGGCCCAGTGCGCGCAGTGGGCCGCGCAGACGCCGGAAGGCTTCCGTTTCTCGATGAAGGCGCCACGCTACCTGGTGCAGCGCCGCGACCTGTCCAGCACCGTGGAAGCGGCCACGCCGTTCCTGCAGGCGGCACTTGCACTCGGTGACCGGCTCGGCCCGCTGCTGTGGCAGTTCGATCCGCACCATCCGGCCGACGCCGATGCATTGGAAGCGCTGATGGCGCAGCTGCCGAAGCAGCTCGAGGGCGTGCCGTTGCAGCACGCTCTGGAAGTGCGCAACGCAAAGGCACATGGACCGGCTCTGGTCGCCGCCGCGCGCCGCCACGGCGTGGCACTGGTGATCGAGGACAGCGACGAGGCGCCATTGCATGGCGATGTCAGTGCTGGCTTCGTCTACGCGCGGATCAAGCGCAGCCAGGCCCGCTTGAACGAGGGCCTGCCTGCGTCCGTCCAGCAGCGCTGGGCTGAACGCGCACGACGCTGGTCACGCGGCGAGCCGGTGGACGACCTGCCCTGCCTGGCCGGGCCCGCCCCGGAGACCCCGCGCGAGGTCTACCTGCTGTGCATCGGTGCCGGCAAGGCCCGCAATCCGGCGGCAGCGATGGCCCTGCAGCGCCTCATCGACGGCGCCAGCGGTCCAGCCCCCACAGCAGGGTCCAGCCCACCACGAACACGCCCGCAACGCGCAGCACGTTGAGCAGGAAGGCCGCCAGGCCCAGGCGTTGCAGTTCGAGGAATGGATACGGCGCCTGTCCGGTCATTGCAGCGACCAGCATCGCCCAGCCGAGGTAGACCAGTGGTACCAGCAGCACGCCGCCCAGCGCGTGCCAGCGCAGCGCCCCATGCGGCAGCAGCCACCACCACCCGAGCAGGTACAGCGCCGGCACAGCGTAGTGCAGGCCGGCATCGACCCACCATTGCAGCCCGGTGGGCTGCCACAGCCCCTGCAACGCCAGCACGTAGATGCACGCGGTCACCCCGATGCACAACCCGATCACCGCGGCGACAGTGGTGTTCAGCACACCCGCACGGATCAGCCTGACGCATCCCAGGCACACCGCCAGGTTGCTGAGAATCGTGAAGTAACCAACGAAGCGCAGCGTCGCCATGCCGACCCCGGCAGCCGCCCCGGGGCCGCGTAGCAACAACAGGTATTGCAGCAGCAGCGAGGTGGCGGCCACCAGTGCAGTCAGGGCTGCCCATGCACGCAGGGCGGAGCGGTTGGCAGCCATTGCAGGGTTCCCTTGGGGGGTTTCCGCGAGCATGCCACAGTCATCGCCGACAGCCGCGCGATTGCCTCACAATAGGCCGATGAGCACACCCGATACCCGCAAAGCGCTGTGGCAGATCCATTTCTGTGTCCTGCTGTGGGGCATCACGGCCATCCTCGGCAAGCTGATCACCCTGCCCGCACTGCCGCTGGTGTGGTGGCGCATGCTGTTGGTGACGGCGATGCTGGCCCTGCTGCCGCGGGTCTGGCGCGGGTTGCGCACCCTGCCCCCGCGGCTGGTCGCCGGCTACGCCGGCATCGGCGCGCTGGTCGCCCTGCACTGGCTGACGTTCTACGGCGCGGTGAAGCTGGCCAATGCCTCGGTGGCTGCCACCTGCATCGCACTGGCACCGGTGTTCACCTCGATCATCGAGCCGTGGGTGGCCAAGCGGCCGTTCCAGCTGCGTGAGCTGGCGTTCGGCCTGGCGGTGCTGCCGGGTGTTGCGCTGGTGGTCGGTGGCGTGCCCGATGGCATGCGCCTGGGTGTGTTGATCGGCGCGATCTCGGCGCTGCTGGTGGCGGTGTTCGGTTCGCTCAACAAGCGCATGGTCAGCCATGCCGATCCGCTCACGGTCACCGCGCTGGAGCTGGGTGCCGGCGCGCTCACCCTGACCCTGCTGGCGCCGCTGATGCCCTACCTGCTGCCGGCGCTGGCCAGCCCGCTGTGGGTGGTCCCGAATCTGCACGACGGGATCCTGCTGCTGGTGCTGGCCGGGTTCTGCACGCTGCTGCCGTTCGCCCTGGCCCTGGTCGCGCTGCGCCACCTGAGTGCCTACACGGTGCAGCTGGTGACCAACCTGGAGCCGGTCTATGCGGTGGTACTGGCGGTGGTGCTGCTGCGCGAGCAGCACGAAGTCACCCCGTGGTTCTACTTGGGCGTGGCGATCATCGTCGGCGCGGTGTTCCTGCATCCGCTGCTGAACCGCCGCAAGCCGGTGCAGCATCCGGAAATCCTTGGCACGGCCGAAGCGCGCAACATCGCCGATTGAGTGCATCCACGCATGGCGTGGATGGCCGCATCAACGCTGCGGCCAATGCCAGGCCGGCGCATCCAGCAGGCCCTGCCCGCTCAACAGCGTGCGGCCCTGTTCCTTGTACAGATGCAGCGAATGGCACCCTGGCGCCTGTTCCAGCGCCGCGATCAGCCGGCTGGCGTGCGACACCACCCATACCTGGCTGCGCGCACTGGCTGCGATGATCAGCCGCGCCAGCGCCGGCAGCAGGTCCGGATGCAGGCTGGTCTCCGGTTCGTTGAGCACCATCAGCGGCGGTGGGCGTGGCGTGTGCAGCGCCGCCGCCAGCAGCAGGAAGCGCAGCGTGCCGTCGGAGAGCTCGGCCATCGACAATGGCCGCAGCAACCCGGGTTGGTGAAAGCGCAGCGCCAGGCGTCCATCCAGCTCCTCGAAACCGACCGTGGCGCCCGGGAACGCGTCTTCGACGCTGCGTGCCAACGCAACCGGGTCACCGATCTCGAGGATGGTCACCCAGGCCGCCGCCAGGTCCCTGCCATCGTGATGCAGCACCGGCGTGCGCGTGGTCATCGCCGGTTGCCGCGCCGGGGCATCGCCATCGCTGCGGAAATGGTCGTAGAAGCGCCAGCATCGGATGTACTCACGCAGCGTGATCGTTTCGGGCATGCGCTGCGGATCGCCGACCTGGGTGAACAGGCTGTCGAACAGCGACAACCGGTCATCCACCAGATCCCAACCGCGCGCATGGCGCTGCCGCACCATCGCCCCGCGACGATCGACCAGCAGGTTGGCGCTGCGCAGGAACGGCCCCGCCCAAATCGCCTCGGCCTTGATCTGCGGATCCAGCGCAAACGCCGAACGGCTCGGCGGCGGGTAGCCGAGATCGACGGCATAGCCCAATTCTTCGGTAGTGAAGCCCAGCTTCAGCCCCACCGACGCCTGCCGGAGCCCGCCCTGCAGCGGAATCCCGCCAGCCGCAACCCTGCGATCGATGGATTCGGGACCTGCCCACAGCGCCGAACCCAGCCCTCCTTCGCGGGCCAGCACCGCCGCGACGCCACCCTGAGCAGTCTCGGCCAGCAGGCGCAGCGCGCGGTAGAGGCTGGACTTGCCACTGCCGTTGTCACCGGTCACCACATTCAACTGCTGCAGCGGCAGTACCAGCCCATGCAGCGAGCGATAGTGGGCGATGGCCAGGGTCTGCAACATGGTCGGCGTCCGGGAAAACAGGGCGTCATGCTGCCCGCTTTTGATCGCAGGAGCTGCGACGCGATGTGAATCGGGAAGAGCATCCACGCACGGCGTGGATCTACCGGGCGGGGCGCTTCAGCCCGCCACTTCCACCCTGTTGCGGCCATTGCCCTTGGCCCGGTACAGCGCCTTGTCGGCACGTGCCAGCGTGTCGTCCACGCTTTCACCGGGCTGGTGCTGGGCGATGCCGATACTGATCGTGACCGGGAAGCCCAGTGGCAGGTCGGCCACGGCCAGGCGCAGGAACTCGCACTGAAGTTCGGCGGTGCGCAGGTCGGTTGCGGGCATCACTGCCACGAACTCCTCGCCGCCATAACGCGCCGCCATGCCACGGCCGGCAAAGTGCGAACGCAGCAGTGCGCCCAGTTCGGCCAGCACGCGGTCGCCGGTAGCGTGGCCCTGGAAGTCGTTGATGTGCTTGAAATGATCGATATCCAGCAGCGCGACGCAGGCCTCAGCGGGCTGATCCCCGGTCGCCGCCACGGCCTCGTCCAGCGCCGCAGCCATCGCGCGGCGGTTCGGCAGGCCGGTCAGCGCATCGGTGCGGCTCTGCTCGGCCAGGTCGGCGTTCTGCGCCAGCAGCACGTCGTGGTACTCCGACAGCAGGCGCTCGTAATCATCGCGTTCCAGCATGTGGTTCTGGATGTCCAGCGCGAAACGGCGCAATTCCATCACCAGCATCACCTGCCGCGACAGTGCGGCCAGCGCCTCGGCCTTGTCGCTGGCCAGGTGCTGCGGCTGTGCGTCGAACACGCACAGCGTACCCAGCGGCAAGCCGTCGGAGCTGATCAGCGGCGCGCCGGCATAGAAGCGGATGTGCGGATCGCCGACCACCACCGGATTGTCGTGGAAGCGCACATCCTGCAGCGCATCCTCGACCACCATGATCTGCTGCGGCTGCAGGATGGCATGGCCACACATCGATTCGCTGCGCAGGTTTTCCGCCGCATCGATGCCCTGGATCGACTTGAACCATTGCCGTTCGACATCGATCAGGGTCACCGCCGCCATCGAGGTGCCGCAGACCGCCTTGGCGATCACCACCAGGTCGTCGAAGGATTTTTCACGCTCCGAATCGAGGATGCGGTAGCGATACAGCGCCTCGAGCCGAAGGGCTTCGTTGGCGGGCTTGTCGGGCTTGATCATGCAACGTCACGTTCCGGCAGGTCACCGCGAAGTCTAGCGGATGCCGGTGCGCAATCCGCATGGCGGGTCGTGCCGGCCGTTGGCCGGCATCCCGGATACATCGCGCGCCCATTGCAGCCGGCCAGCGGCCGGCACTACCAGTCCAGCTGCTTCGGCAGCAGGCCCTGCAGCTCCTGCTCGGTCAGGTTGCGCCACTGGCCCGGCTTCAGCGCGCCAATCTTGATGTTGTCGATGCGCACGCGGCGCAGCTGGGTAACGCGATAGCCGAACTCGGCGGCCATCAGGCGGATCTGCCGGTTCAGGCCCTGCTGCAGGGTGATGCGGAAACCGAACTTGGCGATGCGCGTGGTCTTGCACGGCAGCGTCATCTGGTCGTGGATGCGCACGCCCCGGGCCATGCCGCGCAGGAACTCATCGGTGACCGGCTTGTTGACCGCCACCAGATACTCCTTCTGGTGGCCGTTCTCGGCACGCAGGATCTGGTTGACGATGTCGCCGTTGCTGGTCATCAGGATCAGGCCTTCGGAGTCCTTGTCGAGGCGGCCGATCGGGAAGATGCGCTGTTCATGGCCGACGAAGTCGACGATGTTGCCCTTGACCGACGTCTCGGTGGTGCAGGTGACGCCGACCGGCTTGTTCAGCGCGATGTAGACGTGGCGGCGGGCGCCGGGCTTGCGGGCCACGCGCGCGCGCAGCGGCTGGCCGTCCACCAGCACCTGGTCTTCCTCGCCCACCACCGCGCCGGTGCCGGCCGGATGGCCGTTGACGGTGACCCGGCGGGCGGCGATCAGGCGATCGGCCTCGCGGCGGGAGCAGAAGCCGGTGTCGGCGATGTGTTTGTTGAGTCGGGTGGTCATCGCCCTATTATCCGGCATCGCCGCCCGCCGCGCTTCATGCCAGGCCGGGTGGATCGAGTTCTTCGCCGTCGAACACCCGGTTGCGGCCGGCACGTTTGGCCACGTACATGGCATGGTCGGCCCGGCGCAGCAGCGCGGCGAGGTCGTCCTCGCCCGGCCGCCACTGCGCCAGGCCGATGCTGGCGGTGACCTCCAGGCCGGGCACCTGCAGCGCCCGGGCCGCTTCCGTGATGTGCTGGCGCAGGCGATCCAGGCGCGCCGACGCCGCCTCCCGCGGCATGCCCGGCATCAGCAGCAGGAACTCTTCGCCACCCATCCGCACCACCTGGTCCTGGCTGCGTACCGCGGCACGCAATGCGCGTGCCACCGCCACCAGCACCTGGTCCCCCACGGCGTGGCCATGGCGGTCATTGATGTCCTTGAACAGATCGATATCGAGGAAGCCGATCACCAGCGGGCCACGCTCGCGGTCAACCCGCTCAAGGTGGCGGGCCAGCTGCTGCAGGCCGGCACGGCGGTTGGGCAGGCCGGTCAGGCCATCGGTCTCGGCCAGCTGGCGCAGTTCATCGCGCTGCTGGCGCAGGCGGCCCAGCCGCTGGTTCAGTGCGTAGGCTGCCATCATCAGCAGCCAGGTCACCGCCAGCTGCAGGGCCTCCACGCGGTATTCCAGCAACCACGCCGCGCGGCAGGCGTCGGCCAGGATCAACACCAGCATCGGCGCCAGCGCCGCCAGCCCCGCCTGCGCCCAGCGGTCACCGCGCAGCCGCGCCCACACCCCGACCATCAACGCCAGGCCACAGCCCAGCAGATAGGACACCTGCAGGCCCTGCGCCACCCAGGCCAGGCTGTCCCATGGCAGCCAGGGCACCAGTGCAGCCAACACCAGCAATCCCCAAAGCGCCAGCAGCTGGAACGGACGCGAACGCGGCAACAGGCGATCACCGCCATTCAGCCGCCACAGCGCCGGCAGCACCAGGGCCTGCGTGGCCGCAGTCAACGCCAGCAGCCACCAGGCACCGCGCTCGCCCACCGGCAGCCAGGGTTCCGGATAGCCGCTGAGGCCACCGAGGATGGCCTGCCACAGCACCAGTACGGTGGTACCGGCGATGTAGACCAGGGAACTGCGGTCGCGGGTGGTGAGGAAGGCCATCAGTGCCGACAACGCCAGTGCGATCGCCACGGCGATGCAGGCCGCGCGCACCAGCAGGCGGGCGGTATCGTTCTGCTGCACGGGACTGGGCGCACCCAGCCGAAGGGTGGGTACCCAGCGCGCCTTCAACGGCGTCTGCCACGACACCAGGAAGGGATCGTGACTGCCCGCTGGCGGCACCGCCACCAGCCCGACGCCCGCGCGGAAGCGTGAGTCTCGGGTACGGGCATCGTGCATGTTGCCGCAGATCTCGCGATCGCCATACTGCACGCGGACTTCGCCAGCGAACACATTGAACACGTCCAGGGCCTGCGGTTGCCCCGACCAGCCGCCCGGCGGCGCAGGCACCTGCACCTGCTGCCGGTGACCGGCCAGCATGCCCGGCGTGCATGCGCGATGTGGAGTGGGTTCATCGGTGGCTGCGCCGACCAGCAGGTAATCGCGGCCGGCTTCGGCGGCGGCGGCCCACAGTGGCCACGGCGTTGCCAACCACACCAGCAGCACGACCAGCACCGCCCCTGTTCCGTACTGCCACTGCCTGCCGCCCACGCCACGTCCTGTTCCTGCTTACGCCCGCGCCCACTGCGCGTCGCCCCTGGCGCGCATTATCGCAGCCGCGGCTGCAACGCATGTGTAGACCAAAGTCGCCGCAGAGCATTCAGCCTGCGGCGGGAGGACCTTTCACGGCCACCAGGCGCACCGGCCGCAGGTCGGCCAGGGTCATCCGTTCCAGTGGCTGCGGTCGCTCGACCGCATAGCCCTGCAGGCCCTGCACCCCAAGCCGGGTCAGCGCGGCGGCGACTTCGGCGGTCTCCACCCATTCGGCCACCACCTCCATCTGCAGCTCGCGCCCCAGTTCACTGATCGCGCGCACGGTGGCGTGGCTGACCGGATCGGTATCCATGTCGCGCACGAAGGCCCCGTCGATCTTCAGGATGTCGGCCGGCAGCTGGCGCAGGTAGCCGAACGAGGACAGCCCGGAGCCGAAATCGTCCAGCGCCATCCGGCAGCCGCGCGCCTTCACCGCATCGATGAACGCGCGCGCCTGGCTGAGGTTGCTGATCGCGGCGGTCTCGGTGATCTCGAAGCACAGCTTGGAGGCCAGCGCGCGATTGCGCTCCAGCAGGTCGCAGACGAAGGCGAGGAAGCCGGGCTCGGCGATCGACTGCGCCGACACGTTGACGTTGCACAGTCCCAGCTGCCGCACATGCGCCGGGCATACCTGCAGGTGCCGGAACAGCAGGCCGAGCACGTGCCGGTCCAGCGCCACGGCCATGCCATAGCGCTCCACCGCCGGCATGAACTGGCCCGGCAGGTGCAGGCTGCCATCGCTGCCGCGCATGCGCACCAGCACCTCGTAGTGCAGGTAGCTGGGATCGCCGACGCGTGCGATACGCTGCGCGTACAGCACCATGCGGTTCTCGGCCATGGCCAGGCTGACGCCCTGCAGCCGCTCGGCTTCCCGGCGCCGTTCCTCCAGCGCCATGCGGTTCTCGTTGAAGCAGTGCACGCGGTTGCGCCCGGCCTGCTTGGCCGCATAGCAGGCACTGTCGGCGGCGCTCATCAACCAGTTCACATCCGGTGCATCGGCGCTGACCTCGACCACGCCGATGCTGCAGCTCAACTGCGGGCTGCCCTCGCTCACCGGGAACGTCGCCTGCCCCAGATTGCGGATCACCCGCTGCAGCACGCGCTTGGCCTCGTCCTGCCCGGCATGGGCGAGGAACACCGCGAACTCGTCCGCACCCAGCCGGCCCACCCAGTCACCATCGCGCACCGCCGCCACCAGGTAATCGGCGAAGCTGCGCAACATCTGGTCGCCGGCGGCATGGCCGAAGCTGTCATTGACCAGCTTGAAATGGTCCAGGTTGATGTAGCACAGCGCGTGCGTGCCACCTTCGCTGCGCACCTGCAGCAGCGCGCGTTCCAGCAGGCGTTCGATCTCGCGCCGGTTGATCAGGCCGGTCAGCGGGTCGTGGCTGGCGTGGTGCTCGATCTCGCGCGCCAGTGCATGGTTCTGGCTCACGTCTTCGATGATCGCGAACACCGACAGGCCGCCGCCGGCGCTGCGCACACCGGTGCCGCTCCAGCGGCCCCAGACCAGGCTGCCATCACGACGGCGGAAGCGCAGTTCGCTCGGGCGCAGCTGGCGGTCCCAATCGATGCGCCCCACCCCGTCAATGACCAGCTCGCCGTCCATCAGCAGGTCAGCCAGCGACAGCTGCAGCAGCACGTCGCGGCGATGATCGAGGATGTCGGCCATCGCCTGGTTGGCCTCGATCACCTTGCCTTCGGTATCGAGCTTGAGCATACCGACGTTGGCCTGGTAGAACGCTGCGCGGAAGCGGCTCTCGTGTTCGGTCAGGTCCTCGCCGACGCGGCGCGCCAGGGCCACCGCCATCAGGCTGATCGCCAGCACCGACAGGCCCGCGACCATCAACGTGGCCAGCCTCACCAGCGTCGCCATCCGCAGTAGCGCCTGCGAGAACGCCTGGCTCTGCACCTGCATCCGGCGGTCGAGATCACGCAGTTGCTGCAGGTACTGGTCACGCGTGGCCGCCGGCAAGGGGCCACCCTCGTGCCGCCGCTGCAACTCATCGACCAGGCGCTGCAGCGCCATCAGGTCCCCGTCGGTCTGCCGCCATAACGCGGTCGCTTCGCGGAAGGCACCGATATCGCGCGCGTAGCGGAACGAAAACACCAGGCGCGGAATGTCGGCGTGCGCGTTGCCCCCCTGCAGGAAGCCCTGCCGGGCCTTCTCTTCGTCAGGCTCCGCCTGTTCCAGCGCCAACCGCGCCTGCAGATCGCCCAACGGCACCTGCAGAGCCCGGCGTGCGTCGTCCAGATCCTGGCCATTGCCGCGCGCCAGGTAGCGGCTGAGCGCGGCGGTCGTATCCTGCTGACCACGCGACCAGTATCCCTGGCCGGCGATCCAGGCGGTGGAGGCCGCCTGCAGTTCCTGGATCAACGCCGACAGTGCGACCAGTCCGATCGCCATGCCGGTCAACAACGCGAATCGCAGTCCCAGCCCCCGGGTCATCGGCACCCGCCGGCTCTTTTGGTCCGTGCCACTCCTACCCATCCCGGATCCCCCCGAATGTGCCGCGGTGACAACCTCCTTTGGAACCGGCCCAGCCTATGACCGGCAATGTGTTGACCATGCGAAAAAGGGGACGGAGGGGATTAAGTCGTTTTCGGCATAAGCGCATGGCCTGCCATATACGACTTAATCCCCTCCGTCCCCTTTTTCCTGTACGCCAGCCCGGGGGCTGGCGTTGCTCTGGACGGCTGCGGGTGCGGCTTAGAAGCTGCGCGGGCCGCGCGGCTTGAAGCCATCACGACGTGGCGGGCGGCTGTCGCGGTCACCGCCGCGGTCGCCCCCATGGCCACCCGGACCACCCGGGCCGCCACGACGCGGGCCACCCGGGCCGCCCGGACCACGCTTGTCGAAGCGCGGCTTGAACGGGCGCGGGGCCGGGTTGGTGTCTTCACCCGGAGCCAGCGCACGCATCTGCAGCTGCTGGCCGGACACCCACACCTTCTGCAGGTGCGACAGCACGTCCGGCGGCATCTGTGCCGGCAGGTCCAGCAGCGAGAAGTCGTCGTGGATGTCGATGCGGCCGATGAAACGGCTTTCCAGGCCGGCTTCGTTGGCGATGGCGCCGACGATGTTGGCCGGCTTCACGCCATGCTGGTGACCGACCGAAATACGGTAGGTCTCCATGCCCTGCTCCGGTGCACCACGCGGCGGAACCTCACGGCGCGGACGCTGCTCGAAACCACCTTCGGCGTCGTCACGGCGCGGGCCACGCTCGAAGCGCGGACCCCGCTCGTTGCGGTCGAAGCGCTCGCGCGGCGCGCGCTCTTCACGCGGGGCACGCACCGGCGGCTGCAGCAGGAACGGGGTATCGCCCTGCAGCATCCTGGCCAGCGCGGCGGCGATCTCGATGGCCGGCACGTTCTGCTCGTTCTCGAAGCGCTCCAGCAGCTGGCGGTAGAAGTCCAGGCCGCCGGCGCCGAGGGTTTCGCTGATGCGCGAGGTGAACTTGTTGATGCGGGTGTCGTTGACCGCTTCCACGCTCGGCAGCTGCATCTCTTCGATCGGCTGGCGGGTGGCGCGCTCGATCTGGCGCAGCATACCCTTCTCGCGCGGGGTGGCGAACAGGATCGCCTCGCCGCTGCGGCCGGCACGACCGGTACGGCCGATGCGGTGCACGTAGCTTTCGGTGTCGTACGGGATGTCGTAGTTCAGCACGTGGCTGATGCGCTCCACGTCCAGGCCGCGCGCGGCCACGTCGGTGGCGACCAGGATGTCCAGCTTGCCTTCCTTCAGCATGGCGATGGTGCGCTCGCGCTGGGCCTGCTGCATGTCACCGTTGATGGCGGCAGCGGCCAGGCCACGCGCCTGCAGCTTGCTGGCCAGTTCTTCGGTGCCGGCCTTGGTGCGCGCGAAGATGATCATCGCGTCGAACGGCTCGACTTCCAGGATGCGGGTCAGCGCGTCCAGCTTGTGCATGCCGCTCACCCACCAGTAGCGCTGGCGGATGTTGGCCGAGGTGGTGGTCTTGGCCGCGATGGTCACTTCCACCGGGTCCTGCAGGTAGGTCTGAGCGATGCGGCGGATCTGCGGCGGCATGGTCGCCGAGAACAGGGCCACCTGGCGCTGCTCCGGCAGCTTCTTCAGCACGGCTTCGACATCGTCGATGAAGCCCATGCGCAGCATTTCATCGGCTTCGTCCAGCACCAGGGTCTTCAGCTCGGACAGGTCCAGGGTGCTGCGGTCCAGGTGATCGATCACGCGGCCGGGAGTACCGACCACGATGTGCACGCCACGGCGCAGGGCCGACAGCTGCTGGCCGTACGGCTGGCCGCCGTACACCGGCAGCACGCGGAAACCCGGGATCTTCGACGAATAGGACTGGAACGCCTCGGCAACCTGGATGGCCAGTTCGCGGGTCGGCGCCAGGATCAGGGCCTGGGGCTTGATCTGCTGCAGGTCGATGTTGGACAGTACCGGCAGTGCGAACGCAGCGGTCTTGCCGGTACCGGTCTGGGCCTGGCCCAGCACGTCGCGGCCTTCCAGCATCGCCGGGATGGTGGCGGCCTGGATCGGCGACGGGGTTTCGTAGCCGATGGCGGTGACCGCCTGCATCACGGGCTCGGACAGGCCGAGCTGCGCGAACTGCAGCGGCGCTTGGGAATCTTGGGACATGGGGAACTCCGAAGGCACTGCCGTCTTCCTGGCAGTGCGATAAAAAGGGTGATGGTCCGCGCTTTGGGCGCCCTTCTTATCGCGTGCCCTGGCGCTGCTCGGTCGGAGGAGATTTCACTCGCTCAGAGCGGAATGATACCGCATTGATCCTGAACGAGGCGTACAGCTTTCCATGCGCGTGCCGTCGTGCCCCGTGCTGGCGCACAATACGTGCCCGCTCCCCGGCCCGGCCGCTGGCCTGCGCCCTCTTTCCAGGACCCCTCGCTCCATGCAGATTCTCGAATTCGACCTCGACGGCGACTACGTCGAACTCAAGCAGCTGCTGAAGCTAGCCGACCTGGTCACCAGCGGCGGCGAGGCCAAGATGGTCATCAGCGAGGGCCAGGTGCGGGTCGACGGTGAGGTCGAACTGCGCAAGGCCTGCAAGATCCGCGCAGGCCAGGTGGTCGAGTTCGCCGACAGCCAGATCCGCGTGCTGGCCGCTGGCTGATCCGAGAATGTTCAGGCTACGCGCTGGGTCAGGTGCGAGGCAATCAGCTGCCTGAACGGTGCCACGGCCTGCGCCACGCGCAGGCCCGCGGCCCGCAGCAGGCGTGCCGGGCGACGATCGTCGGTGTACAGGCTGGCGATCGCGTTGGTGGCCTCGTACAGCGGCCGAGACGCAAACCGATGACCGCGTTGGTAGCTGGCCAGCATGCCGGCGGCGGCGATGTCGGCACCGCGCCGCTGCTGCGCGACGATGCCCTGTGCCAGCCGCTGCGCACTGGCCAGTCCCAGGTTGAAGCCATGCGCGGTGACCGGATGCATGCCCACCGCCGCATCGCCGATCAGCGCCGAACGCTCGCCGACGAAGCGGTGCGCGTACACCCCCACCAGCGGATACGCCTGCGGCGTGGCCACCGGCTGCATGCGGCCCAGGCGATGCTCGAAGCAGGCACTGATGGCCTCGCCGAAAGCCACCTCGTCCATCGCCAGCAATTCTTCGATCTGCCGCGGCGGCAGCGTGATCACCGCCGATGCCTGGCCCTCGTTGAGCGGCAGCAGCGCCATGGTGCGGCCGTAGCCGAACCATTCCCAGGCCGTGTGGCGATGGTCGCGCTCGACCTGCATGCGGCATACCAGCATCGACTTGCCGAAGTCGCGCATCTGCGCACCGATGCCGAGCATGCGGCGGGTGGCGGAGAAGCGGCTGTCAGCCGCGACCAGCAGGCGCGCGTGCAGTTGACTGCCGTCATCGAGTCTGACCACGTGGCCCTGCGCATCGGCCTGCACGCCCAGCACCTTGCGCCCATCGAACAGCTCCAGCCCATCCTGGCCCTGCACGGCATCCCAGGCGGCGCGGCGGATCAGATGGTTGGGCACCAGCCAGCCCAGCGGCTGACCATCGGCCTGGCTGCTGGCAAAGGTCAGCGCGAACGGCGAGCCGCCGTTCATCACCCTGGCATCGCGCAGCTCGGCGACTTCGGCCTGCGGCAGGCGCTGCCACAGCCCCAGTTGCTCCATGCTCTGCCGCGAGGCATGGGTCAACGCGATCTCGCGGCCATCAAAGGCGGCGTCGGCCAGGGCCTGGCGCGGCTGAACTTCGACCAGCCCGACCTGCAGGCCACTGCCGGCCAGCGCACGCGCGAAGCACAGGCCCGCCGGTCCGGCGCCGACCACCACCACGTCCATCCTGCGCATGCGCGCCTCCTGCCGTTGATTCAGTCCGGGCCAGCATAGCGCCGCGCGCATGACTGGCCTTGATCTGGATCAGGCCCGGCTACAGCAGTGCGAACACCAGCGCCAGGATCGACAGCAGCGATACGAGCCAGACCAGGCTGCGCACGTAGGGCACGCCTGCGGCATACAGCGGCAGGTAGACCACGCGCGCCCAGAAGTAGGCCTGCGCAGCCAGCGCCGTGGTGTCGTTGCTGCGCCCGGCCACGACCACTGCGATCGCGGCGGCGGCAAAGAACGGGAAGGTTTCCAGGAAGTTGGCCTGCGCACGCTGCAGGCGACCGGCCAGCGCGCTGAGCGGCTTTGCATCGCCATCCCGTGCCGAGGCATTCCACTTCATCCCGCGCTCGCGGGTGACCACGGTGGAGGTGGCGAAGATGTAGACGAAGCCCAGCACGATCGACCAGGCCAGCATTGTCAGCTCAGTTGCCATCGTTCATCTCCTCAGGGTGCCGACGCGCGCAGGCTGTAACCGGCCAGGCGCCAGACCTGGTCTTCGTCGAAGCGGAACGAGACCAGCTCGCGCACCGGCTGCGCGCTGTTGGCGAAACGGGTCGGGAAGCTGACGTTGATGTACAGCCCTTCCGGCACTGCGGCGCCAGGGCTGTACTTGACCCGGGTGATGGTCGGCTGGCCACGCCCGGCCAGCGCACCCAGGCGCGTACGCTCGGCGGCCAACTGGCTGACGAAGGTGGCCTTCGGCACCGCACGGCGCGCGACCGCCGAAGCGCCATCCCACAATTCTTCGGCGCGGTTGGCATCGACCAGCTGCGCCGCCTTCAACGCAGCCGCGCCCATTTCCGCGTCCTGTTTCTGCACCTGGGCCTGCTGTGCAGCGGTCAACGCCTGGATACCGGCAGTGGCGGGCTTCGCGGCCGCCGGCGATGCCGGGGCCGGGCGTGCCGGAGCCGGTGCAGGCGTGGCCGGCGCAGGCGCCTGCGCCAATGCAGTCAGGGGCAGCAGGGACAGCAGCAGGAGCACGCGCTTCATGGACACCGCCGGTTCTCGAGGAAAGGACCGCAGTCTACGCCAGCGCGGTGAGCGGTTCGTCAGCGCGCGGGGGCGTTGCCTTCCACCGCCGCCGCATCGGCCTGCGCGGCCGGGGTGCCGGTCTCTGCCGGCGCCTGTTCGGCCACCGGCGGCGGCTCCGGCGGCGCTGGTGGCAGCGTCGCCACATCGATCTCCGACAGCGGGCTTTCGTCGGGGCACACCGCGTCCGGGAAGCCGAAGCGCTGCTTCAACGCCTGGCCACAGCTGTTGATCGACTCCATGTCGGCGCCTTCGCGCTTGCACTGCTGGTCGAAGGCGACCAGGAAGGCGTCCTTGCGCTGCACGAAATCGTCGCCGCAGGCACGCATCTGCTTGATCCGTTCCAGATCGTCCTGCACCGCATTGGTGCCATCCAGGCCGTACTGGCGCAGTTCGTCCGGGGTCAGCAGGCGCAGGCTGCGGTTGGGCACGGTCATCATCAGATCGGCCACACCGACCGCCACGCCGTTGCGTTGCAGGTAGTCCTTCACATTGTCGTAGACCTCGTGCAGCTCGCGGTTGAGCTCGGCGCGCGAGGTGGCCTTGGAACTGATGCGCATCATGCGGTGGATGCCGACCTTGCCCGACAGCAGGCGGTTGTCGCCGGCGGCCAGCACGAACACGCAGGCGCTGTGGCAGATCGAGCCTTCGCGGACCCAGATGGTCCAGCCCGACTCACCGATGCTGTCGCCGGCCACGATCGCCGACTCCACCTGCCCGCCGCTGGAATCCAGGTCAAGGATGCGCTTGTGGATCTTCTGCTGGTCGGCCACCACCGCCAGACGCCACATCATCTCGGCGAAGCCCGGATTGATCTTGCCGGCGTAGCGCACGCGCATCAGGCCACGCTCGGCGCACGGCGCCAGGGCCTGGGTGATCTGCTCGCGCTGCAGGCCTTCCAGTTCGACACCGTCGCCGGCATCGCCCGCATATTCCGTGCTGCAGCTGACCCAGGCACGTCCGTTCTCCAGCTGCGCCTGCGGCCACGGCCGATCCTCCCGGCTGCGCGGCGGCGCCGGCGGCGGCGGTGCGTCAGCCGCATTGATCGACACCATGTTCTCGCCATCGCTGGACGGCGCCCGCGACGCCTTGTCGGCGGCAGTCACGTTGCCCGTATTTTCCAGCTGGCTGCAGCCCGCCAGGGCCAGGCACAACAGGGGCAACCAGCGGAATTTGGCGGACATCGGGCAACCGGATTTCAAGAGAACAAGGGCCACAGTCTACCCGTCCAGCGCGCGCATTCAGCGCGTGGCACTGAACCCCTTCTGACCCTTGGAAAAAGCGTGTCGACCAAGGTCGACACCCACCAACAGCAGCGCAGAACGCCCGCAAGACAGGTCGCAGGAACCTCTCGAAGGCGGGGTGGGTCCGGTTGCAGGGGCGTGAGCGCCATGGATGGCGCGACCGAGCTTACATGGACGTACTTGCAGCGTCCCCTGCAACCGGACCCACCCCGCCCTCCCCCAGGAAGCCCGCTGTTGTTGCTCTGGCCTCGGCGGGTGCAGGGCGCAGCCCTGCCCAACCCCCTTCAGTATCCATGTCCGAATGTGGCGAGTATCGCCGTCGCCAGAGGCCTAGACTGGCGCCATGGACTCCCCCCTCGCCCTCGACACCGCCGCCTGCGACCGCGCCCGCCTGGCCCGCGACGCACGCTTCGACGGCGTGTTCTTCACTGCCGTGCGCAGCACCGGCATCTATTGCCGCCCGGTGTGCCCGGCACCGCCGCCGAAGCCGCGCAACATCACCTACTTCCCGACTGCCGCGGCCGCCGCGGCGGCCGGTTACCGTCCCTGCCTGCGCTGCCGCCCGGAATTGGCACCGCAGGCGCAGCAGGCACTGGCCGGACAGACCGTGCAGCGCGCACTGGCGCTGATCCAGGGAGGCTTCCTGCAGGAGCAGCCGGTGGCCGATCTTGCAACGAAGCTCGGCCTCAGCGCGCGCCAACTGCAGCGCCTGTTCGTCGAACATCTCGGCGCGACGCCCGGGCAGATCCACGCAACCCATCGCCTGTTGCTGGCCAAACAGTTGCTGACCGAAACCACGCTGGCGGTGACCGACGTCGCGCTGGCTGCCGGCTACAACAGCCTGCGCCGCTTCAATACCGCGTTCCTGCAGGGCTGTGGGATGGCGCCGACCGCCCTGCGCCGCCAGCATCAACCGTTGGCTGCAGATGATGGCGGCCTGGTGCTGCGCCTGGGCTACCGTCCGCCACTGGACTTCCCACGCATGCTTGCGTTCCTGCGCAAACGCAGCCTGCCCGGCATCGAACTGATCGGCGAAGACAGCTACCAGCGCGTACTGGGCACGCCGGAGCGCCCCACCCTGCTGCGCGTCACCGCCGATTCGAAGCGGCCGGAACTGCGCCTGCAACTGGGCGCGGTGGATCCGCGCCTGATCCCCGACATCGTGCGCCGCGTGCGTCGGGTGTTTGATCTGGATGCCGACCTGCAACAGGTGCACGCCGCACTTGGTGAGGAACCCTTGCTGGCGCGCGGCATCGCCGAGCGCCCGGGGCTGCGCGTGCCCGGCGGCTGGGATGGTTTCGAAGTGGGCGTGCGCGCCGTGCTCGGCCAGCAGGTTACTGTTGCCGCCGCCACCACCTTCGCGCGGCGGCTGGTCGATGCCTATGGCGCACACCTGCCGGGCATGCCATCGGAATTCGATCGCCAGTTCCCCGCGCCCGAGGTACTGGCCGAGGCGCCGCTGGAATCGATCGGCCTGCCGCGCAGCCGCGCCGCTACCGTGCGCGCACTGGCCGCCGCCTGCGCCAGCGGCCAGCTCGACTTCGGGCCCGGCCAGGCCTTGGAGGAATTCGTTGCGCGCTGCGTGGCACTGCCCGGCATCGGCCCCTGGACCGCGCAGTACATCGCCCTGCGCGGGCTCGGCCAGCCCGATGCCTTCCCCGCCGGCGACCTGGTGCTGCAACAGGTGCTCGGCCACGCCCAGGGCCAGCGCCTGAGCGAACGTGCGACCGAAGCGCGCTCGCAACCATGGCGCCCCTGGCGCGCCTACGCCGTGCTGCACCTGTGGCACCTGTCCGGCACGTTCGTTGGAGAACCGACATGACCCTGTTGTTCGATCGTTTCGACAGCCCGATCGGCGTATTGACCATCGCCGGTGATGAGCGTGGCCTGTCACATGTGCTTTTCCCCGAGAACCGCCATCCGGCACGCGGGCGCGATGACTGGCACTACGCACCGGATGCGCTGCCGGAAGCGCGCGAACAGCTGCTGCAGTTCCTGCACGGCGAGCGCAGCAGCTTCGACCTTGTGCTGGCACCACGAGGCACGCCTTTCCAGCTGCGCGTGTGGCAGGCGCTGGCGTTGATTCCGTTCGGCCAGACCTGGAGCTATCTGCAGTTGGCGCAGCACCTGGGCCAGCCCAGCGCGACCCGCGCGGTGGGCGCGGCCAATGGCCGCAATCCATTGCCGATCATCCTGCCCTGCCACCGCGTGATCGGCAGCAACGGTGCGCTGACCGGCTTCGGTGGCGGCCTGGAAACCAAGGCGGCGCTGCTGCGGCTGGAACAACGCCAGGCCCCGCTGTTCGCCTGAGAGGGCCGGCCGGGCTGCGCCCGGCACCCGCAGAGGCAACCGCAACGGCCGAAGCAACAGCAGCATTCCGAAGCATGGCGTGGTGGGTCCGGCTGCGGGGGACGCCGTCAACCCGTCCTTGGGGGCTTGGCCGCGGCATCCATGCCGCGGACACCCCCGCAACCGGACCCACCCCGCCTTCGACAGATTCCTGAGATCTGTCGGGACGGCGCACTGCGCAACTGTTGGTAGGTGTCGACCTCGGTCGACACGGTAGACCCACGCCATGGGTGGATGGAAGCATCAGGAATTATGTCTGGAGAAAGCCCCCTTCCTGTTGAATGGGGCGCGCCGACTGGCGCGGGGATGAGGAAAAATGCGCGGACACGGCGCGCAATAGTGCGCCGTGTCTTGGGCCGGTAATTGCACCGGCTTATCATGCACGGATGACTTCCGTACGCCTGACCTGCGCGCTGGCGCTGCTGCTGCCATTGGCCGCCTGCACCACTGCGCCCGCCCCTTCCGCCTCCGTTCCCACACCCGTCGCTGCGGCTGCGCCGCCCAAGCTGCTGCTGATCTCCATCGACGGCCTGCGTGCCGACGCGCTGGACCGCGGCCTGACCCCGAACCTGCAGCGACTGATCGACGGCGGCGTGCGCGCACGCTGGATGACCCCGTCCTATCCGTCACTGACCTTCCCCAACCACTACACCCTCGTCACCGGCCTGCGTCCAGACCACCACGGCATCGTCAACAACAGCATGGACGATGAAGCCTTGGGCCGGTTCGAGCTGAGCAACCGCAAGGCGGTTACCACCAGCGGCTGGTGGGGTGGCGAACCGATCTGGGTCAGTGCCGAGAACGCTGGCGTACGTTCGGCCACCACGGCGTGGCCGGGCAGTGAGTCTGAAATCCGCGGCGTGCGCCCCAGCAAGTGGCGCGTGTACGACGGCAAGGAACCGCTGGAGCAGCGGGCCAGCATCGTGCTCGACTGGCTGGCGCAGACCGATGCTGATGCACCGCGCCTCACCACGCTGTACATGGAACACGTGGACAAGGCCGGCCACCACTACGGCCCCGGGTCGAAGCAGTACGCCGACGCCATCGTGCGCGCCGACCAGATCGTCGGCCAGGTGCTCGACGGGCTGCAGCAGCGCGATCTGGCCAAGACCACCAACGTGATCGTCGTGTCCGACCACGGCATGGCCAGCGTCGCCGACGGCAACGTGATCGCCACCGAGTCGATGGCCGACCCGGCCATTGCACGCAATATCAGCCAAGGCCAGTCGGTGGGTTTTGCGCCGGTCGCCGGCCGCGAAGCGGAAGCCGAACGCGCCCTGCTCGGACGCCACGCGCACTACGAATGCTGGAAGAAGGAGAACCTGCCGGCACGCTGGCACTACGGCACGCATCCGCGGGTTCCGGCCATCGTCTGTGTCATGGATGAAGGCTGGGATGCCCTGCACCAGGAGAAGATCGCCAAGCGTGCAAAGCAGGATCGAGGTTCGCATGGCTACGACAACGCACTGCCTTCCATGCGCGCAGTGTTCGTGGCCGGCGGCCCGTCGTTCCGCCAGGGCCTGGTGATCGATGGCTTCGACAACGTCGATGTCTATCCGCTGCTGGCCCACCTGCTGCAGGTACCGGCCGCGCCGAACGACGGCAATCCGGAAACGCTGAAGAAGACACTGCGCTGATGCGGTTGTAGAGCCGAACCCACGCTCGGCTCACCGGACAGGCATAAAAAAAACGCGGCGCCAGGCGCCGCGTTTTTCTTTGGACCGGTCGTTCGACCGGATCAGGCCTTGGCGACGGCCTTCTTCGCCACAGCCTTCTTCGCCGGAGCCTTGGCCACGGTCTTCTTGGCAACCGGGGCGGCGGCGCCTACGGCGACCTTGCTCGCGGTATGCGAACGGGCGTTGCCGTAGCTGGCGTTGTAGCGCTTGCCCTTGGCGGTCTTGCGGTCACCCTTACCCATGTCTTCAACTCCTCAAGTGTGAAATCTGGTTACCCCGTACTGACACGGGTTCGGCGGGGCCGCCTTGCTGGGCGCCCCCGCGCACGATCGAAAATCCTATCACGGAGCGCCTAGTGCGCGCAGCTGGCGTCGTGTACGTGGCCGTGGTTCAGGCGCAGGTTGACCAGATGGGCAACGCCCACCAGCAGGCCACCGATGGTCATCACCACCGCATGCGGCACGGCATTGTGATGCAGCGGCTCGTACAGCACGCCGGCCCACAGCGCGACCAGGCCGGGGATCAGGAAGCCCAGCGCACGCAGCGCGCCATGGCGGCGGTAACCCCAGACCAGGCTGAACAGCCCAAGCAGGGTCACGAACAGCACCAGCGCCTGTTCAACGCCGTCGCTCAGCCAGAACGACAGGCCCAGCGAGGGCGCTGCCGCCAGCAGCACCGGGATGACTGCGCAATGCACCGCGCACAGCATCGAACCGGTGGCACCAAAACGGTCGAGCAGGTGGCGCAGGCGTGAGGACAAGGACATGACTTCCAGCAGGGTCGGCGAATCGTTATGGAATAATATAACATCCCTTCCCGACCCGCACGCTTTCCCCTTCCCCCTTCCCATCGACGGGATTCGTGCGCCCAGCGATTGATACAGTGTAACAAAGGACCCATCCATGCCCGCCCACACCGCACGGCTCAAGCCGCATTCCCTGGCTCTGGCCCTCGCCGCCCTGCTGCCGTCCGTCGCCTTTGCAGCCGGTCAGGACACCGCCCATCGTGACCGCCACCTGACCGAACTGTCCTCGGTGCAGGTCACCGCGTCGCCGCTGCAGGGCGATGCCGAATCCCTTGCGCGCCCGGTGGAGGTGCTGGCCGGTGAGCGCCTGGACGAGCAGAAGGCCGGCACCCTCGGCGATACCGTGGCCAAGCTGCCCGGCGTGCAGAGCACCTTCTTCGGCCCCGGCGTCGGCCGCCCGATCATCCGTGGCCAGGAAGGCCCGCGCGTGGCCGTGCTGTCCAACGGCATGGGCAACATGGATGCCTCTACCGTCAGTGCCGACCACGCCACCAGCATCGAGCCGTTCCTGGCCGACCAGATCGAAGTACTGAAGGGCCCGGCCACGCTGCTGTTCGGCAGCGGTGCCATCGGTGGTGCGGTCAACGTGGTCGATGGCCGCATCGCGCGCGAACTGCCGGAGCGCCCGCTCAGCGGCCGCGCCGAACTGCGCGGCAATTCGGTGAACAACGAGCGCAGCGGCATGTTCCGCCTCGACGGCGTCAGCGGCAACGTCGTGCTCCATGTGGATGGCCTGGTGCGCAATGGCGACGACTACCGTATCCCCGGCTACGCGGTGATCGACAGCCTGGAAGACCACCACGACGACCATGACCACGACCACGCGGGCGAGGAAGGGGAAGAGCCGCGTCGCGGCCGCCTCGACAACAGTTCCATCCGCACCCGCGCCGGCGGCGTCGGCGCAACGTGGCTGGGCGACGGTGGTTACTTCGGTGTGTCGGCCAGCACTTACCGCACCAACTACGGCATCCCCAACGGCGCGCACGTGCACGCTGATGGCGACGATCACGGCCATGACCACGGCCACGACCATGGGGATGAAGAGGAAGGCGGCGACGAGCACGACGTGCGCATCGACATGGTGCAGAACCGCTTCGAGACCAAGGCCGGCATCTACAACCCGGCCTCGTTCCTGAAGAACATCAACGCACGCGTGGCCTACACCGACTACGAGCACGTGGAGCTGGAGGCCGGCACGCCCTCCACCCGCTTCACCAACCGTGGCATCGAAGCGCGCCTGGAAGCGGTGCAGCAGCAGATCGGTGGCTGGGACGGTGCCTTCGGCCTGCAGTTCGGCAACAGTGATTTCGGCGCCAAGGGTGAAGAGGCGTTCGTACCGGATACGGGTACGAAGAACATCGGCCTGTTCGTACTGCAGGAAAAGCAGTTCGGCCCGTTCAAGCTGGAACTGGGCGGCCGCCACGACCAGGTCAAGCTGGACCCCACCGGTGATTACCGTCGCCGCACGTTCGGCGCCACCAACCTGTCGGCTGCCGGCATCTGGAAGCTCAACGACGCGGTCGACCTGCGCATCGGCGTGGACAGCTCCGAGCGTGCACCGACCAACGAGGAGCTGTATGCCGCCGGCGCGCACATCGCCACCCGCTCGCTGGAAATCGGCGACGCCAACCTGAAGACCGAGCGCGGCCAGCGCGTGGAACTGGGCATCCACACCCACAGCGAGCGCCTGGACTTCTCCGCGTCCGTCTACCAGACCAAGTTCAAGGACTTCATCTACCTGGCCGACACCGGCGTTACCGAGGGCCTGCCAGTTCGTGCGTGGACCCAGCAGGACGCGGTGTTCCGCGGTGCCGAGGCCGAAGCGCTGGTGCACCTGTTCGAGGGCGGCGCCGGCGACTGGGACCTGCGCCTGTTCGGTGACTACGTGAAAGCCAAGCTGGATGGCAGCGGCAGCCGCAACCTCGACATCGCCGTGCCGCACGGCGACCACAACCACAATTACAGCGTGGAACTGGCCAACACCGGCTACCTGCCGCGCATCGCCCCGGCCCGCGTCGGCGCCGACCTGCGCTGGTCGAAGGACGGCTGGCGCGCCTCGGTCGGTGCGGTGCGCTACAGCCGCCAGAAGGACGTGGCGCAGAACGAGGAGCCGAGCGATGGCTACACCCTGGTCGACGCCCACCTGGCCTACCGTTGGGACCGCAACGCCAGCAACAGCTACGAGGTGTTCCTGGATGGCAGCAACCTGACCAACCGCGAAGTGCGTCCGCATACCTCGCTGCTGCGCGACTACTCGCCGCTGCCGGGCCGTGGCGTCGCATTCGGCATCCGCGCGTTCTTCTGATCGATGTAGGGGCGGATCCCTTTCCGCGGGAAAGGGCTCTGCCCCCACTCGCCCTTCAACGCATGGCGGGACCGCACCACGAATACCATTCTCTCTCCCGGGGGGCCGTCTGGCCCCCCGTTCCTTTATGCGTGAGCGAGGTCGCGGCGCCCTCGCTCACACACCCGTCACAAAGATGTGCGTACCACAACAAGCGGACAATCCCGTCACCCAATGTCTCGCCAATCGGACACTTCTGTCCGAGAATAATTCCATGACTGCCCAACGTGCCGATGCCGCTGCCCGCCGTGCCCTCATCCTCGACGCCGCCGATCATGTCTTCGGCCAACATGGCGTCACCGCCCCACTGGACCTGGTGGTCGAACGCGCCCAGGTGGGCCGCGCCACCCTGTACCGCAACTTCCCCGACCGCACCGCGCTGATCCAGGCGCTGCTGCAGCGCACGGTCGACCGCATCCGGCGCCAGGTCGAACAGCTCGGCGACCGCGACGACGCCCTGTTCGAGGTGTTCGAGGGCATGGCCCAGCGCATCATCGATTCGCCGGCACTGGCCGACTACTGGCGTGCGGTTGATTCGGACGTGCCGTCCATGCGCGCCGCGCGCGAGACCGTGCGCGACCTGCTGGAGGAACCGATCGCGCGCGCCAAGGCGGCCGGGCTGTGCCGTGCCGACCTGGAAAAGACGGATATTTCACTGATCTCGGGCATGCTGGGTGCGGCCCTGCGCGGCAAGACCCGCGACGAGCGCGCCCAGTTGGCCGGCCGCGCCCTGCAGCTGCTGCGTGGGGGTCTCCAGGGAGCTGCCAGCGAGGCCCGTTGATGGTCCAGCCGTATCTGAAGCCGGTTCCGGATTGGGAGGAGCATGAGAAGCCGACCATGCCCGGCTCGGCGTCGATGCCCTGGCACCCGCCATACCGGCGCGCGGCCTATGCGCTGGTATCGCTGCTGGTGGCGATCACCGGCGGCCTCGGCAATGCGCTGGTTACCGCCAACCTGCCGTTCCTGCAGGGCCAGCTGGCGCTGACCCCGACCCAGGGCAGCTGGCTGGTAGCGGCCTATGCGATGGTGAATGTCACCGCCAACCTGCTGGCCTTCAAGTTCCGCCAGCAATACGGCATCCGCCTGTTCGCCGAAATCGGGCTGGGCCTGTACGCGGCGTTGGCGGTCCTGCACCTGTTCGTCGGCAGCTTCGAGACCACGATGCTGACTCGTGCCGCCAGCGGCTTCGCCGGCGCGGCCTGTTCGACCTTGGGCACGCTGTACATGCTGCAGGCCCTGCCCCGCCGCTTTACCGGCAACCTGCTGGTGGTCGGCGTCGGCCTTTCGCAGCTGGCGGTGCCGATCGCCTGGATCGTTTCACCAGGCCTGGTCGATACCGGCCAGTGGCACCAGCTGTATTCGTTCGAGGCCGGCCTGGCGTTGTGCGCCTTCGCCGCGGTGGTGGTGCTGAAACTGCCGCCCGGCATCCAGGTGAAGGCCTTCGAGCCGCTGGATTTCCTTACCTTCGCGTTGTTGGCGCCGGCGGTTGCGCTGCTGGTGATCGTACTGGCGCAGGGCTACACCCGTTGGTGGCTCAACACGCCGTGGCTGGGCTGGGCGCTGATCGCCTCGATCGTGCTGTCCACCACCGCCTTCATCATCGAACACTACCGGCGCAATCCGCTGCTGCAGATCCGCTGGCTGTCGACGCTGCCGGTATTGCATTTCATCGTCGGCGCCTTCCTGATCCGCTTCCTGACCACCGAGCAGTCCTACGGCGTGGTCAACCTGATGCGCACGCTGGGCATGGGGCCGGACCAGATGCGCCCGCTGTTCGTAGTGATCCTGGCCGGGGTGATCGTCGGCATCGCCGGCGCCTCGCTGACCTTCGGCCCGAAGCGCCTGATCGCCCAGCTGCTGATGGCGATCCTGCTGCTGGGCGCTGCCGCATTCTTCGACCAGCACCGCACCAGCCTGGACCGGCCGCACGACTTCTACGCCAGCCAGTTCCTGGCCTCGGTCGGTGCCGGCATGTTCATGGGGCCCCTGATCATGCTTGGCATCTCTGCTGCGCTGAAACAGGGCGTGGACCACATGATCACCTTCCTGGTGACGCTGTCGATCACGCAGACACTGGGTGGGCTGGCCGGCTCGGCGGTGCTGGGCACCTTCCAGCTGCATCGCGAGCAGCTGTATTCCAGCGCGCTGACCAGCCAGCTCGATCCGGCCGATCCGGTGGTCGCGCAACGGTTGCGCCTCCAGCAGCAGCTGTACGCTGCGCAGATCACCGACCCGGTGCTGCGCAGTGCGCAGGGCAGCGCGCAGCTGGCGCAGACCACGCGCCGCGAAGCCAATGTGCGCGGCTTCAATGATGTGTTCACCCTTAGCGGTTGGCTGGCGATCGGTTTCCTGTGCTGGTTGCTGCTGCTGTCGCTGCGCACCGCCGTGCTCAAGCAATGGCGCAAGCGCCACCCCACTTCACCCGTTGTGGCCACCCCGGCCGCGCATCGCTGAGTCCTCCACCATGCCCCCCGTTCCGCCCCGACCCGACGACGCCGACAACGTCACCCCGCCGCCGCCCACCGACGCGGCGCCCGCGTCCACGCCGGTAGAACCCGCGGTCGCGCCGAAGTACCTCAAGCCCAGCGCGCGCAGCGTGGTGGTGATGGTGGTGGTGGCCCTGCTGGGCATTGCGCTGATCCTGCGTGCCTGGCACCTGTGGCCGTTCACCAGCAGCGTGATGGTGACCGACAACGCCTATGTGCGCGGCCAGATCACCGTGATGGCGCCGCAGGTCAACGGCTATGTGACCGAGGTGCTGGTGAAGGACTTCCAGCACGTGAAGGAAGGCGAGCCGCTGCTGCGCATCGATGACCGCATCTATGCGCAGCGTGTCGCCCAGGCGCAGGCGACGCTGGACAGTGCGCGCGCGGCGCTGGCCAATTCCGACCAGTCGCAGGCACAGAACCGTGCGCAGATCGCCTCGGCGCGCGCCACGCTCTCGGCCGGCCAGGCCGAACTGCAGCGCGCGCGCAACGAGCTGAAGCGCTACGAGGAACTGGCCGCGCAGCAGTTGGTGTCGATCAATGACCGCGACAAGTTCCGCACCAGCCAAGCCTCGGCACAGGCCAGCGTGCAGCAGTCGCAGGCGCAGATCCGCATCGCCGAGGAAACACTGGTGTCGACCCAGGTCGCGCGCAAGAGCCTGGAGGCCCAGGTGGAAAGCGCACAGGCGCAGCTGGAGCTGGCCCGCATCGACCTGGCCAACACGGTGATCCACGCACCGCGCGACGGCCAGATCAGTGAGGCCAGCGTGCGCGTGGGCCAGTATGTCGCCGCCGGTTCGCAGCTGCTGTTCCTGGTTCCTGACACACTGTGGGTGGTGGCCAACTACAAGGAAGGCCAGACCTGGGGCATGGCGATCGGCCAGCCGGCGACGTTCTCGGTGGACGCGTTCCAGGGCCAGGTGCTGAGGGGCCGCGTACAGGAGATCGCGCCCGCCACCGGATCGGAGTTCAGCGTGTTGCGCCCGGACAATGCCAGCGGCAACTTCACCAAGGTGGTGCAGCGGCTGCCGGTGCGGATATCGATCGATGAAGGCCAGAAGCTGGCCGCGCAGCTGCGGCCCGGCATGTCGGTGATCGTGCGGGTGGATACCGCAGGCAAACCGAAGGACTAGCCCTTGTCATGAAACGGGGTCAGATCCCTTTTGCCAATGGCAAAGGGATCTGACCCCACTCAGGATGCCGGCCAGCGGCCGGCACTACCATTGCATTACCCCGCGCAGCGCGCGCAGAGACCGTGCACTTCCAGGGTCTGTGCCTGCGGCTGGAAGCCCAGTTCCTTGGCCCGCTTCTCCAGCTGGCTGACGATCTCGCGGTCTTCCAGCTCCACTGCGCTGTGGCAGCTGTTGCAGATCAGGAACGGCACCGAATGCGCAGCGCTGCTTGGATGATGGCAGGCCACGAAGGCATTCACCGACTCCAGCTTGTGCACGAAGCCATTGGCCATCAGGAAGTCCAGCGCGCGGTACACGGTGGGCGGGGCATCAGCGCCCACGCCCTTGCCGTTGCGCACCCATTCCAGCAGCTCGTAGGCCTTGACCGGCTTGCCGGCCTCGGCGATCAGCTTCAGCACGTTGGCGCGGATCGGGGTCAGGCGCAGCCCGCGTTCGCGCGAGACACGCTCGACCACCGCCACGAAATCCGATGCGTCGTGGACGTGGTGGTGCGGGGCGGTACAGGCAGTGGCGGTCTTGGCGGGCATGCGTGTTCTCCGGTTCGGGCCTGGCAAGGATGCCTCAGGCCGTTGCTACCTTGGTGATGGCCACATCAATGCGTTTCAAGGCCTGCTCGCGGCCGGCCAGGTAAACGGTATGGGAAATGTCAGGGCTGACCTGGGTGCCGGTGATGGCCACGCGCAGCGGCTGGGCGACCTTGCCCATGCCGATTTCCAGCGCTGCGGCCGTGTCGTGCAGGGCGACGCCCACCGACTCGGCGGTCCATTCCGGCAGCGCGGCCAGCAGCTCGCGGGCCTTGCCCAGCGCCACCTCGGCACCGGCCTTGAAGTGCTTGGCCACCGCCGCTTCATCGTATTCGGTCAGCGGCTGGTACCAGACCACGGCCTTCTCGGCCATTTCCTTCAGGGTCTGCACGCGTTCACGCAGGGCGATCACCACATCCTCCGGAGCCGGGCCGGCGGCCACGTCCAGCCCCAGCTTCTGCAGCTGGTAGACCAGGTGCGGCACGATCGAGGCCACCTCCTCGGTCTTCAGGAAGTGCTGGTTGACCCAGCCCAGCTTGGCCATGTCCAGGCGCGAGGCCTTGGAATTGCAGTCCTTCACGTCGAACAGATCGATCAGTTCCTGGCGGCTGAACAGCTCCTGGTCACCATGCGACCAGCCCAGGCGGGCCAGGTAGCTCAGCAGTGCGTCCGGCAGGTAGCCGGCGTCCTTGTACTGCATCACGTCAGCCGCACCGGTGCGCTTGGACAGCTTGGCGCCCTGCTCGTCCAGGATCATCGGCATGTGGCCGAACTTCGGCACCGGCGCGCCGATGCCTTCATACAGGTTGATCTGGCGCGGGGTGTTGTTGATGTGGTCGTCGCCGCGGATGACCTCGGTGATGCCCATGTCCCAGTCGTCCACCACCACCGCGAAGTTGTAGGTGGGGTAGCCGTCCGGGCGGAAGATGACCATGTCATCCAGCTCGCTGTTGGCGATCTCGATGCGGCCCTTGATCAGGTCATCGAACACCACCGTGCCTTCCAGCGGGTTCTTGAAGCGGATGACGCGGTTCGGGTCGTCCCGGTAGGGCAGGCCCAGATCGCGCGCAGCGCCGTTGTAGCGCGGCTTTTCCTGCCTGGCCATGGCGGCCTCGCGCATGGCATCCAGCTCCTCGCGGGTCTCGTAGGCGTAGTACGCCTTGCCCTCGGCGATCAGCTGCTCGGCCACTTCCTGGTAACGGGCGACGCGGTCGGTCTGGTAGATCGGGCCCTCGTCGTAGTCCAGGCCCAGCCACTCCATCGCCTCCAGGATGGCGTCGATTGCGCCCTGGGTGCTGCGTTCGCGGTCGGTGTCCTCGATGCGCAGCACGAACTCGCCGCCGCGGTGACGGGCCTCCAGCCAGCAGTACAGCGCGGTGCGGGCACCACCGATGTGCAGGTAGCCAGTGGGACTGGGGGCGAAGCGGGTGCGGCAGGTCATGGACGGCTCGAGGAACGGGAATCCCCCGATTTTACCAGCCCACCGCCCCCGACGGAAAAAGGGGACGGAGGGGATTAAGTCGCGATTGCCCAGCCGTTGGGTGCTGCAACCGGGAAGCGGAGGGGAGATACGACTTAATCCCCTCCGTCCCCTTTTACGGTTCTACCTTTCGCGGGAAGGACGGCTCGCGCATTGCGGCGTTGTAGGCGAACGAAGCGACGATGGCGGCGGCCTGCTTCAGGTCTTCCGGTTCGGCGTGGTCCCAGGTGTCCAGGTGGCTGTGGTGGACGTTGGTGAAGTAGTCCAGCCGGTCCTGGATGAACTGGAAACCCGGCAGGCCGATGCGATCGAAGCTGATGTGGTCGGTACTGCCGGTGTTGCGGGTGGCCACGGTGGTGGCGCCCACGTCATGGAACGGCGCCAGCCAGGCTTCGAAGATCGGCATCGCCGCCAGGTTTTCCTGCGCGTAGATGCCACGGAAGCGGCCCGAGCCGTTGTCCATGTTGAAGTAGACCTGGAACTTGCTGTAGTCGCGGGTCTTCTGCAGTGCACCGGTCGGCTCGCGCAGCGACGCCGGCAGCGCTTTCTGGGCCGGATCGGTCGGCTCCGGGAACTTGCCGAAGTGCTTGGCCACATAGGCCTGCGAGCCGATCAGGCCCTGCTCCTCGCCGCTCCACAGCGCCACGCGGATGGTGCGCCTGGGCTTGGCGCCGGTAGCCTTGAGGATGCGCATCGCCTCCATCATCACCGCCACGCCGGCGGCGTTGTCGGCCGCACCGGTGCCGCTGTGCCACGAATCCAGGTGGGCACCGATCATCACCACTTCATCGGGCTTGCTGCTGCCGCGGATCTCGGCCAGCGTGTTGTAGCCGGGCTGGTCGGCCTCGTCGGTGAAGCGCGCCGCTACATCCACGCGCAGGCGCACCGTCTGCTTGGCCTGAAGCGCGCGCACCAGCGGATTGAAGTGTTCGCTGATCATCGCCAGTTCCGGGATGCCCACCGGCTCACCGGCCTTGCGCGAACCGCCGCCGGCAACGCGGATGATGCCGTTGTCCCAGCTGCTGATGCTGATCGAGGCCAGCGCGCCCTCTTCGACGAAGAACGCATTGACCTTGGCCGCCAGCTGCTGGCGCTCCTGGTACTCCTTGACCCGCTTGGCGCGCTCGGCGGTAGCGTCCTTGTCCTTGGGCAGGGTGAACTCCTGCAGGCCCTCGAGCGAGGTCGCGTCATGGCGGTGCGAATCGGGCTCGGTGCCCCGCTTGTATTCGCGTGCCTCGCCCAGCAGGAGGATCTTGCCACGCAGCTTGCCGCGGTACTTCTCGATGTCTTCGGGCTTCTTGATGTCAACCTGCACCAGCTCGCCTTCGACCGGGCCCTTCGTACCGGGGGTCCAGGCCTTGGGCAGCGCATGCAGCGGCTGCACGCGGTCACCCAGCATTTCCACGCTCGCCGAGGTGAATTCCCAGCCACGGCCGAAATCATCGAAGGCCTCGTCGTGGACGTTGTCCAGCTTCCATTCGTTGAACTTGCCGCGGGTCCACGCATTGGCGCGGCCCATCGCCGGCGAATTGCTCAGGCGCGGGCCGATGCGCTCGGTGAGATAGCTGAAGGTGTCCATCACCTGCGAACGGTGGAACGCCTCCTGACGGATGCGGCTGACCATGTCCAGGTCCACCGTCTCGCGCTGCTGTGCCGCTGCATTGCCACCCATCGCCAGCGCTACGGCCAGCACGCCCCACTTCAACACGTCGCACCCCTGCCCTTCGGCTCGATCATCAACCCATCGAGTCTAGCCAGCCGGGGCGCGGCGATACCGTCCCATCGGTCATGGACGGCGCGGAAGCGTGCGAACCAAGGGTTCGCACCTACAGGAGAAGGGTGGGGTCGTACCCGCAAAGCCGAATCACCCGCTCCATCCCAACCACAACTGCGCCCGCTCCGGCAGCAACAGCAACCAGTGCCGCCGGTCGATGCTGCTGCAGCCGTACACCGCCGCGTGTGCCGGCCAGTCATCCGGAAGGCCGCCGATGCCGATCTCGGCCAATGCCTCCGCGCCGGCCTTCCATGGCCGATAGCGCGGCACCCGGCCGGC
Organism: Stenotrophomonas sp. YJH_SMC_122; assembly: GCF_059369535.1. Taxonomy (NCBI): domain Bacteria; kingdom Pseudomonadati; phylum Pseudomonadota; class Gammaproteobacteria; order Lysobacterales; family Lysobacteraceae; genus Stenotrophomonas; species Stenotrophomonas sp. YJH_SMC_122. The sequence continues at coordinate 367,582 of NZ_JCAFST010000001.1, read as the reverse complement.
CACCGCGCCGCGTCCCTGCCGCGCACCCTGCAGCCAACGCAATCCCTGCCCCTGCAATCCTTCGCAGGTCACCGCCGCCAGCTGGAAGCGGACCAGGCCGGGGGCGATCCGTGCCCCCGGCAGGGCCGCCAGCACGCCATGTGCCTGCAGCAGTGCGTCCACTTCCAGCAGGGCCGGAATGCCCTGCCGTGCCCGTTGCCGCAATCCCTGGCGCCAGCCCATGGCGTGCTCCTTACTTCAGGTCCGCGCCGAGCGCGTACCAGTCGACCCGGCGGGTTACCCACATCGCCAGCGCCAGGATCACGAACAGCAGCAGCGACCCCATCAGCAGTGCGTTGTTCTCCGACACCAGCAGGCCATACAGCGCGCCGTACAGCACGGTCAGCAGGGCCGCGAAGCCGAGGCCGCGCTTCCAATGGCCCAGCACGTTGGCCAGGTACACCGCCTGCAGGCCGATGCAGGCCACCGCCGAGACCAGGTAGGCCTTCCAGAACGCGATGTGTTCGGACAGGCTGATCAGCAGCAGGAAGAAGATCGCCAGCGCCAGGCCGACCATCAGGTACTGCAGCGGGTGGATGCGCAGCGACTTGATCAGCTCGAACAGGATGAAGCCGACGAAGGTCAGCAGCACGAACAGCACGCCGTACTTGGACGCACGGTCGGCCTGGGTGTAGGTATCGACCGGATCGACCAGCGACACCGTCACCGCCTGCGAGTCGACCGAACCTTCATTGCGCAGCTGTCGCTGTGCGTCGGAGGCCAGCGAGGACACCGCCCAGCGCGCGTCGAATCCCTGCGCATCAACGCGCCGCTCGTTGGGCAGGAACGCACCGCTGAACGACGGATGCGGCCAGCTCGAACGCAGCGCGATGTGGGTGTCATCGCCCACCGGCACCACCGACAGCATGCGGCTGCCATCCAGGCGCAGCTCCAGTTCAACGGTGCTGGCCGCCAGCGTGCCGCCCTGATCCGCAGCGAAACCGGCCACCGGCGCATGCAGGCCACGGCCGACTTCGCTTGCCACGCCGACGCCCGGCAGCAGGCGCAGCTGCTTGCCATCCACGCGCAGGTTCGGTGTACCGACCAGGCCGCGCACATCGGAAATTCCCACCGCCACATACGGCTGGCCATACGTGCGCCCTGCCTTCACCGGATAGTCGTCAGCGGCGAAGCTCGCCTTCATCTGGCCGTTCCAGCTGTACACCGGCACCTTGAACAGGCCGACTTCGCGCTGGCTCGGCAGCATCTCGCCGCCCACCTCCAGCGACGCTGGCATCTGCAGCCAGTGCCCCTCGGTGACCTGCACCTCGGTCTTCTTGACGCCCAGCGGGTCAACCAGTTCAACCTGCTTGCGTTCCACCCACGGCACCACCCGCACCGGGCCCACCAGCTGCTGCGTGCCGGCACGGCTGTCGGCCACCCGCGCAAAGGCCTCGTCGCGGTACTGGCTGCGTTCGGTGATCACCCCGCGGATCATCATCAGCGGCACCAGCAGCAACAGGATCAGCCCGCCGACAATGGCGAACCGCAGCAGCATCTTCAGGGATTTCATGGTCCATCCTCGTTGGAGAGGGCTGCAGGATGGACCGCTGCGGTGAGCAGGGTTTGTGGCGAATTTGAAGCGAGTGTGAAGTCAGCGGCGCGTCCGCTGGCCCGCTGCGCCCAACGGCAGCCACAGGCTGGCCACCGTGCCACCGCTATCGCGGGCGTCGAGGCTGGCGCGTCCGTCATGCAGGCGAGCCACTTCCTGCACGAACGGCAGGCCCAGGCCGGAACTGCGCCGGCCGCTGCCGGGACGCGCCAGTGAATAGAAGCGTTCGAACACCCGTTCGCGCGCGTAGTCGGGAATGCCGGCACCGCGATCCGCTACCTGCAGGCGCACGCCCTGCCCGTCCACCTCGGCCTGCAGTGCGATCTCCGCGCCGGACGGCGAAAAGGCAATGGCGTTGTCGATCAGGTTGTGCAACGCCTGCCGCAGCAGATAGGCATCACCCTGCACGCGCAGGTCGGGCACGCTGCCGATGCGCACCTCTACGCCGGCCGCCTGCGCACGCACCTGCGCCGCCGCCGCCGCATCGGCCAGCAAGGTTGGCAGCGCGATCGGATCGCGGGTCTGCAGCCAGCCGTGCTGTTCCACTTCGGCCAGCGCCAGCAGCTTGTCGATCGTCTCGGTCAGCCGCTCCTGTTGATCAACGATGCTGCGTGCAAAATGCACGCGGTCGGCCTCCGGCAGCGGCTCCTGCAGCAGCTCGGCGGCACCGCGGATCGCCGCCAACGGACTCTTCATTTCATGCGTCAGCGACTGCACGTACTGCTCGACGTAGGCCTTGCCCTCCAGCTTGCGGCGCATCGTTTCCAGTGCCTGCCCCAGGTCGCCGATCTCGTCGCGGCGCCGCCGCGGCGGTGGCACCGGTTCGCCGGCGCTGACCGCGCGTGCATAGCGGCTGAGCTGGCCAAGGCCCGTGGTGAGCCACATCGTCACCAGCACGCCGACCAGCGCCGACAATCCGATCAGCCAGGCACCGCGCTCGATGATGGCGCGCTGGCTGGCCGCAATGAACGGATCGATGCTGCGGTTGGGCTGGGCCAGGCTGAGCACGCCGATCAGGGTGCGGCCATCGGCCGGGTCGTATACCGGCGCCGCCACATGCATCACCGTATCGCCTTCTTCGCCTGGCACTTCCGGGCTGGAGCGGGCGCCGTACTCGCCACGCAGGGTGCGGTAGACATCGTTCCAGCGCGAATTGTCACGCCCCAGGTCGCGGCCCAGCGAGTCGTAGATGACGATGCCCTTGGCATCGGTGATGGTCACCCGGTAGTCCAGTGAGCGCTTGGGAAAGCGCCAGACCATCGCCTTCAGGTCACGCTGCCGCGCCTTGGCCAGGTTGCGGGTGAAGCTGCCGCTGCGGATGGTGCCGTCCTTGACATCGGCCGCCGCCATCTCGGCCAGCACGTTGGCGGCATCGACCAGGGTCGATTCCATCGCCTGGCGCACACCCGGCTTCACTTCATTGACGAACACGCGCATCACGAAGAACGCGGCGATGCCGGTGATCAGGAAGAAGCCGAGGAACAGCTTCAGGACCAGGCGCATCGGCTAGACCTCCAGCGCGTAGCCAAGGCCACGGTGGGTGCGGATCGGATCGTCGCTGGCACCGGCTGCGCGCAGCTTGGCGCGCAACGTCTTTACATGGGTGTCGACGGTACGGTCGGCACTGTCGGCGCTGCTGTCCCAGCCGCGATCCATCAACTGGGCGCGACTGAGAATGGCGCCCGGCCGCTGCAGCAGCGCTTCCAGCAACGCGTACTCGTAGCGGGTCAGGTCCAGCGCGTGGCCGCGGAAGCGGATGCGCCGGCCTTCGCGGTCGATGGCGAAGGCGCCATGTTCCTGCCAGCCCGCATCGGCGCCGGGGGCTGCCACGACCGGTGCCGCGCGACGCAGGCGCGCACGCACCCGCGCCACCAGCTCACGCGGCGAGAACGGCTTGGTCATGTAATCGTCGGCGCCCAGTTCCAGGCCCAGCACGCGGTCCACTTCATCGTTGCGGGCGGTCAGGAAGATCACCGGCAGCTGGGCCGCCGGCCCGGGCTGCGCGCGCAGCCGCCGGCACACCTCGAAACCGCCCAGGTCGGGCAGGCCCACGTCCAGCACCACCACGTCGATATCCCCGGCCTGCAGGCGTTGCAGGGCCTCGCCACCGAGCAGGCAGTGGCTGGCGGCATAGCCCTCGCTGCGAAGCGCATAAAGCACGGTTTCGGCGATGGCGGCTTCGTCCTCGACGACCAGGACATGGGCAACAGGAGCTGTCATGGCGCGCAGCATAGCCGCTGCGGCCGCCGCCCCGTACACTGCCGCCCATGAACTATCGCCACGCCTTCCATGCCGGCAACCACGCCGATGTGCTCAAGCACATCGTGCAGCTGGCCCTGATCGACAGCTTCAAGCGCAAGGACAGCCCGTTCTTCGTGCTCGATACCCACGGCGGTGCCGGCCGCTACCTGCTGGCCAGCGAAGAGAGCCGCAAGACCCTCGAGGCCGAGTCCGGGATCATGCGGCTGATGGCCCAGCCCAGGCTGCCGGAGGTGGTCGAGCGTTACCTGAAGGCAGTGCAGGCCGACAATCCGGTGGGCGCGCTGACCAACTACCCGGGCTCGCCGCTGCTGAGCGCACAGGCCATGCGCGCACAGGACCGCATGGCGGTCTGTGAGCTGCAGGAAGCCGAAGCGGCCGCGTTGAAGGCCCTGTTTGCCCATGACAGCCGCGTCGACGTGCGCCCCGGAGATGGCTACGCCCTGCTGCGCTCGCTGCTGCCACCCAGGTTCAACGGCAGCAAGATCGGCCGAGGCCTGGTGCTGATCGACCCGCCGTACGAGGCCCAGGACGCCGAATACCAGAACATCCTGGCCGCCCTGGCCGAGACCCTGGCACGCTGGCCGCAGGCCACCTGTGCGGTCTGGTTCCCGATCAAGCAGCGCCGCACCATCCTGCACTTCCTGCGCAAGGCCACCGCCCTGCCGGTGAAATCGGCGATGACGATCGAGTTCCTGGTGCGCCCGGACGACTCGCCGCTGCGCCTCAACGGCAGCGGCATGCTGCTGCTCAACCCGCCGTGGCAGTTCGACCGCGTGGTTGGTCCGGCCCTGCCGGCGCTGCGCCAGCACCTGGGCGAACCCGGGGCCAGCACCCGCCTGGACTGGCTCAAAGCCCCCGAATAACGGCCTTCACGAGGCTGTACCGCCGTGAGCCTTTCGTTCACGGAACGCAGCCCCGGTGATGCCACAATCGATGGACCACCAAGGAATCACCCGGTATGGCCACTCGCAACCGCATGCCGCCCTGGCATGAGATCTTCAAGGCTCCCAGCGGCCACGAGCTGCTGATCCGCCCCATCCGCCCGGAAGATGGCGCACCGCTGCAAGCGGCATTCAGCCTGTTCGGGCCGGAAGAAATCCGTGATCGTTTCCTGCAGGCGGTGACCGAGCTTTCGCCGGAAACCACCCAGCGCCTGACCCACCCGAATCCGAAGACCGAGATCACCCTGGTCGCAGCCGAATCGCTGCCCGCTGGCGAAGCGGTGGTCGGCGCGGTCGCCCGGGCGTCGATCATCCCCGGCACCCGTGAAGCCGAGTACGCGATCCTGATCAGCCGCTTCCTGATCGGCCAGGGCCTGGGACGGCAGCTGATGCGCAAGCTGGTGAAATGGGGCCGTGGCAAGTACCTGGACCGCCTGTACGGCGACGTTGCCGCCGAGAACGAACCGATGAAGCAGCTGGCCGCGTCGCTGGGCTTCAAGCCGGTGCCGCACCCGACCGGAGCCGAAGGCCTGGTGCGGATGGTGCTGGAGCTGGACAACTGACGGATGCGCCGGGCCCTGCCCGGCCACGTCTCCCGGTAGTGCCGGCCGCTGGCCGGCATTCCGCTCCCCCAACGGCGCCTGAGGCTGCCGGCAACCGGCCGGCACGACGCACCGGAGCCGGATCGGGCTTCTGCTAAAATCCGGGGTCCATGTCGCGTACCTCATACCCCGCCCCGCCGCTGCCGCGCGCCGGCCAGCTCCGCGCCTGGTGGCGCGCCCCCGCCTCGCCCACCGCACTGGCCTGGTACCTGGCCCAGGCAGCGCGCGTGCACGACGCACCGCTGCTGGTGATCGCCCGTGACAACCACGGCGCCAACCAGCTCGAAGCCGACCTGCAGACCCTGCTTGGCGGCGATCCAGGCCTGCCGGTGGTCGCCTTCCCGGACTGGGAAACCCTGCCCTACGACCGCTTCAGCCCGCATCCGGACATCATCTCGCAGCGCCTGGCTGCCCTGCACCGCCTGCCGACGCTGAAGCGCGGCCTGGTGATCGTGCCGGTGCAGACGCTGCTGCAGCAGCTGGCCCCGCGCAGCTACGTGATCGGTGGCAGCTTCGACCTGAAGGTCGGCCAGCGCCTGGATCTGGAAGCCGAGAAGCGCCGCCTGGAAAGCGCCGGCTACCGCAACGTGCCGCAGGTGATGGACCCGGGTGACTTCGCCGTGCGCGGCGGCCTGCTCGACGTGTTCCCGATGGGCGCCGACGAGCCGCTGCGGGTGGAGCTGCTGGACGAGGACATCGATTCGATCCGTGCCTTCGATCCGGAAAGCCAGCGTTCGCTGGACAAGGTCGAGGCCGTGCACATGCTGCCGGGCCGCGAAGTGCCCATGGACGAGGCCAGCATCGCCCGCGTGCTGGCCACGCTGCGCGAGCGCTTCGATGTCGATACCCGGCGCAGTGCGCTGTACCAGGACCTGAAATCCGGGCTGGCCCCGGCCGGCGTCGAGTACTACCTGCCGCTGTTCTTCGAGCGCACCGCAACCCTGTTCGACTACCTGCCCGACGGCAGCCTGCCGGTGGTCTGCGCCGGTGCCGGCGAAGCCGCCGAGGCGTTCTGGGCGCAGACCGGCGAGCGTTATGAGCAGCGCCGCCACGATGTGGAACGGCCGCTGCTGCCGCTGTCGGCGCTGTACCTGTCACCGGAACTGCTGCGCGAGCGCCTGAACGATGCCCCGCGCATCGAGGTATGGGCCGCCGACCACGCACGCATCGCCGACGCGCACGCGCTGGGCGACCAGCCGCTGCCACCGCTGCCGGTGGCGGCGCGCGATGCGCCGGCCGGCGAGGCGCTGAAATCCTTCCTCGGCCATTACCCGGGCCGGGTGCTGATCGCGGCCGATTCGCCCGGCCGCCGCGAGGCGCTGCTGGAAGTGCTGCAGGCCGCCGAGCTGAAGCCGCCGGTGGTGGCCGACCTGCCCAGCTTCCTCGCCGACGATGCGCGCTTCGCGATCGCGGTGGCGCCGCTGGAGGATGGCTTCGCGCTGGACGATCCGCGCATCGCGGTGCTGACCGAGCGCCAGCTGTTCCCCGAGCGCGCCGGCAGCACCCGCCGCACGCGCCGTGCCGGCCGTGAGCCGGAAGCGATCATCCGCGACCTCGGTGAGCTAACCGAGGGCGCGCCGATCGTGCACGAGGATCATGGCGTCGGCCGCTACCGTGGCCTGATCGCGATGGACGTCGGCGGCATGCCCGGCGAGTTCCTCGACATCGAATATGCCAAGGGCGACCGCCTGTATGTACCGGTCGCCCAGCTGCACCTGATCAGCCGCTACTCCGGTGCATCGGCGGAAACCGCACCGCTGCATTCGCTCGGTGGCGAGCAGTGGAGCAAGGCCAAGCGCAAGGCCGCCGAGAAGGTGCGCGACGTGGCCGCCGAACTGCTGGAGATCCAGGCCCGCCGCCAGGCGCGTGCCGGCCTGGCACTGCAGGTCGACCGCGCGATGTACGAGCCGTTCGCCGCCGGTTTCCCGTTCGAGGAAACCCCCGACCAGCTGGCTGCGATCGATGCCACCCTGCGCGACCTGGCCAGCAGCCAGCCGATGGACCGCGTGGTCTGCGGCGACGTCGGCTTCGGCAAGACCGAGGTGGCGGTGCGCGCTGCATTTGCTGCGGCCAGTGCCGGCAAGCAGGTGGCGGTGCTGGTGCCGACCACGCTGCTGGCCGAGCAGCATTACCGCAATTTCCGCGACCGTTTCGCCGACTACCCGCTGAAGGTCGAAGTGCTGTCGCGCTTCAAGACCAGCAAGGAAATCAAGGCAGAACTGGAGAAGGTGGCCGCTGGCACCATCGACGTCATCGTCGGCACCCATCGCCTGCTGCAGCCGGACGTGAAGTTCAAGGACCTGGGCATGGTCATCGTCGACGAGGAGCAGCGATTCGGCGTGCGCCAGAAGGAGGCGCTGAAGGCGCTGCGCGCCAATGTGCACCTGCTGACCCTGACCGCCACGCCGATCCCGCGCACCTTGAACATGGCCATGGCCGGCCTGCGCGACCTGTCGATCATCGCCACGCCTCCGCCGAACCGGCTGGCGGTGCAGACCTTCATCACCCAGTGGGACGACGCGCTGCTGCGCGAAGCCTTCCAGCGCGAACTGGCGCGCGGTGGCCAGCTGTACTTCCTGCACAACGACGTGGAGAGCATCGGCCGCATGCAGCGCGAGCTGTCCGAGCTGGTGCCGGAGGCACGCATCGGCATCGCCCACGGGCAGATGCCCGAGCGCGAACTGGAAAAGGTGATGCTGGATTTCCAGAAGCAGCGCTTCAACGTGCTGCTGTCGACCACGATCATCGAATCGGGCATCGACATCCCCAACGCCAACACCATCATCATCAACCGTGCCGACCGTTTCGGCCTGGCCCAGCTGCACCAGCTGCGTGGCCGCGTGGGCCGTTCGCACCACCGTGCCTACGCCTACCTGATCACCCCCGACCGTCGCGCGATCACCCCCGACGCCGAGAAGCGCCTGGAAGCGATCGCCTCGATGGACGAGCTGGGCGCCGGCTTCACCCTGGCCACGCACGATCTGGAAATCCGCGGCGCCGGTGAACTGCTTGGCGAGGACCAGAGCGGGCAGATGGCCGAGGTCGGCTTCAGCCTGTATACCGAGCTGCTGGAACGCGCGGTACGCAGCATCAAGCAGGGCAAGCTGCCCGACCTGGATGCCGGTGAGGAAGTGCGCGGCGCCGAAGTCGAGCTGCATGTGCCGGCGCTGATCCCGGAAGACTACCTGCCGGACGTGCACACCCGCCTGACCCTGTACAAGCGCATCTCCAGCGCGCGCGACAGCGATGCACTGCGCGAACTGCAGGTGGAGATGATCGACCGCTTCGGCCTGCTGCCGGATGCAGCCAAGCACCTGTTCGCCATCGCCGAGCTGAAGCTGAAAGCCAATACGCTGGGCATCCGCAAGCTCGACCTGGGCGAGAACGGCGGCCGCATCGTGTTCGAGTCCAAGCCGAACATCGATCCGATGGCGGTGATCCAGCTGATCCAGAAACAACCGAACCTCTATGCCATGGAAGGGCCCGACAAGCTGCGCATCAAGCACCCGCTGCCGTTGCCGGAAGACCGCTTCAATGCGGCCCGCGCCCTTCTGACCACCCTCGCCCCGGGTTGATCGCCCCCGAACACCCCGCACCGGTCCCCACCCGGTGCGGGCGGATGACCATGTTTCCTGACGCCGTACCCGCCCCCGACCTGCTGCACGCGCAGGCCTGCCTGATCGATGCCCTCGCGATGTCGCTGCAGATGCGCGACGCCTACACCCGCCACCACTGCGACCGCGTTGGCCTGCTCGCGCAGCGCCTGGCCACGCACTGCGATCTTGATGACGATGCCCGTGCGCAGATCGGCCTGGCCGCGCGCTTCCATGACATCGGCAAGATCGGCATACCCGATGACGTGCTGCTGGCACCACGCCGGCATACCGATGAGGAGCGCGCGATCATGCGCGAGCATCCGGTACGCGGCGAACACATCTTCCTGGCCACCGGTCGCAGCGACGCCTCGCCGGTGGCGCGGCTGATCCGCGCCCATCACGAGGCCTTCGATGGCAGCGGCTACCCCGATGGGCTGCGCGGCGAATCCATCCCGCTGGGTGCGCGCATCGTCACCATCGCCGATGCCTACGATGCGATGACCAGCGTGCGCCCGTATCGCAATGCGATGGAGCACGAGGCCGCATTGCGGATCATCGACGAGCAGGCCGGCGGGCTGGTGGACCCGTACGTGCTGCAACGCTTCCATCGCATGCTGGAGCGGGAACCAGAACTGGCCTGAGATCGGCCGGGCAAACGAAAGGCCCGGCGTTCGCCGGGCCTTTCGCTTCACGCATCACGGGTGATCAATTACCAGATCACCACACGCTTGTCGTCGGCGCGCACCATCGCATCACCCGCCTTGCACTGGAATGCAGCGGCGAACGACGGCATGTTCGACGGCGCACCGTTGGCACGGAAGTTGGCCGGCGCGTGCGGATCGGTGTTCAGGCGCACGCGCAGCTCGCCATCGGTGAAGTTGCGGCGCCACACGGTGGCCCAGTTCATGAAGAAGCGCTGGTCCTGGCTGTGGCCATCGACGTCGACATTGGCCTTCGGGTCTTCCTTCAGCGCCATCTGCAGCGCGTCATAGGCCACGGTCAGCCCCCCCAGGTCGCCGATGTTCTCGCCCAGGGTCAACTTGCCCTTCACGTTCACGCCCGGCACCGCTTCATAGCCGTCGAACTGCGCGACCAGCTGGTCGGTACGCCCGGTGAAGGCCTTGCGGTCGGCGTCGGTCCACCAGTTGTCGAAGTTGCCGTTGGCGGCGAACTGGCTGCCGGAGTCGTCGTAGCCGTGCATCATCTCGTGGCCGATGACCGCGCCGATGCCGCCGTAGTTCAGCGCCGGATCGGCCTTGGCGTCGAAGAACGGCGCCTGCAGGATCGCCGCCGGGAACACGATCTCGTTCTTGGTGGCGTTGTAGTAGGCATTGACGGTCTGCGGGGTCATGCCCCACTCGGTCTTGTCCACCGGCTTGCCGATCTTGTCCAGCATGTAGCGGTAGTTGAACGCGCGTGCTGCCTGCATGTTGCCCAGGTAGCTGTCGCCGTTGGTCTGCAAGCCCGACCAGTCACGCCACTTGTCCGGGTAGCCGATCTTCGGGGTGAAGCTGGCCCACTTTTCCAGTGCCTTCTTCTTCGTTTCCTCGCCCATCCACGGCAGCTGCTCCAGGCGCGCCTTCAGTGCCTGCGACAGGTTCTCCACCAGGTGCTGCATGGCCACCTTCGACTCGGCCGGGAACACGGCGTCGACGTACAGCTGGCCCAGGGCTTCGCCCATGCCGCCGTTGACCGACTCCAGCACGCGCTTCCAGCGCGGCTGCATTTCCTTCTGGCCACGCAGGGTGGTGCCGTAGAAATCGAAGTTGGCCTTCTCGAACTGGCTGCTCAGGTACGGCGAGGCATCGTCGATGGTGTGGAAGCGCAGGTAGGCCTGCCAGGTGCTGGCCGGCACATCGGCGAGCATCTTGTCCATTTCACCGAAGAAGCCCGGCTGCGCCAGCGAGAACTTCTGTGCGGCCGGCACCTTCAGGGTGTCGAACAGCGCGGTCCAGCTGAAGTTCGGGGTCAGCTTGTCGGCATCTGCGGCGCTGAGCGGGTTGTAGCGCTTGGCCGGGTCACGCATTTCGATGCGCGACATCGAGGCCTTGGCCAGGCGGGTTTCGAAGGCCATCACGGCCTTGGCCTGCTCGGCGGCCTGCGCCGCGTCCACACCGGACAGGGTCAGCACCTGTGCAATGTAGGCCACGTAGGCGTCGCGGATCTTGGCCTGCGCGTCGTCGAAGTAGTAGCCCTTCTCCGGCAGGCCCAGGCCGCCCTGGCCGACGTAGGCGATGACGTTGGCCGAATCCTTGTAGTCGGCATTGGCGAACAGCGAGAACAGCACGCCCTTGCCCTCGGCCTGGCTGTCGCGCAGGTACTGGGTGATGGCAGCGGTGTCGTTCAGTGCAGTGATCTTGTCCAGCTGCGGCTGCAGCGGCGCCAGGCCGGCGGCTTCGATCTTGGCCTCGTCGTTGCCGGTCTTCCAGATGTCACCGATCTTGGCTTCCACTGAGCCGGCCTTGGCCTGGCTGGCGGCGGCCTGCTGCACCAGCGCGTGCTGCACTTCCAGCGAGCGCTCGCGCAGGATCTCGAAGCTGCCCCAGGTGGTCTGGTCGCCCGGCACCGGGTTGGCCTTCAGCCACTTGCTGTTGACGAAACCATTGAGGTCGGTACAGGCCGAAATGGCCGGATCCAGGTCGGCGCTGTTGAGCGAGATCAGCGGCGTCTTGATCTGCGACAGGTCGAAGGCCGGCTTGGCGTCGGCACTGGCCGCCGGCGCGGTTTCGTTCTTGCCACAGGCGGCCAGCGAGGCAGCGATGGCGATGGTCAGGCCCAGCGGGACCAGATTGCGGACGTTCATGAGGCTCTCCTGCGGGTAATTTCACAGGGTAGCCGGGCACGCCCACGGCAGGGACCGGCCAAAGGTCACGAGCCCGTGGAGTCGCCAACCAACTGCACGCCGGTATTCTTATCTTCCCGATCACCGGATATCGCGCCCATGGACGACGCTGCGCTGCTACTGGCCCTCGACAGCTGCGAGTATCTATTCCTGACGGGTATTGGCGAACCGGAGGCCAACTGTCTGCGGCTGGTCATCGAAGAGGGACAGGTGACAGGAGAGCCCCGCCCAGTGGACTTCGGCAATGGACGTTCGATCGAGGGCGTGCGCGCGATAGAGATAACTTCCCATTCGCAGCGGTTCGAGCTGGTTTGGAACGCCTACATCAGCTACGCCGTGCACAACGAGTCCTACCAGAGCTGGGACGACTCCGAAGCCTGGAGCGGCAACCTCTTCCGCCGTTACAGCCGTTCGAAGTTCCTCGATTATCTGGACCATGCCACCTTCGCCGATGTCAGTTACCCGGGCCCATTCACGCACTATCAGGTGATATGCCAGGACCACGTCATCGACATTGCCGCGTTGCAGCCGCCCAAGGTGCGCCGCATGGATCCCTCGTAGCTGGCTGATGCAGCCCCCATGGGTTGGCTCTACCGGGTTGCGACAGCGCCGGCCGAGCGTGGGCTCGGCTCTACAAAAGCGAAGGCCGGCTTGCGCCGGCCTTCTGCTTCTTATTTCGCCTTGCCCTGGTTGGCTACTGCTTCAGCGGCCTTGCGCGCCGCTTCCGGGTCGCCCAGGTAGCGGAACGACTGCACGGTCAGGTCATCGTTCAGTTCGAACAGCAGCGGGATGCCGGTCGGGATGTTCAGCTCGAGGATCTCCTCGCGCGAGACATTGTTGAGGTACTTGTACAGCGCGCGCAGCGAGTTGCCGTGGGCGGTGACCAGCACGGTCTTGCCGTCCTTCAGCTGCGGCGCGATGGCGTCGTGCCAGTACGGCAGCACGCGGTCCAGGGTGGTGGCCAGCGACTCGGTGCCCGGCAGCGCGTTGCGGTCCAGACCGGCGTAGCGGCGGTCATGGATCGGGTGGCCCGGATCTTCCAGGTCCATCGGCGGCGGCGGGATGTCGTACGAACGACGCCAGACCTTGACCTGCTCTTCGCCGTGCTTGGCCGCGGTCTCGGCCTTGTCCAGCCCCTGCAGGCCGCCGTAGTGGCGCTCGTTGAGGCGCCAGGACTTGGTCACCGGCAGCCAGTCCTGCTCCAGCTCGGCCAGCGCACCCTGCAGGGTGTGGATGGCACGCTTGAGCACGGAGGTGTGGGCGACGTCGAACTGCAGGCCTTCCTCGCGCATCAGGCGACCGGCGGCGGCCGCTTCCCGGCGCCCCTGCTCGGTCAGGTCGACATCGACCCAGCCGGTGAAGCGGTTGTCCAGGTTCCACTGGCTCTGGCCATGGCGCAACAGTACGAGTTTACGGGTCACTGCAGGGTCTCCAACGCGAGGAAAGGCAGGCCGCCATTGTAGCCCGGCCGCCGCTCACCGGGCCGTGGCGCCGCCCGTGCGATGCTGTGACCGATGAATACGGTGATCGATCCCGGATGTTGGGAAGGCAGCGTCTCCGCGGCACGCGCGCAGCAGCTCCAGCTGGCCGGCCGCGTGGAGCGCCAGGACCGCCTGCCACGCGACGTCCGTTGGCTGGCCGGGCTGGATGTTGGCTTTGAAGACGACGGCGCCATCACCCGCGCCGCGGCGGTACTGCTGGACGTGGAGACGCTGAAGCCCGTGGCGCAGGAGATCGCGCGCATCCCCACGGTGATGCCCTACATCCCCGGTCTGCTCAGCTTCCGCGAGCTGCCGGCACTGCTGGCCGCGCTGGCGCTGCTGCCGCGCACGCCGGACCTGGTGTTCGTCGATGGCCATGGCATCAGCCATCCGCGCCGGCTGGGCGTGGCCGCGCATCTGGGCGTGGTCACCGACCTGCCCAGCATCGGCGTGGCCAAGTCAAAGCTGGTGGGCCGGTTCGTCGAACCGGGCGCCGAGGCCGGTGCACATGCGCCGCTGCAGGATGGCGACGAACAACTGGGCTGGGTGCTGCGCAGCAAGGTGCGCTGCAAGCCGCTGTTCGTGGCCGGCGGCCATCGGGTCAGTGCCGATACCGCGCTGGACTGGGTGCAGCGCACGCTGCGCGGTTACCGGCTGCCGGAACCGACCCGGCTGGCGGATCGGCTGGCCTCGCGACGGGACGAATGACCGCACCGGGCATTCCCCGGTGCGGCTTTCATTTTCATTCAATGATGCACGTGGCCGCGATGGCCCTGCGCGTCCTCACCGTGGTCGTGGCCTTCATGGCCCTGCTGCGCGCCGCCCTTGGCCGACGCCGGTCCAGCGCAGGCTTCACCACAGTGGTCCGCTTCAATCTGCAGCGTCACGTGCTCGATGCCGAAGTCATCGTGCAGGCGCCCGCCCAGCTCACGGCGCAGCGCATCGGCGTCGGTGCCGTCGCGCATCACGATGTGCGCGGTCAGCGCCGGCGTGCTGGAGGCCAGCGCCCACACATGCAGGTCATGCACGTCCAGCACCGCAGCATGACCGGACAGGCTGTCGCGCACCCTGGCCACATCCATGCCCTTGGGCACGCCTTCCAGCAGCACGTTGATCGCCTCACGCATCAGCACGTAGGTACGCGGCAGCACCCACAGGCCGATCAGCACGGCCAGGATCGGGTCGATCGGTTTCCATCCGGTCCACTTGATCAACAATGCGCCCGCAATCACTGCCACCGAGCCGAGCATGTCGGCCCATACTTCCAGGTAGGCGCCCTTCACGTTGAGGCTCTCGCCACTGCCCGCCTGCAGCAGGCGCATCGAGATCAGGTTGATGACCAGGCCCGCAGCCGCGATCACCAGCATGCCGGAGGAGGCGATCTCCTGCGGCTGGCGGAAACGGCCGACCGCCTCCCACAGGATGTAGGCGGCGACCACGAACAGCATGGCACCGTTGATCATCGCGCCCAACGCTTCCAGCCGTGCATAGCCGTAGGTGCGGCGCGCATCCGGCGGGCGCCGGCTCAACCGTACCGCGACCAGCGCGATCATCAGCGCCAGCGCATCGGTGGCCATGTGTGCGGCGTCGGACAGCAGCGCCAGGCTGTTGGTCCAGAACGCGCCCACCACTTCGACGACGAGGAAGGTGGTGGTCAGGCCGAGTGCCCACCACAAGGGCTTCTCGTGGCGGATCTGGGACGGCAGGTGATCGTGGTCGTGGCCCATGGCAACAGCTCCTTTGCGATGCGGTGCAGGCTACGCGGTGCCGGCGGGGGAGACTATTACGCTGTTTATAACATTGCAGGCCACACGAGCCCTCGCCGGGCATGGCCCGGCGAGGGCCGCAGACCGACGACCGCCTGCGGTCAGAAGCCGAAGCGCAGGCTGGCCCAGTACGCGCGGCCCGGCTCGTTGTAGGTCGCCGCCCCGGCATCACTGCTGTTGGCCTCGCGGAACAGGCGCTTGTCGGCCAGGTTGTTCACGCCGAAGCCGAAGCTGACCGTCTCGGTCACCTTGTAGCGCGCGCTCACGCCCCAGATGTTGTACGCGCCACGATCCTGCAGCGCGATCGATGCATCGCAGCTGCCGGTGCAGCGCGGGTCGTTGTTGATGTTGGTCGTGGCCGGTTCCTGCTTGCCGTAGAAGGTGCCGGTCAGCAACACGGACAGCCTGTCGGTGGCCTGCCAGTCCAGCATGGTGTTGATCGTGTACTTCGGAATCACCGACAGCGGCTGGTGCGTGGTCTTGTTCTCGTTTTCCACCATGTAGGTGAAGTTGTTGCTCCACTTCAGGCGGTTGCCCTGCTCGCCCACCAGCGGGATCACCAGGTTGCCTTCCAGCCCCTGCACGATCGCCTTCGGCGCGTTCTCCCAGCGGAAGATGCGGCCCTTGGTGTCGGCGGTCAGCCCGATCTGGGTGTAGCCGGCCTGGATCTTGTCCTTGTAATCGTTGTGGAAGTAGGTCAACGACGCCTGCCAGCCGCTCTGCGGTGCCCACTCGATGCCCAGTTCCTTGTTCAGGCTGGTTTCCGCCTTCAGGTCCGCGTTGCCGCGCATGTAGCAACCGGCACCCAGGCTCGGCAGTGCATTCGGGCAGCCGTTGCCACGGGTGTAGTACAGATAGTCCGGATTGGACTGGTACAGGTTTGGCGCCTTGAACGCGCGGGCAATGCCGCCCTTCACCACCCAGTCGCTGCTGATGCGGAACTGCGCGTTGAGGCTGGGGCTGGTGTTGTTGCCGAACTGGCTGTGGTGGTCGAAGCGCAGGCCCGGGGTGACGATCCAGCGCTCGCCCAGGTAGATGTTGTCCTCCACGAACACCGCCGTGGTCTGCGCATCGGCCTTGCCGCGCGCACGATCGGCCGACAGCCCCGGGATGCCACCGCCGCTGCTGCTGGACTGGCTCATCGAGTACGGGTCGGTCAGGCGGCTGTCCAGGTATTCAAAGCCCAGCGTCCAGATGTTCTCGGCGCCGCCCAGCGTGGTCGGGAAGCTCACTTCGCCATCCAGCTGGTAGTTGCGCAGCCGCGAGGTCGACCAGTCGGTGCCGTTGAAGCTGCCTTCCGGGCCACCGGCCAGGCCTTCATTGATGCGCGAGTTGTTGACCGCTTCCACCGCGGCGGTCACCCGCGAGGTCACGTCGCCCCAGCGGCCGCGATGGGTGATCGCGCCGGTGTTGCGGTACATCCGGTTGGTTTCCGCTTCGCCTTCGGCCAGCGCCGCCAGGTCAACGCCGGTCGAGGTACCGGTAGTGCTGACCGCGCGGTCACCGGCGTAGATGTTGCCCTGGCGGCTGGTGCCGGCTTCGAACTCCACCACCTGGTCGGCGGTGATGTCCCAGCGCAGCAACGCGTTGACGTCGCGGTTCTTGACACCCTCGCGACCAGCCGGCGGCACCGCGTTCGGGTTGGTGGCGTACTGGCGGTTGAGGTCCAGTGAGTCGGCGTCGGTCCTGTTGAGGTTGCCGTACAGGCGGAACGACAGGGTATCGGTCATCGGCCCGCTCAGCTGCAGGCCGACGCGCTCGCTGCCGCCTTCGGCGCTGTGCTCGGGCACCAGGCCATACAGGTCGACCGCTCCGGTCAGGTCGCCGGTCGGGCGCTTGGTGATGATGTTGACCACGCCGCCGGAAGCACCGGAGCCATAGCGTGCCGCCGCAGGGCCGCGCAGCACTTCGATGCGCTCGATCATTTCCGCCGGCACCCAGTTGGTATCACCGCGGGTATTGCGCTCACCGCTGCGGCCCATGCGCACGGCATCGCGCGCACCGATGCGCTTGCCATCGACCAGGATCAGGGTGTTTTCCGGGCCCATGCCACGCAGGTCGATCTGGCGGTTGTTGCCGTACTGGCCCGAGGCGCTGTTGCCGGTGAGGTTGACGCCCGGCATGGTCCGCAGCAGTTCGGCGATGTCGTTGGCCGGTGGGCGCCTGGCGATGTCCTCGGCGGTGATGGTCGAGGTACCCAATGCCTGGCGGGCAATCTGCGAAGCGGTGACATGCACGGTATCGATATCGGTAGCGTCTGTTTCCGCATGGGCGGCCATGGCACTGCCGGCCAGCAGGGCGGCAACGGCGAGCGCCAGCGGGCGCGGCGAGAGGACAACGGCAGGAGACATGATCTGGACCTTCTGGCAGGGCAACGGGGCCTCTGGCAAAGGGCTTGAGGCAACGACGAGGGGAGGCGGAGCGTCGCTGCAGTCGCCTGCGGCCCGATCCGTGCGCGCATTCTCCCACCAATGCGAGTGATTCTCAAATGCGTTCGCTCATTGCTACCGCAGGCGTGATGTGCCCTGCGTGCCGAACGACCCTGCATCGCGCTTAAACTGGCCGGCTTACCCACCATCAACCGCACGCCACCGCGGCCGATACCCGTGGTTTGCCGTACGCAGTCAGAGATCGACGTGGAACCACCCCAACTGGACGATGCCAGCCAGCCGCTGGCCGAGGCCTGGCAGCACTGCCTGCAACAGGCCGGCCCTGCCGCCACCGCGCTGCTGCACGCCGCCGTAACCGATGCCCCGCCGGCGCTGGCCCGTCGCTTCTACGAAGTGCTGTTGCAGGACGGGCGTGCACGCCGCTTCCTGTCCCACGACCAGGTCAAGCAACGCCTGCAACCGGCCATGCAGCGCTGGCTGGTGCAGTTGCTGACCACCGATGCCGACGGCATTGCCGCCACCGTCGCCTCGCAACGGGTGATCGGCGATGTGCACGCCCGGGTCGGCATTCCGGTCGACCTGGTCACCCGCGGCGCGCGCGTACTCAAGCACGAGCTGTTCGTTCGCCTGCGCGACGACGCGCCCGACAGCGCCACCGCGTTCGCCGCCATCGATTGCCTCAGCGCGATCATGGACATCGCCATGGAAGGCATGACCCTGGCCTACACCCATGCACGCGAGCGCTCCACCCGTGCCGATGCTGCCTACCGGTTGTTCTCGCTGGTGCAGAATGTCGGTACTGAACGCGAGCGCCAGCGCGCCCTGCTGCTGGACTGGGAAAACGCGCTGCTGTACGCACTGGCCGGCCACGTGCAGGGCAGCGACAGTGCCAGCCTGGCCAGTTCCGAGTTCGGCCTGTGGTTCACCCACAAGGGCATCCCCAGCTTCGGCGAGAGCAGCGAGACCCAGCAGGTCGGGCAGTTGATGGCGCGTATCGATGATCGACTGCAACAGGCCGCCACCGACACCCCGGCGCAGCGACTGGCGGTGCTGCCGGCCATCCGCGAGGACCTGGCCGCCATCCGTACCCTGATGACGCTGCTGTTCGAGCGCATCGGCGAACTGGATGCCGGCAGCGATGCCCTGACCAACCTGCTCAACCGCCGCTTCCTGCCTACCGTGCTGCGCAGGGAGATCGAGCTGGCCACGCGCAACCGCACGCCGTTCTCGCTGCTGCTGCTCGACCTGGATCACTTCAAGGCGATCAACGATGGTCACGGCCACGACGCCGGCGACCGCGCGTTGCAGCACGTCGCCGGCCTGCTCGGCCAGCTGACCCGCGGCAGCGACTACCTGTTCCGCTACGGCGGCGAGGAGTTCGTGGTGGTGCTGGTTGCCGCCAGCGAGTCACAGGCCTCGGTGATTGCCGAGAGCCTGCGCCGGCAGATCGCGCAGTCGCCGGTTGTGCTGGCCAATGGCCAGGTGCTGGAACTGACTGCCAGCATCGGCGTGGCCGGCCATGATGGCCACCCGGACTACGAACGGTTGATGGCACGTGCCGACGCGGCGATGTACGAGGCCAAGCGCAGCGGCCGCAACCGCGTGGTAGTGGCCAGCGCGGACCTGCAGGAAGCCCCGGGACGGCGTGCACTGCAGCGATGACGACAGGACAGGTAGAGTCGACCGCTGGTCGACTATCGCGCGCAGCGCGGGATTTTTCGCACGCGGGGCGAAGAGCAGTCGACTGACAGTCGACTCTACCGACAGTCGACTCTACCGGTTCGCGGCCCAGCCGAGGCGTTGAACACCACCACCCGCCATGCTGCCCACCACAGCAGCGCCAGCAACGCGATGCCCGCCCCCAGCAGGCACACAGCGGGCCAGCCATGCCGGGCCTGCACCCAGGGCCCCGCTGCCGCACCCGCCCCACTGCCAACTGCATAGAACAGCATGTACAACGCCACCAGGCGCCCATGCTGCCCTTCCTGCGCACGCAGCAGCAGCGCCTGGTTCGATACGTGCAGTGCCTGCCCACCGAGGTCGAGCACGATCACGCCCAGCAGCAGCAACGACAGCGACTGCGGCAGGCCCAGCAGCGGCCACCACGCGACCAGCATCAGCAGCAGCGCGCCAAGACTGACCCGATCGGCAAGACCGCGGTCCATCCAGTGCCCGACCCGCGACGCCATCAATGCACCTGCCACCCCGGCCAGGCCGAGCGCACCGATGGCCGCAGTGGACCACTGCAGCGGTGGCGCCGACAGCGGCAAGGGGGCCGCCGCCCAGAACACGTTGAGTCCGGCAAACAGCAGCAACGCCAGCGGACCGCGCTCGCGCAGCGTTCGATCCCGGCGCAGCATGCCCAGCATCGAGCCCAGCAACTCGCGCCAGCGTGGAGGAACCGATGGCGCCGGCACTGCGGGCAGGCGCCGCCACAGCAGTACGGCCAGGACCGCCATCAGCGCTGCCGACAGCAGATAGACCGCTTGCCAGCCGGCAATGGCCGCCACCGTGCCGGACAGCACGCGCGCGAGCAGCAGCCCGATGAACACCCCACCCTGCACCACCCCCACCACGCGCCCGCGCTGCGCGGCCGGAGCCATCGCTGCCGTATAGGCGATCAAGCCCTGGGTCAGCGCGGTGCCCAACAGCCCGGCCAGCAGCATGCCAGACAACAGCCAACCGGCCGTGCGTGCCGCTGCCAGCCACAGCAGGGCCGCCACCAGTGCCGCCAACTGCAGCCGCAGCAGGCGCCGCCGGTCACCGCGATCGGCCAGCGGCAGCAACCCGAGCAATGCAAGCACGCTGCCGGCCTGGGTGGCAGCCAGCACCGCGCCGGCCATGGCCCGGTCCAGCGCAAAGGCGCGTGCAAGCTGATCCAGCAGCGGCTGCGCGTAGTAGACGTTGGCGACGCTGGCGCCGGCGGCAACCGCAAGCAGGACCAGCAGCGGGCGGGGAAGCGATGTGGCACCCATTATGTAGTTGCAATTTGAAACTTGATGCAGGCTATCGTCATTGGTTTTAAACTGCAACCGCATTAGGAGATAGCCAGCATGCACGCCGACAGTCCCTGTCCTGTAGCCCGCAGCGCCGACCTGCTCGGTGATCGCTGGGCACTGCTGGTGATCCGCGATGCCTTCGACGGCGTCAGCCGCTTCGGCGACTTCCAGCGCAGCCTTGGCGCCGCCCGCAACATCCTCAGCGATCGCCTGCGCAGGCTGGTCGAGGCCGGCGTCCTGCAACTGCAACCGGCCTCAGACGGCTCGGCCTATCAGGAATACGTGCTCACCGCCGCGGGACAGGCGCTGTTCCCGGTGCTGGTCGCGCTGCGCCAATGGGGTGAACGCCATCGCTTCGGTGCAGGCGAAGCTCATTCGCAGCTGATCGAATCCAGCACGCGGCGACCGCTGCCGTACATGCAGCCGCGCGGGCGCGACGGTCGGCCGCTGCAGGCCGCCGCCACCCGTGTGCGCAAGCTCAGGGACGACGGGCACAGCGCCTGACCCGCCCATTCGCGCACACCGCGCCCCGGGCGCGCCGGTTAGCATCGGATGTTTCCGCCGCCGGACACCGACGATGTCGCGCTATCGCCCTTCCCTGATGACCGCCCTGCTGCTGCCGTTGCTGGCCTGCAGCGCCGGAACCACGCAGGCCCGCGAGGCTGCCGCGCCCGCCGACCACGTGCAGGCCGATGGCCCCTATGTGTTCCGCCAGGGCGACCAGCTGCAGGCCCGATGGATCTGCGCCGACAAGGTCGAATCGCGCACGCTTGCCGCCGGGGCAACAGGGACCGATATCGCACCGCGCTGCGGCTACGAACACACCGTGCATGTGGCTGCGCCGAATGCAGCCTCGGTCTCGGTGCTGCCGGCCACACCCCGCATCGTCGCGCTGTCCGACATCCACGGCCAGTACGGGTTGCTGGTGCGCCTGCTGCGTGCCCACCACGTGATCGACGCGGAGGATCGCTGGGCGCTGGGCAAGGACACGCTGGTCATCGCCGGCGACGTGTTCGACCGCGGCCCGCAGGTGACCGAGGCGTTCTGGCTGCTCTACGGCCTGCAGCAGCAGGCGGCCGCCGCCGGTGGCGCCGTGCACTTCGTGCTCGGCAACCACGAAACCATGGTGCTGTACGACGACCTGCGCTACGTCAACCCCAAGTACCTGCGCAGCGCCCAGCTGCTGGGCCGCAGCTACCCGCAGCTGTATGGCGCCGACTCGGTGATCGGGCAGTGGCTGCGCACCCGCCCGGTGCTGCTGAAGATCGGCGATACCCTGTTCCTGCACGGCGGCATCTCGCCCGAGGCGGTGCAGCTGGCGCTGGACCCGGCACGCACCAATGCGGCCTATCAGGCCTCTCTGGGCCTGCCCAAGGCCGAAGTGAAGGCCGACCCGGCCACCGCACCGCTGTATGACGGCAAGACCAGCCCGATCTGGTACCGCGGCTATTTCGATGGCCGCCTCGACACCGCGGGTGTGCAGGCCGTGCTCGACCGCCTGCAGCTCAAGCGTATCGTGGTCGGCCATACCTCGATGCCACACGTCAGCAGCTTCCACGGCGACCGCGTGATCGCCATCGACAGCAGCATCAAGAACGGCGAGAACGGCGAACTGCTGTTCATCGAGGATGGCAAGCTCAGCCGTGGCCTGCTGGATGGCTCCCGGGTGCCGCTGGCGCTGGGTGAGCCGGGGCTGCAGGACTGAATGGAGGGACAGCGTGACGGCGCCGGGAGGTGCCGGCGCGCTCCACCTTCACCCGGTTTGCGGCTACCCTTCGGCAGCCGAGAGGCCCACCCCGCCCAGCCGGTGGGCCTGACCGTTACAGGAGCCCCCGCGCATGCGCGTTCTGATTGCTGAAGACGACCCGGACATCGCCTCGGGCCTGTGCGCCTCGCTGCGCCGGCAGGGGCACGTGGTCGACCACGTCGACAACGGTGCGCACGCCGATGCAGCACTGGGCTCGACACAGTACGCACTGCTGGTGCTGGACCTGGGGCTGCCGCAACTGGATGGCCGCGACGTGCTGCAACGACTGCGCCAGCGCGGCGATGGCCTGGCGGTGCTGGTGGTGACCGCGCGTGACGGCCTGGCCGAGCGGGTGCGCGTGCTCGACCTCGGTGCCGACGACTACCTGGTCAAGCCGTTCGCACTGGACGAATTCGAAGCCCGCGTGCGTGCACAGCTGCGGCGGGTCACCAGCAATGGCAATCCGGACCTGCGCATCGGCCGCTTGCGCCTGGACCTGGCCGGGCACCGCGTATGGATCGACGACCAATCACTTGAACTGACCGCACGCGAGTTCGGGCTGCTGTCGGCGCTGGCGGTGCGTGCAGAGCGCATCGTGTCACGCGCGCAGCTGGTGGAAGCGCTGTGCGACTGGGGCCAGGACCTGACCGACAACGGCCTGGACATCGCCCTGCACCGCCTGCGCCGCAAGCTGCAGCCGGGCGGCATGGGCATCCGCACCGTGCGTGGGCTGGGCTACATGCTGGAAGACGCACAGGACGACAGCGCCCCGTGATCAGCGGCCCCCCCAGCCTGCGACGGCGCCTGCTCGCCTTCCTGGCGTTGCCGATGCTTGGCCTGCTCACCTTCAATACGATCCTGGCCTATTACGTTGCGCTGGACTATTCCAACCGCATCCACGACCGCAACCTGATCGACGACACGCACTCGTTCGCACAGATGCTGAGCACCATGCCGGTGACCAGCGACCTGTCTCCGCAGGCGCGCTTCCTGATCGAGTACGAGCCCGACGGCCATCGCTATTTCAACGTGGACAGCAGCCGCCAGGGGACACTCAGCGGCAATGCGGATTTCAGTGCCTACGCGCCTTCGCAGGAATGCACCGGCGTGGACCCCACCCTGTACGATGGCATTCTCAACGGCCAGCCGGTGCGCATGGCCACCGTCTGCACGCGTGCGATGAACGATCCGCAGGACCAGCTGGCGGTGACGGTGGCCGAAAGCATGGCCGAACGACGCCAGCGCGCGCGCGAGATCCTGATGATCATCATCCCGCTGATGACCATGCTGGCGCTGGGCACCGCCGCGTTGGTCTGGTTCGGGGTGACCCATGGCCTGCGCATCCTGACCCCGCTGAGGACCCGCCTGGCGCAGCGCCGCGGCGAACTGGCACCGATCTCCGATGCCGACGTGCCCGAAGAGATCCAGCCGCTGATCAGCACCATCGACGATCTGTTCGCGCGCCAGGCGGAAATGATCACCCTGCAGAACCGTTTCATCGCCGACGCCGCGCACCAGCTGCGTTCGCCGTTGGCCGGCATGGCCCTGCACGTGGACCAGGCACTGGCGCATGGCGACCCGGACACGGTGCGCGAGGCACTGCAGCACATCCGCCGGCTCAACCAGCGCACCGCGCGGGTCAGCACCCAGCTGCTGGCGCTGAGCCGGGCCCAGACCGTGCCGGAGACGGTGGAGGCACTGGACCTGTGCGAACGGGTGCCGCAGTGGGTCGGTACACGCGTACCTGAAGCGATCCGCGATGGCATCGATCTGGGTTACTGCGGCAGCCCCCAGCCGCTGCGCGTGCTCGGCAACGGTGCCCAGCTGCAGGAAGCACTGGACAACCTGATCGACAATGCGCTGCGCTATGCCGGCCGCGATGCGACCGTCACCGTCGGCGTGCACGCGCTGGATGACAATGACGTCGAACTGTACGTGGAGGACAACGGGCCCGGCGTACCCGAGGACGTGATGCCGCGGCTGGGCGAGCGCTTCTTCCGCGCCCCCGGCACCATCGCCAGCGGCACCGGCCTGGGCCTGGCCATCGCCCACGAGGCGGTGGAGCACTTCGGCGGGCGCCTGAGCTTCCTCAACCGCCCCGGCGGCGGGCTCAAGGTCGCCATCACGCTGCCGCTGCTGAAGGGCCCCTGACCCGGACCGGGGCGCTGAAAGGCTGGCGAAAATCGCGGTTGCGATCCTGACCCTCCCCACTGCCGTCCCGGAGCCGCCAGGTGACCGAATCGCACGACTTCTTCCTCCCCGGTGGCCCGCAGGGCGTGCTGCTGGTCCACGGCCTGACCGGTACCCCGGCGGAAATGCGCATGCTCGGCAAGGGCCTGAACAACGCCGGCTTCACCGTACACGGCGTGCAGCTGCCCGGCCATTGCGGCACCGTCGATGACCTGCTGGCGACCACCTGGGAACAGTGGTACCAAGGCGTCGAAGATGCGGCGGCAAGCCTGCGCGGCAAGGTCGACCAGTTGTTCGCCGGGGGCCTGTCGATGGGCGCGGTGCTGGCGCTGGCGCTGGCCGCACGCCGCCCCGAGTGGGTATCCGGCGTCGGTGTGTATGGCGCCACCTTCCGCTACGACGGCTGGAACATTCCCGCCGTCGCCCGCCTGTCGTTCCTGCTGCCGTGGTTCAAGCGCTTCAACATCGGCCGCGACCGCATGTTCATGGAAGAACCGCCGTACGGCCTGCGCGACGAGCGCCTGCGTGCGCAGGTCAGCGCCGCCATGCTGTCCGGCGACAGCGCGGCGGCCGGCCTTCCGGGCAATCCCTGGCACGCGCTGGCCGAGATGCGTGCGCTGAGCAACTGGACCCGCCGCCACCTGCACCAGGTCACCGCCCCGTGCCTGGTGATGCACGCCCGCGAAGACGACGTGGCCAGCATGGGCAATGCCGAACTGGTGATGTCGCGGGTCAGTGGCCCGAAGGAACTGGTGGTACTGGAGGACAGCTACCACATGATCACGATCGACCGCGAACGCCGCGAGGTGATCCGCCGCAGCGCGCGCTTCTTCACCGGGATCGGTGAACGCAGCGGCGTCCTCAAGGCGGTGGCCTGAGATGGGGGCACTCGCCACGCTGCTGTGGCTGGCCAATGTCGTGCTCGATACCGGTGGCCAGCTCGCCTTCAAGGCCGCCGCCAGTGACCCGCAGGAGGGCGAGGGACTGCAGCGCTGGAAGCACATGCTCGGCCGCCCCTGGCTGTGGATCGGCATCGCCTGCTACGTGCTTGAGTTCGTCGCCTGGATCGCCTTCCTGTCACTGGTTCCGCTGTCCAAGGGCGTGCTGCTGGGCTCGATCAACATCGTGGCGCTGATGATCGCCGGCCGCATCCTGTTCCGCGAGAAGCTCACGCCATTGCGGGTGACCGGGATGCTGCTGGTCACAGCAGGCGTGGCGGTGGTGGGGGCCGGCTCGTGAGGCGCCTGTACGTGATCGGTTTTCCGCTGCTGATGGCCTTCGATACGCTGGCCCAGCTGTGCTTCAAGTACGCCGGCGATGCTGCGCTGCCGGTCGAGGCCAACACCGCCTGGCTGCTGCGCGTGCTGTCGCAACCCTGGGTGTACGGCGCCATCCTCGGCTACGTTGGTGCGTTCTTCACCTGGATGAGCCTGCTGCGGCATGCGCCGATCGGCCCGGCGTTCGCGGCCTCGCACCTGGAGGTCATCAGCGTACTGCTGCTCTCGGCGTGGCTGCTGAAAGAGCCTCTCACCCTGCACCACCTTGTCGGTGCGGTCCTGATCGTGGCCGGCATCGTCTGCCTCGGCCGCGCGGAAGCGGACGACCCGCACAGTCCCACCGAAAACGCCTCGTGAGCGCGTTGCGATGAGCCTGTTCGCGCGCGAACTGCCACCGACCGCCGGCCTGCCGATGCAGGCCAGCGACTTCCTTCCCGGTGGCGGTGACCTGCGCGGGATCCTGGCCAACCAGCTGGGCACACCGCCGCTGCAGCTGACCTGTTCCGGCACGCACGCGCTGCTGATCGCCCTGCGCACCCTGCGCAAGCGCGCGCCCAGGCGCGACACGGTGATCATGCCGGCCTACACCTGCCCGCTGGTGCCGATCGCGGTGCACAGCCTCGGCCTGCGCGTGCAGCTGTGCGATACCCGGCGCGGCCACTTCGACTTCGATCCCGGCCCGCTCAAACGGTTGGCCGATGCGCGTACGTTGGCCATCCTGCCGACCCACCTCGGCGGTCGCATCGCCGATGTCGAGCGGGCCTGCGACATCGCCCGCGGCGCCGGCGCCTGGGTCATCGAAGATGCCGCACAGGCGCTGGGCGCACGGGTGGGCAACAGCAGTGTCGGCCTGCGTGGCGATATCGGATTCTTCAGCCTCGCTGCCGGGAAGGGGCTGAGCCTGCACGAAGGCGGCCTGCTGGTCAGCCGCGATGACGAACTGCGCGCCGAACTGGCCGAGCATGCCGCCGAACATGTGCGCTTCAACCTGCGCTGGGAGCTGCTTCGCAGTGTGCAGCTGCTTGGCCTCGCCGCCTGCTATCGCCCCTCGCTGCTGTCGCTGGTGTACGGCAATCCGCTGCGCAGCGCACTGCAGCGTGGCGATCTGGAAGACGCGGTCGGTGACACTTTCCCGCTGGACATACCGCAGCACCGGGTCAGCCGATGGCGGCAGAACATCGGTGCCCATGCTGCACGGCGGCTGCCGGCGTTCCTGCAGGCCGGGCGCCTGCGCGCACTGCAGCTGCGCGTGCAGCTGGCACAACTGCCGGCGGTGGAGGTGGTCGATGGCCTGGCCGGTAGCGGCGGCACCTGGCCGATGCTGATGCTGCTGCTGCCCAGCCAGCGCGCGCGTGACGCCGCACTGGACACACTGTGGCCGCGCGGCCTCGGCGCCAGCCGCATGTTCATCCATGCCCTGCCCGACTACGCCTACCTGCGTGGCATCGTGCCGCAGGAGGACGTGCCCAATGCACGTGACTTCGCCGCACGCATGCTGACCCTTGGCAACAGCGCCTGGCAGACCCGTGAAGAGACGGCCGAAATACTGCAGGTCCTGGCCCGCGCCTGACCTGCACATGCATGTGTGGCCTGCGCTCCGCGCATTCATCCATGCACCTTCCTGAACGCTTTCCCAGCCCGTCAAAAGAGCCTTTCAACAGGAAAGGAACGAGAAAGGCGGCCTGCCTACATTGGGCCTACCCGGCAACGTGCCGGACGCCTTTCTCATCGACGGAACTGCCCATGCACTGGAGCATCCTGTGTGACTTCGACGGCACCATCAGCCTCGAAGATGTCATCGACTCGCTGCTGGAGAAGTACGGCCAGCCGGGCTGGCAGGACCTGGAAGACCAGTGGAAGGCAGGAAAGATCGGCTCGCGTGAATGCATGCAGGGCCAGGTGCGGCTGCTGGCACTGGATCCGGCCACGCTGGATGCGCACCTGGACCAGGTGCAGATCGATCCAGGCTTCGTCGCCTTCGTCGCTCGCGCCGAGCAGCTGGGCCTGCCACTGCGCATCGTCAGCGACGGCCTGGACTATGCGATCCATCGCATCCTCGCCAACCATGGCCTGTCGCAGCTGCCGGTGGTGGCCAACCACCTGCGCTGGTGCGGCGACCATTGGGAGCTGGAATCGCCCTACCAGGCCGAAGGCTGCCGCAGCGGCACCTGCAAGTGCACCTGCGCCGCGCAGGCACGTGCCAACGAAGCACCGCGCGTGCTGATGATCGGAGACGGCAGTTCGGATTTCTGCGTATCCGAAGACGCCGACTTCGTGTTCGCCAAGCGCCGCCTGATCACCCATTGCACCCATGCCGGCATCGACCATGCCGCCATCGACACCTTCCACGATGCAATCGCACTGCTGCCGCACTTGCTCGATGGCAGCCTGCTGCAGCCACGTCGCCTCGACGCCCGCCCGCAGCCCGCCGCACTGCCCCTGCTGCTGGCCACCGCCTGAGCACTCCCTTCCAGGCGCGCTCCCCTGTTACCCCTTTCGAACGTTCTTCACGGAACCGAACTGCATGAACATTTTTGACAAGAACGCCGACGCCGCTGCCTCCGATGCGCAGCTGCTGGCCGACGAAGCCCGCTATAGCTCCTTCGGCGACACCGTCCACTACGTCGACCCGCCGAAGATCTTCCAGCGCGGCGAAGGCAGCTACATGTTCGACGGCGCGGGCGTGCCCTACCTCGACCTGCAGATGTGGTACTCGGCCTGCAACTTCGGCTACAGCAACAAGCGCCTGAACGACGCCCTGAAAGACCAGATCGACACCCTGCCGCAGGTCGCCAGCCAGTACCTGCACCCGACCCGCGTGCAGCTGGCCAAGACCATTGCCGTGGACATGCACGAGAAGTTCGGCCTCGACGGCCGCGTGCACTTCAACGTCGGCGGCGCACAGGCCATCGAGGATTCGCTGAAGATCGTGCGCAACGCGCGCGGCGGCAAGAGCCTGATGTTCGCCTTCGAAGGCGGCTACCACGGGCGCACCCTGGGTGCCTCGTCGATCACCTCCAGCTACCGCTACCGCCGCCGCTACGGCCACTTCGGCGAGCGCGCGATGTTCATCCCGTTCCCGTACCCCTTCCGCCGCCCGAAGGGCATGACCCCGGACGAGTATTCCGACCACTGCGTGTGGCAGTTCGAACGCCTGTTCGAGAGCGAATACAACGGCGTGTGGGATCCCAAGGTCGGCCAGGCCGAGTACGCCGCGTTCTACGTCGAACCCATCCAGGGCACCGGTGGCTATGTCATCCCGCCGCGCAACTTCTTCACCGGCCTCAAGCGCGTGCTGGACAAGTACGGCATCCTGATGGTCGTCGATGAAATCCAGATGGGCTTCTGGCGCACCGGCAAGCTGTGGTCGATCGAGCACTTCGGCGTGACCCCGGACGTGCTGGTGTTCGGCAAGGCGCTGACCAACGGCCTGAACCCGCTGTCGGGCCTGTGGGCGCGCGAAGAGCTGATCAACCCGACCGTGTTCCCGCCGGGTTCCACCCACTCCACCTTCAATTCCAACCCACTGGGCACCCGCCTGGGCCTGGAAGTGCTGAAGCTGGGCAAGGAAATGGATTACGAGCGCACCGTGCCGGAAAAGGGCGCGTACTTCCTCGACGGCCTGCGCGGCCTGCAGAAGCGCCACCCGGAAATCGGCGACGTCGACGGCCTGGGCCTGGCGCTGCGTGCGGAAATCTGCCAGGCCGACGGCTACACCCCGAACAAGGAGCTGCTGGACCGCATGGTCGACATCGGCCTGGCCGGTGGCCTGCTGCACGACGGCAAGCGCATGGGGCTCGTGCTCGACGTGGGCGGCTGGTACAAGAACGTGATCACCTTCGCGCCGTCGCTGGACATCAGCTACGAAGAGATCGACCTGGCGATCACCCTGCTTGACCAGGCGCTGACCAAGGCCAAGGGCTGAGGTCGATGCGCAGCCGGTTCCCGTGCCGATGGAGATGACGTCACGTGCATCCAGCACCGCGCTGGAACCGGCCGCGCTGCTGGAGGGCTTCCTGGCCCACCCGCCGCTCGGTTTCGAGGCAGGCCGCCTTCCCAGCGGCCTGCCGACCTTCCGTGCACCACTCGACCTGACCACCACGATGGACGACGCGCTGCGCAGCAAGCTGCTCGGCCTGCCGCTGTCGCGCCTGTGGCGGCCGTGGATCACCTGGAAGACGCGCTTCGTCGGTGCCACCAGCACCGAGTACACCCCGCTGCCGGCACACGTCGCGCCGGAGGCGCTGGCCGAGGACGTGACGCGTCACGCGATCGGTGATACCCGGCTGCTGGTGGTGAAGGACCTGGCAATCGATTCACCGCTGCTGGACGACGCCGCCAACGCACACAGCGGCGCCTTCCTGCAGGGGCTGCTGGCACGCGGCTTCGTCGAACTGGAAGGCATGCCGCTGGCCTGGGTGGCGATCGATTTCGATTCGCTCGAGGACTATCTCGGCCGCCTTTCATCCTCGCGCCGCAAGAACATCCGTCGCAAGTTGCGTTCGCGCGATGACCTGCAGATCGACTGCATCGCCACCGGCAACCCGGCCCTGGCCGACCCGCAACTGCAGGCCGAACTGTACGCGCTGTACCTGGACGTATACGCGCAGAGCGCGGTGCATTTCGACCAGCTCGACCTGCCCTATTTCCAGTACCTGCTGGCCGACAGCCAGGGCCAGGGACGGATGTTCCTGTACCGCCACCAGGGCCGGCTGATCGGCTGGAACCTGTGCTACATCCACGCCGGAAAGCTGGTGGACAAGTACATCGGCCTGGCCTACCCGCAATCACGCGAGCACAACCTGTACGCGGTCAGCTGGATGCACAACCTCGAGTACGCGCTGCAGCACGGCCTGAGCCACTACGTGGCCGGCTGGACCGACTCGCGGATCAAGGCCGAGCTGGGCGCCCGCTTCACCTCCACCCGGCACGCGATCCACGCCCGCTCCCCGCTGCTGCGCGCTGCCCTGCGCAAGCTGGCCCCGTACCTGCAGGGCGAACCTGATGGAGGCGGTTGAACGATGCCATTGCGTTCCCCGCTGATCCTGGACCTGGACGGTGGCGTGCTGCCGCTGCCACAGGCGCAGACCCTGGCCCTGCCGCAGTGGCACGATCCGCTGCGCTTCGCCTGCAGCGATGCCACCCTCGACCGTTTCGCCGCTGAAGTGCTGGCACCGCTTCCGGCCCAGCTCGGAACGGTCATGCTCGGCAGTGGCGACTTCCACCACCTGAGCCTGCCACTGCTGCGCCGCATGCGCGGGCATGCCCCGTTCCAGCTGGTGGTGCTGGACAACCATCCGGACAACATGCGTTTCCCGCTCGGCATGCACTGCGGCTCGTGGGTGAACGCCGCCAGCAAGCTGCCGCAGATCTCGCACATCCATGTGCTCGGCATCACTTCCAGCGACATCGGCCTCGGTCATGCCTGGGAGAACCACTGGCGACCGCTGATGGGTGGACGCCTGACGTACTGGTGCATGGACGTGGACGTGGGCTGGGGCCATCGCGTCGGCATCGGCCACGCCTTTCGGCGATTCGAGCATCCCGAGGCGCTGGTCGCCGCGTTCGCCGCCGAGCAGGCCACGTCCCCGCAGCCGACCTACCTGTCGATCGACAAGGATGTATTCGCCGAGGACGTTGCGCGCAGCAACTGGGACCAGGGCCGCTTCCAGCTGGAACACGCACTGGTGGTTATCGAAGCACTGCGCGCCGGTGGCCTGGTCGGCAGTGACATCACCGGCGAAGTCTCGCTGGCCAACTACCAGAGCCGCTTCAAGCGCTGGCTGTCGTCGCTGGATGGCCAACCCGACATCAGCGCCGAGGACCTGCCGGTCTGGCAGGCACGGCACCAACAGGTGAACCGCGAGCTGCTGGCAGCCATGGCCGCCGTGCCGACGGCCGGTTGACTGCCTCGATCGTGCCGCCGCGGGCCGGCGTGGCTTCGGTAGTGCCGGCCGCTGGCCGGCAACCTCATCGTTCCCAGGCTCGCCGGGATGCCGGCCAGCGGCCGGCACTACACTGGGCTCCCGCCCCAGGAGCCCGCGCCATGCCCCAGACCGTCATCCCGCAACTGCGCATGCGCCACGCCGACACCACCCTGCCGTTCTACGTGCAGGGGCTGGGTTTCGTGGTCGACTGGGAACACCGCTTCGAGTCCGGCTTCCCGCTGTTCGCCCAGCTCACCCGCGATGGCCAGACGATCTTCCTCACCGAGCACAGCGGTGACTGCGAGGTCGGCGGCGCGGTGTACTTCATCGTCGACGACGTCGACAGCCTGTACCGCGCCTTCAGCGCCGCCAACGTGCCGATCGAGCAGCCACCGCATGACACCGACTGGGGCAGCCGCGAAATGCTGCTGCGCGACCCCGACGGCAACCGCCTGCGCTTTGCCACCCACGTGGACTGAACGATGCGGGCTTGAGGTGGATATACGGAACATATATGCTTCGTATATCCATTCCACCAGGACCGCCGATGGGCATCGTCAACATCGATGACACCCTGCACGACCAGCTGCGCCGTGCCTGCACCGTCTCCAGCCGTTCGATCAACGCCCAGGCCAATTTCTGGATCCGGGTTGGCATGCTGTGCGAAATGAACCCCACGCTGAGCTTCCAGGACATCGTCGCCAGCGAACTGCGCGCGGCTGGCGTGCAGCCACAGGCGCTGGCACCCGGGCGGGCCTGACGTGGCGGTGATCAAGCAGCCGCACGAAATCGCGCTGATGGCCGAATCCGGGCGCCTGCTGGCGCAGGTGTTCGCCGCGCTTGACCCGTTGCCGCTGCAGGGCCGCAGCACGATGGAGATCAACGACTTCGTCGAGCGCATGATCGTCGATGAGCTGCAGGCGCGGCCGGCCAGCAAGGGCCAGTACGGCTTCCCGTATGTGCTCAACACCTCGATCGACAACGTGGTCTGCCACGGCGTACCCAGCACCACCGACGTGCTGCGCAATGGCCAGATCGTCAACCTCGACATCACCCTGGAGAAGAACGGCTACATCGCCGACTCCAGCACCACCTACCTGGTCGGTGAGGTCGACTACGCCGCGCGCAGGCTGGTGCAGACCGCCTACCAGGCGATGTGGAAAGGCATCGCTGCGGTGCGCCCCGGCGCGCGCCTGGGCGATATCGGCCACGCCATCGCCCGCCACGCGCGCAGCCACGGCTACAGCGTGGTGAAGGAATACTGCGGCCATGGCATCGGCCAGGAAATGCACGAAGAACCGCAGATCCTGCACTACGGCCATCCCAACACCGGCAGGGTGCTGGAAGAAGGCATGGTGTTCACCATCGAGCCGATGCTCAACCAGGGCAAGCCGGCCATCCGCCAGCAGCCGGACGAATGGCCGGTCTACACCCGCGACGGCAAGCTGTCGGCGCAGTTCGAGCACACGGTGGCGGTCACCCGCAACGGTGTGCGCGTACTGACCCTGCGCCCCGGCGAAGCGCCACTGTGCGCGGTGGACGCGGCCTAGAGCGGACGCAACAGCAACAGTGTCGCCAGGCAGAACATGAAGACCGCCACGGCGGCATCCAGCACCCGCCAGGCACCTGGCCTGCGGAACACCGGCTGCAACAATCGCGCGCCATAGCCCAGCGTGCAGAACCAGGCCACGCTGGCCACGCAGGCCCCGGCGGCGAAGGCCCAGCGCAGATCGCCCGGGTAGCGCGTGGACAGGCTGCCCAGCAGCACCACGGTATCCAGGTAGACGTGCGGATTGAGCAGGGTGAAGGCCAGGCAGGTCAGCAGCACCTGGCGCGCACTGCCGGCCTGCGCCTCGGCGGCGGCCAGTACGCTACCACCGCGCCATGCGCGCAGCCCGGCCCGCAGGCCATACCAGAGCAGGAATGCCGCGCCACCGAAGCGCAGCACCTGCAGCAGCAGCGGCCACTGCAGCACCAGCGCGCCCATGCCACCGACGCCGGCCAGGATCAACGCGATGTCCGCGCCGGCGCAGGCCAGCACCACCCTGCCCACATGCCGCTGCTGCAGGCCCTGGCGCAGCACGAAGGCATTCTGCGCGCCGATGGCGATGATCAGGCCGGCACCTGCGAACAGGCCGGCGGCGGTAGCGGCGATCCACATCAGGACAGGCCAGGCAGCGAGGGGACGCGCAGGGTGCGGCCGCCGCGCCTGTTTAGACAATCTGATTTTTCTTTATCCTGTGCAGGAAAACTGAAGAGGCACCGGCATGGATCTGGTACATCCACAACTGGCCGCGTTTGCCGCGGTGCTGGAAGAAGGCAGCTTCGAGGCCGCGGCACGCCGCCTGTCGATCAGCCCATCAGCACTGTCGCAACGGATCAAGGCGCTGGAAGACCGGCTCGGGCAGGTCCTGGTGGTGCGCCAGGCACCCTGCCGACCAACCGCCGCGGGGGAAGCGCTGCTGCGCCGGGTACGCCCGATGCAGGCACTGGAAGCCGAGGCGCTGGCCGAGCTGCTACCCGAGCGTGGCGACGACGCTGCGCGTACGCCCATCCCTCTGGCGGTCAACGACGACTCGCTTGACACCTGGTTCGTCCCAGCCATCGCCGACCTGCACCAGCGCCATGGCTACCTGTTCGACCTGCGCATGGACGACCAGGACCACACCCTGCAGCTGCTGCGCGATGGCAGCGTGCTCGGCGCAGTGACCGCCGAAAGCCAGCCGGTGAAGGGCTGCAACGTGCACCCGCTCGGCGCCATGCGTTACCACGCGATCGCTTCGCCCGGCTTCGCCCGCCAGTACTTCAGCGATGGCATGCAGGCCGCAGCCCTGGCGCGCGCACCGATGCTGGTGTTCAACCGCAAGGATGAACTGCAATGGCGCTTCGTACGGCGCCTGACCCGCGCGCGCCTGCAGCCGCCGCTACACTACCTGCCCTCTTCCACCGGTTTCGTCGAAGCCGCCGCGTGCGGACTCGGTTGGGGCATGGCCCCGGAAACCCTGGTCGCGCCCGCCGTGCGCGCCGGCCGCGTGGTGGTACTGGAACCCCGCCGCTGGCTGGACGTGCCGCTGTACTGGCAACATGCCGCCGTGCGCTCAAGCACGTTGCAGCACATCACCCAGGCGCTGCGCACTGCGGCCAGCGGCACCCTTCGTTGAGGACGATCCGATGACCGCAGACCCGGGCTTCACGCCACGCGCACTACCGTTTGTGCACTTCTTTACCACTGGGACGGCATGGGCGTGATCGGCCGACGTACAAGGATGCACCGCGCGAAGGCCGCGCTGGCGCTGGTGCTGGCGACCTTCCTGCCAATCGCTGCGTCCGCGCAGAACAG
The DNA here is from genome assembly GCF_059369535.1 of Stenotrophomonas sp. YJH_SMC_122. Taxonomy (NCBI): domain Bacteria; kingdom Pseudomonadati; phylum Pseudomonadota; class Gammaproteobacteria; order Lysobacterales; family Lysobacteraceae; genus Stenotrophomonas; species Stenotrophomonas sp. YJH_SMC_122. Next base: position 332,631 of record NZ_JCAFST010000001.1, on the reverse strand, counting down.
CAACGACGCCCCCGCATTGGACTGGGAACAGGCACGCCAACGCCTGGAGCAGGTCTCCGATGCGCTGGCCGCCGCTGATGCAGCGGTACGCAACAAGCGGGACCTGCAGGACGCCACCCGACTGCTGCGCCTGCCGGAAATCACCGGCGAAGTACGCAGGCTGCAGTTCCAGAAGACCCTCACCCTGCCACTGGGTTCGCTGGCGCCTGTCGCCGAGGCCTTTGGCATCGACTCGCCGCTGTCGTTCACCGAACGCGACTGGCGCACCCGCCCAGTGGTCACCGCGGTGCTGCCGCTGTACACCGGCGGCGTGATTCCGGCCGCGCAACGTGCCGCCAGCGCCGCCCACGAACAGGCCAGCGCCGAGCGCGAGGTACAGCGCCAATCATTGACCGTGCAGCTGGCCCAGGCCTACTTCGGCCAGCGCCTGGCCGAGCAGGCGGTGGACGTGCGCCGCGACGTACGCGACGGCCTCAACCGCCACCTGTCCGACGCAGAGAAGCTGGAACGCGAGGGCTTCGCCACCCGCGCCCAGCGCCTGCAGGCCACCGTGGCCCGCGACAAGGCCGAGCGCGAATACCAGAAGACGGTGAATGATCTGGCTACGCTGAAGGCCGCACTGGCCACGCTGCTGCGCAGTGGCGGCGAGGTGCAGCCGGTGTCGCCGCTGTTCGTGCAGCGCGTGCCGCTGGAACCGGTGGCCAGCTTCGAGCGCACCGCGCAGGCACGGCAACCGCAGATCGCGCGCCTGCGGGCGATGGTGGCGCAGGCCGAACAGGGCGTGCGCGTGCAGCAGGCCAAGCTGAAGCCACAGATCTTCGCGTTCGGCCAGTATGACTTCCGCCGCCGCGACGAAATGCTGACCGATCCGGACTGGGCGTTCGGCATCGGCCTGAAGTACACCTTCCTGTCGCCGAACTCGCGGCCGGCGCAGATCAGCGCGGCACGTGCGCAGCAGGAGCAGGCCGAAGCCGGCCTGCGCGAGGCCGAGAACCAGGTCGCACTGGGCGTGCGCAAGGCCTGGAACGAACTGGAAACCGCGCGCCAGCAGTTCGTGCTGCTCGACAGCAGCATCGCCCAGGCACAGGAAAACCTGCGCCTGCAGGAACTGGCGTTCCGCGAAGGCCAGGCCACCTCGCTGGATGTGATCGACGCGCGGCTCGGCCTGGGCGGTGCCCGTGTCGAGCGCGCACAGGCCGCCTACCAATACGACATTGCGCTGGCACAGTTGCTGGAGATCAGTGGACAGATGGACCGTTTCGAAGAATTCCGGCGGCGTGCGGACGAGGTGATCGACCATGAGTGATGTGCTGCACGACGATGCGACGACGCCCCCCGGCAAGCGACGGCTGGGACCGATCCTGCTGGTGGTCCTGCTGGTCGCGGTGGTGCTGGGCCTGTGGCTGGCCTGGCGCAGCCCGGCCGACCAGATCCAGGGCATGGCCGATGCGGACACGATCAACGTGGCCGCCAAGATCACCGCGCGCGTGGCCGAGCTGAAGGTGCGCGAGGGCGATCGCGTGCAGCCCGGGCAGGTGCTGTTCCTGCTCGACAGCCCCGAAGTGGCTGCCAAGGAACAGCAGGCGCACGGCGCATTGGCGGCTGCGCAGGCGGTGGCCGACAAGGCCGACGAAGGCGCGCGCAGCGAAGACATCCGCGCCGCCGAAGCGAACTGGAAGCGGGCCGAAGCCGGCGCGACGCTGGCCGAAGCCACCTACCGGCGCGTGCAGAACCTGTTCAACGAAGGGGTGATGACCCGGCAGAAGCGCGATGAAGCGCACGCCCAGGCCACCAGTTCGCGCGAACTGGCCCGCGCCGCCCGCGCGCAGTACGACATGGCATTGGCCGGCGCCCGCGAGCAGGACAAGCGCGCCGCGCAGGGCCAGGTGCAGCAGGCGCAGGGCGCGGTGGCCGAAGTCAACGCGGCGCGTGCCGAAGTGGAGGGACGCGCGCCGGTGGCGGGCGAGATCAACAAGCGCATGGCCGACCCGGGCGAGCTGGTGCCAGCCGGCTATCCCGTGTTCACCCTGGTCGACATCGACCGCATGTGGGTGGCGATGAACCTGCGCGAATCGCAGATGCAGGGCCTGAAGGTCGGCAGCAGGCTGCAGGGCAGCGTGCCGGCGCTGGGCCTGGATGGCGAGTTCGAGGTCTACTTCATCAATCCGGCCGGTGACTATGCAACCTGGCGTACCACCCGCCAGTCGTCCGGCTATGACGTCCGCAGCTTCGAGGTGCGGGTGCGCCCAGTACGCCGCATCGAGGGCTTCCGCCCCGGCATGAGCGTGCTGTTCGCATGGCCCCAGCACTGAGCCCGGACCGCAACGGCTTCGCCGCTTCGTGGCGGCGCGAGCTGCAGTCGCTGCGCGGCACCCGTGCCGACCTGCTGCTGGTGACCCTGCTGCCACTGCTGATGCTGGTAGTGATGGCATGGATGTTCACGCCGTCAGTGATGCGCGACATCCCGATTGCTGTGGTCGACCTTGACCACAGCAGTGACAGCCGCCTGCTGCTGCGCATGCTCGACGCCAGTCCCGGCGTACGCGTCGCCAGCCAGCCAGCGGACCTGGAGGAGGCACGTTCGCAGCTGCGCAGCCTGGACGTGTTCGCCATCGTGCTGGTGCCGCGCGATGTCACCCGGCAGGCGTTGCGTGGACGCCAGGGCACGGTGTTCGCCTATTACAACGCCACCTACATGACCACCGGCCAGTCGGCGGCGCGCGACATCGGCGACGCGGTTTCCGCATGGAACGCGCGCCTGCTGCGCGAGCGCATCGGCCTGCAGGTCGGCCCGGGCAAGCTGCGCGCGGCGCCGATCGCGGTGCAGTCGGACATCCTCTACAACCCGGCGCGCAGCTACGAATTGTTCCTGCTGCCACTGATCTTCCCGGCGGTGCTGTCACTGGTACTGGCACTTGCCGTGGCCGGCAGCCTCGGCCGCGAGATCCGCGATGGCACCCTGCCCGCCTGGCTGGCTCGAACGCCGTGGTCGGCGATTGCCGGCAAGGTCGCGCCGTACCTCCTGCTGTTCTCGCTGTATGGCGCGCTCGGCATCGGCTATCTGGCCTGGCTGCGCGGAGATGGTGTGGCCGGCAGCGTGCTTCTGCTGCTGATCGCACAACCCCTGTTCTACCTGGCCACGGCCGCCTACGCGCTGTTCTTCGTCGGCGTCACCCGCGACATGGGCACCGCATTGTCGGCGGTCGGTCTGAGCATCGGCACCGCACTGGCGTTCTCCAGCGCTACCTTCCCAGTGCTGGACGGGCCGTTGTTTACCCGCGTCTGGCACCAGCTGCTGCCATTGAGCGCCTACATCAAGCTGCAGACCCAGCAGCAGTTCATCGGCTCGCCGCTGCAGGTTTCGGCATGGCCACTGGCTACGCTGCTATTGATGACGGTGGTGGCCGGTGGCATCGGCGGCCTGCGCCTGATCGCCTTTGCACGCACGCCTGCCGCCGCACAATCCGCAGGGGCTGACGCATGAGCGTACTCTGGCGCAGCCTGCGGCAGACCCTGATGGCGGTGCTGTGCGACCGCTACGCGATCGTGGTGATGGTCGGTGCGGTGATCCTGTACTCGTTCTTCTATCCAGCCGCCTACCGGCACCAGGTGGCCGGCAACCTGCCGGTGCTGGTGGTGGACGAAGACCACAGCGCGACCAGCCGCGAGCTGCTGCGCAAGCTCGACGCACTGCGCGTTGCGCGCGTGGTCGGGCAACCGGCGGACGTCGACAGCGCACGCCGGCAGTTGGAAGCCGGCCATGCCGAGGGGATCGTCGTGATCCCGGCCAACCTGGAGCGCGACATCCTGCGCGGCCATCCGGCCAGGCTGGTATTGCTTGGCAACGGTGCCTACCTGGGCCGCGCCAGCTGGGTGCTGGGCAGCGTAGCTGATGCGCTGGGTGCGTTCGGGCGTGATGCCGTGGTCGGCCAGGCCGCCTTCATGGGTGCGCCGCAGGCACCGCCGGTCACCCTGGTGCAGCGCCCGCTGTACAACACGCAGGAAGGCTATGGCAGCGCCATCGTGCCCGGCGTGGCCGAGCTGATCGTGCACCAGACGCTGTTGATGGGCATCGGTGTTCTGCTCGGCGGCCGCCGCCTCGCACTGGGCCGGCGCCTGCGCTTCGACCTGCCGACGCTGGCCGGCATGGCGTTGGGCTTCGGCCTGATCGGCCTGTTCGGCCTGTTCTGGTACGCCGGTTTCACTGCCTGGGTGCAGGACTATCCGCGCGGCGGCAACCCGATGGGCCAGCTGCTGGGCGGCACCTTGTTCATCGCCGCCACCGTGGCCTTCGGCCTGTTCGTCGGCAGCTTCTTCCGCACCCGCGAGCGCGCCTTCCAGTACATCATCGCCACCTCGATCCCGCTGTTCTTCCTGGCCAACCTGTCATGGCCGGCGGTGATGACGCCGCAACCGCTGGTCTGGCTGGCACAGCTGCTGCCGACCACCTCGGGCATCAACCTGATGGTGCGCCTGAACCAGATGGACGCCCGCCTGGCCGACGTCAGCCACGAACTGATCACCCTCACCGTCCTGCTGCTGCTCTACGGCAGCCTCGCCACCTGGCGCCTCCTCGCCAAAAAGGGGACGGAGGGAATCAAGTCGTAAGCGGCCGGTTCAAGCGGCGCGGCATGGCCGTTTTGATCCATCGTTCATGGATCCGGGGCATACCAGAACGGGATGCGGAACGCGCGCCGCCGTCCGGCCCCCCGCTCGCCGCCTGCAGCATTCCACACCAGTTCCAGGTCATGGCGTCCGGGTGCGAGCCCCCGGGTAGGCAGGTACCCCACCAGGCCGCGCATATCCAGGTCACGCCGCTCCATGGGCACGAAGCCCTGCAGGTCGACCGGGGTGCCGTCCAGCTTGACCTGCCAGAGCCGGGAAAGGCACTCCACTGCGGCATTGGCGGCCTGTTGCCCGGTGGCCTCATTGCGCGCGTCCGGAAGTGCGGTGCAATGCTGGCGCGCCAGCGGATTGTCGCGTTGCGGGCGATGCGGAATGAACAAACGAAGCTGCGCACCGCTGATCGTGTCCGACGGGATCATCGGGTACGGCAGCAGCTGGTCATGCGCCGAACGCATCGATTCGTAATGCGCACTCAGCATGCCGTGCTCAACCGCCGCTTCCGTGACGATCTGGTAACGGTTGAACAGCGAGAACTTCAACGACGCCATCACCTGCACGGCCGCCAGCAGCATCGCCACCAGCACCGCGAACAGGTAGGCCGCCATGAACGAGCGCGAGCGCAGGTTGCTCTGCATGGTCAGCTGCATGGTCTGCATCAGGCGCAACAGCGGAACCCGTTGCAGTGCCGCCAGCATGCCCTGCAGCAGTTGCTGCGGTCGCTCATGGGGCTGCCCGCGCGCCTGCCGCCGTGCCACGATCTTTTCCAGGATCCCGGGGGTAACAGCCAGCGCCAACATTGCGGCCAGCACGGTGCACAGGGCGAGCATGGCGACATGATCGGCGCCACCGGACAGCGCGCCGATCACCATCGACACACCGAGCGTCAGAACGGCCAGCACCAGCGTGCCCGCCAATGTCTGTACGGCAAGCAGGGTGGTCGAGAACAGCATCGTCGCCAGCCGGTCGGCACGTTCGATGCTGCCATCAAGGCCTCCGTCCCGGGCCTGCAGGAAGGCGCGCGTGACCGCCCCCATTCTTGGCAGGCGCCCCCAGTCAATGCCATCGGGGAAATGCGACCTGAGGCCGATCAGCCCGATCCAGTAGCCGCGCACCGTGAGGTGGATGATCAAGGCCACTGCCAGCACATAGCACATGCCGACACTGATGCTGAAACCGAACCAGAGCATCTGGAAGTACATGCCTTCGGTGTGCAGGCTGCTGCGCGCCCAGGCGTCGAACAGATAACCCGGCACGGCCAGCAGTGCGAACGCCAGCAGGCCCGAAATGAAGAGCTCGAGTTCATCGGTGCGATCACGCACCCGATGGGGATGGGCAATCGCTTCCGGTATCGGGTCATGCCTGGCGAGCGGTGCCGCTTGGGGAGCTGGAGCCGATTCGTTCACTGGACGTTCATCCGTTGAGTCGGCGCAGTATAGGCACGACGCCGGAGTCAGCGATACAGGTCCGGAACGATGAACGCCGGCGCGGGGCCGGCGTTCGAGTACTGCACTGTGGAAGGGCTGGACAGGGCGGGACGGCAACCGATCAACGATAGACACGCTCGCAACGGCGCTCGACCACGCGGTCGCCGTTCTTCTGCTGGCTGTTGCCCTGGATCTGGCGACCGGCCGCGCCACCGGCCACAGCACCGGCCACGGTAGCGAGCTTCTTGCCATTGCCGCCGCCCACCTGGTTGCCCAGTAGGCCGCCGATCACTGCGCCCGTGGCCGTACCCGCAATGCGGTTCGGATCGCGCGAGTTGCGCTGCACTTCCACGTTCTTGCAGACCACGCGGCTGCCGTCGTTGAACTTGCGTCCCTCATCGCGCGGGCCATACGTCTGCGCGCCGGCCACCGACGAAGCCGCCAGCAGGGTGCCCAGCACAAGCAATCGGGTCGAGGTCTTCATGGCCATCTCCTGAGTTCCGGTATGGCGCAAGTCTCCTCCTGCGGTCGGCAACCGGAAGTGAAATGCGCGTGTCCGCCACCTCATCGGCCATCGCGCGTTCAGGAAGAAAATCCGCGCCCATCACGATCAGCCATCGTGATGGGCGCCGTCTCCCTACTGGCGCGCCACGCCCCTAGAACTCTTCCCAACCACCGGCATTGGCGGCCAGCGTCGGCTCGATGCGCGGCGACAGTGCCGCCGGCCTGCGCACCGGAGTGACCGTCGCGGCCACCGCAGCCAGGGCCGGACGCACGGCTGCAGCCGCGGTTGCCGCACCGGTGCGGAACACCGAAACCGCCTCGGCCAGCAGGTTGGCCTGCTCCGCCATGGACCGTGCCGCCGCGCTGGCTTCTTCCACCAGCGCCGCATTCTGCTGCGTGGTTTCGTCCATCTGCACCACCGCCTGGTTGACCTGTTCGATGCCCGAGCTCTGCTCCTGCGACGCGGCAGAGATCTCGGCCATGATGTCGGTCACGCGCTGCACCGACGCCACGATCTCGCCCATCGTAGTGCCTGCCTGGCGGACCAGCGCCGATCCATCGGCGACCTTGCCGACCGAATCCTCGATCAGGCCCTTGATCTCCTTGGCCGCACCGGCCGAGCGCTGTGCCAGCGTGCGCACCTCACTGGCCACCACCGCAAAGCCCCTGCCCTGCTCGCCAGCACGCGCAGCCTCCACCGCCGCATTCAAGGCCAGGATGTTGGTCTGGAAGGCGATACCGTCGATGACGCTGATGATCTCGGCGATCTTCTTCGACGAGGCTTCGATGGCCGACATCGTGGTGACCACCTGTCCGACCACCTCGCCGCCCTCTGACGCGACACTGTGCGCGCCGATGGCGAGCTGGTTGGCCTGCCGTGCGTGCTCGGCGTTCTGCTTCACGGTGGAGGTCAGTTCCTCCATCGACGCAGCCGTCTCTTCCAGGTTCGCTGCCTGCTGCTCGGTGCGCCGCGACAGATCGGTGTTGCCCGAGGCGATCTCGCCTGCCGCCAGGTTGATGCTGGATGCGCTGGACTGGATGCGGCCGACAATCTGCTTGAGCTGATCGACGGTGGCATTGCAGTCATCGCGCATGCGGGCGAACACCCCGTGGAAGTCACCCTGCATGCGTACGGTGAGGTCACCGCGGGAGATCGCCTGCAGCAGGGTCGACACCTGTACCAGGTTCTGGTCGGTGGTCTGCATCAAGCGATTGAGCCCGGCCACCATGTCGCGGAAATCGTAGGCGAAGCGATCTTCATCGCCGCGCAGGCTGAAGTCGCCCGCCGCCGCGGCCGTCGCCAGCCGGCGGATCTCGCCGTTGATCGCCGAAAGGCTGGTCTTGGTCTCGTCCATTGCCTGGGTGATCGCCGCCTTCTCGCCCGGCAGCGGATCCATGTCCACCGACAGGTCGCCCTGGGCGTAGTGCTTCATCACTTCGATCAGCCGGTTCTGCACCTGCACATGCGAGCCGACCAGCGCATTCGTCTCGTGCACCATGCGCCCGTAGTCGCCGGGGAAGGCACTCTCGTCCATGCGATAGCTGAGGCTGCCTGCATCGTGCTGACGGGCCAACTCGCCCTGCGCCGCCATCACCGACTGCAACTGCGCCTGCATGCGCTGCATCGACCTGAGCAGCTGCGTCACCTCATCGTTGCCGGACGCGTCGATGCTGTTGTCCAGCCGCCCGTTGGCGATGCCGTCGGCCAGCTTCACCGCACCTTCCAGCGGGCGGGTCAGGCTGCGGGTGATGGCCCACGCGGCCAGCGAGCCCAGTATCAGGCTCAGCACACCGAACACGATCGACAGCGTGCCGGTCCAGGACTCGGTTGAACGGTATTCCTCGCGACTGCGCGCGGTCAGTGTCTCCTGATGCCGCAGCAGGGTCGAGATCGTCTCGTTCCACGCGGTAGCCAGGCCGTGCTCGGCGAGCAGTTCCTTGGCCGCACCGTCAAAATCCCCGGCCTTCATGCGCTCGTGCAGATGCTGGGTGGAGGCGTCGGTGGCCTTGCGTGCCGCGTCGATCTTCGCGACCAGGGTATCGCCGGTGGCGTCGCGCGGAATCTTGATGTAATTGGCCCAGATACCGTCGTAGGTCTGCGACAGTTCCTGCGCCTTCTGATAATCCTTGTCGAAATCCTCGCCGCGCTTGATCACCATCAGCCGGCGATGCATCAGCACCGCGTTGTTGGTATCCAGCATCTCGTTCAACAGCCGCATCTTCACCATGTTGACGTCCACCACTTTCGAGAACTGGGCGGACTTCAGATGGTTTCCGTACAGCGCCAGGCCGACGATGGCCACGATGAACAGCAGCAGCAGACCAAACCCGGCACCCAGCCGGGATCCCACTCGGAGGTTGCGTAAGGCGAGCATCTCAATTCCCTTGATCATGGCCGTACGATCGATGGCGGCGCGGGCAGGGGAAACTTTATGGGGCGATATTATTATATCGATCCAAAACTCTGGAACTGTGCAGACAGGTGTGAAATCAGACGACCCACGGACGTGTTATATCCATAAGGTATATCGCCACTGATAGTCAGAATGAGATCGGGCCGGGGCCTGCCGCTCCGGTATCCAGCATTACGGTGCAGCAGGCCCCGGAAGGACCAGATCCTTCCCGAGCCTTGCCGCATAGACGCTCTCGAACTGGAACGAGAGCACAAACCGGAACCCCACATCGCGGCGTAGCGCTTGATGAAGCGGCAGATTTCCTCCCAGGCACTTTCAAACCCGCTCGCGCGGAAATGAAACGAGCCCAGCAGCCCCACCTGCCACTCGGCTTCAATCCCTTCCGCTGCGAGTGCCTCCGGCGGGTCGACGATGCCGAACCCGAAGCCGGTGTTGGACGCTGGAAGATATCCACGCAAACCGTCAGTACAGTCAGTACCGTCGGAGTACTCGGCCTGGATCGAGTCCAGAGCGCGCAGCACGGCATCCAGATCGGCACCGGCTTCGACCTCGAGAAACAGCGAAATGCTCATTACCTGCGCAAGCCGATGAGGGTATGCCTGTTGAAGAACTGCATCTTTCCCTCGATCGTGAAGTCCGTGCGCCTGATCTCGCCCAGCATCATCTCGCGCTGCGCCTCGCTCAACGTGCACGGCTCCAGAACATTGGCCTCCAGCACTCGCCCCGGGGACGCCAGCCGCAGCTCGACAATGCAGGCATTGCCCTCAATGGGAACACCTGCTGGCCACGCCGTCATTGCGATCGCACGCATTTGCTCCTGGTACGCCACCCGCTCTGCTTCCTCTATTCGCGGGTCCGGCAGATCCGGCGGGTTCGCCGCCACGTGCACAGCAGACTGCGTGGGCGTTGGCTCTGATATCGAACCAACGATCAGTTTGATCAGGGTGTTCTGTGAGGCCGTTACCGCCAAGGCGATCACCAGAGCGGTGTAGCTGACACCACCAGCCTTCTGCAGCTCAAGGTGCCGCCGATGTGCCCCGCGATGCTCGGCATCAACCTTGCGGACAATCCTTCGGCAATGCGACAGGTACAGCGGATTCGCCAGGATTCCTGCAAGTACGCGAACACCACGAAAGAGAGCGAGGACAACCATGGCAGCCCCAGCAGCGCGAAGGTGGTCATCAGTAACGGCGAAAGGATGAACCAGATTGTGCCCCACGCATGCATGCGCCGGAAGAAGAACCAGAGTGACGAGAACAGGAACGCCGGCCAGTTCCATCGCCTTGGCGCCCTGCCGCTTGCTTCGTACAGCCTCCAGTGGTGGAGATAGGTGGAGAACCTGTCTCCTACCACGATCGCCAGTGCATCCTTCTCGCTCAGCCCATCGGAGGCTGTATCTGTGCGCTGTACTGCTTCACCGACAGTGCTGCCGAAGGCGGGTCAATCCTTACTCTCATTATCTTTTATCCGAACTCGCCACGAGATCACTCAAGACCGATTCCCACGTAGCATCCCGGCCATTGAGGTGCCGCTGTCTGCATTCAAGGGCGGCTTTTCACAGACTCAATGCAACGACCAGAAACACCCTCAAGCCACAACGCAGATTGCAGTCACGATCTGCTCCGGCTCATCCTCGAGCGGCAGGAACTGTCTCTGTAGCCCCGGAAGGTCTAGCGGACCGTTTTGCAGTTCGTAACGATTGATATAAAACGCATTTCTCCAGCCACTCGTACTGCAGTAAATCCACCAGCATATGCAGCAGTCGCGATGTTGACGACGGTTATAAATCGAGCATCAAATGCACCGAAACCGACTGCAAGCACCCCATCCACTCCGACATCACCGCGCGCATCATCAAAGCTCAAATAGCCTCCAATCAAAAACCGGAAGGAATTCACTCATCATCTCCGACAAATCCCCATACCCTCCAATGCGGCGGCCACCCTCTCGACATCACCATTAAAATGATCCCGATCATCACCCTGCAGCAACGCAGCGCCCGCCCTAACCCCACCCCCCGCATAGCAATCCATAAATCCAACTACGAACTCATCCGCATCTTTATATTTTGACAGAACCCCCCGCTCCATAATGACCGCAAGAACGGCAGTCACCGCAAACACAACCTCATCGGGATCATGTTGGAGCTTAAGCTCGAGAGAGCTATACGCAAAATACAATGACTGAAACACATCATACCCAAGCACCTCCAAGCCCTCAGCAACATCGGCCTTTATGGAATTCAAATAATCCAGGTAACCCCACCTTCTCACACTCATTTCCCAGTAGATATATTCAACTGAATTTCCGGATACCGCTCACCAAACCGCATTATCACACCTGAGCAGCTTGCGCACGCCTTTAACTCCGAAAACAAGTCAATTCGCTCTGTTGCCGCTCTTTTCTCACCCAAAGTCCGGGCAACGTCATCAAGGACCTTGAACTCACCATCGACGTCTCTCCGGACTTGCCACCTCACGCAGCCCGCTCGGACTCCATGAGTGCGATTTCCGGCCTGCCAAGCCAGTTGCTCTCAACAGAATTCTTGGCAATCCCCACATTCAACGCGACCCCAGCCAGACCCAGCCCTGAAGCACCCGATAATATTCTGGCGATGACACAGGCACAGCGAGCTCGCCAGCAATGCGTAAGCAGACGGCTCACCAGCGATGGCAACAGCGCCAGCCACGGCTCCCGCATTAACGATGCTGCCATCATCAGCAGGGCCGCAGTCTGGATTAGCCATTTCCCGGCTCATTCCGGCACAGCATTGAGCGAACGTACTCAGCCGATCCCGGAGCTCTTTCTATATACTTGAGACATGCCATACCCAGGTATCTACTAAACTCTTCATCACTAACAATTACAACGTCCGGGTCGTACTTGAGCCCATATGAAAATTCCACCCCAGAAAAATGATCATCCACGTCGAAGCTATTGTTATCCGGAAATCTACAATCAACATCATCGGTACCAAAACCCCAGCCCCTTGATAGACACTCGAGCATCTGAATAAACATTCCCGACGAATAAATCCAATCAAAGTAGGCAAAAACCACCCAATCAGAATCTCTCTTATCCATCCAAGATCCAAACAACTGATCACTCATAACAGCCTCACTTAGGGTGGAAATTTTTAACTACACCAGCATCATCGATGTACACAACGAAAGAGACGCCTCCCGCATTGGACTCATATATCCTCTTCCCCGCAGCAACAGCGTCCTTGTAACCCTTCGCAGCAGCCTCCTGGCCGAGCGCCAAAACCTTCCTATCTGACATTATAGCCGGATCATAAACCGTCTTCGTCTGGACTTTATTTTTATAGCCCACAATTACTTTCCCAGTAGGATCCAATGCCGGCACCTGATAGGAAATAACGGAAACACCCGGAACATCCGTGGAAACCTCGCTTACGATTTTCACGCCACGAGCCGCAGCCTCCGACCTGAATTCCACTGAATTGTGCGCCCCAGAAATTCCGTTCTTCTGAGAATAACCATCTGGACGAGAAATATGCGCATCAATATCGACCTTGAATGATATGCCGTCCGGATAATTAACACCCCCCAAGTGAGCAATACTTCCATCCCCAACAATGTTATCTGGCAGCAAATGCGGCGGCAACGAGCCATCCGGCTCCAATTTTACCGAGCGCGCCACTCGAGCTCGTTCGAGCGCCTCCGAGGCAGCGGCCTCCAATGCGGTGGTCTTAGCCCCCTTTGCAAGGAACGCCTCAGGCCCTAACAAAGAGGTTCCGATATCAACAGTGAGCTTTCCGCCAACGTTCGCTGCTTGGTCGACATCCTCAAAGTTCCACGAGTTTCGTCCACCAGCTAAGTAGTAGGCCAACCCCGCAGTCTTCTCCATGTACTCATTGATGGCCTGGCTTATCGCGTTGTTGCGTTTTTGGGAGAAGGCCTGCAAGCCAAGCTTGTCCATCTCCTTGTAATCCGAGACCAAACCCAGCAGAACACCGATCTGGTTCATGCTTGCAGCACCCGCTACCAGGTCTCTTCCCCCAGTCCAGAGCCCATTTACAAAGGCAGCACCAGCGACTGCTCGATTCGTCGACGACAGCCAGTCAGCTTCCGCACCGTAGCCTGCACCACGCAATAGATCGACAGTGTTCGAACCACACTCACCGACCAGCGAACAGTACACCTTCCTTTGCAGATCTTCGGTAGAAGAGTGAATGGCAATTTCTTCAAGGTTGACCCCAGAACCGGCATTCTTGCTCGCAGCGATGAGCTTATCGGCGTTCTCCGCCATCCACGCGTCGTACTCCCCCTTATATATAGGAGAGTTATGCGATTCCAACGCAATCTTCGCAAGTGATCGCTGCTCACTGCACGCGATAGACCCTGGCACTTGGCACGCCATCAACAACTTGTAATCGCGCTCCGCGGAGAGCCGCTCGAAGTTCTCTTTGATATCGCAATCCTTGCCAGAGTCGGAACACATCAGAGTCGCCTGAAGGTACTCCATCCGCTCGTCGTGATTCAGGTAGTTGTTCTCAACGGAATTTTTCGCGACAGCCATGCCCAATGTCGCGCCAGAAATTCCTGCACCGGAAAGTCCTCCCGCCATTGCGCCGACTGCTTGCCCGAGCACCCTTACCTGCTCCGCCTGCTCAGGTGACAATTCGCCCCCATTCTGTTTGGCGTAGTAGTCACCCAGGAACTTCGCCGCGAGCTCACCACCACCGGCCGCCAACGCCCCACTTCCCGCCTTGCCACCATTGGCCTCAGCCAGCAGCGCGCCCAGCAGCGCGTGCGACAGCATCTGCATGGCCTCGCTAGGCACAGCACTCTGCTTGTTCGGGTCAAACGTCTTGCCGATCAGTTCAGCCGCATACGGCGCCAGCGCATTGGAACCCAGCTGACCCAGTCCCTGTCCTCCAACACCACCGACCAACGCGCTGGTCACTGCGCCGAGCGCGCGACCATAGACACCATCAGGGGCCCACTTCTGCTGGGTCACCAGCGCATTCGGGTAGGATGCATCGAACGCGACCAGGCGCTTGAACTGCTCCTCGGGAAGAAGCGCATCGAACGCCCGTCTCTCTTCGGGACTCATCGGCTCCCGATACTTGTCCGTGATCTTTTTCGCATCCGCACTGCCAATATCCCAGGCAATCTGCTGGCTGGTGGCCATCACCGTCCCGGCCGCAGCCGCCATCGCCTGCTGGTCTGCCAGCAACTTGCTCGCATCCGGCAATGCATCCAGCGCACGATGCGCTCCACTGGCATCGGTGTTGATGCCCAGCTCAGCCGCCGACGTCTGCTTGCCACCGATGGTGATGTTGCCCTCGGTCAAGGTGGCAAGGGTGGAGCTGCTGTCGCTGCCCGTTTCCATCATCGGCAGGCCCGGACCACCTCGCGGTGCGGCCGTTCCCGGCTTGGGCGCCCAGCCATCCATCTGCCCGCCCGCACCACCACTGATGCTGCCGGAGCTGGCTGCGTAGTCCATGTGGTTCTGCAGGTCAGTGAACGTCAGCGAGTCCGCAGTCAGTTCACTGTTGCCCGCATTAGTGCTGGCAATCGCCCCGCCCACCAGGTTCACGTGGCCGGCATCGACGTGGTAGCCGCCATTGCCGGCAAACAGGCCGCTCTGCTGGCCGACACCCTGATAGCTGCCGCTGGCCTTGCCTGCGCTGGCATACCCGTCGGCATTCCACGCGGTACCGAACGACACCTGCACGCGGCCGCCCACCTGGCTGTTCCTGGACATGCTCTCGGCAATGTCCTGCAGCGATTCGATGGTCAGCGTGCCGCCGGTTTTGACGTCGATGCGGTCAGCCGTGGCGGTCGCGCCGCGCAACGTGGTGTCACCCTCGGCCTTCATCGAGATGTTCTTGCCGGTCAGCGTGGTGTTCTGCCACGTGCTGCTCTCGGCATTGGCCTTGCTGCTGCCAACGCTCGCTTCGGCGTACACATACACGCCGGTCTGCGCGCCTACAGAGACCCCCACGCCGACTTCGGCGCCGGCATTGCTGCTCTTGCTGCGGTCGGCCACATGCGCCTTGCCTGCTTCCAGCAGAATGTCGCCGGCCGAATCCAGGCTGAGGGTGTTGCCTGCACTCAGATTGCCCTGCACCACATGGATGTCGCCCTGGGTGCTGGTGAGGTTGACGTTGCCGCCGCCCTGGATGGTGGAACCACGCGACACGCTGCTGCTGCCATCGGCACTGCTGTTGGCGGTCTTGAAGCCGATGCCTGCTTCAGCACGGAACAGTTCGCCGCTACCGCCACGGCCGGACAGCGCCGAGATCGCACTGGCTGCCTGGTAGGCGTTGGCGCCCGCCGCCATGCCCTGCATCTTCTGCAGGCGATCATCGGACTGACGTGCCGCGTCCACGTTGTTGATCAGGTCGATCAACGGCGACTTCACCCGCGCGAACACGCCGATCTTCAGGTCCTTGTCGCTCTGCGAGTAGTGGCCGCTTTCGTCGGCGGTCAAAAGCTCGATCTCGGCGGCGGTGATGTTCACGTCCTTGGCCGCCACCACGTTGCTGGCCGTCTGCGTGTACTTGCCCCCGGCGGTCAGGTTCACGCTGCCACCCAGACTGCCGATGCTGCTGGCCACCTGTGACACCTGCGCGCTGTCGTCCTGGTGCTGTTCGCGGTGCCAGCCGGAGAACTTCTCGGTATCCGATATCTGTACCGAGCCGATCGCCTTGCTGTCCGACGTATTGGCGTTGCTGACCGTATCCTGCCCGCTGCGCACCAGCAGATCACCGGCGGCACGGATACTGACGTCCTTCTCGGCGGCGATGTTGGCCGCTGTCAGGCTGATGTTGCCTTCGGTGGTGGCCATGCGCACGCCGCCGCCGACCGACAGCTGCGTGCCAGTGATGGTGTCACTGCTACCGCTGCCCTGGCTCTGCGCGTTGTTGGTACCAAACGGTAGGCCGCTGGTGTTGTTGGCAAAGCCCCAGCCCTTGCCGCGGCTGCTGCTATCGCTGCGCTCGGTGTTGTGGGCCACGTCGAACACGATGTCCTGGGTGGCCAGCAGCACGGCGTTGCCCTCGGCAGACATCTGCGTGCCCTGGCTGAGGATTGAGCCGCTATCAGCGACCCATTCGGCGCGGTTGATCAGACCTTATGCCTGGGTTATGCCGCAGGCGCCCATTAGCACACTCTTGGGCTGCGAGCGTGCACCGAAATGAACACATGCACCACCACTTACTGATTAGAAACTAGAAACTGCGACTCAGTCAGTGCGCACCGCCCCCCCATGCGCCAGAATTCAAAGTATGGACCAAAATCCACATCCAACTTAAACAGAGAACTACCAATGTACCACGCCAGATAATAATCGGCAGCCAAGCCATAAAGCGCCTCGAGCAGCGCATACACCTGGTCGGATTCAGATATTCTACTCCCCCTAACAGAGTCACCAATTCCGTCAAACAGCCAATATTGAGGAATATCCATGCGAAGCACGGAATCCAGATGCCCCCCGGCAACAAAAACTACCTCCGCACGCCTGCAAATTTCTTCAATTTCGACCTCACCGATCCTCCTACATATTTCCTCCTGGCCTTTTAACCACTCACCCCCAAGCCTAACAATTTCCTCCCTAGACGCAGAGAAACGTGGAAGCAGGTACAACGAACCATCCAATCTACCGGAAGAAATAACCTTAACCGCGCGCTCATGCAAATCTGCCGACGACGAGAAATAGCTAAATATCTTTCGAAGATCACAATCGCCCGAATGCTCCTTCAACAAACCCAAAAAATGAGACTTATCGAACACAGCAAGCCCTTCACAAAACGCGCACCAATCAGACAAAAGCGTACTCACATCTACATCCCTCCAGATTTTGGAAGCGGCGGAAGCAGGTCAGGATCAATCTTCCACCGATCCCTCAGAATTATAATACTCGAATTGAATTCTTCGAGCGACCTACTTTCGTCAATTATCCGCCCCAGCTCATTATGGAAGGCTCCAGAACCGTTACCACCATGACCACCCAGCTTTCCATCAGCAGGATTGGTCCATTTCAGCTCCTCTGTTCTGGTTCTGAACCTCTTGATCTCCTCCATCGAAACACCCCATTTTTTGAAATCAGGGGCTCTACAGACCATGCACCATTCGTGCAGCCCGCCAGGTTGGCGTATGCGGGATTCTATAGCGTCTCGAACGCCCTTATTTCCCCAAAGGACTTCCAATTCCGTCGAAGAAAGCTGATCGAACCAACGATTGAATTCTCCATTTCGAACACTGGGAACTTTCCCATTGGGAAGCAGCTGCTCCAGCGATCGAGCAGGAGCCTCCGACGCTGCAGCGCCCCGTTTCAAGGCCTTGTCGGCAGCCGCAAAAATCTCATCCGATCGGCGCCCAGCCTCCCTCGTGACAGACCCTGCGATCTCCACGCCCACTTCGCTAACGATCTTCCCTCCAGGCATACGTACCGGAATCAAGAACGTTGCGGCGGTAATTGCAGCGCCGTTGCCATCTCCTCGGGATAGGCTGGCAATCAGGCTGCCTGCTGCCCCAACATCACCACTGAAATTTTCAAGCATCATCTGGCCGTCACGACCGCGCCCAACCGTACCTCTCAGGTTATTCAGATCAAAAAAGGTGTAGTTCAGATCATCTCTGGAGACACCAGCAGCGAGCAAGGAGTTAAAGACCTGCCGGTACAGCGCGTCGTCCTTGAGCAGCTCGTTCCCATAGAGATTGAAATTGTTGTACTCGACCTCCGTCGCGCCGAACCCGTACTTCCCCCCCATGGTGCTAAGGAACGCTGTGGCTGCGTCATCCACGTTCTCCTCACCAATCAATTTGTTGACTCTTGCATCAACGCGTGAGGCCCCCTCAACTATCAGCCTACGGCGAGCTTCTTCTTCACTTATTCCTTCCTGTTCGGCAAATTTTGCCGCGTGAGTGTTGATCCACACCACTTCATCAGGATGCAACTGACGGTTGAACCGATCTCCCAGCAACGCGACCGCTGCACCATCACTGCCACCTATCACGCCCCCCAAGGCAGCGCTGGCGATCTCAATCAAACTGTTGAACTCAACACTGCGCGGATCCAATCCCTGCCCCGTAAGGAACCTGATCATCGCGTCCTTGGCCAGCTCGGAACCGGCTGCGCCAGCTGCATCGCCACCAATATCTCCACCGCTCAATGCCGCCACCGCTGCGCCGGTCAGGCCGTGCAACAACACTTTGTTGCGTCCGCCCTCACCCCACTGCTCAATCCGCCGAAGCGCATCGGCCTCGGCCTCGGCATCGCCATTGGCACGGGCCACTTCGAGGTCTGCATTTGCCTGGGCAGTCTTATTTGCGGCCAGGTTGCCGATCACTTCAAAGCCGATGGCACCCAGCATCTGGGTCAGTTCCTGCCTCTCCTGCACCTTTCTCTCGTCAAAGATCGGCGCAAAGCCATTGGCGTTGTCCAATCCCGTCACGCCACGCTGCAAACCTGCTAGTACGGAATCGTCACCGTTGCGGATCTCGACTGTTCCATCTGCCAACCCACTGCGAGTTGTGGAACTCTTGCTGCCCCCTGTCGGCAGACCGGGCACCAGTGACGGATCGAACGAGAAGCCATCCGAGGGATTGCCACCGCCGCTTGTACCGCCACTGATGGACGCAGAGAGGAACTCGGCACGATTCTTCAGCTCCTCGAACGACAGGCTGCCCGTAGACAGCTGATTCTTGGACGGATCGGCAGTACTGCCGATCACAGCACCAGCGAGGTGGGTATTGCCGCCCACCTGCAGCGAGAATCCACCGCTACCCGCCGCGATTCCTGTCTGCTCGCGAACACTGCGATAGTCACTGTCGATCATGCTGGCACTACCGCTGGCGCTGCCCTCAAAGCCGTAGCCGATGGTCGCCTCGCCCTTCGCAGCCAGCTGTTCGGTCTTGTAGCGGTCTGTGTCCTGCTCGCTGCGCAAAGTCAGATCGCCAGTTACACGTCCGACCACCTGGTCGGCCAGGAGCTGTGCGCCTTGCAAGGTGGTATTGCCGCCACTGGTGAAGGTCAGCCTGTCGCCGGCCTGGATGATGCTCTCGTTGTGGAGGGTGCCCTCGCCGTCCGCCTTGCCGCGCGCAGCGTTCGCGCCCACGTAGACACCGATGGCGGCACCTCCACCACTGCTGCCACTGATGGCAACGCCCACCTCCCCGCCCAGCGACTGGTTTCGGCTCTCCTGAGAATAGCGATCTTCACTGCTACGGATGACCAGGTCATTCGCTGCGGCCAGATCGACATTGCCGCCGGAAATCTGGCTGCCGACAATCGTCAGGTCGCCGCCGGTCGCAGCAACAACAACGTCTCCCTCGCTCTTCAGCAGGCTGCCCCGGTGCGTTGCCTGCTCCATTACGGTCTCAGAGCGGGACCGCTGGCTGCCAACCGTCACTCTGACATTCAAGCCGGCACCGCCCTCACCGTTGCCCGAGTGCTGGCCAACCGCTTCAGCGACGGCTATCGCTCCTTGAGCGGCTTTGTACGCATAAAGTGCTTTCAGACGATCATCTTCGACTTCATCTGCTCTCTTGGCGGTCGCATAGACCGCCCTTGCGCTCTGCACCGTATCAACGCTGGCACCGCCCAACGCGACGTTCAGACCGGACTGGCGGAAGTAGCTGTTGTTGGTGTATGTCGTTTGTTGCTCGGCAGCATCAATGAGCACGTCTTTGCCAATCATCGTGATGCCCGTCTTGGACAGCACATCCGATCCCCCCAGGTGCAAGGTCTGCCCGGCAGAGAGCGTCACGCTCCCTAGCGCGCTGCCAATGAGACTTCCTTCGGCGAGTGTTTCAGTCAACGAGTTACTGTTCCCGTTGCTACGGCTCCCAAACGTCACGCCGAAGCTGCCGTTCATGCCGCCCAGAAGGCCAGATTTCTTGCGATCTCTGCTGTGTTGTTCGGAATGAATTGATTCAGCAGCCAGAATGCTGAGATTTCCCTTAGCTGCCATCAGAACGTCGGCGGTCGCCGCTACCTTGGCCCCCTCAACAGTAATGCCCCGGCCGGCTCCAATGATTACCTTCTCTCCCGAGAGCGTGGTACCCATTGCCAGGACGTCCTGCGTGGCGTCATGCGTTGCGGTCCGTGTACTTGATGTGAGCCCGCGCTTCTTGATCTGAGTGTCTTTCTCCCAGGTATGCGATTCCTGAGCGGCGAGGATATTGACATCACGCTCTGCGCCAATGCTGATCGCGCCTTGGTCACTTCGCACGCCTGCCGCAATCAACGTCACATCGCGACCAGCCGAGAACGCGATGTCATCCCCCGCCTGCAACTGGCTTCCACGAACTGTTTCATCGCTCTGACTGACCTGCAGCGAGCTGCGCTTGCCCGCGTTCGCAAAATCCCGGCTCTCGCTGTCCACCAGCGCCTGGCTGTTGATGTCCCCACCGGCCTGCAATGCCAGACCGCCCGCCGCTTTGATCTGCGCGGCGGCCAGGTTGATGTCCTTGCCAGCGGCCAGCACCACATCGCCAGCGCCCTGCACCGAGCTGGCAGCATGTGTTGTCCTGCTGCTGCGTTGGTGGTTGCGTTCATCGAAGGTGGCGTCGCGGCGCTCCTCCAGCGCAATCGCGCCAACATCCAGAGTGCCGCCTGCGGCCAGCTGGGTCAGGCCGTCGGCGCCGGCGTTGCGGATCTGTGCGGCCTGCAGGCTGATGTCACCGCCGGCTACCACCGACAGCATGCCGTCGCCACTGGGGTTGGTTACGTACAGGCCAGCAACCCGATCGATGCGGTTGGTCTCGTACTGGTAGGTGCCACCGCCCTGCGGTGTCTCCACCGTGGAGGCCACCGTGACATTGCCCGCAGCCTTGACCGACAGCGCATCGGTGGCCGTCACGGCGGCACCCACAACACGGATGTCCTTGTCCGACGACAGCCCGACGTACTGGCCGGAAATGCTGCCGCCCAGATGCTCGATGTTGCCGGCATCGATGGTCACCAGCTTGCGCCCGGCGATGTTGCCGGTGTTGACCAGGCCATTGCCCAGTTTGATATCGACATTGGCGCCGGCCAGCAGTGCACCGTTGCCGTCGAGGTCGCCCGGGCGCAGGCGCAGGTAGACCTGCGGCACCAGCGCGGTGGTGGTGCTGCCATCGGCCAGGGTGACGGTCTGCTCGACCAGCCAGACGATGTCACTGGTCAGCTGTGCCATCTGCGCTTCGGTCAGCGCCACGCCGGGGCGAAGGCCCCATTCGCTGGCGACCGTGGCACCGGCCTCCAGCAGCGCGCGGTACTGCGCCTCGTCACTGACGTAGCCGTCGAGGAAGCGGCGACCGGTCAGCTGGCCGATCTGCTCGCGCACCAGCTTCTGCTCGTAGTACCCATCACCCAGCCGCTTCTGCACGGTATCGGGCGAGTAGCCCATCTGGCCCAGCAGGTGGTCCGAGCTCAGCCAGGTCTTGTGGTCGGTGAAGCGCGGATCGGTCTCGACCAGATAGTGGCCGCCGTTGGGATTGACGTTGAACAGGCTGGCGCTCGGCGCGCGCGTGTCCGGTGCACCCATCGCGATGCGATCCGGCGATCCTCCACTGGCTGCGACCACGCGCGGCCCGAATGTACCGGTGTTGCCACTCACCCCGCCGACGCTGCTCCCTTGCTGGGTACTGGCACCATCGGCCGCCTGTGCCAGCGCGCGTTCGGCACCGGTGCCGGTGGATTGGCCCGGCCCCTGCGCACCGCCATGACCCGGCCGATCCGGCAGCGCCGTGGGCCCCTGCACGTTGAGGTTGGCCATGGCCGAACCGTTCTGCACGTTCGGCGCGTTTCGCCCCTGGTTGAGGTTGCTCAGGTCACCGACGTCGATGCTCAACGAGCCGCCGCTGACAATGCTGCCGCCAATCTTACCGGTCACCTCGGAAATAGCCGGAGCACTCCAGGTCATCACATCCCCGCCGAACGTGTGGCTGACGTTGGAGAACTGGTGCGTGCGATACAGCGTGGCCGCCAGGTTCTCCACCTTTGCCGCGCCGGTCAGGCCGATGATGTCCAGATCGCCGCCGGCGGCAATGCTGCCGTAGTGGTTGCGCAGGTCATCGCTGCGGATGCGCATCGCACCGCCTGACCGGATGACCGCATCGGCACCGACGTTCGGCTGCAACACATCTTCGGTCACGGTGCGCGTGGCCAGGCGATACTGCTCGTTGGCACTGGTGGAGTTGCCGCCCGCAAACTGTGGGCTGGTCAGAATGCGGTCGGGATCGTAGTCCTTGTAGGTCCACAACTGCACGCAGTTGGTCGTACAGGTGCCATACGCTGACGAGTAGGTGAGTTTGTCATCGACGTAGCGGAATGCCGGCGAATCGGGATGCAGGGTGGCCAGCTCGGCAAACGGATCGTCGGCACCAGCGGCAACCTGGTCCGGATTGACCTGGTTGTCCTGGCGGCCGACGTAGTAAATCACCACCGTGCCGTCCTGCACGTTCAGCCGCGCACGCTCACCCAGCGCGGCATACAGCCCACCGCGCCCGAAGAAGTAGGCACTGGTCTGCGCGGTCAGTCGTACCACCGCACGGTGCACGGTGAAGCCATCCGGCGTGATGTGCGGCGTGTCTTCCAGGATATCGGTCGGGTTGAGGTAGTACACCTCGTGCGCCGAATAGTGACTGGTGCTGCGAATGTCCTCGGTGCCATTCTTGCCGTTGCGCCACCAGGCGGGTCGATCCATGCGCACCGGAGCGTTCACGGTGGTGGTCTGTGTGATGACCACGTTCTCGCGGATGTTGTTGACCACCTGCGCATCGATGGACAGGTTGCCGGTGACATCGATGACCGAGCTGATGTTGTCGATCCGCCCGGCAATGCCGCTGGCGATGCGATCGGCACTCAGCGTGCCGCCGATGGCCGCATCACCGCCGCTGTAGATCAGGCCCTTGCCGGTGTTCTGCAGCTCGCGCACGCCCAGGTCCAGGCGCTCGCGTGCAGCCACGGTGCCGACGCGGGTGGCACCAGCGGCCTCTTCGGCGCGGTTCTTCAGCACGCCGGTGGAGATCGCCACGCGATCACCGTAGATGCGCCCGGTGCCAAGATTGTCGATTTCGCTGGCCTCCAGGTGGGTCAGCGCGCCATCGATCAGGCCGCGGTTGGTCAGCTGGCCACGGGCGTTGAGGTGGGTCGTGCCCTGGCTGGAGATCTCACCCGAGGCCGCATTGGTGATGTTCTGGGCGTTGAGGTCGAGGTTGCCACCGCGCACCACGCCCTGGTTGTCGAGGTCGCCGGACAGGTTCAGCGACAGCGTGCCGTTGGCGATCCATTCGCCACGATGGCGCATGCCCTGCTGCAGGGTGAGGCCGAGGTCCCGCTGCGCATGCACCTGGCCGTCTTCGCTAAGCGCACGTGCCACCAGCGTCTGGCTGCCATCGGCACGCAGCAGGCCACCGCTGTTGGCGACGTTGTCCGCCTGGCTGTCCAGGTTGCCGCCGGTGCTGATCACGCCGCCGGTGTTCTGCAGCTGGCCGTTGATCTGCAGCCGCGCACCGCCATCGGTGACGACCTGGCCCTGGCTGTTGTCCAGCCACTGTGCACCGAACTGCAGCTGGCCCGCCTGCAGGCCACGCGTGCCGTCGCCGCCACGGGTGTTGCGGTTGTCCACGCTGGCGGCCGTGAGGGTCAGCAGCTGGCCGGCCGCGATCGCGCCGGCGGCGTTGTCCAGGTGCCCGTCCAGGGTCAGGTCGAGGTTGCGCCCGGCCTGCACGCGACCACTGGCATTGGCCAGGCTCGCCGCCTGCAGCGACAGATTCGCGGCGCTGGCAAGTGTTCCACCGGAACTGTTGTCGACGCGGGCCAGCAGCAAGCGCGCATCGCCTTGTGCATTGACTGCGCCGCCACGGTTGTCCAGCACACCGCCTTCCAGCTGCAGCTTCCCGGCCGCCAGCAGCCCACCGCTGCCGGCCGTGAAACGGTTGTCGATGTCCTGCCCGGCCGTGTTGATGGTCAGGTCGGCCGCCGACTGCACGCGACCGCCCTGATTGTCCAGAGCGCCACTGCGCACACTCAGCGCGCCCTTCTGCGTACCCAGCGTGCCGGCGCGGTTGTCCAGCCGCTGGCCGCGGGTATCGATGTCCAGCTGGCCACCCAGCAGCGTGCCCCGCTGGTTGTCCAGGCCGTTACCCTGCAGCTGCAGCCGTTCGGCGGCCTGCATCGCGCCGTCACTGTTGTCCACGCCTGCCGCCGTGGTCACCGCCAGGTCCTGGCCAGCGACCAGGGTGCCGTGGCGGTTGTCGAGACTGCCGGCATCCAGGGTCAACGTGCCGGCGCTGGACAGCAGGCCCTGCTCGCCATTGTCGAGACGACCGTCAACGCCCAGCACCAGCGCGCTGCCGCCCGCGTGCACTGTGCCGCCCTGGTTACCAAGGCTGGCCGCGGTGACTGTGCCGGCACCGCCGAGCAGGATGCGGCCCTTCTGGTTGTCCAGCGCCTGGCCGATCGCCAGCGTGGAGTGACCCGCGCCTGCACCCTGCAGCGTGCCCTGTGCATTGATCAGCTGCTGCGCGGTGAGATCCAGCACGCCATTGCCCGCCAGCGTGCCACCACGATTGTCCAGCACACCCTGTACGCGCAGGCGCAGCGCGTCTTCACCGGTTGCGGTGAGCGTGCCACCGGCGGTGGTCAGGGTATCGGCGCTGATGTCGACGCGGCGCGCCGAGGTGGTTGCCGCGGTCAGATCGAGGTTGGCGCCATCCAGCGCGAAGCTGCCATTGCTGAGCACGCTGCCGCCGTTGCCCAGCAGGGTCTTCGCCGAGACCTGCAGCTGGCCGCTGCCCGCGTGCTGGATCCTGCCTGCACGGTTGTCCAGCGCCTGTGCCAGCAGGGCCAGGTCGCCATTGCTGGCCAGCGTGCCACCGGCATTGCCCAGCGTCGTGGCCTTGATGCGACTGGCGCCTTCGCCGCTGGCGATGATGCGGCCACCGGCGTTGTCGAGCGTAGTGGCCTCAAGGTCGAGGCGATCGGCGCCCAGTGTCGCGTCACGATGGTCCACGTCGCCAGCACGCAGGGTCAGCGTGGCCGAGGAGACCAGCGTGCCCTTGCTGCCGTCCAGGCGGCCGGTGGTGATGTCCAGGCCCTGGTTGCCGGCCTGGCGGATGCTGCCGCCACTGTTGTCCAGCCGTGCGGAAGTGACCGTCAGGCGGTTGGCATTGCT
Organism: Stenotrophomonas sp. YJH_SMC_122; assembly: GCF_059369535.1. Lineage (NCBI taxonomy): Bacteria > Pseudomonadati > Pseudomonadota > Gammaproteobacteria > Lysobacterales > Lysobacteraceae > Stenotrophomonas > Stenotrophomonas sp. YJH_SMC_122. The sequence continues at coordinate 307,528 of NZ_JCAFST010000001.1, read as the reverse complement.
GGCGATCGTGCCTTCGTCATTGTCCAGCGCAGCGACGATCTGCAGCGTGCTGTCAGCCGTTCCGGCACCGCTGAGCATGCCCTTGCGGTTGATCAGTTCACCGGCCTGTACATCCAGTGCGCCGTTGCCGGCGATCGTGCCGCCGCTGTTGTCCAATGCCTGCGCCACACGCACTAGCAGCGCCTCGCTGCCAGTCGCACTGAGGCTGCCTCCGGCATTGTCCAGGCGCTGCGCATCGATGGCGATGCGCTCGGCCTGGGTAACGCTGCCGGCGCCGAGCACCAGCTCGCCCCCTTCCAGCGTCAGCGACGACTGGCTGAGGATCCGGCCCGCCGCGCCCTGCAGGCTGTCGGCCCGGATCTGCAAGGTGCCGCTGCCCGCGTGTTCGATCGCGCCGCCGCGGTTGTCCAGGCGCGCTGCCTGCAGCTGCACATCACCGGTACCGGCCAGGCGGCCGCCGTTGCTGTTGTCCAAGCGCTCTCGGGCCTGCACCTGCAGCGCGCCACTGCCTGCCGCCAGCACCTTGCCGCCCTGGTTGACCAGGCTGCCAACCTGCAGCTGCACCTGGCCATTGCCGGAGATGCCGCCGCCGCTGTTGTCCAGCGTGTCGCGCACCGCCAGGGACACGCCCTGCGTACCGGCCGACTGCAGCGTGCCCTTCTGGTTGTCGATGCGACCGGCGTCGATGCGCAGGCCGCCGTTGCCGACGATCTGGCCGCCCTGATTGTCGAGCGCATCGCGCACGTCCAGCGCCAGCGCCGAGACACCCTGCGAAACGATCTGGCCCTGGCGGTTGCGCAGTGCCCCGGCGTGGATCTGCACACTCTGCGCCGATGTCGTACCGCCACTCACGTCCAGCTCGCCGCCGGACAGCACCAGCGCGCCGTTGCTGAGCAGGCGCCCTTCGCTGCCACGCAACGTATCGGCCTGCACGCTCAGGGTGCCGGTGCCAGCCTGCTGAACCAGGCCGTTGCTGTTGTCCAGCGTGGTCGCGACCAGTGCCAGATCGCCGTTGCCGGCCAGCGTACCGCGGGCACGGTTGTCCAGCGTCGTGGCCTTCACCGAACTGGCCCCGCTACCCAGCGACAGCAGGCTGCCGCCCCGGTTGTCCAGCGTCGCGGCCAGGATGTCGAACCCGGCCGCACTGAGCGAACCGCTGCGCAGATCGGCGTTGCCGGCCGACCATTGCAGGCGGCCCAGGGTACTCAGTCGCCCGCCGCTGCCGGCCCAGTCGCCCGTAACCAACGCGAGACCATCGCCACCGGCATGTTCGATGCGGCCACCGGCATTGCCGACCTGGCCTGCGCGCAAGGCCAGCTGCGTGGCATTGGTGGCCAGCAGACCACCGTCGTTGTTGAACAGTCCCTGCACCGTCCACGACGATGCCGCTTTGCCGGCGTGCCGCAGTTCACCACCGCGGTTGTCGAGCGACTGCGCATCCAACCACAGGTCGCCGGCCACGCTCAGCGCACCCTTCTGGTTCGACAACAGGCCCACCTGCAACGCGGCATCGCCATGCACCTGCAGCATGCCGCCGTCATTGCGCAGCTCACCCCCGGCCTGCAGCGCGCTCACTCCCAGGCGACCGCCGCTGTTGTCGAGACCGTTGCGTGCGACCAGTGACACCGTGCCGCCGTTGCTGATGCTGCCGCCGTCGTTGTCCAGCGTACCGGCGATGGCGATCAGGCCCTCGGCCAAGGGCAGCTCCGGCGACGTCGGCGTACCCGCCGAGCCGCCATTGCCGCCTCCGGTTCCCGGCGTTCCCGGCGTGCCGGTTCCTGGTATTCCACCGCCATTGCCGGGCGACGCGCCGCTGCCAGCGCTGCTCCCGTTACCACCTGACGCCACGGCATCCAGTGCGCCCAACAGGCCATTGCTACGGTTGCTGGCTGCGTCGGCCTTGACCGCCAGCGCTTGTGCGCCGGTCTGTTCAATGGCGCCGCCATGGTTGCGCAACCCCTGCGCCTCCACCTGCAGGCGCTGTGCATTGAGCGTGCCGCCGCTGTTGTCCAGCGTGCCACCGGCGGTGATCGCAACTTCGCGCGTGGCCGCGATGGTGCCGCCATTGGCAAGGTCGCCACTGGCCTGCACGCGCACGTTCTGCCGCGACTGCAGGGCGCCGGTGTTTTCCAGGCGGCCATCCACCGTCACTACCAGCTCGCCGGCCTGCGCGCCGATGCTGCCGGCATTGCGCACGCCCACGCCGTGCTCGTTGCCCACCAGCCAGATCTTGTTGGCGAACATGCCGCCCAGTGCGCCAACGTCCAGCGCGAAGGTCGGTGCCTCGCCGCTGGCTGCGGTCGCACTGGCCTGGCTGTGGTCGGCACTGACCACGTTGTTGCCCAGCGTCGCCTGCAGCTGGTTGGCCCAGATGCCGGCGTTGACCTGCAACGAACGGGTGATCAGGTCGGTGTAATCGGCACGGCTGGTGTCCAGGCCATCGCCATCGATCTGGATCGCGCCGCCGGTGACGCGGTAGCCCTCCAGTGCGCCGCCCCCCGTGAACATCGGCGTGCCGGTGGTCAGGGTCACCCGGCTGGCATTGAGGAAGCCGCCGCCGTTGACCTGGATGCCGGCCGGGTTGGCAATGATCACTTCGGCGCGCTGCCCGGCCACTTCCACATAGCCGTTGAGCCGGCTGGCCGGACCATTCACTTCATTGAGGATCACCCGTGCACTGCCGGTGGCGAGCCACGGGTTGCCCTGCACCCAGCCGCCCAGCTGCGTCTGCACCTGGCCGCGGGCGTTGTTGAGGATGACGCCATCGCGGCCCACGTCGAACTGCGAATAGCGGTTGCGCGACACGCCCGCCGCCGACGGCGTGGTGATGTTCACCATCGGCACGCCATTGGGTGCCGTCACCATCGTCGGCCGTTCACGGCCCGGCGCATTCGGATCGGAAATGATGCGCGCGTCGGACTGCGCCAGTGCAGGTGTTACCAGGCTGACCCAGCCCAGTGAGCACATCAGCGCGAAACCCAGCGGCGACAGCGCAGCGCTCTGCCGGCCCGGCACATGGCCGACCAGGCCACCGCCGCCCTTCACCAGCTCCGACGCCACCTGCCAGACGCGCAGCGCGCGGTTGAAAACCAGACGATAGATAGTGTTCATGTCACGTGTCCTTGTGGCAGATCAGTAGCGCCAGGCCAGGCTGAAGCCGAATGTCGTGTAGTCGGTGGGGAAATGGGCGGGTTTGCGCAGCGCCGAACCGACGAAGCCATCCCAGGAAAGCTGCTGCCAGCCGCCGCGCAGGCCCAGTGCCATGCCGGCCAGGTCATGGCCGGACTGCCACTGCGCGGATGGGCCGCCGATGCGGCCGTAGTCGGCAGCCACGTAGAACTCCTGGCCGCCCCCGATACCGAGCGAAAGATCGTTGCGCAGCGACCAGCCACGCTCGCCGCTGAGCGAACTTTCACCGTCGAAACCGCGCACGGTATAGCGGCCACCGATGGCGAAGCGGTCCTGCGGCGAGAGTGGCGTGCGGTTCCACTGCGCCCGCCATGCGGCGGTGTAGCGCAGGCGTTGCCGGCCCAGCGGGAACGGCACGCTGAACTGCGCGTCGGCGGTGATCAGCTTCATCCGCGAGGTGCCTTCCAGCGGCAACGTCGGGTCCCACAATTGCGCCATCTCTTCCGGCGAACGCAGTGCGTGGAAGGCGCCCGTGCCACGCCGGTAGGCCACACTGGCATCGAGCGTGGCAGTGCCGATGAACTGCTTGTGGGTCAGGCCCAGTTCCCAGCCGGCGGTGCGGCGGCGCTGCACTTCGATCTCGGTATCGTCGATGTAGTTCTTCGACTCGCGCTGCCAGCCGCGTGCGTAGGCACTGAACTTGACCTTGGCATTGCGCAGCAGCAGCCGGTCCACCCGCGCCTCGGCGTTGCGGCTGCGGCCACTGTAGTCGTAGCGTTCAAAAGCACCGACCACGTTCTGGCTGTAGTCGTAGGCGCTGGCAGTAGCACCGAACAGCCAGTAGCCGTAGGGCACGTCGTAGTGCGCGGTCCAGCTGTCGGTGTCCTTGCCGCGGCCGTTGAACACGCCGCGGCCAGCACTGACGTAGAACAGCTCGTTCAGGCCCAGCGGATTGTCCAGCGACAGCGTCGCGTTGGCCTGCAGCTTCCCGGTCCCGCGGCTGCCGGCATCGTCCAGGGTGACGCTGGCGCGTACCGGTGAACGCTGCGTCCAGTCGATCTGCAGGTCGCTCTGGCCGGGCGCCGCGCCCTCGCCGTCGGCCGGCGCGATCTTGATGTCGGCGCTGACGGTGGGCACGCGCTGCAGGTTCTCCAGGCCCTGCTCGATGTCACGCAGGTTGAGCAGGCCGCCACTGCGGATCGGCAATGCATTGGCGAGGGCCGGATGCCGTCCCTGCGGATCGGAGAACACGGCCTCGCGGAACCGGCCCGGCACCACCGACAACGCCAGCGTGCCCTGGTTGAGGTCCTGCGGTGCCGACAGCACGCGCGTGGTGACATAGCCACGGGCGATGATCGCGTTCTGCACACGCTTCATCACCACGTTGATGCCCTCGGTTCCCAGGCAACGGCCAGTGGCCGGATCGTCCGCCGGGTCGGCCGCCGCCAGTGCCCAGCCGAAGCGCTGGCTGTCTTCGCCTTCCAGCACGATGCGATCGATGCGTACGCACGGGTGCTCCTGCGCCGGCAGGCGGTCGCCCTCCTTCTGCGCGTCCCGCTCCAGGCGGACGTCGGGGCGTTGTTCCTGCTGCTCGCGCAGCACGCGTTCGCGCTCCTGCTGCCGCAGCAGTTCCTGCGCGGCGGGATCACCGGCCTGCTGGGCGGTCGCCGGCCATGCGGCAACGGCGAGCATCAACGACCAACCACGATGGAGCCTCGGCCCCGGGTGCTTCTTCCCTGTTTCCACTCTACGTTCCATTCGAAATCGTCCTGCCAGCGCCCGCGGTGCCAGCCGCGGTGCTGCAGGAACGTGAACCGAGGCTGCGCCACCATGGACAGCCACGGCATCGCGCGACAGGCGCAATGCCGGAGTACAGATCGGCCGGCGCGGGAGTTTCTGAAGGATGAATTTCCGGAGGGCGCACGTCAGCCCTGTGCAAAGGCTCGCGGCAAAGCGCTGGCAGGTTGCGGAACGAGCGTTCGCCTCGTGCCTGCAAAGCGGCGCATGCTGCTGCACGACAGCCGTGCAGCGAAGTGCAGCCGCGAAGTATGCGGTGCACGGCCCACGCCCGCAAAGCGATTCCGTTCAGCCGCACACGCCCTGCGCGCGGGTCACGCTACAGTCGGCGCATGACCATCGTCCTACAGATTGAAGGCGCCGCCATCGATGACATCGCCAGCCTGTACGCGGAGATCAACCGCGTGTTCATGGCTGGCGAGGCGTGGCAGCTCGGGCCGAGCCTGGACGCGCTGGACGACCTGCTGCATGGCAGTTATGGCGCGTTGGCCGGGCAGGCGCAGGCCACGCTGATCTGGCGCGATATCGCCCACAGCCGCGCGGCCCTGGGCATGGACACCACCCGCCAATGGCTGCAGGCAAAGCTGGACACACCGGGCAGTTTCAATACGCAGGCCATTGCCCGCCAGCTGCAGGCCCTGCAACAGGGCGAGGGACCGACCTACTTCGAAATCGTCATGCACATCTTTGGCAGCCATCGGCAGATCACCCTGATCCCGGCCTGACCCCCTTTCCGTGCCGTACCGGCCTGCCATCGGTGGCCGCAACCCTGCGCCCCAGCAGTTACCATGGACGGCCCTGTACCCGCTCCGCTGCCGCCGCCCTCCGGCGCGGCCGGATGCCCTGATCCACGAGTCCCATGTCCAAAGACAAGTCCGCCGAACACACCCCGCTGATGAAGCAGTTCTTCGCAGCCAAGTCCGAGTACCCGGATCTGCTGCTGTTCTTCCGCATGGGCGATTTCTACGAGCTGTTCTACGACGATGCGCGCAAGGCCGCGCGCCTGCTCGACATCACCCTGACCCAGCGTGGCAGCTCCGGTGGCGCGCCGATCCCGATGGCCGGTGTCCCGGTGCACGCCTACGAGGGCTACCTGGCACGGCTGGTGGCGCTGGGCGAGTCGGTGGCGATCTGCGAGCAGATCGGCGATCCGGCGCTGGCCAAGGGCCTGGTCGAACGCAAGGTGGTGCGCATCGTCACCCCCGGCACCGTCACCGACGAAGCGCTGCTGGACGAGCGCCGTGACACCCTGCTGATGGCGCTGTCGCGCACGAAGCAGGGCTACGGCCTGGCCTGGGCCGACCTGGCCGGTGGCCGCTTCCTGGTCAACGAAGTGGAGACCGACGACGCACTGGAAGCCGAACTGGCCCGCCTGGAGCCGGCCGAGCTGCTGGTGCCCGACGAAGAGAACTGGCCGGAATTCCTGCGCCAGCGCACCGGCGTGCGCCGTCGCGCCCCCTGGCTGTTCGACGCCGACAGCGGCCGCCGCCAGCTGCTGGCCTTCTTCAAGCTGCACGACCTGAGCGGCTTCGGCATCGATGACAAGCCGCGCGCGACCGCTGCCGCAGGTGCCCTGCTTGGCTATGTCGAGGAGACCCAGAAGCAGCGCCTGCCGCACCTGACCTCGATCGCGATGGAAACCGCTGGCGAGGCGATCGCGATGAACGCCGCCACCCGTCGCCACCTGGAACTGGACACGCGCGTCGACGGCGATACCCGCAATACCCTGCTGGGCGTGCTCGACAGCACGGTGACGCCGATGGGCGGCCGCCTGCTGCGGCGCTGGCTGCACCGCCCGCTGCGCCTGCGCGAGGTCCTGGTACAGCGTCACCATGCGGTGGAAACCCTGATCGACCGCGGCAGCGACGCCGATATCCGCGAACAGTTCCGGCGCCTGGGCGACCTGGAACGCATCCTCACCCGCGTCGCGCTGCGCTCGGCGCGCCCGCGCGATTTCTCCACGCTGCGTGACGGCCTGGGCCTGCTGCCGGCCGTGCGCGAGGTGCTGGCGCCGCTGGATTCGCCGCGCCTGCAGGCCCTGCACGCCGCGCTGGGCGAACACGATGCGTGCGCGCAGCTGCTGGCCAGTGCCATCGCCGAGATGCCACCGCTGAAACTGAGCGACGGCGGCGTGCTGGCTGACGGCTTCGATGAAGAGCTGGACGAGCTGCGCCGCCTGTCCACCCATGCCGACCAGTTCCTGGTGGACCTGGAACAGCGCGAACGCGAAAGCAGCGGCATTCCCACCCTGAAGGTGGGCTACAACCGCGTGCACGGCTACTACATCGAGATCAGCAAGGGCCAGTCCGACCGTGCGCCGGTGCACTACACCCGCCGCCAGACACTGACCAATGCCGAGCGCTACATCACCGAAGAACTGAAGGCGTTCGAAGACAAGGTGCTGTCCGCGCGCGACCGTTCGCTGTCGCGCGAGAAGTACCTGTACGAGCAGCTGCTGGATACCCTCGGCGAACAGCTGGAACCGTTGAAGCAGTGCGCCGCTGCGCTGAGCGAACTGGACGTGCTGGCCGCCTTCGCCGAGCGCGCGCAGGCGCTGGACTGGTCGCGCCCGGAACTGGAAACGGCACCGTGCCTGAAGATCGAGCGCGGCCGCCACCCGGTGGTCGAGGCGGTGCGCGAGCAGCCGTTCGAACCGAATGACCTGGACCTGCATCCGGACCGTCGCATGCTGGTCATCACCGGCCCGAACATGGGCGGTAAATCGACCTACATGCGGCAGAACGCGCTGATCGTGCTGCTGGCCCACATCGGCAGCTTCGTGCCGGCCAGCCGTGCGGTGATCGGCCCGATCGACCGCATCCTGACCCGCATCGGCGCCGGTGACGACCTTGCGCGCGGGCAGTCGACCTTCATGGTCGAGATGGCCGAGACCAGCTACATCCTGCATCACGCCACCGCCCATTCGCTGGTGCTGATGGACGAGATCGGCCGCGGCACCTCCACCTACGATGGCCTGGCGCTGGCCGACGCGGTGGCTCGTCACCTTGCCTACCAGAACCGCTGCTACACGCTGTTCGCCACCCACTATTTCGAGCTGACCGCGCTGGCCGACGAACAACACGAGGGCGGCCGCAGCGGCATCGCCAACGTGCACCTGGATGCGGTCGAGCACGGCGAGGCGCTGGTGTTCATGCACGCGGTCAAGGATGGTCCGGCCAACCGCAGTTTCGGCCTGCAGGTGGCTGCACTGGCCGGCCTGCCGCGCGCCACCGTGGCACAGGCACGCCGTCGCCTGGCCGAGCTGGAGCAGCGCGGCGGTGAAAGCCATGCCGCCGAACTGGCGCCACAGGCACTGGATGCGCCGCAGCAGTTCGGGCTGTTCGCCGCGCCATCCAACAAGGCACAGGAAGCGCTGGCGGCCATCGACCCCGATGAGCTGACCCCGAAGCAGGCACTGGAAGCGTTGTACCGGCTGAAGGCGCTGCTCTAGCCCTGCCGCGCCCGGCCCCGGCCTCCCGCCACGGCGCGGGCGGCTGTCCGAAAGGCCCTGTAAATCCGATTCTTCGTTTCAATTGACAGAAACTATCAGCCTGAACGGATCATTCGATTATTCATTTCATCTGGCCGTAGCTAAAGTCGAGTGAAGATGTTCCACCCCCGTCTTCACCCGCAGGAGCCAGCCATGAGCCAGTCCGATAACAACAGTCCCAAGTGCCCGTATCACACCGCTCCGTCGCCGGCAGAAGGCGCCCAGCAGCAGCGTGAACTGAGCACCACGCCGAAGCAGAAGCACGGCGACGATCCGGTCACGCCGATGACCACGGCCTTCGGCGCACCGGTGGTGGACAACCAGAACAGCAGGACCGCTGGCCCGCGCGGCCCGCTGCTGATGGAAGACGTGTGGCTGCTGGAAAAGTTGGCCAACCTCAACCGCGAGATCATTCCCGAGCGCCGCATGCACGCCAAGGGCTCGGGCGCGTTCGGTACCTTCACCGTCACCCACGACATCACCCGGTACACGCGCGCCAAGCTGTTCGAGAAGGTCGGCAAGCAGACCGAGATGTTCGCCCGCTTCACCACGGTGGCCGGCGAGCGTGGCGCCGCCGACGCCGAGCGTGACATCCGCGGCTTCGCCCTGAAGTTCTACACCGAAGAAGGCAACTGGGACCTGGTCGGCAACAACACGCCGGTGTTCTTCCTGCGCGACCCGCGCAAGTTCGCCGACCTCAACAAGGCAGTCAAGCGCGACCCGCATACCAACCTGCGCAGCGCACGCAACAACTGGGACTTCTGGACGCTGCTGCCCGAAGCCCTGCTGCAGGTGACCGTGGTGATGAGCGACCGCGGCATTCCGCGCAGCTTCCGCCACATGCACGGTTTCGGCTCGCACACCTACAGCTTCACCAACGCCGACAGCGAGCGCTTCTGGGTGAAGTTCCACTTCGTCAGCCAGCAGGGCATCGAATCGCTGACCGACGCGCAGGCGCAGATCCTGGTCGGCCATGACCGCGAAAGCCACGGCCGCGACCTGTTCGCCGCGATCGAGAAGGGCGACTTCCCGAAGTGGAAGCTGTTCATCCAGGTCATGCCCGAGCTGGAGGCGGAAACCTACCGCATCCATCCGTTCGACCTGACCAAGGTATGGCCGAAGAGCGACTACCCGCTGATCGAAGTCGGCCAGTTCGAGCTGAACCGCAACCCGGTCAACTGGTACCAGGACGTGGAGCAGTCGGCGTTCGCACCGAGCAACCTGGTGCCGGGCATCGGCCCGTCGCCGGACAAGATGCTGCAGGCACGCCTGTTCGCCTATTCCGATGCGCAGCGTTATCGCCTGGGCGTGAACCACCACCAGATTCCGGTCAACGCCGCACGCTGCCCGGTGCATAGCAACCACCGCGATGGTGCGATGCGCGTGGATGGCAACTACGGCGGCCTGCCGCATTACGAACCGAACAGCTACGGCCAGTGGCAGGAACAGCCGCAGTACCGCGAACCGCCGATGAAGATCCGCGGCGACGCCGACTTCTGGAACTTCCGTGAGGACGACGCCGACTACTTCAGCCAGCCCGGCGCCCTGTTCCGCAGCTACAACCAGGCACAGAAGGACCGCCTGTTCGCCAACACCGCCCGCGCCCTGGGGGATGCACCGGACTTCATCAAGCAGCGCCACATCGACAACTGCAGCAAGGCCGACCCGGCCTACGGTGCCGGCGTCGCCGCGGCGCTGAAGGCGCTGGCCAGCCAGCCGTCGGATCCGTTCAAGGCGGCGCAGCCGGAGGCGGACTTCCCCACCGCGACCCCGGGCGCGGAAGACATCGAGCTCTGATCGCCCCCGTGTACGGCACGCCGCCTCCCTGTGAGGCGGCGTCGCCGTTTTAACGGTCCGCATCGTACCTTCGGCACGCCCCACCCCAACCAAGGATTCCGCAGATGAGCCTGACCGATGAACTTCTCGCCAAACTGCAGGGCGCTCCGCTGCAGCAGGTGTCGCAGCAGCTTGGCATCAGCGATACCCAGGCCTCCGGGGCAATCAGTGCCGCACTGCCGGTGCTGATGGGCGCGCTGGGCAACAACGCCTCGCAGCCACAGGGCGCACAGGCGCTGCTCGGCGCCCTGCAGAACAACCACAGCGGCCTGGACCTGGGCAGCGTGCTCGGCTCGGTACTGGGCGGCGGTGGCGGTGGTGCCGCCAGCGATGGCGCTGGCATCCTCGGCCACATCTTCGGCGGCAGCCAGCAGAAGGTCGAAACCGGGCTGGCCCAGGCGACCCAGCTGGACAGCAGCCGCACCAGCCAGCTGCTGCAGATCCTCGCACCGATCGTGATGGCCTTCCTCGCCCAGCGTCTCGGTGGCGGCCAGGCCGACGCAGGCTCGCTCAGCCAGGCGCTCGGCCAGGAAAAGCAGCAGGTGCAGCAGCAGGGCGGCATCGCCGGTGGCCTGCTCGGCAGCCTGCTGGACCAGGACGGTGACGGCCAGCTCGGCGTGGGCGATCTGCTGAAGATCGGCGGCAGCCTGCTCGGCGGCAAGCGCTGAGGTCTGCGGGCGCCGGACCCGGTCCGGCGCCGCATCATTTACAGCGCGTCGATATCGCCCAGCGCGCGGATCAACCGGCGTGCGCGCTTGTCCGGCTTGTGCTCCGGCGGCTGGAACCCATCGCGCGCGGCGATGCGCAGCGCACGCTGTTCGGCACGACGCGCCTTGGAGGCCTCGCTCTCGGCATACAGCTGCTGCGCCGTCGCTGCGGGCCCGCGCTGATCGCTCAGGCCGAGCACCTGGACCTCGAAATGCTCTTCACCACGGTCGACCTGAAGCTGCTCGCCCACGCGCACCGCGCGTGAGGATTTCGGACGCTGCCCGGCAACGCTGACCTTGCCGGTCTCGATCGCCTGCTTGGCCAGGCTGCGGGTCTTGAAGAAACGGGCCGCCCACAGCCAGATGTCCAGGCGGACACTGGGCGACAGCGGGGAAAGCTCGGTCATCGGCAGGGACTACTCCGTTCGCTTGTTCAGGGGACGCGGGTTGTCGGGGTCGGTGCGGCAGCCGCTGCCGCCGATCAACGTGGGTACGCCAGCAGACAGATCCTGGCGCTGGCTGCCGACCAGGCACTCGGGGCGGTCGGTCGGCCGCACCTGGGTATCGCCCAGCCGGTCACCCGTCGAACATGCGGCCAGCGCGGCGCCGATCAAGGCCAGCGCCAGCCTCCGCTTCACCTGCAGTCGTTGATGCATTGCCACATCCCGCAAACCGGCTTGGTGCTAGTGTGCGCCTCCCGGGATTGGATCACCACTCCATGGCCAAAGCGCCGCTTGACCTGACCTCCGGCCCGATCGGGCGCAATCTCCTGTTGTTCTCCCTGCCGATCCTGGCGGGCAACATCGCGCAGTCGCTGAACGGTTCGGTGAACGCGGTCTGGGTCGGGCGCTTCCTGGGCGAGGCGGCACTGACCGCCACCGCGAACGCCAACAACATCATGTTCTTCCTGATCGGCTCGGTGTTCGGTTTCGGCATGGCCTCCACCATCCTGATCGGCCAGGCGATCGGCGCGCGCGACATCGCGCAGGCGCGTCGCGTGGTCGGCACCAGTGCCACCTTCTTCATCGGCCTGTCGGTGATCATCGCCCTCGCCGGCTGGTTCATGGCCCATCCGCTGCTGGCGGCGATGGGCACGCCGGCCGCTTCGCTGCCATTGGCCGAGGCCTACCTGCAGATCATCTTCCTGGCGATGCCGACGCTTTACGCGTTCGCCTTCCTCACCGCCGCGCTGCGCGGCGCCGGTGATTCGCGCACGCCATTCCGTTTCCTGATGGTGTCGGTGGCACTGGACATCGTGCTGAACCCGGTACTGATCTTCGGCATGGGGCCGTTCCCCGCGCTGGGTATCGCCGGCTCGGCGTGGGCCACGCTGGTCGCACAGACGCTGTCGCTGGCCGGCCTGCTGCTGTACATGCGGCACAAGCGCCATACCCTGTGGCTGGGCCGCGCCGACATGCGCCTGTTCAAGCTCGACATGACCATCCTCAAGGCGCTGGTGGTCAAGGGCGTACCGATGGGCCTGCAGATGGTGCTGATCTCGCTGTCGGTGATCCTGCTGATGACCATGGTCAACCAGTACGGGACCGACACCGGCGCGGGCTACGGTGCCGCCCTGCAACTGTGGAACTACCTGCAGATGCCAGCGATGGCGATCGGTGCAGCGTGCTCTTCGATGGCCGCACAGAACGTGGGTGCGCAGCGCTGGGATCGCGTGCGCGGCACCGCGCGCCAGGGCGTGCTGTTCAACTTCCTGCTGACCGGCGCGTTGATCCTGCCGCTGGTGGTGTTCGATCGCCAGCTGCTGGCCCTGTTCCTGCCACCGGCGAGCCAGGCGCTGGAGATCGCGCGCCACCTCAACCACGTAGTGATCGGCTCGTTCCTGTTCTTCGGCGTCAGCTTCGTGATCTCCGGCGTGGTGCGCTCGACGGGTGCGGTGATTCCGCCGCTGCTGATCCTGGCCGGCTCGCTGTGGGGCGTGCGCGTGCCGTTCGCCGAACTGCTGCAGCCGTACTGGGGCGCCGATGCGATCTGGTGGAGCTTCCCGGTCAGCTCGCTGGTGTCGATGCTGCTGTCGCTGGCGTACTACCGCTGGGGTGGCTGGCGCAAGGCGAAGATGATGGGCAAGCCCTCGCATGCCGAAGAACTGGCGACGCCGTCGGAGATTCCGGCCTGTCCGCCGTCGCCGGTGGCCGACCCGGATGCCGCGCCGCTGCGGTAGTGCCGGCCGCTGGCCGGCAACCTCACGGACCAACCCATGACACGGTAGTGCCGGCCGCTGGCCGGCAACCTCACACCTCTCCAGCAGCATCGCGCAACAGCCGGCCAGCGGCCGGCTCTACCGCTTCTTCTTGCCCGCGTTGAACGTCGCCGCCGCGCGCAGCAGCGCCTTGAACGCAGCGGCATCCGGCATCGCGCCTTCGTGGATGTCGATCGCACGCCGCGTATTGCCCTCGAGGCTGGCGTTGAACAGGCCTTTGGGATCGGCCAGCGCCGCACCGTTGGCGAAGGTCAGTTTCACCGCCTGCTTGTAGGTCTCGCCGGTGCACAGGATGCCGTTGTGCTCCCACACCGGCGTACCCCGCCATTTCCAGGTTTCCTGCACGTCGGGCAGCGCTTCATGGATCAACGCACGCACGCGTGCCAGTGTTTCACCGCGCCAGTCTGCCAGCTCGGCGATGCGTGCATCGATCAGTTTGGCCGCCGGTGTTCCGGCATCGGCCGGGTTGGGGGCATGCGTGGCCATCAGGAGTTCTCGTCGGGAAAGGAATGAGAAGGTCGGGGTTACATGCGCTCGCCGGGCAACGCGGCGGCCTGGCGCACCCAGTCGAGGAACTGCGCCTCATCCCGCAGGCCGTCCTGCGGGATGTGCAGGTAACGCGTATCGGCGCTCCTGGACGGCTCGGGCGGCACTGGCACCAGTGCCGTGCCGCGGAAGAACGCCACCTTGATGTAGCGGGCGAAGCAATGGAAGCTGAGAAACCACCCTTCGCCCGGCGCAACCGCATACATCGGCGAGTTCCACTTCACCGCCTTGTGCACGCCAGGTACGGCCTGCTCGATCAATGCATCCAGTCGCGCGCCGATCGGACGTTTCCAGTCCGGCATGGCGGCGATGTATGCCTGCACCGGAGCATCGCCCTCGCCCTTGGCGATCTGCGGGTTGCCACCGGACAGCAGCGTGGGCGCAGTGGAAGGTGCGGTTCGCTCGGCAGGCATCGCACGATACGTCCATCGGGATGAAGCTGCAGCCTAGCGCAGGCCCGCCGGGTGGTCACGGCGCAGTGCGCCATCGGCTCAGTCCGCCTGCCGTGCGCGGAACCGGCGCCAGTCCGGCAGCTTGCGGTGGCGTCGCAGCGAGCGCATCAGCGCTGCCATCACGATGCCGAACAGCGCGCCAGCCAACAGACCGGCCACCAGCAACAGCGCCAGCGGGCGCTCGCTGCCCTGCCACAGCATCAGCCACATCAGCGCGGTCCAGAACAGCCCGAACAGCAGGCCCTGCACCAGCGCATTGGTACCAAAACCAGCCAGGATCGGTGGTGGCAGCGCGATGCCCGCGCGCCACAGCAGGCGGTGCAGCAACGGCGCCGACTGCACGCGCGCCAGCCCCTTGCCGTCGAGAAAGCGCAGCGCCGACTGGATCACGGCGGGATAGCGCGGGTTGATGTCGTTCATCAGCTGATCGTGGCCGATGCGATGCCGGAAACGCAAACGGCCACCCGAAGGTGGCCGTCGCGGCAACAACCGAAGTTGTTTATCAGGCCTTGTCGGCCAGACGGGCAGCCTTGGCGGCAGCAGCGGCAGCCAGGTCTTCCTTGATGCGGGCAGCCTTGCCTTCCAGGCCACGCAGGTAGTACAGCTTGCCGGCGCGGACCTTACCACGACGCTTCACTTCGACCGAGTCGATGATGGCGCTGTGGGTCTGGAAAACGCGCTCGACGCCATAGCCGTGCGAGATCTTGCGGACGGTGAACGAGGAGTTCAGGCCGGCGTTCTTGGTGGCGATGACGACGCCTTCGTAGGCCTGCACGCGCTCGCGGCTGCCTTCCTTCACCTTCACGTTGACGACAACGGTGTCGCCCTGGCTGAACTTCGGCAGTTCACGGGTGATCTGGGCGGATTCGAATTCCGCGACGATGGACTTGTTCAGCTTGCTCATGGGTTACACCGATTCTTGTTCGGGTGGGCGTGTCGTATCGACAACGTGGGCTCATGCAGTCACCGGACTGTGCTGCACGTTTGTTTTGGGTACTGCGCGCGCCAACCGGGGCTGGCGGGAATTGGCCATGATAGCCGATAAAGCCAGCCCTGCGCTAGGGGCTGGCCTTGGATTTCTGCGCCTGGCGGCCCTGCTCCAGCAGTTTGCGGTCGGCCTTGCCCAGTCCCTGTTCATCCAGCAGGTCCGGGCGCCGCTGGGCGGTCCGGAGCAGCGATTGCTGGCGGCGCCAGGCGGCGATGGCCGCGTGGTTGCCCGAGCGCAGCACCTCCGGCACGTCACCCAGCGGATGCTGGGCCGGCTGGCTGTAATGCGGGCAGTCGAGCAGGCCGAGGTCGCCCTCGAAGCTGTCCTGCGCCGCCGATTCGGCGTCGTTCAGGGCACCGTCCTGCAGGCGGGCCACAGCGTCGATGATCACCGCCGCGCCCAGTTCACCCCCGGACAGCACGTAGTCGCCGAGGGAGATCTCCTCGTCGACATTGGCCTCCAGGAAACGCTCGTCGATGCCCTCGTAGCGGCCGCAGAGCAGGACCACGCGCGGCAGCGCCGCCAGTTCCCGCACCTTGGCCTGGGTCAGCGGCGCCCCCTGCGGGCTGAGGTAGATCACCCGCGCTGGGGTCGGATCGGCCTCACGGATCGCCTGCAGGCAGGCCTGCAGCGGCTCGATCAGCATCACCATGCCCGGGCCACCACCGAACGGACGGTCGTCCACCCGGCGGTAGTTGCCTTCGGCGTAGTCACGGGGGTTCCAGCCATGCAGGCTGAACAGTCCCTTCTCCTGCGCACGCCCGACCACGCCCAGTCCAGCGGACTGGGCGAGGAACTCGGGAAACAGGGTGATGACGTCGAAACGCATGCTCACACTCAGAACTCGGGGTCCCAGTCGACCACGATCAGGTTGGCCTCGAAATCGACCGATTTGACGAAGTCCGGCTGCACGAACGGAATCATCCGCTCGCGGTCACCGTGGACCACCACCACATCGTTGGCGCCGGTGCTGAACAGATGCGAGACCTGGCCCAGGGCAACGCCCTCGGTGGTCTTCACGTCCAGGCCTTCCAGGTCCACCCAGTAGTATTCATCGGGCTTCGGCGGCGGCAACGCGCTGCGGGCCACGTAGATCTCGGTGCCGCGCATCGCTTCGACCACATCGCGATCCTCGACCCCGGGAAAACGGGCCACCAGGTGCTTGCCGCTGTCGCGGCCGCGTACACCTTCAACCGTGGTTTCCACGCCGGACGGGCTGCGCACGATCCACGGCTGGTAACGGAAAATGGCGGATCGTGGCTCGGTCCAGGACTCGAGCTTGATCTCGCCGCGCACACCAAAAGCGCCGACAACCCTGCCCAGCAGGATACGGCGCTCGATATCTTTCATCTGCTTCAACCAAGAGGGCCACGCCGAAGCGTGGCCCGTCAGGATCAGGCCGCAGCGGCCTGGGACTTGGTCGCTTCCTTGATCAGGTTGCGGACCTTGTCGGTCGGCTGGGCGCCGTTCTTGACCCAATGGTCAACGCGGGCCAGGTCCAGCTCGATGCGCTTCTCGGCGCCCTGGGCGACCGGGTTGTAGAAGCCAACGCGCTCGATGTTGCGGCCGTCGCGCGCGCTGCGCACGTCGGTGACGATGATGTGGTAGAACGGACGCTTCTTGGCGCCGCCGCGGGTCAGTCGAATCTTGACCATGGTGTTTTTCCTATTGCCCAGTCGCCAGGATGGCGAGGTAAGCGGGCGATTATAGCGGCAGATCGCGGCCGGGCCAACCCCGGCTTTATCCATCTTCACGGTAGCGCAGGGCTATGCCTCGCCACTTTCGTTCAGCAAAGTGATCGACCCCCGACCACCCCTCCAAGATTCCCGGGACGATAGCGTCAGAGCACTCCAGTTACCGGCGCCCGATTCATGTCCAGCACATCTACCTCGTGCCGCTGCAGCAGGTCGTCAAATGCGTCGCCGCCAATCCGCTCGACAAGTTGCCGCTCGGATTCGTGGATGGCGATGCACTGCAGCCAGTTGATGGCCACCGACGGGAACTGCAGCCCCGGGAACCTGCCGTCATTCCAGAAGAAGGGCGGCACCAGATAGACGTGCGGCATCCGGGTCGACGGGAAGTAGTCCTGCAGGATGTCGGGAATCACGCTACCAGGCTGCACCGCCGCACGATCGCGCATGATCGCGAAAGCCGTCGAGGCGACGACGTTGTCCCAATGCAGCGCGTCCTGTTCTGCACACGCACACAGCTCGACGCGCGTTTCCAGTTCGTGCCCCTCCGCATGACGTAACACAGAATCCGATAGGCCGATGGACGAGATGGACTTCAGCCCTGCTTCCGGAGAGCTGAACGTCGTGAGGATATCGACCGAACGTAGGCGATGATCATCGTGAAAGGCCTGGACCTTGGGCCGCCCCTCAGCGCCCATGACCTTGATTGCGTGCATCGCTACCGCGCGATGCTGCTCGGTGACCGTACCCATATCTGATTGGAACTCCTGAGTGTTGTTCGCTGCGGACGCATTCGCCGGGCATGGCCCGGCGCTACCGGCTGCAACGCTTCAAGGTAGCGTCCGGCTATGCCCAGCGATCGGCAACCACGCGCCTCGTTCAGGAAAGCGGCTGCCACGCCACCGCCGCCAGCACCGCCCTGCCGTGTTCAGCCAGCGCCTGCGAGCCGGGCAGGATATGCCCGTCAATGGCCTCCAGCGCCCACAGGCCGCTGGCGTTGCAGGCGAAAGCGGCCTTCACACTGCCCAGCTCAGCCAGCGCCAACGGCCGCGTCAACTGCGCATCGGGCCAATGCCGCTTCAGCAGCGCTTCGGCGGTACCGCGCAGGGCCGGCGCCTGTGGCCAGAGCAGCCGCTCACCATCGTGCACGGCCAGATTCCAGGTGCTGCCTTCACTCACGTCGCCATCGGCGGTGACGAACAGCACATCGTCGAATCCTTGCGCCATCGCCGCGCGACGCTCGGCGAACAGGCTGAAGGTGCCCACATGCTTGATCTGCGGCATCCCGCGCTGCCAGGCCACGCTGCGCACACGCTTGGAGGCGGTCAGCGTCACCGGCGCGGACACCGCCACCAGCACGTCCACCGGCACCGCCGCCAGCGGATTGCGGAAATCGAAGCGGCGCGAGTACACGGTCACCCGCAGCGAGGCATCGGCCTGCCCTGACTGCTGCAATGCCTGCGCCATCCATGCCTGCACCTGCACCGTGTCCAGTTCGCTGCCGAACAGTTCGCGCGTCGCCTGTGACAGCCGCGCCAGATGCAGGTCCAAGCCCTGCACGGCGTGATCGCGCACCTGCAGCGAAGTGAAGTGGCCATAGTTCACCAGCGCCGGCAGCAGGTCTTCCACCTGTGCCGGCAGGCCGTTGCAGGTCAGCGTCATCGCAGCAATGCCTGCGCCTGCTCCCACATGCCGCGCAGCACGTCGGCGGCCGGCTGCGCCGGCGCCATCCACGCCGACTGCCCGGCCCAGGCCTGCATCGCCGCCAGACGATTTTCCTGCGCCGCCTGCCTGCGCATCGGGGCTGTCAGGCCGCGCTGCACCGGGTACGGACGCGGCGCAGGCGCCCCATCTGCGGCGGCGGCGCGCACATACGCGGTGGCCAGGCCACGGCCCAGGCGACCACTGAAGGCGCGGGTCGGCCAGGTATCTTCCGGTTCGCTGGCGGCCAGCCCATCGGCCCACGCCGAAGCGATCGCCGCTTCCGGCGTGCGCAGGAAGGCGGTGCCGATCTGGACGGCGCTTGCCCCCAGGGTGAGTGCGGCAGCAATGCCACGACCATCGGCGATGCCACCGGCAGCGATCACCGGAATCTGCAGGTGATCGGCCAGGCGCGGCAACAGCGCGAACAGCCCGACCAGCTGGCGCTCGGCCATCGCCGGATCGAACGCGCCGCGGTGGCCACCGGCCTCGGCGCCCTGTGCCACCACCGCATCGGCACCAGCGTCCTGTGCCGCGCGCGCTTCGGACAAAGTGGTGGCACAGGCGATCCAGGCGATGCCGGCGTCCTTCAGCTGCTGCACGTGATGCGGCAACAGCACGCCCATGATGGTCGACGCCACCGCAGGACGCGCCGCCAGCAGCGCGGCGAACTGTTCTTCGAAGTCGGCGGGCGTGGCGTCGGCGGCGCTGGCCGGCACGTCCGGGCCCCACTGCGCGAGGAAAGCGCGGCTGGCGGCCTCGGCGGCCACATCACGGGTCGGCGCAGGATCGGGCACCCACAGGTTCACCTGGGCCGGGCCGGTCGAAGCGGCGCGGAATTCGTCCATCCAGCGACCGATATCGGCCGAAGAGGACAACACCGCGCCCATCGCGCCCATGCTGCCGGCGTTGGCCAGCGCGGCCGACAACGGCACCGGACAGGCACCGGCCATCGGTGCCAGCAGGATCGGAACGGATACGCCAAAGCGCCGGCAGAACGCCTCGGCGCGGGAAGTGACAGCGGAACTCTGCATGACGGCCCATCGTTTCGGACAGGCCCCCATGGTGCGCGCAGGACGGGGGTAGAGTCGAGCTTGCTCGACTGCACCGCGCTCGACGCTACGCAGGCCGCGCCGACCACAGCGCGCGCCCACGCATCAACGCATCAACGGAACGGCATGCCGCGGCCGCCCATGGCGCCCATCATGCCCTTCATGCTGCGCAACATGCCCTTCATGCCACCGCCGGCCATCTTGCTCATCATCTTTTCCATCTGCATGTACTGCTTCATCAGCTTGTTGACGTCGGCCGGCGTCACGCCCGAGCCCTTGGCGATGCGCGCGCGGCGCGAGCCGTTGAGCAGGTTCGGATTGCGCCGTTCCTTCTTGGTCATCGAGCCGATGATGGCGATCATGCGCGGCACTTCCTTGCCCTGGCTGACCTGCTGCTTCAGATGGTCGGGGATGTTGCCCAGGCCCGGCAGCTTGTCCATCAGGCCGCCGATGCCGCCCATGTTCTGCATCTGCTCGAGCTGGTCACGCATGTCGTTCAGGTCGAACTTCTTGCCCTTGGCGACCTTCTCGGCCAGCTTGGCGGCCTTGTCCTTGTCGACCTGCTGCTCGACCTGCTCGACCAGCGACAGCACGTCGCCCATGTCGAGGATGCGGCTGGCGATACGGTCCGGGTGGAACACGTCCAGGCCTTCCGGCTTTTCGCTGACGCCGACAAACTTGATCGGCTTGCCGGTGATGTAGCGCACGCTCAGTGCGGCACCGCCACGGGCGTCACCGTCGGTCTTGGTCAGCACCACGCCAGTCAGCGGCAGGGCGTCGCCGAAGGCCTTGGCGGTATTGGCCGCGTCCTGGCCGGTCATGGCGTCGACCACGAACAGGGTTTCGGCCGGGTTCACCGCCGCGTGCAGGGCCTTGATCTCGGCCATCATCGCTTCGTCGATGGCCAGGCGGCCGGCGGTATCGACCAGCAGCACGTCGACGAACGACTTGCGTGCATCGTCGATGGCGGCGCGGACGATGGCCTCCGGCTTCTGGTCGGCGCTGGACGGGAAGAACAGCACGCCCACCTGCTCGGCCAGGGTCTTCAGCTGCTCGATCGCGGCCGGACGGTAGACGTCGGCCGAGACCACCATCACCTTCTTCTTGCGTTTTTCCTTCAGGTGCTTGGCCAGCTTGCCCACCGTGGTGGTCTTGCCGGCGCCCTGCAGGCCCGCCATCAGGATGATGGCCGGAGCAGGCACATTGAGGTTCAGGTCGCTGGCCTCGGCACCCATCACCGCAGTCAGCTCGTCGCGCACGACCTTGATCAGCGCCTGGCCCGGGGTCAGCGACTTCAGCACTTCCTGGCCGACCGCGCGCACCTTGATGCGCTCGATCAGGGCCTGCACCACCGGCAGCGCGACGTCGGCTTCGAGCAGCGCGATGCGCACTTCGCGGGTCGCCTCGCGGATGTTCTCCTCGGTCAGGCGGCCGCGGCCACGCAGGCGCTCGATGGTGCCGGAAAGGCGCTGGGTCAGGGACTCGAACATGCGGCGCAACCTGTCTGAAAGCGGGGGACAATAAGGCACACAGTATAACGGGTCCGGCTGTCTCCCCGGACTGCGGCCACGGGGCCGTCGCCAGCATCACGGGGGTATGCGAAACTGCAACGATGACAATCGTTCTCATCGCCGTCCTGCTCTACCTGGCTGCCAGTGCCCTGCTGGTGCGCGCGCTTGGCCGCGATGAGACGACCGGCTCACCCATCTGGCTGTGGCCGGCCCTGCCCGCCATGCTGCTGCACGGCGGCTACCACGTGATGGTGGCGATGCGCACCGACGGCGGGCCGGACATGCACTTCTTCGCCGCACTGTCGCTGGTCGGCCTGGGCATGGCCTGGCTGACTTCGCTGGTCGGCGCGCGCGGGCGGATGTCGGCGCTGGGCGTGGTGGTGTTCCCGCTGGCCGCCGTGCTGCTGCTGGCCTACCACGGTTACGGCCACGAACCGAGCAAGGTGCTGGGCTGGCGCCTGGCCAGCCACGCCTGGCTGGCCCTGCTGGCGTACGCCACGCTGAGCATCGCCGCGCTGCTGGCGATCATGCTGTGGCTGCAGGAACGCGCACTGCGCCGCCGCGAGTTCCGCCCTTGGCTGCGCGCGCTGCCGCCGCTGGCCGACCTGGAATCACTGCTGTTCCGGGTGATCACGGTCGGCTTCGCGCTGCTGACCCTGACCCTGGTCACCGGCGTGCTGTTCGTCGACGACCTGCTGGCGCAGAAGCTGGTGCACAAGACCGTGCTGAGCGTGCTGTCGTGGATCGTGTTCGGCGTGCTGCTGATCGGCCGCCGGCGCTACGGCTGGCGCGGCATGAAGGCGGTGCACTGGACGCTGGCGGCGATGCTGTTGCTGCTGCTGGCCTTCTTCGGCAGCCAGTTCGTGATCGAACTGGTGTTCGGGCATTCGCGATAAAGGCGTGCCGACCAACGGTCGGCACCCACCGTAACGGCCCGGTAGTGCCGGCCGCTGGCCGGCAACTGAACCGCACCATGCGCGGACGCTGCCGCCGATCAGGGAATCGACTGCGCCAGGATCGTCCGCACCGAGCGACCGCTGTTGGTGAGGATGTCATCGACCTGCCAGCACCCCTGCCCCTGGCGCACCATCGGCAGGCGGGTCAGGTAGGCCTTCTTCCACACCGAATAGCGCATCTCGACCTGGCCGGCGGAGGCCGAAGCCTCCTTCCAGCTGTAGCGCACCGGGGTTTCGATGTCACCGTCCTGCGCATCCAGCCATGGGTCGGAATCGATCGTGCAAATGCCCTCTTCGCGCTGCTGGCACGCGCGCTCTCCACGCAGTGCCTTGCCGAAGGCAGGGCTGACCAGCGCCGGTGGTGGCTCCAGCAGATCGCCATCGCCCGTTGTTGCCTCGTAGAAGGCGCGGGCAATGGCGATGGGTTCTGCACAGGCCGGTGCGGCCTGCACGGTGGGGGCCAGCAGCACCCCGGCGATCACCAACATCCCTGTCTTTCGCACGTATTTTTCCCTGAGGTGGTGCCGGCCGCTGGCCGGCAATACAGGATATCCCGGTGCTGCCGGCCAGCGGCCGGCACTACCCGATATCCGGCCTACAACCCGTAACGCTCGATCACGTCCAGATGCGGCTGGCGATCCTGGTCACAGGCTTCAGCCAGGCGCAGCCAGCAATGCGGATGCGGCCACGTCGCGGTGTGCTGCTGCAGGAAGCGGTGCAGCGCCAGCGGCGCATGGTCCTGCGGCTGGGCGACGGTGAACAGCAGGCCGGGCAGCGTACCCTCTTCCACATCGGGGTCGGTGACGGTGTAGTCCGGGCGGCTGTGCGACCACACTTTCCAACCCTGTGCTTCGGCCGCCTCGACGAAGGCATTCCAGGCCTCTTCGCCCGGGTGCGCGCCATCGATCATCCAGCTGCGGGCGAAGCCGCCGCGCTCCAGCACATGCACCTGCGCATAGGTCGGGATGAAATGCTCGCGTGCTTCCTCCTCCTCGGGTGCCGGATGCACCAGCGCGGCATCGAACACCACCCAGTCGCCCACCTGCTGGGCGCGGTTGGACGGCGCGTTCTCGACGATGCGCGCGGTCACCGGACCGCTGCGACGGGCGTAGTACTCCATCGGCTCGCCGTTTTCTTCACTGCGGATGATCACCCAGCCCCACGGCTCTTCGACCACGCCGTCCTGGCTGGACAATTCCATGCCAAGCGCCGCCGCCGAGCGGCGCACGGCGTCCCAGTCGCGCGCCGCGCTGGCTGCACTCATGTGGTCCCAATGCGCGGCGTTGGGCTCCTCCAGCAGCTCCACCAGCTGTGCATAACAGGCCTGGGCCTCGCTGAAACGGCCGGTTTCCATGTACATGCGCGCCAGCGTGCCGCGCGCGCCGTGCGAACCCGGAGACAGCTCCAGAAGCGATCGGGCCGCCTGCTCCAGCGCAGGCCAGTCGGACACGCGGCGTGCACGCTGCACCTCGCACCAGTGCGCGAACACCGGCACGCTGCCGCGATAGAGATCGGCCAGCTGGCGCAGTCCGTCGTCGTCGCCCTGTTCGGCCAGCCAGCGCATCAGCGTGTAGGCCGCGGGGCCATCGTGCTGCGCATGGCCGCGTACGAACCGCCACAGCAGCGACCGCGCCTCGGCCTGCGCGCCGCAGGCATTCAGTGCCGAGGCGGCCATGTCGGCCAGCGCCTCGTCGTCGGGCAGCCCGGCATGCGCCTGCAGCAACCACTGCGCTTCGCGCTCGGGATCGCGCGACTGGTTCTGCTCGCCCTGCGCGTCCAGCCATGCCAGCAGCTCGCCCGCCGGCACCGGCAGTGGCGCGACGTCCGGCAATGCCTCGATGCGCGCGGCCAGGCCGGCCACCAAGGCCGCGGCACCACGGTCCTGGCGCAGTTGCGCCAGATGGGTACGCGCCAGCTCCAGCTGGCGCAGCGCCACCCAGCGCGCACCGCGCTGCAGGGCGAGTTCCAGGCTCAGCGCCGCGACTTCGATCAGCAGGCGGTGCGAACCGACCCGTGCGAAGTGCTCGATGATGGTGTTGAAGCGCGTGCCCAGATCCCACGTGTTTCGCGCGGGATCACGCTGGCACAGTGCTGCGGCGGTGTTTGCCCACAGCCGCCAGTAGTTCGGGGTCAGCTCGCTCCACGGCACCAGCTGCTGCAGCGCCTCTTCGTCGCGGCCCAGCTGGGCCAGCGCCCAGGCCTTGGACAAGCGACGCGGCACCGTGCAGTTGGCCGGTTCGTACTCCCCGGAGGCTGCCACCTCGGCCTCGCGCTTCTCGATCAGCGCCAGTGCCTCGTCGGCGCGGCCGACAGCGAGCAGGATCTTGATCTGCATCTCGGGGAAGCTGTCGAACACTTCCTTGCCACAGGCTTCCACGGCATCGGCCTGCACCTGCAGGTAATCCAGCGCCTCCTGGCCACGGCCATCATCGAGCAGTGCATCGGCCTTCTCGCAGCTCAGGCACTGGAAACAGGCCCAGCTCGGATCGATGCGGCCCAGCGTTTCGTCGCACACCTCGATGCGCTCGGGCACCCAGCCCGGGCCATCGATGTTGCCGTAGCAGGCCGCCAGGTCCTGGGTCACGCAGATCGACTGCGGGCACTCCAGCGTGTCCTCGCGATGTGCCCGTTCAAACAGCGCTACGGCTTCGCCGAGTGCGCTCTCGCCTTCCACGCGGTTGCCGACGCGGTTGCGCAGCGCCCAGTGGCCGACATAGACGTCGACCCACGGGTTGTCCAGCGCCTTGCCCAGCGCACGCGCCTCGGGCAGCAGCGCATCGACGCGGTCGATCTGCAGTTCACTGACCTCGTCGGCGAGACGGTTCAGCAGGTGCGCGTTCTGCGCCTGGCCGGCCTGGCGCAGGTCACCCTGCAGCTTTTCGACCCAGTTCCAGATGTCCATGGGGGTAATTGCTCCTGTCTAGCGAAGGCTGGATGAGAAGGTGCGGTGCTCAGCGCAGCATCTGCTGCAGGGCGCCGGCGATGTCGGTGAAGGCGCCGTTGAGATCCGGGCCGGGCGTAGCGTTCGTGCGTGCCAGCGGGCGGCCCTGCGCGGCGACGATGATTTTCAGCGAGCGCAGCAGGCGCGCCGCAGCCTCGGCCTGTGGGTGGCCCTCGCGCTGGGCGCGCAGCAGTGCCTGCACCGCCGGGTTGTCGAGATTGAGATACAGCCGCGACGGTGCGCGCGATTCGATGCGCGCGGTGAACTGGCGCGCCAGGCGCAGCGCGGCCATCGAGACGCGCTTGTCGTTCTCGTCGTCTTCCAGCCGCTGCTTCAGCTCGGCCTCGCGGTCGGGCACCACCACCACCGGCAGCGCCTCCGGGCTGAAACGCGCGGGCAGCAGCTGCTCGCCGTCGCCCAGTTGTTCGCGCAGCCACGCCAGCTGCGCCTCGTCGAGGCTGTCATCACTGCGGAACAGTGCGCGGTTGCCCTGTTCGGTACCCAGCTCGACCAGGCGCAGGCCCTTGGCCTGCGCCCAGCGCCGCAGGAACGGCACCACCGCATAGCGATGGCCATGCGCGACCGGTACGCCCATCGCGCGGAACAGCATCTCTTCAAAGCCACCGCCGTTGTCGAGGATGACATGCACGGCACCACGCGCCGGCAGCGCACTGGCCGGCAGGTCGCCCTGCGAAGTCGGCACGCGCACGTGCTCCAGCAACAGGTCGAACAGGCGCTCATCGCACAGCGACGCACCCAGCAGGGCCTCGTTGTGGCGGGTCAGCACGCGCCGCCAGGCTTCCGGTTGCTGCTTCGCAACGTCGGCCAGGCCGTCGATCAGCGCCTCCAGCAGTGCATGCTGCACCGCGCGGTACTGGTCATCGCGCTGCAGGTCTTCGCGGCTGGCGGTGGGCGTCAACCGCGAGGATTCGATCACCCCGCCGATGAAACCGGCCCACGGCGGCAGCAGGTCGCGCGCGTCGTCATCCAGCAGCATGCCGCGCACGAACACCGACAGGTTGCGGTTGTCGCTGGTGCCATAGGTGGCGCCGTCCTGGACCCACAACAGGCCGGTGGCATCGCTGTTGCCATCGGCACGCAACGGCACGGTGACGATCGGCTCGAAATCATGCTCGAACCGCGCCGCGAACTGCAGCGCCTGGCGGCGGGCCTGCACCGGATGCATGGCGACATCCCCCTGGCCGCGCCACGGTGGCGGCTCGGGATTGATCGCCTCGGTCGCAGCACCAATGAAGATCGGCTCGGACAGCAGCGCGCAGTAGCGGCCCAGCACCTCGTGCAGGCGCGCCTCGTTGGCCAGCGGCAGGAAATCAGGATGCAGCTCCAGCTCCACCTCGGTGCCGACCGCACGTGCCGGCACTTCGCTGACGGTGTACTGCTCGGCGTTGCTGGATACGTACAGATGGCCCAGGTCCGGGGTCTGGTACGAGGTGGTGCGCACGCTGACCCGGCGCGCCAGCACGAAGGCCGACAGGAAGCCGAGGCCGAACATGCCGATCAGGCCCTCATCGTCCTCGCCGCCCTGGCGCAGGCCACGGGTATAGCCGACGCCGACGGTGGCCAGGTAATCGTGGATCTCCTGGCGGGTCAGGCCGGCACCGGTATCGGTGATGCGCAGCACGCCGGCACCGGCATCAACCTGCACCGAAATGCGCGAAGGCACGTCAACGCCGGGCTGCTCGATGCGGCGGCGGATGATCGAGTCATGCGCGTTCTGCACCAGCTCACGCAGCGCCACCACCGGGGTGGAATACAGGTGCTTGCCCAGCACCGTCATCAGTCCATTGAGATCGACCCCGGCACGACGGATCTCGGCGTTGGGGGCGGTGAGTGCGGTGTCCTGCATGTAATCGTTTACTCCTGGGCACGGAAAGACGCCAGAGGGCGTCTTCGTCGAGCGGGAAAAACTAGCACAAGGAAGCTGACCGTTGCCGTGATTGACGTTTGTAGAGACGGCATCACGCCGCGTCGATGGCCTCGGACAGGCGCTCCACCGCGATCACCTCCATGCCTTTCACCGAACCGCTCTTGGGCGCATTGGCCTTGGGCACGATGGCGCGCTTGAAGCCATGGGTGGCGGCCTCGCGCAGGCGGTCCTCGCCGTTGGGCACCGGGCGGATCTCGCCGGACAGGCCCACCTCGCCGAAGGCGATGGTCTTCTCCGCCAGCGGCCGGTCCTGCAGCGACGACAGCACCGCCAGCAGCACCGGCAGATCGGCGGCGGTCTCCTGCACGCGGATGCCACCGACCACATTGACGAACACGTCCTGGTCGCCGACCAGTACGCCGCCATGGCGATGCAGCACCGCCAGCAGCATCGCCAGGCGGTTCTGCTCCAGGCCGACCGCGACACGGCGCGGGTTCGACAGCGGTGATGCATCGACCAGCGCCTGCACCTCCACCAGCAGCGGCCGCGTGCCCTCGCGGGTGACCATCACGCAGCTGCCCGGCTGATGGGTGCTGCCGCCGGAGAGGAAGATCGCCGAGGGGTTGGAGACTTCCTTCAGGCCCTTGTCGCCCATCGCGAACACGCCCAGCTCGTTGACCGCACCGAAGCGGTTCTTGAACGCGCGCAACAGGCGGAAGCGGCTGCCGCTCTCGCCCTCGAAGTACAGCACCGCGTCCACCATGTGTTCCAGCACGCGCGGGCCGGCGATGCCGCCCTCCTTGGTCACATGGCCGACCAGGAACACGGCAGTGCCGGTTTCCTTGGCAAAGCGCACCAGCCGCGCCGCGCTCTCGCGCACCTGGCTGACCGAACCGGGCGCGGCGGTCAGGCTCTCCGTCCACAGGGTCTGCACCGAGTCGGCCACGATCAGCCGCGGGCCGGCCCTGGACGCATGCTGCAGGATCGACTCGACCCCGGTCTCGGCCAGTGCATTGACCCCATCCAGCGGCAGTTCCAGGCGGTGCGCGCGGCCGGCGACCTGCGCCAGCGACTCTTCACCGGTGACGTAGAGCACCGGCAGTTCGGCCGCCATCTTCGCCACCGCCTGCAGCAGCAGCGTCGACTTGCCGATGCCCGGGTCGCCGCCCACCAGCACCACCGCGCCTTCGACCAGGCCACCACCCAGCACGCGGTCGAACTCGCCGATGCCGGTCGTGACCCGCCGGTGCTCGGTCTGCTCCACGTCTTTCAGCGCGGTGATCTTCGGCGGATCGATCTTGCCGGCCCAGCCCGCCCGCCGCGAAGCCGGTGCCTTGGCAGCCGCCGCGCTCTCCAGCACGATTTCCGACAGCGAGTTCCAGGCGTTGCACTCGGTGCACTGGCCCTGCCATTTGCTGAATTCGGCGCCGCATTCATTGCAGACGTAGGCGGTGCGGGCTTTGGCCATCGGATGATTTCCAGCAACGGGAACAGGCGTGGCAGGATAGCCGAGCCGGGTCGCAGCTGCTGCGACCGCTCAAGTCCTGCCCACCCGCGCCGATAGGGGTCGCGGGCGTGCGCCTTGCGGGCGCTCCCTTCCTCCCCCACTGGATTCAACATGACTGGCAGTTACAGTCAGAGCCTGGTCACCATCTCCCTGCTGGTGGCCATTCTTGCTTCGTACACGGCGCTGGACATGGCCGGCCGCCTGGCCACCGCCGAGGGCCGCGTGGCCCGCTGGTGGCTGGCCGGCGGCGCGGCGGCCATGGGCCTGGGCATCTGGTCGATGCACTTCATCGGCATGCTCGCCTTCGACCTGCCGATCCCGGTGGGCTATGACCTCGGCATCACCCTGTACTCGCTGGCGGTCTCGATCGGTGTGTCCGCCTATGCGCTGTGGCTGGTATCGCGCCCCAGCCTGCCATGGCGCCGGCTGCTGGCCGGGGCCGTGCTGATGGGCCTGGGCATCGCCACCATGCACTACCTGGGCATGGCTGCGATGCGCATGCAGCCCGGTATCGACTACCACCCGGGCTGGTTTGCCGCCTCCATCGCGGTGGCCATCGGCGCCGCTGGCGCCGCCCTGTGGATCGCCTTCCGCCTGCGCGCCGAGCAGCGCCACACCCTCCTCCTGCGCGCGCTCGCATCGCTGGTGATGGGCCTGGCCATCGTCGGCATGCATTACACCGGCATGGCCGCGGCGCGCTTCCCCGAAGGCAGCATCTGTGGCGCCGTTGGCAGTGGCGGCATCGACACGCGCTGGCTGGCGGTGCTGGTGATCGTCACCACCGTGGCCACGCTGGGCATCGCCCTGGTGGCCTCGCTGTTCGACCGGCAGATGCGCGTGCGCACCGGGCTGCTGGCCGATTCGCTGGCGCACGCCAACGACAAGCTGATCCAGGCGGCACTGCACGACCCGTTGACCCAGCTGCCCAACCGCATGCTGCTGCAGGACCGCATCGAGCAGGCCATCGAGAAGGCGCGGCGCCGCAATCATGCGGTGGCGGTGATGTTCTGCGACCTGGATGGCTTCAAGGCGGTCAATGATGCCTATGGCCACCAGCTTGGCGACCGGCTGCTGGTGGCGGTGGCGCAGCGCATCGGCGGCCTGCTGCGGCCGCAGGACACGTTCGCCCGCCTCGGCGGCGACGAGTTCGTGATCGTGCTGGCCATCGATATTCCCGACGATGCGGTGGTGGTAGCCGAGCGCATCATTGCCGCCGCCGGTGAGCCGTTCACGCTGGATGCGGCCGAACTGCAGGTCAGCGCCAGCCTGGGCATCGCCCTGTACCCGGACGACGCCAGCAATGAGCGCGAACTGATGGCGCACGCCGATGCGGCGATGTACCACACCAAGGAAACCGGGCGGAACGGCTATACCTTCTTCACTCCCTCGATGCAGCTCAGTGCCAATCGCCAGCTGCGCCTGCTGCAGGACCTGCGCAAGGCCATCGCCCGCAACGAACTGATCCTGCATTACCAGCCCAAATTTCCGGCCGCGGGCGCACCGGCCACCGGCGCCGAGGCGCTGCTGCGCTGGCAGCACCCGGAGCTGGGGCTGCTGGCGCCGGATGTGTTCATTCCGATCGCCGAACGCAGCGGCCTGATCCTGCCGATCGGTGACTGGGTACTGGACCAGGCCTGCGCGCAGCTGCGGGCATGGCACGATGCCGGGCACGCGGAATGGACAATGGCGGTGAACCTGTCGCCGCTGCAGTTCGCCTCGCCGGCACTGCTGCACAGCGTGCGCGAGGTGCTGGAGCGGCACCGGATCGAACCGGCACGGCTGACCCTGGAGATCACCGAGACCACGGCGATGAAGGACGTCGATGCCAGCTTGGCGATCCTCAGCGACCTGACCGCCATGGGCGTGCACATCGCCATCGATGATTTCGGTACCGGCTATTCCAGCCTGCTGTACCTCAAGCGGATGCCGGCCACCGAACTGAAGATCGACCGTGCGTTCGTGCACGACCTGGAGCGCAATGACGAGGACGCCGCCATCGTCTCGTCGATCATCGCGCTGGGCCGCACCCTGCAGCTGCAGGTGGTGGCCGAAGGCGTGGAGACCCAGGCGCAGCGCGAGTACCTGAGCGAGCTCGGCTGCGACCAGCTGCAGGGCTACCATCTGGGCCGGCCGATGGAGGCCGAAGAGTTCCTGCGCCGCGTAGGGTGAGGCGCGCGGCTCATCCACGCACGAGGTGGAACCACGGGTAGAGCCGGCCGCTGGCCGGCTTCCCGCGATTGCCGGCCAGCGGCCGGCACCACCGGACAACGGGAAACAGAAAGGCCGCCCGAGGGCGGCCTTTCTGCGTGGCAACGTCGCGAGGACGTCAGTGCATCATGTGCACGTTCATGTTGTGCATGACCCACAGGGTGCCGATCACGATGATGCCGATCACCACGACGGTGAAGGCCGCAGCGTTGACGTTCCAGCGGCTTTCCGAAGAGCGGTCCAGGTGCAGGAAGAACACCAGGTGGACCAGCATCTGCAGTACCGCGGCGACCGCGATCACCACACCGTTGACGGTGCGCGAGAAATCGCCCGACATCACCATCCAGAACGGGATGACGGTCAGCACCACCGCCAGCACGAAGCCGATCAGGTACGACTTCACGCTGCCGTGGCTTTCGCCGCCGGTGCCGTGGTCGTGTGCATGGTTGTCATGTGCCATTACAGCGCTCCATTGAGGTAGACGACGGAGAACACGCCGATCCAGATCAGGTCCAGGAAGTGCCAGAACAGGCTCAGGCACGCCATGCGGGTCTTGTTGGTCGGGGTCAGGCCGTACTTCTTCAGCTGCACGAACATCACCAGCAGCCACAACAGGCCGGCGCTGACGTGCAGGCCGTGGGTACCGACCAGGGCGAAGAACGCCGACAGGAAGGCACTGCGGTCCGGACCGTAGCCCTGATGGATCAGGTGCTGGAACTCCCACACTTCCATGCACATGAAGCCGAAGCCCAGCAGCCAGGTGATGCCCAGCCACAGGTACATCTGGCCCATCTGCTTGCGGTGCATGGCAATCATGCCCAGGCCGAAGGTCAGCGACGAGGTCAGCAGCAGCGCGGTTTCCCACGCCACGAACGGCAGCTCGAACAGGTCCTTCGCGGTAGGACCGCCATCGGTACCGCCTGCCAGCACCACGTAGGTGGCGAACAGCGAGGCGAAGATGAGGCAGTCGCTCATCAGGTACACCCAGAAACCGAAGACGGTGTTGCCGCCGGTGTCGTGGTGCTCGTGGTCGTCATGGCCATGGGCCGCCGCGTGTGCGGCGTGCCCGTGGCTCAGGGTCGAGGTATTGGTGCTCATGCCTTCAGCTCCGACTTCACCAGGCCCTGGGCTTCCAGGTGCTTGCGGTGTGCGTTCTCGATGCGTTCCACCTCGGCGGCCGGGACCCAGTAGTCCACGTCCTGGTCGAAGGTGCGGTAGATGAACGTGGCGATCATGCCGACGAAGCCGACGATGGCCAGCCACCAGATGTGCCAGATCATCGCGAAGCCGAACACCAGGCTGAAGGCACCGATGACAACGCCCGTGCCGGTGTTGCGCGGCATGTGGATGTCGGTGTACTTGGCCGGCTTCGGCCAGGCTTCACCCCGCTGCTTGCGCTCCCAGAAATCGTCCAGCTCGGTGACGTCCGGCAGCGTCGCGAAGTTGTAGAAGGCCGGCGGCGAGGAGGTTTCCCACTCCAGCGTACGGGCATCCCACGGGTCGCCGGTCAGGTCGACGGTCTTCTTGCGGTCGCGGATCGACACGGCCACCTGGATGATCTGGCACAGGATGCCGGCGCCGACGATGAACGCGCCGCAGGCGGCAACCAGCAGCAGCGGCTCGTAGGCCGGGTTGACGGTGCTCTGCAGGCGGCGGGTCATGCCCATGAAGCCCAGCACGTACATCGGCATGAAGGTCACGTAGAAGCCGATGAACCAGCACCAGAACGCGCACTTGCCCCAGAACTCGTTGAGGCGGAAGCCAAACATCTTCGGCCACCAGTAGGTGATGCCGGCGAACATGCCGAACACCACGCCGCCGATGATGACGTTGTGGAAGTGGGCGATCAGGAACAGGCTGTTGTGCAGCACGAAGTCGATGGCCGGGATCGCCAGCATCACGCCGGTCATGCCGCCGATGACGAAGGTGACCATGAAGCCGATCGTCCACAGCACCGGGGTGGTGAAGTGCACGCGACCGCGGAACATGGTGAACAACCAGTTGAAGATCTTCACGCCGGTCGGAATCGAGATGATCATCGTCGTGATGCCGAAGAAGGCATTGACGTTGGCACCCGAACCCATGGTGAAGAAGTGGTGCAGCCACACGATGAACGACAGCACGCCGATGCAGGCGGTGGCGTAGACCATGCCCTTGTAGCCGAACAGCGCCTTGCGCGAGAAGGTCGCGATGACTTCGGAGAACACACCGAACGCCGGCAGGACCAGGATGTACACCTCCGGGTGACCCCAGATCCAGATCAGGTTGATGTACAGCATGGCGTTGCCGCCACCGTCATTGGTGAAGAAGTGCGTACCCAGGTAACGGTCCAGGGTCAGCAGCACCAGGGTGATGGTCAGCACCGGGAAGGCCGCGACGATCAGCACGTTGGTCACCAGGGCGGTCCAGGTGAACACCGGCATCTGCATCAGCTTCATGCTCGGGGTGCGCATCTTGAGGATGGTGATGAAGAAGTTGATACCACTGAGCGTGGTACCCAAACCCGCCACCTGTAGGCCCCAGATGTAATAGTCCATGCCGACGCTTGGACTGTATTCGATGCCCGACAACGGCGGGAACGCCAGCCAGCCGGTGGCAGCGAACTCACCGATCCACAGCGACAGCATGATCAGCACCGCGCCCGCCACGAACAGCCAGAAGCTGAGCGAGTTGACGAACGGGAACGCAACGTCACGCGCACCGATCTGCAGCGGCACGGCCAGGTTCATCAGGCCGGTGATCAGCGGCATCGCCACGAAGAAGATCATGATCACGCCGTGGGCGGTGAAGATCTGGTCGTAGTGGTGCGGCGGCAGGTAACCCTCGGAACCACCGACGGCGATGGCCTGCTGGGTACGCATCATGATGGCGTCGGAGAAACCGCGCAGCAGCATGACGAAGGCGACGATGAGGTACATCACGCCGATCTTCTTGTGATCCACCGAAGTGAACCACTCCTTCCACAGATAGCCCCACAGCTTGAACTTGGTGATCAGGGCGACGACGCCCAGGCCACCAAGAACCGCGCCGACCAGGGTGGTCAGCACGATCGGATCGTGGGGGATCGACTCAAGAGAGAGTTTTCCCAACATGTTCATTCTCCCGAACCCGCGTGGCCGGCATGGCCTGCGTGTTCGTGTTCGGTGGCATCCAGGTTTTCACCCGATTCCTTGGAATCATGCGCGTCACTCGGGGCGTGGCCCTCGTGCGCTTCATGGGTGGCGGCATCGGCAGCGGCGGCACCGGCATGCGAGTGCTTCATGCCGTAATGCTTGTTGTCGCCCATGTGCTTGGCGATGACCCAGTCGAACAGGCCTTCTTCGGTCTTGCCGAAGTAAGTGACCGGATACCACTCGGCGTTGCGTGCTTCACCCAGGGCCTTGAACGAGGCCTTGTCCAGGGTCTGCTCGCCGGCGCGGACCTGGTCCAGCCACTGGCGGTATTCGGCATCGGTGACCGAGTAGGCGGTGAAGTGCATCTTGGCGAAGCCCGCGCCGCTGTAGTGCGAGGACATGCCCGGGAATTCACCGGTCTCGTTGGCGATCAGGTGGAGCTTGGTCTCCATCGCAGCCATCGAGTAGATCATGCTGCCCAGGTGCGGGATGAAGAATGCATTCATCACCGAATCGGACGTGATCTTGAAGTTCAGCGGCGTGTTGACCGGGAACTTGATTTCGTTGACGACCGCCACCTTCTCTTCCGGATAGATGAACAGCCACTTCCAGTCCAGCGAGATCGCCTCGATGGTGACCGGCTTGACGTCCGAATCCAGCGGACGGTACGGGTCCAGTGCGTGCGACGAGCGCCAGGTCAGGACCGCCAGCACCAGCACGATCATGCACGGGATCGACCACACCACCACCTCGATCGCCGTCGAGTGGGACCACTTCGGCTCGTAGCGGGCCTTGGTGTTGGAGGCGCGATACTTCCACGCGAACGTCAGGGTCATGATGATGACCGGGATGACGACCAGCAGCATGAGCACGGTGGCCGTGATCAGCAGGGTCTTCTCATCCTGGCCGATCTGGCCCTTCGGACTGAGGATGGCCACCGCATCGCAGCCGGTGAGCATCACCAGCAACGACAGCAGCAGGCCCGGGCGCAACCAGCGCCCAAGGGTTTTCAACGGAATCATCGGTCGATCCAATTGCGAGGGAATGCCGTTCCCCGTCCCTGCCTGTTCCGGCCAAAGCCGGTCCCACCGGTCCGGAAGACAGGCAGGGAGGTGGGGTCGAGTCAGCCTTTCAATTTTAGGCCGTCACCCACCATTTAAGAAAGACATTGACAATGATCGAGCGCAGGAAAGGCCCGATTCTGGCTGCGACACGTTGTCGCACCGCGCAGGCGCGGCGGGCAGAACAGCCGGGGGCGGCATCCTAGCATCGGGCGGTGGCCGGCGCTTCGCCCTCGTTCGGCAAAGTCATCTGAACCTGTTCAGGCGTGCTGGCGGGTGCCTGGCGTGGGATGCTCGGCGCAGGAGGAAGGCCCGTGGACAAGATCGACTTCAAGAAGCGCGACCGGGCGCTCTATCAACCACCCGCCGGCAAGTTCGTACGGGTCGATGTACCGCCCCTGCCCTACGTGATGGTCGATGGTCGCGGCGCCCCGAACACCGCCCCCGACTACCTGCAGGCCGTGCAGTGGCTGTATTCGGTGAGCTATGCACTGAAGTTCGCGCTGAAGGCCGAAGGGCGCGACTACGTGGTGCCACCGCTGGAAGCGCTTTGGAGCGCCGAGGACCCGGCCAGCTTCGTCGCACGGCGCAAGGATGAGTGGGCCTGGACCGTAATGATCCGCACACCCGAGGGCATCGGCCCTGCGCAGTGGCAAGCGGCGATCAGCAAGGCGCGCGCGAAGCTGGGAGAGGCTCCGCCCAGCCTTCGCCATGAACTCCTTGCCGAGGGCCCCAGCCTGCAGACCTTGCACGTGGGCGCCTACGACGACGAAGGCCCCATCCTGGCGCAGCTGCATGACGAAGTGATGCCCGCATTGGGATACACCTTTGCCGGGCCCCATCATGAGATCTACCTCAGCGACCCACGCAGGACCGAGGCGGCGCGGTTGAAGACCGTGCTGCGGCAGCCGGTGCGGCCGATCGGGCCTGATGAGGATTCCCGCAGATGACACAAGGAATGCCATGCGCCTGATCAACCGACTGCTGCACTGGACCACCCTGCCCGCCGGGCGCCGCCTGATGGCCGTGCTGGGTGCTGCGCTGGTGATCGTGCTGGCCTGCAATCCGGCGCTGTCGCCGTTGCTGCCGGTCGTGGATGCGCTGGGGCTGGATGTACTGATGCTGTTGTTGGGTGCACAGGTGGTGGCGGTACTGCCTTGGGTGCGGGAGCGGGCCGCGCGCGGGGCCAGAGTGCTTGCACGCCTGCTGATCGGTGCATTGGCGGGAGCTGCAGGTGGTTATCTCCGGCAGCTGGTGTGGTGGCTGGCGAAGGATGCGGGGATGGCGCGGCGTTGATAGCGTCGCGCGGCTAATCGGCCAAACAAAAAAGCCCCGACCAAAGGCCGGGGCTTTTTTACAACTGGTGCCGGAAACAGGAGTCGAACCTACATTTCATCTCAGTCCCGGGTCTGTCGGTCCAGCGATATTTCCGGTTCCGACCATCCTGTCCAGACTCTCCTCAAATACCTCACCATCTTCAATGTAGAGCTGGACTTCGTAGTCGGATGATAGCCGGATGTCCAGTACCCATACTTGCGGCGCGCCGGCAAGCGCATCGCACAGATCACCCGTAGACACCTCTAACGGCCTGTTCACCATCCGCTCTCGAAGATGACCCAAGGTCGCTTTTGACTCCGCTCCCGAAGGGACATCCAAATGCGATAGCAGCCAAATATCATTCGTGCTGAAGTTATCTCTTAACGCCTCAACTACCCTGTCTCCCGTGATTGGGAAGTCCCAAGCGTTTACCGTCATGACTATCCGCCTCCGTTAAGCGGCCGCGCGGGTCCGCGTGAAGGAGTGCCCCCGGTAGCACTCGGCTCATAAGGATGTTCGTGCGGGTTCGTATGACTGCCCGGCCGGCCGTGGTCAGTAAAATCAATAGTCTTTACCGGCCTCCCGTGACCGTCGAATTCTCTCGCCTGGTCGTACTTTCCATTTCTACCATCTCGCTGCCCCAGTTGCGTATGCGGGCCAGCCGCATCCGGTTCTGGCGCAGGCTCACCATTGGGCTTCGTGGGTAGTGGTCGGTCGGGGAAACGATTGGGTATTGGCTGCCCGTCTCGCCCCCGCCGAACTGTATCCCGACCTGCGGGACGTTCAGTGGGTCTCGAAGTTGGCCTTCCACTTGGCCCGCTCTCGCGATTCCCCCCGGATGTATCCTCACTGCGCTGGATGTTTCCACCAGGATTGGGAACCGGGATGGGAAGGAGGCAAGGAGCCGGCACCGGGATCGCTTGCCGCCCATCAGGATCAGTGAACTTGTACGGATTCCCGTTGGCATACCTGTACCGATTGAACTGCCCAACCGGTTTCAGATACGCCGTCACCGGATCCACTGACAGGAACACCCCCAACTGGGGATCCATATACAGCTGCCGCATGTAGCTCAGCCCGGTGGCCGAGTCGCTCACCTGCCCGGTATAGCCAGGCCCGTCCGTGACCTGTCCGCCAACGACAGGCCCATAAGGCTCGTAGTCATAGCGCTTGATCACGTTGCCATTGGCATCGCTCTCGGCAACAACCCAACCGAGGGCATCGGTATGGATGTACGTGACCGTCGTCTGGGCAATTGCGGCTGGCGACAAGCCAACGCCGATCATCGGAACGCAGCACAGCCAGGCGCCGAATGCCCCCAGCTTCCAAAATCGATCTTCCAATCCCTTGAAGCGGGTAAACACACCGCCTGCGGTTCCCCGAACCTGCGCATCCTTCCAATCCCTGAAAGAGCCTTGAAGCAAGGCTCGGTATTCATGGCACAGGAATGACCGGCTGCGGTTGCCAGGTCAGGAACAGGGCGCGGCGCTAAGCACCTGCGAAGCCGGCGGGCGAGTAGGCCGCGAGGCTCGGAAATTGGGGGCTGCCAGCCATGGGCTGGCACTACGGGTCGCCGGCCAGCGGCCGGCACTACCGGAGCACAAAAAAAGCCCCGACCAGGGCCGGGGCTTTCCATCAAACATGGTGCCGGAAACAGGAGTCGAACCTGCGACCTACGCATTACGAATGCGCCGCTCTACCAACTGAGCTATTCCGGCTTAGCTGGCTATTCTAGTGGCTGTCAGGCGCCAAGGTCAATTGCCTTGAGGGCACAGCCAAGACGATCTGCTACACCCTCGGGATTTCCGCTGCGAGCGGGTCGTCTGCCGCATCCTCCTCAATTCTTCAGCTGGCGCGGTGTCACATCGGGCGTGTTCCAGAAGTACCTGAGCATTGGCGCGACGGGAGTCTTCTAGGGCAGACAGCAGCCAGGCAGCACCATGCTCTTCCAACCCATCGCTCTACCTTTAACAGATCTTGGCCGCCCTCTCACATCCACTTGCTTTCCCCCCATCTACTGGATCCTGAACGCGCATCCATCCTTGCCCACGACAACGACCAATGTCTGACGAGCACCGGCAGCAACATAAACATCCCCGCCGCAATGGATCTCCTCCGACTGAGGTGATCGCCGATACACAACTTCCGCCGCCGAATCCGTGACAACGTCCAGACTGCCAGACGCCTTCTCACCCGCCGGCAACTGGTCGATGCCAAACATGCTTCCTCCGGCCTGCAATCTGACCTGATAGATCGCCTCACCAGATTCATTGCCCAAACTTACCCCGAGACCCGGTGGCGAACTGCAGCCAATGAGGGACAACAGCTCCGCCCCCAGCAAGATCGAACCTCTCATTTTCCCCACTCCTCTACGTCGGTGCTGAGCGACCCGTCTCCAACTCCTGCGCGCACGCCCGCCACCGCTGACCACGCTCCGCAACCGGCGACATTGCAGCGACGCACTGGTAGTCCCAGTGCCCCGGCCAGCGGCCGCGAGCAGGAATCGACCCGACGGGCTGCAGCGCAGATCCGGTTCAGCGATCAGCTGCTCCCGCCGGGCCAGCGCTCCCTTTTCATTGGTGGTTAACCCGGCGCGGCCCGCGCGCTCAGCGCGGCCGCCAACACCGACTAAGCTGCCGGAATCCGATTGGGCCTTGGAGCACCGCCCCCAGGCCGAATTGGAAGAAGCACTGGAGCTCATCGCCGAGCTTGTCGGCGCCGTACCCGACAAGGGGTACGGTGGGGCGCGGCGGCGAACTCTTACCCGTCGATTACCCACTTTGTTGGCGTGGGTGACAAGCCGGCTCTACGGTAAGTGCGCCCTCATGTCACCAAGAGGCCCCCTGATGGTGTACTCGCCCAAGGGAATCATTACCTTGGAAGGGCTCGAACCTGGTCATCAGCGCATGATCTATCTGGAGCGCTGCCCTCGGGTGACACGAAGAACCTTGAAGGACCGGGTCGTACTCCTGACTTGCACGATATCTGCTTGCCGACCAAGGCTATCCGGCAGGCTCGCTTAATAAGCTGTGCCAACCCACTAGCGGGTTATCAATTTACGCAGGGATAGGGGGCGCTGCTCCGACTCGCTATACGGCGTTCAATATTTCTGACAAGGCCAAGATCGTCTTCCTTCTCTTTTCTTCGATCGGAGATATCAACTTAGCATGCATATCATCTGTCTTTAGCACTTCAAAAATGGCCGCGATATTGGAGTGCCGTTCAATAAAGGGGATCAACCACTCGTCGCAAGCAGCCACTATTTCAGATGCGACCCGACCAACGTCGTCATGGGATGAAACGATCCATCGCCGTTGCCCTTCTTCAGTCAAATTGCCAAGCTCGCACCCGATGGTTGCAGAGTTCTTTCGATCTTTATCAGTTATCAATCTGTCGCTCTTATCTTGGATCATGTCTTGCACAGCATCGATTCGGATTGCCGCACTGACCACAACATCAAAGTCGACTTGCGCATGACGCACAAAAGCAAGATGAATAGATGCCCATCCGAAGGATCTAGCCAGACGGAACGACTGGCCTACCGGCCTTGAGCCGAAGCCGCGTTTATTGAGCAAGGATCCAACTTCAGCAAGAAGTTCCTTCTCAAGAGCAATGAGATTATTCATTTATTGGGATACCTCCGGGTCTTCGACCCGGCTTGCCATCAGCAACACCCGCACCATTCCGAAGCTCGAACCACCGAAGTCCATCGGCCCGACCCAACGCTCGATTCCCACGTCGAAGAAGTACCGGTTGCCCTCGCCATCCACCCCAAGAAATCCCTCACCTGGATAGCCGTTGGCGGTGGCTGGGAGGCAGGAGAAACGGAGATTACCCCGCGTTCCCCAGTTGTAGATGGCGCCATCGGTCGGCCGCGGATTGACCGTGCCGGCTGCGCCGATGTAGAGGAGCTCCTGGTCGGAACCACCGGGGATGTGTGCCTTGTTGCCGGTCCAAACCTCGTACAGATTCGCGATGGTCGGAACCTTCGGGTAGAAGGGCTGAGCACAGCGTTGCGTCGCCCCGTTGCCCCCGATGTTCCATTTGTTTGTGGCTTCGAACGTCCCGTCGATGAAGGGGACATCGATGTCCCAGCTACCGAATCCGCCCAGTGGCTGGCGGTCCTTGAATGAGCCTATCGACAAGCGGCGCTGCAGCCGCACCGGCAAGGCAGAGTTGCCAGGGAGTTCAACGTCGGTAACCACGAACTCGGTCGCACCGGAGCTTGGATTGATCTTCTCGCCGAACAGTTCCGATGTCAGCGGCGAGAGCATCTCACCTGTCCGGATCCGCTTGTTGTATTCGGTATGCGGGGTCAACGGGCTGCTAGCGACAGCCGACCAGGCCATACCCGCCAATACAGTCGCCAACATCCCCCGCAACGGCCAATTGCGCATGGAACATCCCTCTTTCCAGATGCGTCGGCAAACGGGCTACGCACGTCCGCCGACCTGTCCTGGCGTCATGTTCCGGCCAACCTGCAACTGCGCCGTCCATTGCGCCCCCCTACGATTCAGAGAGGCGCAAGCCCCCCTTCACCCCAGCTTCATATGATATTCATCCAAAGTAAAGGCCCTACCCGTCTACAAGTGCGCCGCGACGCCTACTCATCCCCCACCCGGTTCGTACACGCCCGCCCCTCGGCGAAATCCCGCAGGTTCCCCAGCGTGATCGCCGAGATCTCCTGCAGCGCCTCTACGGTGAAGAAGCCCTGGTGGCCGGTCACCAGCACGTTGGGGAAGGTCATCAGGCGCTGGAAGGCCTCGTCGTCGATGATCTCGCCGGACAGGTCCTGGAAGAACAGCGCGCTTTCCTGCTCGTAGACGTCGATGGCCAGATGACCCAGCCGCCGCGACTTCAGCGCGCGGATCACCGCATGGGTATCCACCAGCCCGCCGCGCGAGGTGTTGACCAGCATCGCGCCGGTCTTCATCCGCGCCAGCGATGCGTCGTTGATCAGGTGCTGGGTATCGGGCGTCAGCGGGCAATGCAGCGACACGATATCGGCGCGCGCCAGCAGCTCCTCCAGTCCAACCCCTTCGCCCACGGCGGCGAAGGCCGGCGATGGGTACGGGTCGTACCCCAGCACGGTGCAGCCCATGCCGTGGAAGACGCGCGCGGTGGCCAGGCCGATCTTGCCGGTGCCGACGATGCCGACCGTGCGCCCATGCAGGGTGCGCCCGAGCAGGCCATCGAGCATGAAGTTGCCCTCGCGCACGCGGTTGTAGGCGCGATGGGTCTGCCGGTTGAGCGTCATCACCAGCGCCAGCGCGTGCTCGGCCACGGCTTCGGGGGAATAGGCCGGCACCCGTGCGACGAACAGGTCCAGCGCTTTCGCGGCGGCCAGGTCCACATTGTTGAAGCCGGCGCAGCGCAGCAGAATGGCGCGTACGCCCAGCGCATGCAACGCGTGCAGTACCGGCGCGTCGAGGCGGTCATTGACGAACACGCATACCGCGGCGCAGTCCTGTGCCAACGCAGCGGTATGCACGTCCAGCGCGGCATCGAAGTACACGAATGCAAAGCCCTGCCCGGCTGCATCGCGCTGGTTGGCCTCGTCGAGGAAACGACGATCGTAGGGGCGGGCACTGAAAACGGCGATCTGCATGAACGGGCCTGGCGGGAGTTCCCTGCCGACCATACCGCAGCACCTGCCCTGATGGGATGGCCCCGGCGATACGGATATCGCCGGGGCCAGGTACCCCTTAGAACCGGTAGCCCAGGCCCAGCATCACGCCGTTGTGGATCTGGCCATCGCGGCGCTCGCCCACGTAGTCGGCCATGATCGACAGGCGTTCGCTGGCACGGCTGGTCACGCCCAGGTTCCAGGCCAGCACCTGCTCGCCCACGGCCTGGCTGCTGGCACCGAACAGCAGGTCCGGAGCTGCGGCGAAGCCGGTGCTGTAGCGGGCCTGGGTGTCACCCAGTTCCTTCTGCCAGACCACGCGCGCGCGCGGGGTGATGCGCTCGCCGTTGTTGCCTTCGAAGGTCTTGAACAGCTGCAGGCCGGCACCCACACGAACGCTCTCCAGGCTGCCGCTGCGGCCCACCAGCGCACCGGCGCCCTGCCCTTCATTGAAACGGGTGGCCGAGGTCCGTGCGTAGTCCACCACCGGCAACAGCGGCTGGATCACCAGACCCTTTCCAGTGGTGAAGGAGAACGCATGCTCCACCCGTGCCGAGATGGCATCGTTGCTGTACTTCGCGCGCAGAGGCTGCTGCAGCCCATCAATGCCGCCGACACTGCGGCGGGTGTCATGCCGCAGGTCGGTGTAGCGCACGGCTGCCGACAGGTAGCCCCGCGAATAGGTCGCGTCCAGATAGCCCCCCACGTCCAGCGCGCGCACGTCACCGCTGAAGCCGGAGCCATCGCTGGCCTTGGTCGACATGTCGGCCGCGGCCACGCTCACGCCGAGGGTCACGCGGTCATCGGCGACGCGGGTATCGGCACCGATCAGGATGCCGCCGACATTGTGGCTCAGGCCGGCCACGCCGCCGTCGGCATCGATGCGGCCATGGCTGGCGAAACCGCGCGCCCACAGGCCACGGCTGCCACTCGCCGTGCGGCTGTCGCCAGCACCCTCGCCGGCCGGCTCGACCAGATGCATGGCCAACTGGTTGAACAGGCTGCCGTGGCGCATGCCCGGCTGCGACGAGACCGACTGCGCAGCCTGCGAAGCCAACCCGTCTGCATCACCACCACTGCGCATCGCTGCCTGGTGCTGCTGCACGACGTTGCCGATGCTGCCGATCAGTGCATTGTCGGCCAGTCGCAGGCTGGCGTGCGCGTCACCGCGCAGGGCGCCGGCCTGCTGTGCGATCACATCACGGTCAGCGAACTGCAGCGCACCCAGCAGCGACTTCAGGCCGCTGTCCTGGCGGTCCGATGCAGCGGCCAGCGCGCGCCCCAGGCCGTCACCGGAGGTGCCGTTGGTGAACAGGCCCAGCTGGTCGAAGCCTGGATTGGCGGTCAGCCACAGGCCGTCGGCGGTCTGGTTGACGTTGAAGCTGAGCAGCGAATTGTGGCGCGGGCGGAACACTTCACCGGCAGCGATGCTGGCGCTGTAGCCGGTGTCGCCCAGTCGCACGGCATCCTGGAAGCCCCCCTGGTAGATCGGTCCTTCCACCAGGTCGCGACGGTAGGTGCCGGCATAGAAGCCCTGGGCGACGTTCAACGCCAGGTGTGCGCCCTGCGCGATCACCAGCGCGCCCTCCTCGGAGCCGCCATCGTAGAAGCTGCCGACGCGCAGGCGGCCACTGCCGGTACCACCCGTTTCGGTAACGTCGAACAGCACCTGCCCGCCGGGCATGATGTTGACGTAGCCGTGGGTCACCAGATCACCGCCACGCGGCATCAGCGTGCCGAACACACGCAGGCGGTTGAAGCCGTCTTCGCGGTAGGACGGGCCGGTGCCATCCAGCAACGCATCGCTGTCGGTGCCGACCGATGCGATGTCGCCATGGCCAACCACCACGCTGCCCGGCATCACCCGCAGCTCGGGGGTACGCAGCGCGCCGCCCTCCAGCGCGATGGTGCCGTTGTCGACCAGCATGAAATCGGCGCCGGTGGTTTCGGCGGTGCGCCAGGTGGCGCCGTTGCTGACACGGATCACGCCCGCCGAACTTGCCAGGGTGGACGCATCCAGATCGGCCAGCCGCAACTGGCCGCGCAGCTCATCCT
The DNA here is from genome assembly GCF_059369535.1 of Stenotrophomonas sp. YJH_SMC_122. Classification (NCBI taxonomy): domain Bacteria; kingdom Pseudomonadati; phylum Pseudomonadota; class Gammaproteobacteria; order Lysobacterales; family Lysobacteraceae; genus Stenotrophomonas; species Stenotrophomonas sp. YJH_SMC_122. The sequence continues at coordinate 263,738 of NZ_JCAFST010000001.1, read as the reverse complement.
GGAGGTCGGGATCGGCGAGCATCTGTTGCAGCGACGGCGTGCCGATGCCGTTCGGCCCCCGCGTGGAGACGTTGTACAGGCTCACCGCGTAGTTGATGTAGGTGCTGGCCCAGTCGGTGTTCCAGCGCGCGAAATCGTCGTCGACGAAGGCCTGCAGCTGGCGCGCGGTGCGCAGGTAGCCCGGGTTGATGTCGCCGCTGACGTTGCTGGTGACACGGAGGGTGTCGCCCGGATCGCGATAGCCTGCCGTGTTGATGATGTTGTTGCCGCGGATGTCCTGGCCCGGGAACGTCTCCAGCTTGCTGCCGCTGCCATCCGGGTCGAAGGTGACCGACGTACCCGTGGTGCGCGCCGGGTCGCGGAATACCAGCAGGCCATTGGGCTGCACCACCTCATACATGGCCTTGTGCAGCAGGCCCGCATCCATGCCGCCACCGTAATTGCCGGTGTAGATCTGGGTCATGCGCGGCGATGGCGCGTAGGTGATCCTGCCGCCGCTGCTGGCGGCATGGATCTGCACCGAATCGACCAGCGGCAGATCGCCGCCGAGGTAACGGTTGACGCCACCGGACTGCATGATCGAGCAGGACGAGATGCAGTGGCCGGACACGATGGTGTCCAGCCCCTGGGTGCGGATCACGGCCTGCAGCCACTCGCCGGCGATCAGCGCGCCGCCATTGGATGTGCGCAGCACGACTTCGCGGATCGGACGGCCTTCAGCCTGCGCCTTGGCCAGCAGTGCGGGCAGCGCCACCACGTCGGCGACGGTGACGCCGCCGCTGAGGAAGACGCGATCGTCCCGCACGTGATAATTCATTGCCATGACGTCATCAACCGCCGCCATGGCGGTGACGCCCATCAACCCGGCCAGGGCCAGGCTCAACTTCGAATGCTTCATGTGTTCTCTCTCCACCCGCAACACACGGGTCAGGAGTTCAACGTCCGGGCGGCGAAAACTCCCCCAGCGCACCAGCCCCCGAAACATGAATGCATTCACAATGGAATCAGGGGCCATGCGCACTCTTCCCCATCCGGTCATCGTCGCGTAAAACTCGAAGACGCACCCGCCACCGACGCCCGAGGCCAGCCCTGTCCACCCCCTCTCCGATCCATCGCGCGCCGGACCTGTCCGTGCCGACGGACGCGTTCATTGCGTTCGTGCGGGAGGAACGCGCGCCGTTGTGCGCTTTCCTGCGCACGCGCGGCGTTGGGCCGGAGGATGCCGAGGACATCGCGCAGGACTGCATGGAGCGGCTGATCCGCTATCGCGCGCACAGTGCCGACGAGCTGCGGTTGCTGCTGTATCGTATCGCCCGCAACCGCCTGGCAGACCGCGGCCGCTCGTCGCAGTCGCGGCCACACCTGTCCCTCGCCGAACACGATGGCGGCGACGAGCCCTCCAGCACGTCGCCCGATCCATTGCGCCAGGCCGAGTCCGGTCAGATGCTGTCCCTGCTGCGGCAGGCCCTGTTCAAGCTGCCCGAGCGCGCGCGCGAGGTGTACCTGCTCAACCGGATCACCGGCATGAGCTATACGCAGATCGCGCGGCACTGTGGAATCACCGCCAAGACCGTGGAAAAACATATCGCCCGCGCCCTGCAGGGCCTGCGCCAGGAACTCGGATCGGATCCGCTGCACAACGACAGGGACAACGGATGAGTCACGCCAGACCCAGGGAAGACACCCTGCTGTTTGAACGCGCCAGCGCCTGGGTGGCGCGGCTGGAGGCGCCGGACTGCACGCCGGGCGAGCGAGAGAGGTTCGAGGACTGGCTGGCCGAGGACCCGGCCCATGTCAGCGCCTGGATCCAGGCCGAGACCCTGTTCCAGCGGGGCGAAGAACTGGCCACCGACCCGTGGCTGCGCACCGCCGCGGCACGTGCGGCACGGCCGGCGCAGCGTCGCTGGCTGCCGGCCTTGGCCGCCGCCGCGGGCGTCTGCCTGGCCATCGGGATCGGCTGGATGGTCGCCGTAGACGGCAACCCCACGCCGCTGCGCTATGCCAACGATTCCCACCAGCCCCGGCAGCAGACGCTGGCCGATGGCAGCGTGGCCACGCTGGATGCGGGCACCACGCTGCACGCCCGATTCGGTTGGCGCCATCGCAACCTGGTGCTGGAACGTGGCCGCCTGCAGCTGCAGGTCGCACCGTCGAGCAAGGCGCTGCAGCTGCGCGCCGGCGACAGCACCATCCGCGACATCGGCACCACCTTCCAGGTGGAGCGCCTGAACGACGGCCTGGTCGAAGTCGCACTGCTGGAAGGTGCGGTGGAAGTCAGCAATGGGGGGACCCGGCACACCCTGGCACCCGGCCAGCAGCTGCAGGTGCTGCCCTCGGGCCGCTTCCAGCCCGGCCCGGCGCTGTCATCCAACGCCGCTGCCGAAGGCTGGCTGCAGGGACAGCTGGTGTTCGATGCCACGCCCCTGTCGATCGTGGTCGAGCGCATGAACCGCTACGGCCGCACGCCGCTGGTGATCGCCGATCCTGAGATCGCCAGCCTGGCCGTGAGCGGTACCTTCCGCGCCGGCGATGCGCAGGAACTGCTGTCGGCACTGCAACTGGGCTGGTCGGTGGCTGGCCAGACCCGACCGGATGGCGCGCTGGAACTGCGCCGCACGTACTGAGGAGGCCTGCAGTGAAGGCAGTACCGGGCGCGCTGCGGGAGGGGGTGCTCCGCACCCTGTTCTGCTTCGCGCTGAGCATCGCCGCGCAGCCCTCTGCCGATGCCGCCGAACAGGCCGGCACCCTGGAGGTCCATGTGGGTTCAGGCCCGCTCGCACCTGCCCTGCAGCAATGGGCGCGCCAGAGTGGCATCGCCCTGCTGTTCGATGCGCGTGAACTGGACGGCCTGCGCACGGCCGGCACCCATGGCCATAGCGATGCGGCCGCAGCCCTGAAGGAACTGGTCGCCGGCATGCCGGTGACCATCCTGCGCACGCCTGCCGGCGGATTCGTCGTCCGCCGCACCCGGCCGGCACCGCCATCGCCACCGCCGGTCGCGGCGCGCGCGATGCCCGCGGCACCGTCGCCGGGCAGGATGCCCGAGACGCCGCCGCAGGTGGAGCTGGCGCCGATCCATGTCACCGGCAGCCGGCTGCCGCGCACCTCTGTGCAGACCACGCTGCCGGTGACCATCATCGACCGCGATGACATCCTGCGCAGCGGCTACGGCAGCCTGTTCGACCTGCTGCGGCACTTGCCGGGCATGAACGGCCACCCGGCGATGAGCACCTCGCGCAGTGGCGATTCGCAGTACCTGCCGGTGGGTGCGGCCACCACCACCAGCCTGGACGGCATGGGCCCGCGTGCGACCTTGTTCCTGGTCAATGGCCGGCGCCTGCCACGCTATCCGATGGTGTCGCTGGAACAGGGCGGGCTGACCGACCTGGGGGGCATCCCGCTCAGCTTCGTCGAGCGCATCGAACTGGTGCGTGGCGGTGCGTCGGCCATCTATGGTGCCGACGCGATGTCCGGCGTGGTCAACATCATCCTGCGTGACCAGGCCGATGGCCCTGAAGCCATGCTGCAGACCGGCCTGAGCGGGCGCGGCGACGCCGGCCAGTATCGCCTGCAGGCGGCCACCGGCGGCGTGCGCGACGGAGGGGACCGCTGGTTCGCTGGCGTCGACCTGCACCGCATCGACCACGTGGCCGGCGATCGCCGCGAATGGCATGCGGAAACCTCGCAGTACCTGATCGGTGCGTTCCGCGATGGGCGCTACTGGCCGGCAAAGCGCTGCGAAGGGCCATTGAAACGGCGCGATGGTGCCTGCTGGTTCGACAGCGCACGCCCGCGTTCGCTGCAACCGGCCTCGGACACCGCCTCGGCCTACCTGCGCTATCGGCATGAGCGCGGCGAAGGTCGCTATGCCTACGCCGAGGCGCGAGCCAGCCACAACCGGCAGCGCTTCGACCTCGGCCCGACCGCCGTAGCCATCGGACTTTATGGGTTCACCTTCAACAGCGTGCTGCGCGAAGCCGGCAACGTGCGTCCGCATGTACGTGCCACCGATGCCGACGTCACCTTCGGCATCGGCCGCGACCAGGGCCGCCGCAGCTGGGATGCCGGCATCAGCGCGCAGCGCAGCGATGTCACCCTCACCACGTCGGGTACGGTGCGTGCCGAACCGCTGCTGCGCGCGGCGGAGACGCTGGATTTCCTGCCCGGCTTCACCTCGTTGCCGGCAGAGACCGCCGCGCAGTTGTTCCCGTCGATCCGCAACCGCGGGCGCACCGAGCAGTGGCAGGGCTGGTGGGGCATGCAGCGCGAGTTGATGCCATTGGCCGGCGGTGCTGCACAAGTGGCCACCGGCATCGACCTGCGCCAGGAACGCTGGACGTCGCATCCCGACGCGCTGCTGAGCCAGGGCGACCTGGCACTGGGCCTGCCGCAGGAACAACGCCACCTGTCACGCCGCAGTGGCGGTGCCTACGCCGAACTCGGCCTGCCATTGGCGCGCACGCTGCGCATGGACCTGGCGGCACGCTGGGACCGCGATGGCGATTACCAGGCTTTCTCGCCACGCGTAGGCGTACGCTGGAGCCCGACACCGCAGTGGTCATTCCTGCTTGCCACCGGGCGCGGCTACCGGGCCCCCAGCCTGTTCGAGCAACGGAGGCCGCCGGGCTATTTCGGCGCGATCGAACTGCCCGCCTCCAGCGCGCTGCCCGACTGCGCGCAGAGCAGCGGCAACGGACGCTGCAGCGTAACCGTGGACGTGGTGGAGAACGATGCGCTGAAAGCGGAGCGGTCGCGCAGCCATTCCCTGGGTGCGACCTGGACACCGACCGATGCGTTTTCGCTGTCGCTGACCCACAACATCGTCGAGCTGCGCAATGAAATCCTGGCCCTGCAACCGGCCGACGCAGTGTGGAACTCAAGCACGTGGGAGCTGGACGAGGATGGACGCCTGTACAACCTGCGCCTGTCGTTCGACAACATCGGGCGCACCACGTCGCGCAACCTTGTTCTGCGCGGGGAGTACCACATCGACACCCGCAGCACCGGCCAGTGGCTGTTCTCCGTCGATGCACTGAAACAGCAGGAACTGCGCCGCGAGCGTGGCCACGAAGCGACGGTGGACCTGCGTGGCCATGTCACGCCAGCGATGGCCGCCGTGCTCAATGTGCAGTGGCAGAACAGCAACTGGGACATCGCCCTGCGCGGCAACCAGGTGGGACGCACGCGTGCCTGGCTGCCCGGTGCGGAATGCCCGGAGGAACAGCGCGAGCAGAACCATTGCATGAATCCGCGGCAGCTGCGCTGGAACCTGCATCTGGCAAGGCGGCTGGGGCCGCGCGTGGTCGCCGCGCTGGACGTGCACAACGTGCTCGACACGCAACCGGTGAACTACCTGGTCGGCAATGGCGGCCAGATGCCGGGGCTGGACGATCCACTCGGCCGCTACTTCCTGCTGACCCTGCAGATCCGCTGAGCGTAGTACCCTACGCGCCCTGTTCCATCGGTCCCCACCACCCCATGAAGGCCTATCTCTGGTTCTGGGGCGCGTTCCTGCTGTTCTTCGCGTTGCCCTTCCCCTGCATCCTCTACTTCGGCACGTCGTGGCCGGTGCCACTGGCCGACCGCAGCGCGCCATGGCTGGCCCTGCTGCTGCTCGCGCTGTCGCTGATCCTGTGGCTGGCCCTGCTGCTCGCCTTCCTGCACTACCTGCTGCTTGGCCCGCCGCGTGCCCTGCACCGCGTGCGCTCGATCCTGGCCGACGGTGAAGCGCGCGACGCATTGATCGAACAGGCCGAGCAGACCGGCGTGCACGTGCGCGGCTTCGCGCAGTGGAAGCTGCAGCTGGGCTTCCAGAACCTGTCCGGCACGCCCATCAACGAACAGATGCTGGTGGTGGACAGCAAGCCGCAACTGCAGCGTTTCGTGGCCGGCAAGCGTATCGAGGTACGCCTGAGCCGCGAACCGGGCGCGTTCCCCAACGTGGTGCTGGAGGGCGCCCAGCCCGAACTGGATGTCGCCAGCCTCTGGCGCCGCGGCGCCGGCGCGGTCATCGGCATCGTCGTGGTTGCCAGCGCCTACGTGCTCGCCTATCGGCTGCAGAGCGAGGGCCTGGGCTGGACGTTCCTGTCCTTCGGCCACCCACTGCTGGTGTGCCCGCTGGTGTTGTGCGGCTACGCCCTGGGCCTGCGCGTCCTGGGGCGCCTGCTGCAGGCCGATGCACGCGGAGACGCGCTGAAGTACCGCGGCATCGGCGTGGATGCGAAGGTGCTGAAGCTGCGCCAGACCGGCACCTACCTCAACGAGCAGCCGCAGGTGGAGTTCCAGCTGGAGTACATCGACCGCGAAGGTGGCGTACAGCAGGTGAGCGTGCGTCGCTTCATCCCGTTGATCGAGCTGGCCAACCTTCCGCGCGAGCAGGTCACGCTGCTTTACGACCCGGAAGATCGCGGCAACGTTCGCCTGGAGGGTGTATGAAGCAGCCCCCCTCGACGCGACTGGTATTTTCGATGGTGCTGCTGTTGCTGGCCGGCGTCGCCGTTGCCGGCGGGGCACTGCAGACCCTTGCCGAAACGATGGGCCATTCGGTGCAGGATGACCGCGCAACCACGCCGAACACCGCGACTCCACCGCGCGAGAGGCCTGCTTCGCTCGCACCGATTCCCGAACCGCGGTCGATGCCGGTTCCCGAACGCAGCAACCGCTTGTTCGATGCGGACTACCTGCTGGCCGCCCGCCAGGCACTGGAACAGATGCCAGCCCTGGCCGGGCACCGGTTGACGGTGTTCCACAGCATCCACTTCTACGACGACGGCCGCATCAATCTGGACCTGGTCGATCCGCAGCAGCCGACTCACGTCGACAGCTACCACTTCGAACGCGGCCAGTGGCGCAAGGGCGATCCGGTCGATCCGCAGCGCTTCGCGCCCACCATCACCCTGCGCCGCAGCAGCACGGCGCTGGCCAACATCGATTTCGAGGCGGTGCCACGCGTCGCCCAGGCGCTCCAGGCGCAGCGCAACGCGTTGATGGCCACGCCGGGTGACGTCGGCCACGTCTATGTGATCGTGCGCAAGGGCGGCAAGCTGGTGTGGCTGCCGGACGAGGTCGCCGGCGATCGCCAGTCCGCCCGCCTCTCGTTCGACGCACAGGGCCGTTCCGGCAAGGCGAACCGACGATAGTCAACGCAAAAAGGGGACGGAGGGGATTAAGTCGCAGACCGCACCAAGGCACATACGACTTAATCCCCTCCGTCCCCTTTTTCTATTTCAACGCGTCCATCGGCAGCATCAGCGCGATGTCACCCACGCACGACAGCAGCATGCCGGCCAGCACCGCGCGCCGGTAGGACGGCTGCGCAGGATCACGCACCCGCCAGGCAATGGCCGCGATCAGCAACGTGGTCGCCGGCTTCGCCAGCCAATGCAGCCAGCGCCCGTCACCGGGCAGGAACGCGCCGATGATGGCGAGGATTGCCATCGACAGGATCACACCGTCGCCGGCGCGCTGTTTCATCGCCGCTTCCACAGCTCCGCCAGGCGGTCAGGCTTGCCGGCAATGCGCTCCAGCACCGGATACTGCAGGCCACCGTGGTAGTCGATGTTCATCGTGTCGATCCGATCGAACTGCTTCACCAGCAGCACGATCGGCGCCTTGTCCTTGGCCGCCGTCGCCACCGCGTCCTTCAAGCGCTGGCTGCTGTACTCGCGGCCGCCGACCGCGATCACCCTCATGCCGGGCGCCAGGCCGGCGTTGAACGCCGGGCTGTCCCAGATCACGTCGCCAACCGTACCGTTGTCGAGCACCGTCGCACCCAGCGAGTACGCCAGCAATGCGGCCTTGGCGCGCTTCTCCTGCGCCTTGTAGGCGTCGTTCGGGGTATCGCGGTAGACCAGCTTCCAGCCCGCCAGCTCCAGCCCCCCGGTCAACGCGCCGTGGCCGTCCAGGCGCCCGCGCAGGAACGTCGCCCAGTCGTAGGGCGCGATGCCGTTCAAGGTCGCCACCACGTCCTCGAAGGTATAGGGATTGACGTCCCAGTCACCGTTGCCGACGCCGAAGAACGCACGCGCGAAGTCATCCAGGCTGCGCCGGTTGCCGCTCAGTTCGCGCAGCTTGCCTTCCACTTCCAGCCACAGCATCTGGCCGCCGGAGTAGTAGTCTTCGCTCATCTGGTAGTTGCGGTACGGCAACGTGCGGCGCTGGGCGATGGTCGGGTCGTTGGTGGTGTCCTGCAACGGCCGCCACGCCAGGCCTGGGCGACCACGGTCATAGGTCGCGGCCACGTTGGCCAGCATGTCGCGTGCCTGCGCGACCGACCACAGCCCCGAGCGCGCCGCCAGCACCTGCCCCCAGAACTGGGTCTGGCCTTCGTACACCCACAGCAGGCTGTCGCCCATCGGCGTGTTGAAGTTGGCGGTGGCAAGATCCGCGCCGCGACGGTACTTGCCGTTCCAGGAATGGGTGTACTCATGCGGCAGCAGATCGCGCATCCAAGCGTTGCTGTCCCACTCGGTGAAGTAACCCGGTTCGGCGCTGTTCTCGCTGGAACGGTGGTGCTCCAGGCCGATGCCACCAAGACGGTCGGTCAACGCCAGCAGGAATTCATAGTGGTTGTAGTGACGCGCACCGTAGAGCTTGTCGGCCTGCTGCACCAGCGCGCGGTGCAGGGTGATCTGTGCCTCGCTCGGCTTCAGCGACTTGGCTTCGTCGGCAAACACATTGAGGTGCACCGGCACCTTCGCGCCCGGATCGAGATCGATGCGCTGGTAATGCTCGCCGGCAAACAGCGGCGAATCGACCAGGTGGTCATAGGAGATCGGCTTGAACACCACGGTGTCGCCGTCGTGGCGTGCGGTTTCCAGCGCAGTGGCGAACGACCAGCCCTTGGGCAGGGTCACGCTGGCCTGCGTCTGCAGCTGCCGTGCATCGATGCCGGCCGGATACAGCGAGTTGGCATTCCACTGCAGGTTGAGCATCTCCGGGGTCATCACCACACGCCCCTGGCTGCCACCCTGCGAGGACAGGAAATCGAAGTGGGCGACGATCTCGCTGACGCCCTCGGGCACGTCCACCTTGAACGCATAGACGTTGTACTGGTCGCGCTGCCAGGCCAGCGGCTTGCCGTTGGCGGTGATACGCAGGCCGGCCAGTTTGTCGATCGGGCCAGTGGGTGAATGGTTGCCGGGAATCCACTGCGGGTACAGCAGGGTCATCGGGCCGGGCTTGGCCGGCACGGTGGCAGTCACCTTGAAGATGCGCCGGGCCAGGTCACGCGCGTCTACATCGATGCGCAGCAGTCCTGGGGCTGCGGCATCACCCGATGGCGAGGCCTGCGCCAGCGCGGGCGTGGCGGCCAGCGCGAACAGCAACGACATCGCCAGGGCTCGGGTCTTCATCGGCAACTTCCAGCAGCGGAGAATCCTCCGATGCTAGGCCTGTGCGGTGCCCTGCCCCATGGCCAAAGGTCATGGGCGGTGCGCCCAGCAGTGCATGCCAAAGGTGTGCGAACCAAGGTTCGCACCCACCAGCGCCAGGCCCGGTCAGTCAACCAACCGCAGACGCAGTTCCTTCGGCAGCGCGAACACCATCGATTCCGGTTCGCCTTCCAGCTCGCCCACGCCGGTGGCACCCAGCTCGGCCAGGCGCGCCAGCACGCCATCGACCAGTACCTGCGGTGCCGAGGCGCCGGCGGTCACGCCGATGTGCTGCTTGCCCGCCACCCACGCCGGGTCGATCTCGTGCGCACCGTCGATCAGGTACGACTCCACGCCTTCGCGGCGGGCCAGTTCGCTCAGACGGTTGGAATTGGAGCTGTTCGGCGAGCCGACCACAAGCACCAAGTCGCAGCGCTTGGCCAGGTCGCGCACAGCGTCCTGGCGGTTCTGCGTGGCATAGCAGATGTCGTCGTTCTTCGGCCCCTGCATCGCCGGGAAACGCTCGCGCAGCGCATCGATGATGCCGCGCGTATCGTCCACCGACAGCGTGGTCTGGGTGGTGTAGGCGAAGTTTTCCGGCTGGTTGATCTGCAGCGTCGCGACCTGCTCGACATCCTCGACCAGGTAGATCTGGCCGGTACCGGCTTCGCGGTTCCACTGGCCCATGGTGCCTTCCACTTCCGGGTGACCGGCATGGCCGATCAGCACCACGTCACGGCCGGCACGGCAGTGGCGCGCGACTTCGAAGTGGACCTTGGTCACCAGCGGGCAGGTGGCATCGAACACCTTCAGGCCACGGCGCTCGGCTTCCTGGCGCACGGCCTGCGAGACGCCATGTGCGCTGAAGATCACCGTGTTGTTGTCCGGAACCTCGTCGAGTTCTTCGACGAAGATCGCGCCGCGCTGCTTCAGGTCGTCGACCACGAAGCGGTTGTGCACCACTTCATGGCGGACGTAGATGGGCGCGCCCAGCGTTTCGATCGCGCGCTTGACGATCTCGATCGCACGATCGACACCGGCACAGAAACCACGCGGGTTGGCGAGCAGCACATCCATCAGTTCAATCTCCCGGCAGCGGCCGGCTTACGGTTTCGGGTTGGCATTATCCGCCTTTTTGGCGGACTTGCCGTCGAACAGGCCAAACAGGGCGATGCCGATGGCACCCACCACGATGGCCGAATCGGCGATGTTGAACGAGGGCCAGGTGTAGCTGCCCACGTACCACTGGATGAAATCGACCACGTGGCCGTGCACCTGGCGGTCGATCACATTGCCGATGGCGCCACCGATGATCAGTGCATACGGCACCGCGGCCTTCCAGTTGCCACGGGCGGTGCCGCGCAGCCACCAGGCCATCAGCCCGCTGATGGCGATCGCCAGTGCAGTGAAGAAGTACTTCTGCCAGCCACCGGCGTCGCTCAGGAAACTGAATGCCGCGCCGGTGTTGTAGGTGCGGTACCAGTTCCAGAAGCCGTCGATGACCACCACCGGCTGGAACTCCGGCAGGCTCGACAGCACCCAGGCCTTGGACCACTGGTCCAGGCCGATGACGGCCGCCGACAGCAGCAGCCAGACCAGGGCGTTCGGATGCGGACGGGGCGCGGCCATCAGAACCAGCTCCGCACTTCGCCGGCGCCGGTCACGTTGCTCACGCAGCGGCCGCACAGTTCCGGGTGGTCGGCGTTGCTGCCGACGTCGGCGCGGTGGTGCCAGCAGCGCACGCACTTGGCCTTGCTGGTCGGCTGGGCGCTGACGAACACCTCGTCGGTGGTCGCCGGGCGCACCTGCACGTCGCCACTGATGAACAGGAAACGCAGTTCATCGGCCAGCGGCTGCCAGCGCGCGGCCTGCTCCTCGCTGGCGGCGATGGTGATCTCCGCTTCCAGCGCGGCACCGATCGCACCGTTGGCACGCATCGGTTCGAGCACCTTGGCCACCTGTTCGCGCACGGCCAGCAGCTGGTCGAAGTCGGCGGCGTTGAGCTGGGCATCAGCCGGCAGCGGCGCCAGGCCGTCGTACCAGGTGGTGAACAGCACGTGGCCGGCGCGTTCGCCCGGCAGGTAGCCCCACAGCTCGTCGGCAGTGAAGGTCAGGATCGGCGCCACCCAGCGGGTGAACGCCTCGGCAATGTGGTACATCGCGCTCTGCGCCGAACGGCGACCGTGTGAATCGGTCGGCATCGTGTACAGGCGGTCCTTGGTCACGTCCAGGTACAGCGAGCCCAGGTCCACGCTGCAGAAGTTCAGCAGCAGCTGCACGATCTCGGCCATGTTGTAGCCGTCGTAGGCTGCCTTGATCTTCTCCTGCAGCTCCCACGCGCGATGCACGATCCAGCGGTCCAGCGCGACCATCTGCTCGAGCGGCTGCAGGTGCAGCGCCGGGTCGAAACCGTCCAGGTTGCCGAGCAGGAAGCGCGCGGTGTTGCGCAGGCGGCGGTAGGCGTCGGCGTTGCGCTTGAGGATCTCCTGCGACAGCGACATCTCGTTGCTGTAGTCGGCCGAGGCGATCCACAGGCGCAGGATGTCCGCGCCCAGCTTGTTCATGATGTCCTGCGGCTCGATGCCGTTGCCCAGCGACTTGGACATCTTGCGGCCATGCTCGTCCACGGTGAAACCATGGGTGAGGCACTGCTTGTACGGGGCGCGCTTGTCGATCGCCACGCCGGTCAGCAGCGAGGACTGGAACCAGCCACGATGCTGGTCGGAGCCTTCCAGGTACAGGTCGGCCGGCTTGCCGAAACCACGCGCGGCGAGCACGCCTTCATGGGTCACCCCCGAGTCGAACCAGACGTCGAGGATGTCGGTGACCTTCTCGTAGTCGGCCGCTTCGGCGCCGAGCAGCTCGGCGGCGTCCAGCGAGTACCACACATCGATGCCCTCGGCTTCGACGCGGTCGGCAACCTGCTGCATCAGCTCCACCGAGCGCGGGTGGATCTCGCCGGTCTGGCGATGGGTGAACAGTGCGATCGGCACGCCCCAGGTGCGCTGGCGCGAGATGGTCCAGTCCGGGCGACCGTCGACCATGCTCTGGATGCGCGCCTTGCCCCAGGTCGGGAACCAGCCGACAGTGTCGATCGCGGCCAGCGCATCGCTGCGCAGGTTGGCCTTGTCCATCGAGATGAACCACTGCGGGGTGGCGCGGAACACCACTGGCGTCTTGTGGCGCCAGCAGTGCGGGTAGCTGTGGCGGATCGGGTGGAACGCCAGCAGCGAACCGTTGTCGCGCAGCACGCCGACGATGGCCTCCTGCGCCTTCCACAGGTGCTGGCCGGCCAGCACCACCTCGCCGGCCGGCGGGGTCGATTCCAGGTACACGCCACGGCCGTCGATCGGGGTCACCTGCCCGGCGTTGTACTTGTCCAGCAGGCCGTACTTCTGGCTGACCACGAAGTCTTCCTGGCCGTGACCAGGGGCGGTGTGCACCGCACCGGTACCGTCCTCATCGGAGACGTGGTCGCCGTTGAGCACCAGGATCTCGCGGTCCGGGTAGAACGGGTGCGCCAGCAGCTGGTTCTCCAGCGCCGCGCCGGTGGTTTCACCGTGCAGCACCACGTTCTCGACGCCATAGCGCTGCAGCGCGCGCTCTGCCAGCGCGGCGGCCAGTACCAGCCAACGGCGCTTGCCGTTGTGGGCCGGGCCCTCGGCCAGCACGTAGTTGATCTCCGCACCCAGCGACACCGCCAGCGAGGCCGGCAGCGTCCACGGCGTGGTGGTCCAGATCGGCACCGCCACTTCCACGTCGGCCGGCACGCTCACGCCGAACGCCTGGCCGATGGCCTGCGCGTCACGCGCGGCGTAGGCGACGTCGATCGCCGGCGATTCCTTTTCCTGGTACTCGATCTCGGCCTCGGCCAGCGCCGAGCCACAGTCGAAGCACCAGTACACCGGCTTGGCGCCACGCACCAGGTGTCCGTTGGCCACGACCTTGGACAGCGCACGGATCTCGTTGGCTTCGAAGTCGAAGCTCAGGGTCTTGTACGGGTTGTCCCAGTCACCGGTCACGCCCAGGCGCTTGAAGTCCACGCGCTGGATGTTGATCTGCTCTTCGGCGAACTCGCGGCACTTCTGGCGGAATTCGACGGCGTCGAGCTTGGTGCCGACCTTGCCCCACTTCTTCTCGACCGCGATCTCGATCGGCAGGCCATGGCAGTCCCAGCCCGGCACATAGGGCGCATCGAAGCCGGCCAGGTAGCGCGACTTGACGATGATGTCCTTCAGGATCTTGTTGACCGCGTGGCCCAGGTGGATGCGGCCGTTGGCGTATGGCGGGCCGTCATGCAGCACGAACAGCGGACGGCCGGCGGCGTTGTCGCGCAGCTGCTGGTAGAGCCCCTGCGCTTCCCACCGCGCCAGAATGCCCGGCTCGCGCTTGGGCAGGTCGCCGCGCATCGGGAATTCGGTGGCTGGCAGGTTCAGGGTGGTCTTGTAGTCCTGGCTCACGCAGTAGCTCGCAATCTATGTTCGGAAAGGATGGCGCGCGCCTGTTCGGCGTCGCGGTGCATCTGGTCGGTCAGCGCCGCCAGATCATTGAATTTCTCTTCGTCGCGCAGCTTGGTGACGAACTCCACGTCGATGTGGCGACCGTACAGATCGCCCTGGAAATCGAACAGGTGGGCTTCCAGCAGCGGCTCCACGCCCTCCACCGTCGGCCGGGTGCCGAAGCTGGACACCGACGGCCACGGCTGGTCGAACACACCATGCACCCAGGTTGCGTAGATGCCCGACAGCGCCGGGGTCTTCGGGAAGCGCAGGTTGGCGGTGGGGAAGCCCAGCGTACGGCCAAGCTGGCGACCGCGCACCACCCGGCCGCTGATCGCGTAGGGGCGGCCGAGCAGGTCGTTGGCGCGGGCAAAATCGCCGTCCTGCAGTAGCTGGCGGATGCGGGTGCTGGAAATGCGCTCGCCATGCAGGTCGACCGCTTCGATCTCGCCGGCGCTGAAGCCCAGCTCGGCGCCCATCTGCTGCAGAAGGGCCAGATCGCCGCGGCGGCGGTTGCCGAAGCAGAACTCCGGCCCGATCCACACCTCGCGCGCGCTCAGGCGCTGCACCAGCAACTGGTGCACGAAGGCCTCGGCCGGCATCGCCGCCATCGCCGCGTCGAAACGCAGCAGACCGATCGCATCGACGCCGAGCTCGCGCAGGATCTCGACCTTGCTGCGCGCCAGGGTCAGCCGCGGCGGCGGCGTGCCCTGGGAAAAGAATTCACGCGGCAGCGGCTCGAACGCCACGGCCACTGCGGCCACGCCCAAGGCGCGCGCGCGGGCGACCGCGTGGCGGACCAGCGCACGATGGCCCAGGTGGAGGCCGTCGAATGCACCGATACAGACCACGCTTCCGTTGGGGAACAGCTCCCCGCCCTCGACGCTTCTGAACAGCCTGCTCATCAACTCTCGTTCCGGCCCGACCGGGGCCGCCGCTTCAATGGTGTAACCCTGAAGTATAGCCGTCACTGGCCGCGATCAATGCCCACGCAGGTCGCGTGGGCGGAAGCCCATCGCCAGCATGGCCACTGCGTAGGTCGCGCCGCCGCCGCCGACCAGCAACGCCAGGGCACCGATCCGCTCCCACACGTTCATCGCCGGGAAGCCCGGCAGCCAGTGCAGCAGGGCCAGCAGCACGCCAACCATCGCCGCGCAGGCCAACAGCAGGCGCAGCAGATAGCCGCCCCAGCCCGGCCGGCGCTGGTAGACGTCGGTCTTGCCGAGCCAGTACCAGAGCAGGCCCAGGTTCAGGTAACTGGACAGCGCGCTGGCGATGCCCAGTGCCAGGTGCAGGCCCGGCTGCTTGCCGATGGCCGCCATCACGCCCTGCGCCTTCAGCTCGTCGGGCACCATCACCTGGTACAGCACGGCCAGCAGGGCGAAGTTGAACACCATGTTGGCCACCAGTGCCGCCACACCGGCGCGCACCGGGGTCTTGGTGTCCTGGCGGGCGTAGAAGGCCGGCAGCACCACCTTCAGCAGGGCGAATGCCGGAAGGCCGAAGCTCAGGCCGTACACCGACAGCGCGGTCATGCGGGTGTCGAAGGCGCTGAACTGGCCGTGCTGGAAGATGGTCGCGATCAGCGGCTCGGCCAGCAGCAGCAGGCCCAGCATGGCCGGCACCGAGATCAGCAGGGTCATGCGCAGGCCCCAGTCCAGCGAGCGCGAGAAGCCTTCGCGGTCGGTGCTGACGTGGTGACGGGCCAGCGCCGGCAGGATCACCGTGCCCAGCGCCACGCCGAACACGCCCAGCGGCAGCTCGAGGAAGCGGTCGGCCAGCGACAGCCAGGACTGCGAGCCATCGGTCAGCTTGGCCGCGATGACGGTGTCCAGCAGCAGGTTGATCTGCGCCACCGAGGAGCCGAACAGGGTCGGCACCATCAGCGTCATCACCTTGCGCACGCCCGGATGGCGCCAGCCCCAGCGCGGCAGGGTCAGCAGGTTGATGCCCTTCAGCGAGGGCAGCTGGAACAGCAGCTGCAGGATGCCGGCCGCCAGCACCGCCCAGCCCAGCGCCAGGATCTGCTTTTCCGGCGTGCCGCCCAGCCGCGGCGCCAGCCATAGCGCGCCGGCGATCATGCACAGGTTGAGAATGACCGGGGTCAGCGCTGGCATCGCGAAGCGCTGGAAGCTGTTCAGCGCACCGCCGGCCAGTGCGGTCAGCGAGACGAACAGCAGGAACGGGAAGGTCAGGCGGAACAGGTCGACCAGCAGGCCCTGCTTGACCGGGTCGGTATCAACGCCACTGGAGAAGACCGAGGCCAGCTGCGGCGCGAAGATCAGGGCCAGTGCGGTGACCAGCATCAGCACCCCGCCCAGGGTGCCGGCGGTGCGGGCCATCAGTTCGCGCAGCTCGGCATGGCTGCGGGTTTCCTTCACTTCCGTGAACACCGGCACGAAAGCGGTGGCAAAAGACCCTTCGGCGAACAACCGGCGCAGGAAATTGGGTACCCTGAAGGCGACCCAGAAAGCATCAGTGATGGCGTTGGTGCCGAACGTGGTGGTCACCACGAAGTCCCGGACAAGTCCGAGAACGCGCGAGACCATGGTCATGCTGCTGAACGACAGCAGGCCCCGCAACAACTTGGGTGAACTCACTCAGCGTCCCTCTTGACAATCGACTTGACGTGCATTTCTTACGCCATCATACTAGCTAGCTTGCTGTTCCCATAACACCGATTTTTTCAGGAAACCACCACCGTGGCCAATATCAAGTCCGCCAAGAAGCGCGCCAAGCAGACCGTCGTGCGCAACGCGCGCAACGTGGCTCAGCGCTCGATGCTGCGCACCGCTGTCAAGAAAGTGATCAAGGCGCTGGACGCCAACGATGCCGCCGGCGCCGAAGCCGCCTTCGCCGTTGCCCAGCCGATCCTGGATCGCTTCAGCGCGCGTGGCCTGATCCACAAGAACAAGGCTGCTCGCCACAAGAGCCGCCTGAACGACCGCATCAAGGCCCTCAAGGCCGCCTGATCCGGCGTTGCCGCCCTGCCCTCCGGGGTTGGGCTGCAGACAAAAGCCCGGCCTCGGCCGGGTTTTTTGTTGCCTGCGATCCGGTAGTGCCGGCCGCTGGCCGGCGGTTCACCGGATTGCCGGCCAGCGGCCGGCACTACCAAGCAAAAACCCGGCCGAAGCCGGGTTTTTATCAACGCCAGTCGACCAGCGGTCGACTCTACTGCGCGTCGCGGGCTTCCTGCTCTTCTTCCTTCTGGCGATCGAAGAAGGCCATGATCCGGCTCATGATCGGGAAGGTGCCCTCGCGACCCAGTGCGGAGACCAGGAACCACGGCTCCTTCCAGCCCAACTCGGCAACGATCTGCTCGGCCGCGGCCTGCGCCTCGTCTTCGAACATCAGGTCAGCCTTGTTCAGCACCAGCCAGCGCGGCTTTTTAAGCAGTTCCGGATCGTGCTTCTCCAGCTCGCGCTCGATCGCACGCACCTGCTCCACCGGCGAGATGCCGTCCACGCCACCTTCCATCGGCGAGATGTCCACCAGGTGCAGCAGCAGGCGGGTGCGCTGCAGGTGGCGCAGGAACTGCGCGCCCAGGCCGGCACCATCGGCCGCGCCTTCGATCAGGCCCGGAATGTCGGCGATCACGAAGCTGCGGTAGTTCTCCACCTTCACCACGCCCAGGTTCGGGTACAGCGTGGTGAACGGGTAATCAGCCACCTTCGGCGTCGCCGCCGAAACGGCGCGGATCAGGGTGCTCTTGCCGGCGTTGGGGAAGCCCAGCAGGCCGACATCGGCCAGCAGCTTCAGCTCCAGCTTCAGCGTGCGCTCCTCGCCCGGCTCGCCCGGCAACGCCTGGCGCGGCGAGCGGTTGGTCGAGCTCTTGAAGTGCATGTTGCCCAGGCCGCCACGACCGCCCTTGGCCACCAGCAGGCGATCGCCGTGCTGGGTCAGGTCGCCGATGACTTCATCGGTGGCCACGTTGATCACCACGGTACCGACCGGCACGGTGATGGTCAGGTCTTCGCCACCCTTGCCATAGGCCTGGCGGCCCATGCCGTTCTCGCCGCGCTGCGCCTTGAAGATGCGGTCATGGCGGAAGTCGACCAGGGTGTTCAGGTTTTCATCGGCGCGGATATACACGCTGCCGCCCGCACCGCCGTCGCCGCCGTCCGGGCCGCCGAGCGGAATGAACTTCTCGCGACGGAAGCCAATGCAGCCGTTGCCGCCGTTGCCGGCGAACACTTCGATTTCTGCTTCGTCTACCAGTTTCATTGTTTCGATGCCTGCGATGGGCGTGGCCTGCCGGCCGCCGCCTTGAATGTTATGCCTGCCGATGGCCGGCAGCCCGGCCTGGCCGGTCTTGCGTCCACTCTAACGAAAAGCCCCGCCGAAGCGGGGCTCTTCATGCAGCACTCCCATGCCGGGGCACGGGTGCCGGCGATGCCTGGATCAGGCGTCGGCCGAGACGATGCTGACGGTGCGACGCTTCTTGGCGCCCTTGACCGAGAACTCCACCTTGCCGTCCACGAGGGCGAACAGGGTGTGGTCACGGCCCAGGCCAACGCCCGAACCCGGGTGGAACTGGGTGCCGCGCTGACGCACGATGATGTTGCCGGCTTCGATGGCCTGGCCGCCGAAGATCTTGACGCCCAGGTACTTCGGGTTGGAGTCGCGACCGTTGCGCGAGGAGCCTACGCCCTTTTTATGTGCCATGACTGCTTCTCCTGATGCTTAGCCGGCGATGCCGGTGATCTCGATTTCGGTGTAGTACTGACGGTGACCCTGACGCTTCATGTGGTGCTTGCGGCGACGGAACTTGATGATCCGGACCTTGTCAGCACGACCCTGGGACAGGACCTTGGCGGTGACGGCAGCGCCCTTCAGCGCATCGCCCAGCTTCACGCCGTCGCTGTCACCCAGCATCAGGATGTTGTCAAACTTGATCTCGCTGCCGACTTCGACTTCGAGCTTTTCAATGCGGAGCTTTTCGCCCTGCGCCACGCGGTATTGCTTACCGCCGGTGACCAGTACTGCGTACATGACCAGGCCTTCCTCTGTAGTTATTGTGGTCTGAGCTGCCGCCATCGAGGGCGGACAGGAGCGGGATTGTACGCAGATCATCGGGCGCGGGTCAAGTCAACCCCTGGACGGCCTGGAGGCCGGGCCCTGCCGGGCCGCGCCATGCCCGGCTGAACGGGCCGGGGTCCAGGCAGCCGAGCATGGCTCGGCTCTACACAAAGCTGTCGGCCTGTCTCACAAGGTGAGACACCGGGCTGGCATTGTGGCCCATTGCCCCCATCTGGTCACCTCGGTAGGCTGACCGATTGCCGTTCCCTGCTGGCCCGGCACCCAGCCAACGCCCCCACAACCGGATCCCCCATGGCGATGGATTTCATCCGCATCCGCGGCGCGCGGACGCACAACCTGAAGAACCTCGACCTCGACCTGCCCCGCGACAAGCTGATCGTGATCACCGGCCTGTCCGGCTCGGGCAAGTCCTCGCTGGCGTTCGACACCATCTATGCAGAAGGCCAGCGCCGCTACGTCGAGTCGCTGTCGGCCTATGCGCGCCAGTTCCTGAGCGTGATGGAAAAGCCGGACCTGGACCACATCGAAGGCCTGTCCCCGGCGATCTCGATCGAGCAGAAGTCGACCTCGCACAACCCGCGCTCGACGGTCGGCACGATCACCGAGATCTACGACTACCTGCGCCTGCTGTACGCCCGCGTCGGCACCCCGCGCTGCCCGGACCACGGCTATCCCCTGGAAGCGCAGACGGTCAGCCAGATGGTCGACCAGGTGCTGACCCTGGACCCGGAACAGCGCTACATGCTGTTGGCCCCGGTCATCCGCGACCGCAAGGGCGAGCATGCGCAGGTATTCGACCAGCTGCGTGCGCAGGGTTTCGTGCGCGTGCGCGTGGACGGCGAGCTGCATGAAATCGATGCGGTGCCGCCACTGGCGCTGCGCCAGAAGCACACCATCGAGGCGGTGATCGACCGCTTCCGCCCGCGCGAGGACATCAAGCAGCGCCTGGCCGAGAGCTTCGAGACCGCGCTGAAGCTGGGCGACGGCATGGCCTCGGTACAGAGCCTGGACAACACGGAATCCGCGCCGACCCTGTTCTCCTCCAAATACTCCTGCCCGGTCTGCGATTACTCGCTGCCGGAACTGGAGCCGCGCCTGTTCTCGTTCAACGCACCGATGGGCGCCTGCCCCGGCTGCGATGGCCTGGGCATGGCCGAGTTCTTCGATCCTTCGCGCGTGGTGGTGCACCCCGAGCTGTCGCTGGCCGCCGGCGCGGTGCGCGGCTGGGACCGCCGCAATGCCTACTACTTCCAGCTGATCGCCTCGCTGGCCAAGCACTACCGGTTCGACGTCGACGCGGCCTGGAACTCGCTGCCGGACAAGGTGCAGCAGGCCGTGCTGTACGGCAGCGGCGACGAAGCAATCACCTTCACCTACTTCACCGAAGCCGGTGGCCGCACCCAGCGCAAGCATCGCTTCGAGGGCATCATTCCCAACCTCGAGCGCCGCTACAAGGAAACCGAATCGCCGGCGGTGCGCGAAGAGCTGTCCAAGTACATCAGCGAACAGCCCTGCCCGGAATGCCATGGCGCGCGCCTGAACAAGGCCGCACGCAATGTGTTCGTGGCCGACCGCCCGCTGCCGGAGCTGGTGGTGCTGCCGATCGACGAGGCGCTGAAGTTCTTCAGCGAGCTGAGCCTGCCGGGCTGGCGTGGCGAGATTGCCGCGAAGATCGTCAAGGAAATCGGCGAACGCCTCGGCTTCCTCGTCGATGTCGGCCTGGATTACCTGACCCTGGAACGCAAGGCCGACACGCTGTCCGGTGGCGAGGCGCAGCGCATCCGCCTGGCCAGCCAGATCGGCGCCGGCCTGGTCGGCGTGATGTACGTGCTCGACGAACCGTCGATCGGCCTGCACCAGCGCGACAACGAACGCCTGCTGGGCACCCTCACCCGCCTGCGCGACCTCGGCAACACGGTGATCGTGGTCGAGCATGACGAGGACGCGATCCGCCTGGCCGACTACGTGCTGGACATCGGCCCGGGCGCGGGCGTGCATGGCGGCGAGATCGTCGGCCAGGGCACCCTGCAGGACATCCTGGAGGCACCGCGCTCGCTGACCGGCCAGTACCTGTCGGGCAAGCGCGCGATCGAGATCCCGGCGCGCCGGCACAAGCCGAACCCGAAGATGACCCTGCACCTGCGTGGGGCCAGCGGCAACAACCTCAAGGGCGTGGACCTGGCGATTCCGTCGGGCCTGCTGACCTGCGTGACCGGTGTGTCCGGCTCCGGCAAGTCGACCCTGATCAACGACACCCTGTTCTCGCTGGCCGCCAACGAGATCAACGGTTCCTCGCACCCGATCGCCCCGTACAGGGAGATCGATGGCCTGGACCTGTTCGACAAGGTGGTGGACATCGACCAGTCGCCGATCGGCCGCACCCCGCGTTCGAACCCGGCCACCTACACCGGCCTGTTCACTCCCCTGCGCGAACTGTTCGCACAGGTGCCGGAAGCGCGCGCGCGCGGCTACTCACCGGGCCGCTTCAGCTTCAACGTGCGCGGTGGCCGCTGCGAGGCCTGCCAGGGCGATGGCCTGATCAAGGTCGAGATGCACTTCCTGCCGGACGTATACGTGCCGTGCGATGTCTGTCACGGCAAGCGCTACAACCGCGAGACGCTGGAGATCCTGTACAAGGGCTTCAACATCAACGACGTGCTGGAAATGACCGTCGAGGATGCGCTGAAGCTGTTCGAGCCGGTGCCGTCGATCGCACGCAAGCTGGAAACACTGGTCGACGTCGGCCTGAGCTACATCAAGCTGGGCCAGAGCGCGACCACGCTGTCCGGTGGTGAAGCACAGCGCGTGAAGCTGTCCAAGGAGCTGTCGCGCCGCGATACCGGCCGCACCCTGTACATCCTCGACGAGCCGACCACCGGCCTGCACTTCCACGACATCGAAGCGCTGCTGGGCGTGCTGCACAAGCTGCGCGACGAAGGCAACACGGTGGTGGTGATCGAGCACAACCTGGACGTGATCAAGACCGCCGACTGGATCGTCGATCTGGGTCCGGAGGGTGGCCACCGCGGCGGCACCATCCTGGTCACCGGCACGCCGGAAGACGTGGCGGCCTGCCCGCAGTCGTACACCGGCCAGTTCCTGGCCCGCATGCTGCCGTCCACCAGCGCGCGCCCCGAGCAGCCGGCCGCCGTGGCCAACAAGCCCGATGCGCGTCCGCCGCGCAAGGTGAAGCCCGAGAAGCCGGCCAAGGTGGCGAAGAAGGCCGTGGCCGCCAAGAGCACCGGCAAGGCCAGCAAGAGCATGACGAAGAAGAAGGACGCCTGATGAGCAGCGAACACAAGATCCTGGCCCGCATCCCGATCAGCGTGCGCTGGCGTGACATGGACAGCATGGGCCACGTCAACAACGCCAAGTACATTTCCTACCTGGAGGAAGCGCGCGTGCGCTGGATGCTGGGCGTGGACGGCGTGTCGATGACCGACCGCATCGCCCCGGTGGTGGCCGCGACCAACGTCAACTACCGGCTGCCGATCGTGTGGCCCAACGACATCGTGGTCGAATTGTTCGTCGAGCGCCTGGGCAACAGCAGCGTGACCATCGGCCACCGCATCGTCGACCAGCAGGACGACTCGAAGCTGTATTCCGACGGCAACGTGGTGGTGGTCTGGATGGATACGCAGACCGGCAGGAGCGCGCCGCTGCCGGAGGCGATCCGCAGCGCTTCCACCTGAAGGTAGTGCCGGCCGCTGGCCGGCAACCTCCAGACGCTTCGCGCATGCCGGCCAGCGGCCGGCACTACCGATCCGATTCAAAGGACTGAGATGATCCACCAGACTGAACTGAGCGACCTGCTGCCCGGCATGGTCCCCTTCCCCACCGACGTCTTCCCCGCCGACCAGGCCTGGCTCGGCCAGCACCTGCTGCCGCTGCTGAAGATCGACCTCGGTGTGCTGCGCCCGGAACTGGCCGGCCAGGTGGCGACGATGCTGTGCCCGATCGAGCCGTACGACGGCTGCATCGGCGAAACCACCGAAGTACACCACAACGATTTCACCGGCACCAACTGGATCGCCTTCGAGCTGACCGCCGGCAACCAGATGCGCTTCCTTGGCAACGAGGGCTATTTCATCGGCGACGCAGTACAGGACAAGGACGCGCAGGAACACATTGCGCAGATGCGCGACAGCTACGCCAAGGCCCGCCACTACCACGCCACGCATGGCCGCCTCGCCTGCTACTCGCGCTACGGCAAGGGTGAGGCCAGCGAGCGCGATTATCTGGATTCGCTGGGGGGACAGATTTCCTGTGGCAACTGGATCGAAACGGCCGATATTCCGGCCGCCTTCACCCTGGAATTCACCGACGCCGCCCACGACCGGCATGCTCCAGATGATGCCGAAATGGCGATCATCCGCCGCAATGGCCACAAGTTCTTCGCCGTCGCCGAAGTCGCTGGCTACAACTGGTGCGCCACCGGCGCCGACGCGATCGTGATGCTGTATGAGCCGGTGAGCCGCACGGTACTGTTCTCGTACGACTGGTCGTAAGACCTTGCGGCAGTGCCGGCCGCTGGCCGGCATTTCCTGTTTTTGCCGGCCAGCGGCCGGCACCACCATCCCTCTACGGCGCGGCCTTGCGGACGGTCAACGTCGCGTTCGCTTCGCCACCGCCTTCCAGCTGCAGCCGCAACGGCAGCGCCTGGCCTTCCTTCAGCGCGCCCTTGCCCTGCATCAGCATCAGGTGCAGGCCACCGGGCTTGAGCTCGGCGCGCGCGCCCGGCGCCAGCGGCATGCGCTCGATCGCACGCATGCGGCTGACCCCATCGACAATCGTGGTCTCGTGCAGCGACACGTCGCCGAAGCTACTGCTGGCCGCGCCGGTGATCACCACCGCCCTGCTGCAGCCGTTGTGGATCACGCCATAGCCGGCAGTCATCGGCATCGCCGGATTCGGTGGCAGCCGCGCCCAGCCCTGCTCCACCGTGACGCAGCGTGATTCCGCAGCCGAAGCCGAAGCCGATGCTGCGGCCGCACACAGCACCCACAGTACGCCAACGAATGGTTTGGTTATCATCGCCCAGGTTCCTTCTTCGCAACGAGACCGCAGCATGACGACGCTCATCGAGGTGATCAACCACGGCCCCATCCGCGAACTGCGCCTGGCGCGGCCGCCGGTCAATGCACTGGACACCGACCTGTGCCGGCAGTTGATCCATGCCATCGAGCTGGCCATGGCCGAAGATGCGCACGGCATCGTGCTGTCGGGCAGCGAGCGCGTCTTCACCGGAGGCATGGACGTGCCGCACCTGCTCTCGCATGGCGATGACAAGCACAAGCTGCTGGATACCTGGAACGCCTTCTTTGGCGCCGTACGCACACTGGCCGAGAGCCGCATTCCGGTGGTCGCGGCGATCACCGGCCACGCCCCGGCCGGCGGTTGCGTGCTGGCGCTGTGCTGCGATTACCGGGTGATGGCGCGCAGCGCCGATCCGTCGCGGCCGTATGCCATCGGCCTGAACGAAGTCCAGGTGGGCCTGATTGCACCGGAGGGCATCCAGCGCCTGCTGCGCCGTGCGGTGGGCGTGCACCGTGCCGGCGTGCTGCTGACCACCGGCGCGCTGGTGCCGGCCGAACAGGCGCTGCAGATCGGCCTGGTCGATGAGCTGGCCGAGGGTGACCAGGTGGTGGCACGCGCCGTGGCCTGGCTGCAGAACCTGCTCAAGCAGCCTCGGCAGCCGATGCTGCTGACCCGCGCCATCGCCCGCGCCGACCTGCACGAAGCGCTTCACCCGGACCTGATCCAGCTCGACCGTTTCGTCGAGGCCTGGTTCGCCCCGGACGCACAGAACGCCCTGCAGGCACTGGTGGCGCGCCTCGGCAAGTGAACGGTAGTGCCGGCCGCTGGCCGGCAACCGCCCCCCCCAAGAGGATCATGAGGTTGCCGGCCAGCGGCCGGCACTACCGAAGATGGGGCAGCCGCCCTGACCGGTATAATCAGGCCCTCTTTCACTGCTGTGGCCGCCCCCTTGAACGACACGCCCGAACCCGTCGTCTCCGAGCTGATCGACCTGCTCACGCTGGAGCGGCTGGAGGACAACCTGTTCCGCGGGCAGAGCCGCGACATCGGCACCAAGTACGTGTTCGGCGGGCAGGTGCTGGGCCAGGCACTGGCTGCGGCGCAGGCCACGGTCGACAATGGCCGCCACGTGCACTCGCTGCACGCCTACTTCCTGCGCGCCGGCAACATCGACCACCCGATCGTCTACGACGTGGACCGCACCCGCGACGGCGGCAGCTTCTCGGTGCGACGGGTCACCGCGATCCAGCACGGCAAGGTGATCTTCTTCTGCGCGGCCTCGTTCCAGCAGGCCGAGACCGGCGCCGAGCACCAGCACAAGATGCCCGAAGTGCCGCAGCCGGAAGACATCGAACCGAACCGGCCGCTGCCGGCCGAAGTGCTGGAACGCCTGCCGATCAAGGTGCAGCGCTGGCTGTCGCGTGGCGGCCCGTTCGAGTTCCGCCACGTCTACCCGCGCGACGAACTGAACCCGCCCAAGCGCCCGCCCTACCACCAGGTGTGGCTGCGCCTGAGCGAGCCGGTCGGCGATGCCCCGGAGCTGCACCAGGCCCTGCTGGCCTATGCCTCCGACTTCCACCTCCTGGGCACGGCAACCTTCCCGCACGGCATCAGCTATTACCACCCGCACGTACAGATGGCCTCGCTCGACCACGCAATCTGGTTCCACCGCCCGTTCCGCGCCGACGACTGGCTGCTGTACTCGCTGGACAGCCCCAGCGCGCAGGATTCGCGCGGCCTGGCCCGCGGCCAGTTCTTCACCCGCAACGGCGTGCTGGTGGCCAGCACCGCGCAGGAAGGCCTGATCCGCGTGGTTCCCGACCAGGCTGCGGCCGCCGCCGTGCCGGCCAAGGAGTAACCCATGCGCCAGATCTTCAGCAGCCAGCGCGTGGAAACCGTCGAAGGCGTGGCCGAGCTACTGCGCGGGCATGGCATCGACGTCAAGGTGACCAACGGGCGCTCGTACAAGACCCGCCGCCGCGGCCAGTTCAGTTATACCGACCTGGGCAATGCCAACGCCTACCCGGCGGTGTGGATCGTGCGTGCCGACGACCAGCCGCGCGCGCGCGAAATCCTGCGCGAGGCGCGCCTGCTCGACACCACCCGCCGCGACCACCCCACCGCCGAATTCGCCTTCCGCGACGCGCCGGAATCGGGCAGCGGCGGCCGCAGCTGGGCCTGGCGCATCCGCATCGCCCTGCTGGTGGTGATCGCTGGGGTGGCGCTGGTGATCGGCCTGCGCCATCGCGGCGCCCCGGCGCCCGCCCCGCAGGCCCAGCTGCAGCAGGCGCAACCGGCCCCGCAGGCAGCGCCGGAAGAGGAAGAAGTCCGGGTCCGCATCCAGCCATCGAAATAACCCACGGGTCGGCCGGCCGCTGCCCGGCAACCGCAAAAAGGGGACGGAGGGGATTAAGTCGTTTGTGGCACAAACGACTTAATCCCCTCCGTCCCCTTTTTTGTCATGAGGTTGCCGGCCGGGGGCCGGCACGACCGTGCAGAAAGCCGGTCACACTTCGCGCGCGGCCCCGTCATGGGACACAATCCCAGCAGGAGAGCCGCCGCCATGACGACGTTCGCCGCATCGATCGACCAGACCCTGGAACGCGAACTGCCCGCCGCCGCCAGCGGTTGCCAGCACGCCTACGGCCGCATCGTGCTGGCCTGCCAGAACACGGTCACCGCCATCGCGCTGGCCATCACCCGCGACCGCCAGGCCAGCGAGGACATTGCCCAGGAAGCCTTTGTGAAGGGCTGGCAGCAGCTGCACCAGCTGCGCAGCGCGACCAGCTTCCTGCCCTGGCTGCGGCAGATCACCCGCAACCTGGCCCGCGACTGGCTGCGCGCCCAGCGCGGGCGCCCGCTGACTGGCGAGGCGGCCGAGGTGGCGATGGGCATGGCCGCCGACCCCGCCCCGGGTGCTGCCGACCGCCTGCAGCGGGTGGAAGAGGAGATCGCCGCCGAGGAGATCATCTCTGCCCTGCCCGCAGACAGCCGCGAAGTGCTGCTGCTGTACTACCGAGAGGGCCAGCGCTCGCAACAGGTGGCCGACCTGCTCGGGCTCAGCGACGCGGCGGTGCGCAAGCGCCTGTCGCGCGCCCGCGCGCTGGTGCGCGACGGCCTGCTGCAGCGCTTCGGTGAGTTCGCGCGCAGCAGCGCACCCAGTGCCGCGTTCGCTACGGCGGTGGTTTCGATGG
Organism: Stenotrophomonas sp. YJH_SMC_122; assembly: GCF_059369535.1. NCBI lineage: Bacteria > Pseudomonadati > Pseudomonadota > Gammaproteobacteria > Lysobacterales > Lysobacteraceae > Stenotrophomonas > Stenotrophomonas sp. YJH_SMC_122. The sequence goes on along the minus strand of NZ_JCAFST010000001.1, from coordinate 236,597 downwards.
TACTGGTGGCCGCGCCCGGCACGGCCAGCGCAGCGATCCTGCTCGGCACCGGTGTCGGCGTGGGCGGCAGCAAGCTGGGCCTGGGCGGCGTCAGTGCCGCAGGCGGGGCAGCCATGGGTTCACTGACGGCCGCCGCCAGCCAGCTGCACCTGATTCCCGCCAGCGACTGGGCCACCGTTGCCGGTGGCGTCGTCGGCGGCATCATCGGCAGCTATCTGGGTGGCCGCTTCCTGCTGCGCTTCGCAGACACCCAGCAGGAACGAACAGCAGTGCGACGCTTCGTGCACCTCAATACGTTTACCGCGATGGTCGTCTGCACCAGCCTGCTGATCTCGCTGATGCTGCAGGTGCCAATCTGGCTGCAACTTGCGATTCTCGTCATCGGCCTGGGTACGGTGAACTACCAGTGCCTGGTGCCGCTGCAGCGCGTGATGGCACCCATGATCGCGCGCGATTCAGCGCGGCGCGGCCGCAGCGGAACCAACTGGAAATACGAATCCGTGTACGGGCGCACCGGCATCATCGGGGCGAACGTATTCGTGATCGGCCTGGTGGTATATGCGCTGATGCGCAACGGAAACGTGTAACGGACAACGCCGGCAGTCTGCCGGCGTTGTCGTCATTCACTGCATTGAACCTCAGCGCTGCGGCTTCGGCGCGCCGCCGTCGCGCGGACCGCCTTGGCGCGGGCCGCCGTGCATCGGGCCCTTGGCCGCGTCGAACTCGGCCTTGCTCAGCTGGCCATCCTTGTTGGTGTCGGCGGCAGCAAACCAGGCATCACGATGCTGCTTCATGCGCAGCTCGCGGTCGGCCTTGTCCAGGTAACCGTCCCTGTTGAGGTCGAGCTGGTCGAAGCGCGCAGCCAGGCGCGGATCGGCCTTGGCCTCGTCGCGGCTGATGCGGCCGTCCTTGTTCACGTCCAGCTTGGCCCAGCGCTCACCGCCGTGGCCACGGCGGCCATGCTGCCAGCGCGGCATCTCATCGCGCGAAAGCTTGCCGTCCTTGTTCCTGTCCAGTTCGTCGAACTTCGCGGCCAGGCGCGGGTTGGCGGCGGCCTCGCTGCGATCGATGACGCCGTCACCGTTGGTGTCCAGCTTGGCCGGGTGCTGTGCCGGCGCGGTCGGGGTGTCGGCCGCCAGCGCGATGCCGGAGGCGGAAGTGCCGAGCAGCAGGGCCAGCAGCAGGGGGGTACGGATCATGGGGTCACTCCTGGGAATGGGTTTGCGTCGGGGTGATCACTTCACCCTCGGGGGACAACAACGCCCGGGCGCGACATCGGTTGACGCTGCTGCCAGATCCGTTCATCCGGCGGACAGTCGCCGCCACTGCGACGGGCTGGGGCTATGCTGTGCCCATGGCACTACACGGCGATAGAGACGACGAACTGCGGCTTTTCCAGACCGGCGAGCACCCCTGCGGGTACTGGTCCGACCGGGTGGCGCGCGACCTGGTGCTGGACCCGAACGACCGCCGCCTCGGTGCGCTCTATCCGCTGGCACTGAGCTGGGGCTTCCGCCGCAGCGGCGACCTGGTCTACCGGCCCCATTGCGCGCACTGCCAGGCCTGCGTGGCGGTGCGCATCCCGGTGGCCCGCTTCGCTCCGGACCGCAGCCAGCGCCGCTGCGCCGCCCGCAATGCCGACCTGGAGGTACGGATCACCGCCGCCACCGCCCGCGACGACCTGTTCGCGCTGTATCACCGCTACCTCACCCACCGCCACGCCAATGGCGGCATGGACGACCACGGCCCGCACGAATTCGAGCAGTTCCTGATCGGCAGTTGGTCGCACACCCGCTTCATGGAGATGCGCCTGCCCGGCCACGACGGCCAGCCCAGCCAGTTGCTGGGGGTGGCGGTGACCGACGTCACCGAGCATGGCCTGTCGGCGGTCTACACGTTCTTCGACCCGGACCACGCCGCGCGCGGGCTGGGTACCTTCGCAATCCTCCAACAGATCGAGTGGGCGCGCCGCGAGGGGCTGCCGCACGTGTACCTGGGCTACTGGATCCGGGGGCACCAGAAGATGGACTACAAGCGCCGCTTCCATCCCCTTGAGGCCTACGACGGCCGCCGCTGGCACGATTTCGACAACGAACTGGACGGGCGCTGACAAACCGCTGACACCGGGCCGGGTGCAGAATAGGGGCATGAACGCCAAACCCTTGATCCTCGCCCTGGCCCTGCTCTGCGGCGCCACCGCCCCCGCCTTTGCCACGTCCCCCGCGATGACTGAGAAGCCGTCCACTGCGCTGCGCCTGGCCACCTACAACACCTCGCTGTACTCCGACGACACCGGTGGCCTGATCAAGGAACTGGAGGGCGACAGCGAGCACGCACGCAAGATCGCCGCCGTGCTGCAGCAGGTGCGCCCGGACCTGGTGCTGCTGAACGAATTTGATTTCGACGATGCCCATCGCGCCGCCGACCTGTTCCAGAAGCGCTACCTGGAAGTCGCCCAGCCCGGCGGCGGCAAGCCGCTGCACTTTGCCTACCGTTACCTGGCGCCGGTCAATACCGGTGTGCCCAGCGGCCTGGACCTGGACAACAACGGCGTGGTCGGCGGCGAAGGCCGCAGCCGTGGCAATGACGCGTGGGGCTACGGCCTGCACCCGGGCCAGTACGGCATGCTGGTGCTGTCGCGCTACCCGATCGATGAAACCAAGGTGCGCAGCTTCCAGCTGCTGAAGTGGAGTGCGATGCCCGGTGCCATTCGCCCGGTCGATCCGCGTACCGGCCAGAGCTTCTACAACGACCACGTGTGGTCTCAGCTGCGCCTGTCCTCGAAGTCGCATTGGGACGTGCCGGTGAAGACGCCGGGCGGCGTGGTCCACGCGCTGGTCTCGCATCCGACGCCGCCGGTGTTCGACGGTCCGGAAAAGCGCAACGCGGCGCGCAACCACGACGAACTGCGCCTGTGGCAGGAATATCTGTCCAAGGGTGAGAAGCCGTGGCTGTGCGACGACAAGGGCCAGTGCGGCGGCCTGGCACAGGACGCGCGCTTCGTGATCCTCGGCGATCTGAACAACGACCCGGTTGATGGCGATGGCCGCCATGAAGCAATCGTCGAGCTGATCGAGAACACGCGCGTGCTGCGCTACCCCACCCCGCGCAGCGTCGGCGGCGAGCAGACCAGCCTGGCCTATGCGGCCAAGGGCATCGAACGCAAGGGCGCACCGTTCCACGCCACCGGCGATTTCGGCCCGAAGTCCGGCACCATGCGCCTGGACTACGTGCTGCCCTCGACCGGTTTCGAGTACGTGGGCAGCGGCGTCTTCTGGCCAGCCAATGAGAGCCCGGAAGCGAAGATCGCCGACGGCAGCGACCACCACCTGGTGTGGGTGGACGTGAAGCCGTAACCGGCGCAGCCGCCGGGCATCGCCCGGCGCCACCGGTTGCTGAAGATGTTGTAGAGCCGAGCCCATGCTCGGCTACTGCAACCAACCAAGCTTAGTAGCTCTGCCAGTCAATCTGAGCGTCAGCCCCGAGATAGCGGTCCTGCCAAGCCTGCTCCCGACCCAGGGAATCGATGAACTCATCCTCGGAAAGCTGCTCATATCCGAGCTCGATTTCCATCTTGTTCTCTGGATCCAGATGAAACGTCAAACTCGTCCAGAGTGCATGGTGCCATTGCGCAAAGAGCTGATGCATCTCCAGAAGCGCTGCTTCCGCATCCTCTGGAATTTCTAGATAGCCGTATGAGCCTGACGGCCTGCGGTAGAACGCCCAACCCGACCAGGCATTCTTGATGATCTCGAAGTTCAGCCAGATCCCGCATTGGTCGGTAGGCACGGCATCAATCAGTGATTGGCCAATTCGGTGATACAAGGCAGGTAGCGCTGATGTAAGCCGCTCGTCCAAGCCTTCTCCTGAGGTGTCTTTGGCATTCATCCGTCAGAAGATAAAACACGCAGGATTTTGACGCTCAACCAGATGTCGCTTTCAGCTCGCAATTGCGGCCTAGCGCTCTACGTCTTTGCAGCAACCCTCTAAGGGCAGCATCTGGCGCTCAATAGCCCCAGTAGGCCGTCGCGCATGACTGAAGATGTGAATCCATTGTCGGGCTGAAAGCGTCACATGGAAAAGCAGCCGAGCGTGGGCTCGGCTCTACAGAAGACTTACACAGTTCATGGCAAGCCGTCGGGTGCAGCCTGGCGCTACCGCACAGAAATCTGTACCGACCAACGGTCGGTACCCACCGGGTTTCGGTAGGCGACGACCGTTGGTCGTCGCTCCTTTTTTACGGGCGCAGCTCGACGCCGATGACTTCGGCGGCATCACGCGCGATGGCGCGTGCTTCTTCGACGGTTTCCGCGCGCGCCAGGGTCACGCCGACGCGGCGGTGGCCATGCACGCTCGGCTTGCCGAACAGGCGCACGGCAGTATCCGGCACCTGCAGCGCGGCGGCGACATTGTTGAAGTACGGCACGCCCTCGCCGTGTGCCAACAGCGCACACGACGCCGACGGGCCGCTCTGGCGGATCACCGGAATCGGCAGGCCAAGGATCGCGCGCGCGTGCAGCGCGAACTCGCTCAGTTCCTGCGAAACCAGGGTCACCAGGCCGGTATCGTGCGGGCGCGGCGACACTTCGCTGAACCACACCTCGTCGCCCTTCACGAACAGCTCGACGCCGAACAGGCCCCAGCCGCCGAGGTCGTCGGTGATCGCGCGCGAAATCTCTTCGGCACGCGCCAGTGCCGCGCTCGACATCGGCTGCGGCTGCCAGCTTTCGCGGTAATCGCCATCCTTCTGCAGGTGGCCGATCGGCGCGCAGAACGAGGTGCCGCCGGCATGGCGCACGGTCAGCAGGGTGATCTCGTAGTCGAAATCGATGAAGCCCTCGACGATGCAGCGACCGGCACCGGCGCGGCCACCGGTCTGCGCGTAGTCCCAGGCCGGGGCGATGTCCGCTTCGCTGCGCAGGGTGCTCTGGCCCTTGCCGGAGGACGACATCACCGGCTTGACTACGCACGGCAGGCCGATGGCGGCCACGGCAGCACGGTACTCGGCCTCGGTATCGACGAAGCGGTACGGCGAGGTCGGCAGGCCCAGGGTTTCGGCGGCCAGGCGGCGGATGCCTTCGCGATCCATGGTCAGGCGTGCGGCGCGCGCAGTCGGGATCACCCGCAGGCCCTGCTCCTGCTCCAGCTGGACCAGGGTCTCGGTGTGGATGGCCTCGATCTCCGGCACCACCAGGTGCGGCTGCTCCTGCGCGATCAGCGCGCGCAGCGCCATCGCATCGAGCATGTCGATCACATGCGAGCGGTGCGCGACCTGCATGGCCGGGGCATCGGCATAGCGGTCGGCGGCAATCACCTCTACGCCCAGCCGCTGCAGCTCGATGGCCACCTCCTTGCCGAGTTCGCCCGAGCCCAGCAGCAGCACGCGGGTGGCGGAGGGGGACAGCGGGGTTCCAAGCTTGGCCATGGCGGTTCCAGCAGCGATGTGAAGGCGGGTGGGCATTCTAGCTGCCCGCGCACCCTGGCCATGGCATCCGACGAACGGTCGTCGGAAAGTGATATCACTTTGATATCTTCAATTCGACCCCTCAAGGACGTACCGCCATGAAAGAGAAGTCGCTTGCCTCCCTCAACGGCCTCGGCACGCTGGCCGGTGCCCTGCTCGTCGCCCTCGCCGGCGCTGCCCTGTTCGTACTGGGCGTGGCCGCCAAGGCCAGCACCGGCTCGCCCAACCTGCTGCTTATGCTGCTGGGTGCGCTGCTGGGGGGCCTGGGCGTGTTCATCCTGGCCGGCCTGTACACCATCCAGCCCAACCAGGCGGCGGTGCTGAGCCTGTTCGGCAAGTACGTCGGCACCGTCAAGGACAACGGCCTGCGCTGGAACAACCCCTTCTATGCCAAGCGCCGCGTCAGCCAGCGCGTGCGCAACTTCGAGAGCGGCAAGCTGAAGGTCAACGAGCTGGACGGCAGCCCGATCGAGATCGCCGCGGTCATCGTCTGGCAGGTGGTCGATGCCTCCGAGGCCGTCTACAACGTGGACGACTACGAAAGCTTCGTGCACATCCAGTCCGAATCGGCGTTGCGCGCGATGGCTACCAGCTATCCCTACGACCAGCACGAGGACGGCCAGCTGGCGCTGCGCAGCCATGCCAGCGAGATCTCCCAGCACCTGAAGAACGAGCTGGCCGAACGCCTGGCCGATGCTGGCGTGCAGGTGATCGATGCACGCATCAGCCACCTCGCCTACGCCGCCGAAATCGCCCAGGCGATGCTGCAGCGGCAGCAGGCCAACGCAGTGATCGCCGCACGTACGCGCATCGTGGCCGGTGCGGTCGGCATGGTTGAAATGGCCCTGGCCGAACTGCAGAAGAACGGCGTGGTGCAGCTGGATGAGGAACGCAAGGCGCACATGGTCAGCAACCTGCTGACCGTGCTGTGCTCGGACCGCGGCACCCAGCCGATCGTCAACGCCGGTTCGCTGTACTGAACCACCCTCGCGACGGGGCGCCCCACCGCCCCGCCAGGAGCTCGCATGAGTGAGAAGAAAGCCTACCCGCTGCGCATCAATGCCGACGTCCTGGCCGCCGCGCAGCGCTGGGCTGACGACGAGCTGCGCAGCCTCAACGCGCAGATCGAGTACGTGCTGCGCGACGCCCTGCGCAAGGCAGGCCGCCTGCCGAAACCTGCGCCATCGCCGGAGGACAAGGAATGAGCAAGCGTTGGAGCTACCAGACGATCGAGGTCAAGACGTCCATGATGGGCCTGCTCAAGGCCGAGGACATCCAGAGCGAACTGAGCCGCCAGGGCCAACTGGGCTGGGAGCTGGTCAACATCATCATCCCCGCACCGATGTGCCCGGCGATGCTGGTGTTCAAGAAGGAGGCCTGAGCCATGGGCGCCAGCGATCCGAAACAGTACAAGGTGACCGAGAGCTCGCCGTTGCGCGTGCTGTGGATCGTGCTGCCGCTGCTGGCTGCCTTCGTGGCCTGCCTGTATGCGCAGCTGTACAAGGCACCGGCGAGCGCACCCTGGATCGAAGTAACGCTGTCGCCGCCCTGGTTCCGGATGGGCGGCAGCGCCGCCTGGAGCCTGCTGCTGATCGCCGCGCTCGGCGTCGGTCTGGGCGCGGCGTTCTTCCGCCGCCGGGTGGAGTTGGCCGACGGCGTGCTGGACGTTCGCTCGACGATGTACCGCCGCCGCGTGCCGGTGGCGCAGTTGCGGCTGGACCAGGCCGAGGTGGTCGACCTGCAGCGTGACCCCCGCTATGGCATCCGCTTCAAGACCAACGGCTATGCAATGCCGGGCTTCTATTCCGGCCACTTTCGCCTGCAGGGCGGCGGCAGGGGTTTCGCCCTGGTCACCGACCGCATGCGCGTTCTCGCCCTGCCGGTCAACGACGGCAGCACCCTGCTGCTCAGCCTGGACCGGCCACAGGTGCTGCTGGACGCACTGCGCAAGGTGGCCGCGCCGGCGCCACGGCAGTAAGCTGCGCCGATGCAACGACGCCCGCCCCTGCTGATCAATACCGAAGCCATCGAGTTGTGGCCGGCCGGCCTGCTGCGTGCACGCAGCAACCTGGATGCACGCCTGTTGTCGCAGGCGCGCTGGGTGCTGCGGCGCAAGCACGATGGCCGCTACCTGGCCGCGGTGACATCGCATGGCGTGCATTCGCTGGTGCCGCACCTGCCGCGCGAGCCCGGGGTCGAGGACGCACTGGCGCTGCTGGATGCAACGACGGCACGTCCGTTCGGCGCTGCACTGCAGGAACAGTGGCTGCCGCTGGCCGGGCTGCAGCAGCGCCTGCGGCAGCTCGGCCTGGATGCGCAGCGCTATGCCGACGACAGTGGCCTGCCGCTGGAACCGGAACCGTACCTGCTGCACTTCGCTGGCCGCGACCGCTTCGGCCGCCCGTTGTGGCTGCGCCGTGGCGCCGCGCAGGGCTGGCGACGGATGCGCCTGCACGCCGCGCAGGATGGCATCGCACTGGATGCAATCTCCGGCTTCCGCAGCCATGCCTACCAGTTGGGCATCTTCGAACGGAAGCTGGCACGCGGGCTGAGCGTGACGGAGATCCTGAAGGTGAATGCCGCGCCGGGGTTCAGTGAACACCACAGCGGCCACGCGCTGGACATCGGCACGCCGGGCGATGCCCCGGCCGAGGAATCATTTGAAGCCACCGACGCGTTCGCCTGGCTGCAGGCCCATGCCGCTGGGCACGGCTTCCGGTTGAGCTACCCGCGCGACAACCCGCACGGCATCGTCTACGAACCGTGGCACTGGTGCTGGAAACCGGCCAACGGCTGAGCCCCTCGTGACGGCCGCAGGGTGAAATTCATGGAGCTGTCCGGGCGGATTCCGCGCGCGCCCACCACGAGATGGAACAAGAAGGCAAAGACAGAAGCCGGTCGCTTCGCTCGAAGCCTCTATAAGGGATCAGCGCGCGGCTGTTGGGTCCGCCTTCAAGCGAGCCGAGCACCGCAGGTCCGGCGAGGGCGAAGAGGTGCGGGTGTCTGAGCGCAGCGAGTTCCCGCACCGCCCCTCGACGGGCCGAGGAGCGCAGGGGACCGGTGCACAGCACCGGCTCGCGGCCGGCGGCGCGTTTCTTTTGGTTACTTTTCTTTTCGCGCGAAAAGAAAAGTAACGCCCATGAACCATCACGATCGCATCGGCATGGATCGGAGCGACAGCCCTACGACCGTCACCGCCTCAACGCATTGATCGCCAGCAACACCCATCCGGCCATCATGCTGGTGCCACCGATCGGCGCCATCCGCGTCGGCCACTGCCACAACGCCCCACCCACCAGGCTGCCGGAAAACAGCAGGACACCCAGCAGCAGTACGTACAGCGCCAGGTGTGCGATCGCCCCCTGCGCGCGCGGCCCAAGCGCCACCAGCACCGCGCCATGCGCGAACGCATACAGCGCCGCCATGTTCAGATGCTGCTGCGCCAACGGGTCGGCCACGCCATGCGATGCATAGGCAGACAGGCCGATCGACGCGGCGGCCAACAGCGCTCCCAGGCAGGCCAGCAGGGATGGCTTACGTGCGCGACGTTCCAGATTGAACATGAGGGCTCCTTGCGCAGCGCCCCTTGCCGGGCGCCGGATGAAAAAAAAACGCGCCGCAATGAGCGGCGCGTTTTCGTGTCCAACACTACATGGGTCAGCCGGGGATTACTTGACGGCCCAGTAGATGTCGTAGGTACCTTCCGGGGTGAACGACTTGTCGATGCCGTCCTTCCAGGTTTCGTACGGACGGTCGATGACTTCGTTGCCCGAGGTCACGGCCCAGGCACGCAGGCCGTTGCGCGCCACGTCCAGACCCGCCATGTGGCCGGTGTAGGCCGCATGCGCCGAACGGTGCGGAGCAACGTGCACGTACTTGACCGGAGCGCCGCCGTCGATCTTGACGGTCAGCTCGTCGGCAGCAGCACCTTCAGCACCCTTCTTCTTCACCGGCTGGGCGATGTCGAAGGCGTACTTCTCCTGGCCGAAGTCGGTGGTGATGATGCGGAACGGACCGGCAGCTTCAAGGCCATTGGCCTCCATCACGCGCTTGATCCACTCCTGGTTGTCCTTGATGGACTTGGTGATGGTGTCCTGACCGCGGTCCACGTTGCCGGCGTTGACCACCAGCAGGTTCTCGGCCGGCACTTCAACGATGGCCAGGTCGGTCAGCGGGGCTTCCGGCGTGCGGTAGTCCACGTTCGGCACGGTGGCGAGCATGTTGGCCATGCGCGACAGACCCATCTTGATGTCGTCGCCGATCTGGCGGCTGACATACAGGCCGGCGTAACGGCCGAACAGGTCGAAGCCGTACTTCACCGAGTAGTCCTGGGTGATCTTGACGTTGCGACCGCCCTTGCCGGTCGGCTCCAGGTTGAAGGTGGTGACCTTGTCGTGACCCTTGGTGGCGTCCTCGATGGCGATCACAACACGCTTGTTCTCTTCGGCTTCGGTGATCTTCCAGGAACCGGTACCCAGGTCCTTGGAGGTGAAGTCGAGGGTGGCACCGACACCCGAGGCCGGGCCGGACAGCTTCAGGTCAACGGCGGGATCGCGCAGTACCAGCGGGTTCCAGTCCTTGAAGCGGCGCAGGCTGCTGACCGTGTCGTACACGATCGTCATCTTGCGGTTGGTCTCGATGCTTTCGGTGATGTGACGCTCGCCCGGCAGACATACGCCAATGATGACGAACAGGCCAGCCACGATCCCCAAGGCGATCAGGAACTCGATAATACGGGTCATTCAGAGAGTCTCCGGGGCCGATCCCACGGCCGGGTTGATTGAAGCGAAGCGCCAATCCTAGCAGGCTTCGCGGGCATTGTTTATCGGGATTGGCGCACCGGTTTCCCTGCCGGCTGCGTATTTGTATGGACAAAGGATTCGAAGGGTAACGCATACCGCTACCCGGCAAGTAGGGGGCTACCTTGGCGGAATCCCCCGACTACGACCCAAGTCTTTGTACTTGAAAGATTTTTTCTCAGACCAACTGGAGTTCGAACGCCTTCAATACGGCACGCGTACGGTCGCGCACACCCAGCTTGGAAAGGATGTTGGACACGTGGTTCTTGATGGTGCCCTCGGCGACGCCCAGCGAATTGGCGATCTCCTTGTTGGAGAAGCCACTGGCCATCAGCCGCAGGATCTCGGTCTCGCGGTCGGTCAGCGGGTCCGGGCGGTCGAGGCTGACGAATTCATTGCGCATGTGCTCCAGGCCGGACAGCAGGCGCTGGGTGACCGCCGGCTGCACCAGCGATCCCCCGTCGGCCACGGTGCGGATGGCACCGACCAGCTGTGCCAGGGTGACGTCCTTGAGCAGGTAGCCCTTGGCACCGGCCTTGAGCCCGGCCAGCACCAGCTGGTCGTCGTCGAAGGTGGTGAGGATGATGGTCGGCGGCAGCTGTTCCTGCCGCGACAGCACCTGCAGGGCCTCCAGCCCCGACATCACCGGCATGCGCATGTCCATCAGCACCACGTCGGGGCGTACCTGGGGAATCAGCTCGACCGCCTGCCGGCCGTCGCCGGCCTCGGCCACCACCTCGATGCCGTCGTCGAGCGCCAGCAGGGAGCGGATTCCCTGCCGCACCAGGGTTTGGTCGTCGACCAGGCAGACGCGAATCATCAACGCACTCCTTCAGGAACCTTGGTAAGGGCCGCCACCAGCACCGTTGCCGGCACCGTCGCCCGCAGCCGGAAACCCTCACCGGGGCGGGTTTCGATCTGCAGCTGGCCACCACATTGTTGCAGGCGCTCGCGCATGCCGCGCAAGCCATTGCCCACATTGACCATATCCGCACCGACGCCGTCGTCGCGGGCCTCGACCACCACCCGGTCGGGGGCTTCACGGTACACCTTGATCCACAGGTGGCGGGCACTGGCATGGCGCACCGCATTGGTGATGATCTCCTGGGTGCAGCGCAGCAGTACGTGGGCCCGCTGCGGGTCCTCCACGTTCAGCGGATCCTCGATCTCCAGCTGGATGTCCAGCGAGGGCACGTTCTCGGTCAGCGGGCGCAGCGCTGCGGCCAGATCGATCGCGCCGGTCTCGCGCAGCTGGCTCACCACCTCGCGCACGTTGCCCAGCAGCAGCTTGGCCAGCGCGTGCGAGCGCTTCACGTGATCCAGGGCCTGGCCCTCGGCCAGGTGCCCGGCGACCTCCAGGTTCAGGGTCAGCGCGGTCAGCTGGTGGCCCAGCAGGTCATGCAGTTCGCGTGAAATGCGGGTGCGCTCGTTGACCCGCGCGCTCTCGGCCAGCAGGGCGCGGGTGGCGCGCAGCTCTGAATTGAGCCGGCGCTGCTCGTCGCGGGCCTCGGTCTGCTGACGCGCAACCAGGCTGGTCACGAAGATGAACATGGAGAAGCCGCCGTACAGCAGCGACTGCATCACCGCTTCGAACAGCGGGAAGCGCAGCAGCAGGTAATAGACCGGAGCCACGGCCAGCTGGCTGACCAGCAGCCACAGCACCCCCAGCCGTACCGACAGCATCCACGGAATGACCCCCGCGGCCACCATCATCAGGATGCTGCCCAGGCCCGACCCGCTGAGGAAGCTGACCGCCAGCGCCGAGACCGTCAGCAACAGCAGCAGGCCGCGGTCCAGCCAGCTGGTGTGGCTGTCGCTGCGCAGGATGCGGGTCAACCAGTAGTAGGCCGTGCCGAAGGACAGGTAGGCGACGAACAGCAGGATCGCCCAGCCGCCCATGTCAGCACGGCTGTGCAGGTTCTCGAACTGCGAGTACGCCAGCGGCAGGCCGACCATGACCCAGGTGAACAGGCCGGCCAGGCGGAGGACGCGGGTATGGCTGAGGACTCCCAACATGCCAGCACTCTACGGGCCCGGCCTGCGTCGCGCACTCCCACGGAAGTCATGCCTCTGCGGTCGCCTGTTCATGCCGCAGCCCACCCCGGGCATGCAATAATCGTGCGCAGGGTCCCTTGATGGACCAACCGCGTTACCCCACGGAGTCACAATGTCGATTGTCATCCGCGACGTGCGCGAGCACGAGCTCGATTCCGTCCTGGCTTTGAACAACAATGCTGGCCTGGCCATCCTTCCCCTGGATGCGGCCCGCCTGCGCCTGTTCTATGAAACCGCTGAATACTTCCGCGTCGCCGAGCGCGACGGCAACCTGGCCGGCTTCCTGATCGGCTTTGGCAGCGACAGCCAGCACGACAGCAGCAATTTCGCCTGGTTCAAGCAGCAGCTGGACACCCCGTTCTTCTATATCGACCGCATCGTGGTCGCCAGCCGCCGTCGTGGCGGCGGCGTCGGCCGTGCGTTCTATGCCGACGCACAGAGCTTCGCCGAGCTGCGCTACCCGCAGATGACCTGCGAAGTCTTCCTCGACCATGGCGCCGATGCCGCCCTGCTCTTCCACGGCAGCTTCGGCTTCCGCGAGCTGGGCCAGAACACGATGCCGCAGGTCGATGTGCGCGCCAGCATGCTGGCCAAGGAACTGTGCAGCTACCCCTGGGTCAAGGAGACCTACGGCGGCAAGCTGCCGGATGTGGCATGGACACGCGCACGGCAGCTGCCGGCGCAGGCACAGCGGCCGACGGGGACCTGAGCGTGGCGGTGAATTTCGATTACGAACAGGCCGGTGAACTGAAGATCGGCCAGGTGGGCATCGCCAACCTGCGCATCCGTACCCTTGATGTCGAACGCCTCGTGCAGGAAATGCGCGAGCGCGTGACCCGCGCCCCGAAGCTGTTCGGCCGCGCCGCAGTGATCCTCGACTTCGGCGGCCTGAGCCAGGTGCCGGATGTGGCCACCGCGCAGGCGCTGGTCGATGGCCTGCGCAGCGCCGGCGTGCTGCCGGTGGCGCTGGCCTATGGCACCAGCGCGATCGACCTGCTCTCGCAGCAGCTCGGCCTGCCGTTGCTGGCCAAGTTCCGCGCGCAGTACGAGCGTGCCGAGGCCGAGCCGGCCCCGCCACCGCCCGCACCGGAGCCGCGCCGCGCAGCCCGTGCCGAACCGAAGCCGGCCCCGGCAACGCCGGTGGCCAAGGTGGCCGACGCGGCTGCACCAAAGCCGGGCCGCATGCAGCTGGGCAACGTCCGTTCGGGCCAGCAGCTGTACGCGGAAAACTGCGACCTGACCGTGATGGCCACCGTCGGCGCCGGCGCCGAGGTCATCGCCGATGGCAGCATCCATATCTACGGGACCCTGCGCGGCCGCGCGCTGGCAGGGGCCCAGGGCAACACTGCGGCACGTATTTTCTGCCGTGATTTCCATGCGGAACTGGTCGCCATTGCAGGCCACTACAAGGTACTGGACGATGTCCCGGACAACCTGCGCGGCAAGGCCGTGCAGGTGTGGCTGGAACAGGACCAGATCAAGATCGCTGCGCTGGACTGACGCAGCCCCCAAACAGAATCATCAGGAGAAGTCCTTTGGCTGAAATCATCGTAGTCACCTCCGGCAAGGGCGGCGTCGGCAAGACCACTTCCAGCGCGAGCCTGGCCTGCGGCCTGGCGCGGCGCGGCAAGAAGGTGGCGGTGATCGACTTCGACGTCGGCCTGCGCAACCTTGACCTGATCATGGGCTGCGAACGCCGCGTGGTGTATGACTTCGTCAACGTCGTGCACGGCGAAGCCACCCTCAAGCAGGCCCTGATCAAGGACAAGCGCTTCGACAACCTGTACGTGCTGGCCGCCTCGCAGACCCGCGACAAGGACGCGCTGACCCAGGAAGGCGTGGGCAAGGTCCTGAAGGACCTGGCTGCCGACGGCTTCGACTACATCATCTGCGACTCCCCGGCCGGCATCGAGAAGGGCGCCTTCCTGGCGATGTACTTCGCCGACCGCGCGGTGGTGGTGGTGAACCCGGAAGTGTCGTCGGTGCGCGACTCCGACCGCATCATCGGCCTGCTCGACTCGAAGACCCACAAGGCCGAGTCCGGGCAGGACGTGCCGGCCTTCCTGCTGCTGACCCGCTACACCCCGGTGCGCGTGGAAAGCGGCGAGATGCTGAGCATCGCCGACGTCGAGGAAGTGCTCGGCCTGAAGGCGATCGGCGTGATTCCGGAATCGGGCGACGTGCTCAACGCCTCCAACAAGGGCGAGCCGGTCATCCTGGATGTCGAATCCGCTGCCGGCCAGGCCTATGAAGACGCCGTCGCGCGCATCCTCGGCGAAGAACGCCCGATGCGCTTCACCAACGTCGAGAAGAAGGGCTTCTTCAGCAAGCTGTTCGGAGGGTAAGCATGGGCCTGTTTGATTTCCTCAAAGCGAAGAAGACCACCGCCGAAACCGCCAAGAACCGCCTGCAGATCATCATCGCGCAGGAACGCAGCCACCGTGGTGGCCCGGACTACCTGCCGCTGCTGCAGCGCGAGCTGCTGGAAGTGATCAAGAAGTACGTGAACATCGACGTCGATGCGGTGAAGGTCGACCTGGTAAAGGATGGCCAGCACGACGTGCTGGACATTTCCGTGGCGCTGCCCGAAGGCCCGGACAAACCCTGATCCCCTGCCCCGCCCGTGCCTGCATGGGCGGGGCTGCCTGACCCGCATGACCGATACGACAACCGCCGTGGACATCACCTGCGTGGGCGACATCGCCTTCGCCGACGCGCAGCGCCTGCTCGCCGCGCATGGCCTTCGGCTGCACCACGTGGCGCCCGGCGAACCGATTCCCGGCAGTTACTGGGGCGAGCCAGAGGCCGGCATCATCGCCAGCAACGTATACGTGCGCGATGACACGCCCGTGCACTCGATGCTGCATGAGGCCTGCCACCTGATCGTACTGCCGCCGGAGCGGCGTGCGCAGGTGCACACCGATGCCACCGACTCGGTGGCCGAGGAAGACGCGACCTGCTACCTGCAGATCGTGCTGGCCGGGCAGCTGCCCGGTGTCGGCAGCCAGCGGCTGATGGCCGACATGGATGCGTGGGGGTATACGTATCGGCTGGGATCTACGAAAGCGTGGTTCGAGCAGGATGCCGAAGACGCGAAGGCGTGGCTGGTCGAACGCGGCTTGCCGGTGGCGTAAAGCCGCGCGCGCGGTTGGCCACGGGCGCGTGGCGACGCGCCGGACCTTGCGGCGCCCCTCTTTTCACTCGGCGCGGTTTGAACAGGACGCCGAAGACGCGAAGGCGTGGTTGATCGAACGCGGATTGCCGGTCGCGTAACGCATCGGTAGTGCCGGCCGCTGGCCGGCAACCAGGTGATGCTTCACGGGTTCATGAGGTTGCCGGCCAGCAGCCGGCACTCCCCCATCAGCCCTGCCCGGCCAGCGTCCGCAAGGTGATGCCGACGATGTAGGCCAGGTACGTGCCGGTGGCATAGCCCATCGTCCCCAGCAGCACGCCGACCGGCGCCAGGGCAGGATGGAACGCCGCGGCCACCACCGGCGCCGAGGCTGGGCCACCGATGTTCGACTGCGAACCGATGGCGAAATAGAAGAACGGCACCTTCAGCAGCTTGCCCAGGCACCACAGCAGCACGATGTGCACGCTGATCCAGATGATGCCCAGCAGGAACAGCCACGGGCGATCCAGCAGCGCCAGCAGATCCATCTGCATGCCGATGCAGGCGATCAGGAAGTACAGCAGCAGCGAGCCCAGGCGCGATGCGCCCGCGCCTTCCAGGTTGCGCGCACGGGTGAAACTGAGGCTGAGGCCGAGCGTGGTCGACAGCACCACCACCCACACGAACGGCGCGTCCAGGCTGAACTGCGCAGCCCAGCTGACATTCGCCTTGAACCACGCCGCCAGCGGTGCGCCAATGGCGTGAGCCAGGCCGACACCGCCGAAGGCCACCGCCACGATCAGCATCAGGTCGGTGAGGCTGGGAATGCGCTCGTGTTCGGCCTGGAAGCGCGCGATGCGCTCCTTCAGCTCATCGATGGCCGAGGTATCGGCGCCACTGCGAGCGTCGATCTTCGCCGCGCGCCCGGCCAGGAAGATCAACGCGGCCATCCATACGTAGCCGACCCCCACGTCGACCACCGCGAACTGTCCGAAGGTGGTCGCATTGACGTCGAACACTTCACGCATCGCCAGCATGTTGGCGCCGCCACCGATCCAGCTGCCTGCCAGCGCGGCCATGCCGGCCCAGGTGTCGCCGGCCACGGTTTCCGGATGCACGGCACGCATCAGCAGGAACGCCACCACCGCACCGAGCATGATGCTGGCCGAGGCACCCAGGTACATCAGCACCAGCTTCGGGCCGAGCCGCAGGATGCCCTTGATGTCGACCGCAAGGGTCAGCAGGATCAGCGCCGCCGGCAGCAGGATGTCGCGCGCGATCGGGTTGTAGAGCCGGGTGTTCTGCCCGTCGATCAGGCCCACAGTGTTGTAGATGCCGGGAATCAGGTAACACAGCAGCAGTGCCGGCACGAAGGTGTAGAAGCGCTTCCACAGGCCGTGCTCCCGCGAGGCGGTCCAGAACACGGCGCCAAGGGTGGCGGCGATCAAACCGAAGACGACGATGTCGTTCTGGATCAGGGCAGTCGAAGGCATGCAGGCGCTCTGGTAGAGCCGGCCGCTGGCCGGCTGCTGTTGGCGGCAGATCAGGAAGGTGTGCCGACCAACGGTCGGCACCCACCGGTAAAGCAGATGGTGAAACAAAAGCGCCGCCCCGAAGGGCGGCGCTGCAATCATCAATTGCCGATGTGCTGCTTCAGCCAGGCATTGACGGTGTCATGCCACAGGATGCTGTTGTTCGGCTTCAGCACCCAGTGGTTTTCATCCGGGAAATACAGGAACTTCGATTCGATGCCCTGGCGCTGGGCGGCGGTGAACGCGGCCAGGCCCTGCTCGACCGGAATGCGGAAATCCTGCTGGCCGTGGATGACCAGGATCGGCTTCTTCCAGTCCGCCACGTGGTTGACCGGATTGAACTTCTCGTAGTTGGCGGCCTTCTGGTACGGCGTGCCGCCCTGCTCCCACTCAGTGAACCACAGTTCTTCGGTGGCGTAGCCCATCATGCGCTGGTCGAACACGCCGTCGTGGTTGACCAGGCACTTGAACGGGCCGTTCCAGTTGCCGGCGATCCAGTTGACCATGAAGCCGCCGTAGCTGGCGCCCAGCGCGCAGGCCTTGTCACCGTTGAGGAAGGCGTACTTCTTCAGCGCCGCATCCCAGCCCTTCTGCAGGTCTTCCAGCGGGCGGTCGCCCCAGTGCTGGCTGATCGCATCGGTGAATGCCTGGCCATAGCCGGTGGAGCCGTGGAAGTCGATCATCACCACCGCGTAGCCCTGGCCCGCGTAGGTCTGCGGGTTCCAGCGATAGCTCCAGCCATTGCCGAAGCTGCCCTGCGGGCCGCCGTGGATCAGGAACGCCACCGGGTAGGACTTGCCTTCCTGGTAGTTGTGCGGCTTGACCACGTAGCCGTGCACGGTGTCGTTGTTCCAGCCCTTGAACTCGAACTGCTCGTAGTCGCCGAAGGACACGTCCTTCAGCACCTCGCCTGCGGCCGGGGTCAGCGCGCGCAGTTCGCCGATGGCTTCGCCCGTGGCCGGCAGCAGGCCAACCAGCACCTGGTCGTTGCTCTTCAGGCTGTTGCGGGTGATCGCCACGCTGTTGCCGGCCACGTCGACTGCGGTCACGCTGCCGTCGCCGATCAGCTTGGTGGCCTTGCCGCTGGCCACGTCGATCTGGAACAGCGGGTGTTCGCCGAGGTCATCGGCAGTGGTGTAGATGCTGGCGCCGTCGGCGGACAGGGTGATGCCACCGGCCGAACGATCCCACTGCGGGGCAATCTCGCGGGTCTTGCCGCTGGCAACGTCCATCGCCATCAGGCCGAAGCGGTCGGCCTCGAAGCCCGGGCGCTTCATCGCGCGGTAGAACAGCGTCTTGCCGTCGGCACTGAACACCGGGCCGGCATCCCAGGCCGGGTTGGAGGCGGTCAGGTTGACCGGCGCCTGCTTGCCGGCAGCGTCGAAGCGGTACAGGTCGAAGTTGGTCGACCACGGCTCCTGCTTGCCGGCCACGCGGATGCTGGCCACCACGCTGGCGCCGTCCGGCGACCAAACGAAGTCGTCATTGCCGCCGAACGGCTTGGACGGCGCATCACCAACGATGGTCGCGCTCAGCGCCGAAGCGCCCTTGACCGCGCCGGCCTTGGCTGCCGGCAGCGGAGCGACGAACAGGGTGTTGCGGCGACCGTCGTTCCAGGTATCCCAATGGCGCACGAACAGCGAATCGAAGACCTTGCCGCTGGCCTTGGCGCCGGCCACGTCCTTGAGCTTCTTCTCGGTGCAGGCCAGGTCCGAGGCGCAGGCCTGGAACACGCCGGCGCTGAACAACACGCGGTCGTCCTGCGGCGACACACGGTAGCTGTCCACGTCGACCGGGAAGTCGGTCAGCTGGCGCGGGGTGCCGCCGCTGATCGGCTGCGCGTACAGCTGCTGGCTGCCGTTCCTGGCACTGAGGAAATACACGGTCTGGCCATCGGCCGACAGCGAAGCGGAATTGACGTTCCAGCCGGCCGGGGTGATCTGCTTCGGCGGCGCTGCGTCGCGGGTGCGCAGGTTGCGCGCGTACAGCGCGGTGGAGGCTTTCAGATTGGCATCCACGCTGCGCTTGGCGAACACCACGGTGCCGCCGTCTGCGGTCAGTACCGGCGCGGAGACGCGGTCCATGGCGACCATGTCGCGGACTTCCAGGCCACGGGCAGCGGCGACGCTGGGCAGGGCGGCCAGCAGGCTCAATGGCAGCAGGGCATGACGCAGTTTCATCGGGGTCTCCGCAGGACGGCAAAAAACCGATGGTAGGCCCGCATGGCCGGGGCTGCCAAGGCCATCGGTCATGGCTGCAGGCGGGCAATCGCCAGAAACAGCAAACCCCGCCGAAGCGGGGTTTTGCGGTAGTGCCGGCCGCTGGCCGGCAACCAGGGGTATCACGGGATTGCGGGATTGCCGGCCAGCGGCCGGCACTACCCGCCTTTTACGCCTTGGCGTACTTGCCGGTGCGGTAGATCAGCCAGCCGACCAAGAACAGCACGGCCAGGCCGATCCACTGTGCACCCGGCAGGTGGAACGGCACCGCCAGCACGTCGGCACGGCTGCTGACCACGATCGGAATCGCGATGGCGATGCCCATCAATGCCTCACCGGTGATCAGGCCGGCGGCAAACAGCACGCCCGGCTTGTGCACGCGGTCGCGGCCTTCTTCGTCATCGGCGCGCACCTTGTGGAAGCGCTCGACCAGATGGGCGATCAGGCCGCCGAGGAAGATCGGCACCATCAGTTCCAGCGGCAGGTAGATGCCGATGGCGGCAGCCAGCACCGGCACGCGGAAGCGCGCGTTGCGCGACTTCAGCCAGCTGTCGAAGGCGATGATGACGGCACCGACCACAGCACCGATGCCGATGAAGGTCCACGGCAGTTCACCACCGAACAGGCCCTTGGCCACCGAGGCCATCAGGTTGGCCTGCGGCGCAGCCAGCGCGTTCGGGTGCAGCTCGGACTTCACGCCGATGCCGTAGGCAGTGGCCAGCAGGTTCAGTACCGGGGCCATGATCAGCGCGCACGAGAACGCACCGATGCCCAGCATCAGCTGCTGCTTCCACGGGGTGGCACCGACGATGTAACCGGCCTTGAGGTCCTGCAGGTTGTCACCACCGACCGCAGCGGCACAGCACACCACCGCACCGATCATGATCGCGGCCACCGCACCCAGCGGCGCACCGCCGGCACCGACCGGCTTGAGGCCGTCAGCGCCCAGCAGCACGACCAGCACGGCCGAGGCGAACAGGATGGTGGAGATGGTGATGCCCGAGACCGGGTTGTTGGACGAACCGATCAGGCCGGCCAGGTAGGCCGAGACCGAGACGAACAGGAAGCCGGCGACGATCATGATGAGGGTCATCGGGATCGACACGTGCCACTGGCCGACGATGGCCTGATACAGGGCCAGCAGCGGCAGCACGAACGCCACCAGGGCGACCAGCATCCACTTCATCGGCAGGTCGCGCTCGGTATGCGCCAGCACCGGGCCGCCACTCTTGCGGGCCGCGGCAAAGCCGCTCTTGACGCCGTTGAGCAGCGACTTGCGCAGCGAGATCAGGGTCCAGATGCCACCGATCAGCATCGCACCAACGCCCAAGTAGCGCATCTTCGCGCCCCAGATGGCGAACGCGGCCTCGGTGGAGGAAGCTGCGGCGACCGACGCGGCCAGCGCCGGATCGGTGTTCATGAAGAATGCCTGGTAGATCGGAATGGCGATGTGCCAGGTCAGGATCGAACCGGACACCACCACGATGCCGACGTTGAGGCCGACGATGTAGCCCACGCCCAGCAGCGCCGGCGACAGGTTGGTGCCGATGAAGGCGGTGACCTTGGAGCTGCCGACATAGGCCGAGGTGGCCCAGGCGTCCGGGATCAGGCGCATGCCGCTTTCCGCAGCCAGCTTGACGAAGGCGCCGATCACCGCCGACAGGCCGAGGATCTTCAGGCCCGGACCCGGGTTCTCACCGGCCTTGAGCACTTCCGCCGCCGCCTTGCCTTCCGGGAACGGCAGCGGGTCTTCAACGATCATCGAACGGCGCAGCGGCACCGAGAACAGCACGCCCAGCAGGCCGCCCAGGCCGGCGATGCCCAGCACCCACCAGTACTTGAAGTCCGGCCAGTAGCCCATGATCACCAGCGCCGGGATGGTGAAGATCACACCGGCGGCGATCGACGAGCCGGCCGAGGCGCCGGTCTGCACGATGTTGTTCTCGAGGATGGAACCACCGCCCAGCAGGCGCAGCACGCCCATGGAAATCACCGCGGCGGGAATGGCGGTGGCGATGGTCAGGCCTGCGAACAGGCCGAGGTAGGCGTTGGCGGCCGACAGCACCACCGCCAGCACGATGGCCAGGGCCACTGCGCGGAAGGTGAGCTGCTTGGGCGCAGCGTCGTGGTTCATGGAAGCCCCTGCTGGCAAAAAATCCCTGCCACGCTAGCGTTCAGGGCAGATCAAGTCCAGCGTGCCAAAGGATGGGGCAGCCGCCACAGCGCAATGAGGCTGTGCGTGAAGCCGGAATCGGCAGACACGGCAAAGTCCGGCTGGGATCACCTCAATTGATATGTTATATCTTAATACTACCCTGTAGCTTCCGCATCGCATGCCCCCTTCCCCCTCCTCTCGCCTGGCCTCCATCGACCAGCTGCGCGGCACCGTCATGCTGTTGATGCTGCTGGACCACGTGCGCGAGACCTTCTTCCTGCAGCATCAGGTGAGCGACCCGATGGACGCAGCGACGGTCTCCCCCGCCCTGTTCGCGTGCCGACTGCTGGCCCACCTGTGCGCGCCCGTGTTCGTCCTGTTGACCGGCCTGTCGGCCTGGCTGTACGGCCAGCGCCAGGCGGATCCGCGCCGGGCCACGGCCGCCTTCCTGCTCAAGCGCGGGCTGTTCCTGGTGGTGCTGGAACTGACCCTGGTGAACTTCGCCTGGACCTTCCAGCTGCCGCCGGACACGCTGTACCTGCAGGTGATCTGGGCCATCGGGCTGAGCATGATCGCGCTGGCCGGGCTGCTTTGGCTGCCACGCCCGGCGCTGCCGGTGCTGGCAATCGCGGTGGTGGCCGGGCACAACCTGTTCGACGGCGTGCGGGTGCAAGGCAATGGCCTGCTGGCGGTGCTGTGGAAAGTGCTGCACCAGCGCGACTGGATCGAGGCCGGCGCGCTGCGCCTGCGCACCTCCTATCCGGTGCTGCCGTGGATCGGGGTGATCGCACTGGGTTATCTGATGGGGTCCTGGTTCGCCCGCGAGCGCGCACCGGAGCAGCGCCAGCGCTGGCTGCTGTGGATAGGCTTCGGCGCGCTGGCCCTGTTCGCATTGCTGCGGTTCGCCAACCAGTATGGGGATGCTCCCTGGTCGTACCAGACCACTACGCTGCGCACGTGGCTGAGCATCTTCAACGTCACCAAATACCCGCCGTCGCTGCAGTTCCTGCTGCTGACCCTCGGCGCTGGCCTGGTGCTGCTGCGCCTTTACGAATGGCCACCACTTGCGCGCGCGCTACGCCCACTGGCCGATATCGGCGCCGCACCGATGTTCTTCTACCTGCTGCACCTGTATGTGCTGAAGGGGCTGTACCTGGCAGCGCTGGCGGCCTGGGGGCCGACCCATGGCGGGTTGTATGCCCTGGATTCGGTCAGCGGCCTGCTGCTGGTGGCCTGTGTACTGGCAGTGGTGCTGTATCCGCCGACGCGGGCCTTCGCGCGGTTCAAAGCGCGAAGGCGCGATCTTCCGTGGTTGCGATACCTGTGATCGCCCAGGCCAGTCCGGCAATCCACGCATGGCGTGGACCTACTGAAAGCGGATCAGGCCACAGGCCTATAATTCCGCGATGAATTCCACCGCTATCGCTTCCGACGACTTCCTGGGCCATCCCAAGGGCGTCTACGTCTGCTTCTTCACCGAAATGTGGGAGCGCTTCTCCTTCTACGGCATGAAGGCGCTGCTGCTGCTGTACCTGACCAAGTACCACCTGTTCGGCGACAAGGCCGGCCTGGACCTGCTCGGCGCCTACGGCGGCCTGGTGTACTGCATCCCGGTGTTCGGCGGCATGCTGGCCGACCGCTGGCTGGGCATGCGCCGGGCGGTGCTGTTCGGCGGCATCCTGCTGGTGCTGGGCCACCTCGGCATGGCCTTCGAGGGCCACGCCGCGTACCGGGTGAATGGCGAAGTGGTGCGCGACACCTCCGCACTCGCAGTGACCTACCTGTCGCTGGCGCTGATCATCATGGGTGTCGGCTTCCTGAAGCCGAACATCTCCACCATCGTCGGCAAGCTGTACGCCAAGGACGACCCGCGTCGCGACTCGGGCTTCTCGCTGTTCTACGCCGGCATCAACCTGGGCGCGCTGTTCTCGTCGCTGGTGTGCGGCTTCCTCGGCGAGGCCTACGGCTGGAAGTACGGGTTCGGCGCCGCCGGTATCGGCATGCTGGCCGGCCTGGCGATGTTCCTGTGGGGCCAGAAGTACCTGCAGGGCCACGCCGAACCACCGCAACCGGCCGCGCTGAAGCAGAAGGTGCTGGGCCTGCCACGCGAATGGCTCATCTATCTGTGCGCGGTGCTCGGTGTGCTGCCGGTGGCGTGGCTGATGTGGGCCGCGGGCAACGGCGCGTTCGCGCTGGGCGGTGAAATCAGCCTGGCGCTGATGCTGATGCTGGTGGTGCTGGGCGGCGTGCTGGTCTGGTTCGCCTGGTTCACCGGCACGAAATGCACGCCGGTGCAGCGCCAGCAGATGATCGCGCTGATGGTGCTGATCTTCATGGCACTGGTGTTCTTCACGATGTACGAGCAGTCCTACGGCTCGTGGGTGACCTTCACCGACCGCCTGCTGACCAAGGACATCGTGCCCTCGCTGGTGATCACCGGCGGCACGCCGCTGCCGTGGTCCATCCTCTCGCTGCTGCTGGCACCGCTGGGCTTCGTGGTCAGCGCGCGCCTGTCGGAACGGCGCCCGGGTTCGGCCGCACCGCGCGCGTTCTTCGCCGCCATTGTCGTGCTGATGCTGGTGCTGCTGGTGCGCGACTGCCTGGTGATCCCGCAGACCGCAGGTTCGCTCACCTACCTCGGCGGCCTGTTCCTGGTGCTGCTGGCACCGGCCTTCGCCGCGCTGTGGACCTGGTTGGACCGCCGCGGCTGGGAACCGGGCAAGCCGGTCAAGTCGGCCTGGGGCCTGGTGATCGGCGCGCTGTCGTTCGTGCCGCTGGCACTGGCGGCGCAGCAGGTGGGCGCCACCGGCGAGATGGCCAGCGTGTGGTGGCTGGTGCTGGCCTACTTCCTGCTGGCCAGCGGCGAGATGTGCCTGTCGCCGGTCGGCCTGTCGGCGGTGACCCAGCTGGCCGTGCCGCGGGTGATGAGCCTGATGATGGGCACCTGGTTCCTGGCCACCGCGTTCTCGGAAACGCTGGCGGCGCTGTTCGGCAAGCTGGCCGCGATCGAGGTGCCGGAAGGCGAATCGCTGGACATGGTGGCTGCCGCCGGCGCCTATGCGCACCTGTTCTGGCTGCTGATGTGGATCGGCCTTGGTTGCGCACTGGCGGCCTTCATCGCCGCACCGCTGCTGAAGAAGATGATGCACGGGGTGAAGTAAACCCCGCGCCTGCGGAAAACCAGGGCGGCGGAATGGTCATCCACCGCCCTGTCAGCTCAGGGCGCCTTGTCCTTGCCGGTCGCGGGCGCGGCCGTCGCGGTCTTGCCACCCAGGCTGCGCGCCAGGAAGGCCAGCAACTTGTCGTAGTACTCGCTGCGATGGGCCTCGGTGTAGAAGCCGTGGCCTTCAGTCTTGTAGTACAGGCTTTCCACCGGCGTGCCGGCGCGCTTGAGCGCCGCTTCCATGCGCTCGGTGTGCTGGATCGGCGCGCGCTTGTCTTCGCCACCGGCGGCCAGGAACACCGGCACCTTGATCCGTTCGGCCAGGTTCACCGGCGACACCGCGCCCAGCTTGGCCGGGTCACCCAGCCATTCGCGCAGGTAGGTGACGCCTGAGCCACGGTCCTGGATGTCGCCACGGGTGTACATCATCGGCAGATCGTAGACACCCACATAGCCGGCCGCGCACTGGTACAACCCCGGTTCGCGGGCGGCCCCCATCATCGCCGAGTAGGCCCCGTAGCTGGCGCCGTAAATACAGATGCGACGGCCGTCGGCGATGCCTTCGCTGATTGCCCAGCGGGTGGCATCGGTGACATCGTCCTGCATCGCTGCGCCCCACTGCTGCGCACCGGCCTGGGTGTGGGCCCGGCCGTAGTTGCCCGAACCACGGAAGTTGACCTGCAGCACGGCATAACCGGCTGCGGCCAGCATCTGCGTTTCGCGGTCGTACTGGCCGGAATCGAAGATGTCGAACGGGCCGCCATGCGGCATCACCACCATCGGCAGGTTGCGCCCGTCGCTGCCGGCCGGCAGGGTCAGGAAGCCATGCAGCGGCAGCCCGTCGCGCGCCTTCAGTGCAATCGGCTTCACGCTGGCACTACGGTCCACATCGATCCAGTCGCTGCGGCTGATCAGGTGATCGGCCTTGCGCGCCACCGTGTCGTACACGTAGAAATCGCCCGGGTTCGAGCCCGACCAGGTTTCCACCAGCACGACACGGCCATCGCGGGTGCTGGAGGTAATGTAGACGGGCCCTCCGAAGGCGGCTTCCAGGCTGCGGTACAGGCGCGCCTCCGGCGACTTCTCGTCGAAGAATCGGGTACGCGGCGTATCGCCCAGATACAGCGCGCCCACCGGCACGTGGGTGCCGGGCCGATGGATGATGCGATACGGATTGACCACCTCGTCGCGCAGCAGCGTGGCACGCTCGCCGGTCTGCGGATTCCAGCTGACGATCGCATCCGGACCCTGGGCCTGCTCGACGTTGAGGTAGGCCAGGCTGTCATCGGCCGAGAAGCCGAGGGCGGTTTCGATGCGCTTGCTGACCGCCTCGTCGTTGATCAGCTTCCAGGTGTCGCCGCTGCGTTCGCGGAAATACAGCTTGTTGATGTTGTCGCTGCCCGAGCCGTGCACGAAGCGGACCTCGCCGGCGCCATCGGTGGTGAATTCGCCGCGCCGTACCGGCGAAGATGCCACCCGCGCACGGCGGCCGGTGGTCACATCCATGCGATCGACGCGGGTGAACGGATCCTCGGCCAGCGGCCATACGGTCACCAGCACGTTGCGCTCGTCGCCCGGCAGGTCGTCGGCCAGGAAGGCGGCCACTGCTTCGACTTTCTTCGGCTGGATGCGGGTCCCCGGGCCCTTGCTTTCGACGCGATAGCCGACCAGCAGCTCGCCACGGTTGCCGTTGGCGTCGATGGCATAGAGTTCGCCGGTGGGGTTGGGTTGGTCGAGCGAGCCCCACTTCTGGGCCAGGCCGATCAACAGGCGCTCGTTGCTGACCCAGTCGAATTCCTGCGCGTGGTTGCGGCTGGGTGGCCAGAAACTGCCGACCAGCTGCTTGTCCTTCAACCGCAGGATCGCGATCGCGGTGCTGTCTTCCTTCGGCACCGTTGCCGCCACGTACTCGCCCCCCGGCGAGATCTTGATATCGGTGAAGGTCTCCCGGCGCAGGTACTGCGCCAGGTCCACCGCCCCCGCGCTGCCTGCGGCAACGCCCCCGATGACGGCCAGTGCGGCCGCCAGAATGGTCTTGTGCATCCTTCCCCTGCTCCTGTGGACACCTTGTCCTGGTGGCCGATTCTAGGCAGGCCCGAGCGTTTGACGCCAGAGCCGGAAAAGACGACGGCACCGTTGCCGGTGCCGTCGTTGCCACTACCTTGGAGAGAGAGTCAGGACGTGGGTTCGGGGGCGTGCGCCGGGTCAGTGGACCCCGCGCACCGCCAACGTGAGGGCCAGGATGCTGAGGATCACGGCGATGGTGCCGTCGAGCACGCGCCAGGTGCTGGGCTTGGTGAACAGCGGTGCCAGCATGCGTGCTCCCAGGCCCTGCGCGGTCAGCCACAGGCAGCTGGCAGTGACCACGCCAGCAGCGAAGGCCATGCGGGCGTTGCCGAAGTTCTCGGCGATCGAGCCGATCACCATCATGTCCAGCCAGAAGTGCGGATTGATCAGCGAGAAGCCGACCGCGGCCATCAGCACCGCGCGACGGCTGCCGTCGTCGCTGTCGGCCTCGCCCATGCCACCGCCCCCGGCGATTGCACGTCGTGCCGACTTCATCGCATACCAGGCCAGGAACGCGACACCGGTCCACAGCACGGCGCTGGTCAGCCACGGCAGCGCCGAGGTGAGCGTGCGCAGGCCGGCCACGCTGGCGAAGATGAAGATGGCATCGATGGCCGCGCAGGTGGCGACCACCGGCACGATGTGCTTGCGCAGGATGCCCTGGCGCAGAATGAAGGCGCTCTGGGCGCCGACCACGGCGAACAGGCCGATGCCGGTGGCTGCACCAGAGAACCAGGCACCGAGGCCGGTGCTGGCGGAGATGACCGAGAACATGGGATTCACTGCCTTGTATTGCTTGGGGGGACGGTGCCTCGCGAAGGCGGACAGCACCGGAACGGGCGCCATTGTCGCGCCGCAACATGGAAAAGACGAGCTAAACTTCCTAAACCAACATTAGCGGAGCTTAATTCGATGCGCATCGATCATGCCCAGCTGCGCGCCCTGGCCGCGGTGATCCGCGAAGGCAGCTTCGACCGCGCCGCACAGTCGCTGAATGTCACGCCCTCGGCCATCTCGCAGCGGGTCAAGGCACTGGAGGACCGGATCGGCCGCCTGCTGGTCAAGCGCGGCACCCCGGCCACCGCCACCGCCGAGGGGCAGCTGCTGGTGCAGCTGGCCGAGCAGACCGCCCTGCTCGAACACGATGCGCTGCACCGGATGGGCCTGGCCGATGAGGACCTGCCCCAGGCCAGCATCCCGGTGGCGGTGAACCACGACAGCCTGGAAACCTGGTTTCCGCAGGCCGCCTACCAGTTCGCGCAGACCACCGGCACCACCCTGGACCTGCGTGTGGAAGACCAGGACCACACCGTGGAGCTGCTGCGCCAGGGTACGGTGCTGGGCGCAGTGACCACGCTGGACGAGCCGGTGCAGGGCTGCCAGATCCATGCGCTGGGCAGCATCCGCTATGCAGCGACCTGCACGCCGGAGTTCCGCGAACGCCACTTTGCCAAGGGCGTGACCGCGCAGGCGCTGGCGCAGGCACCGGTGCTGGTGTTCAACCGCAAGGACGAAATGCAGTCGCGCTTCGCCCGGCGCATGGCCGGCGACGACCTGCCCAGCACCGCACCGACCTGGTGGATTCCCTCCACCCGGGCCTTCGTGCAGGCCAACCTCGGCGGCATGGGCTGGACCATGAATCCCCTGCCGCTGGTCAAGCGCCACCTGGACGCCGGGCGACTGGTCTACGTACGGCAGCGCGCGTGGGAAGACGTACCGCTGTACTGGCAGCACTGGAAGGGCGACGTGCAGACCATGGCCCTGCTGACCCGTGCGGTACTGGACGCGTCCTCGGCGCTGATCCGGCGCAAGCGCTGAGTTGGCTTCTCAGGGGCTGTAGATCTTGGTTGACAGGCGCTTTCGGCTCACGGGGTCAAAATCCGAGACGATCGCGACACCAGATAGCGCACTTGCCAGCCGACAGGTGCACTTTTTTTACGTAGGCTGGAAGGCTTGTCATCTGTGAGTCAAACCGAATGGAACTTCCTGACGAAATCTATGAGCAGGTCACTGACCTCTCAGAGCAGGGAAACGTCCTCATGGATGCCAATGACCATGCTGGCGCGACTCGGTGCTGGCTGCAGGCTTTAGAAGCGTTGCCAGCTCCTGCCAAGGATTGGGAGGCCTACACTTGGCTCTGTGCTTCACTTGGAGACGCGAGCTTTCTTTCCGGTGACGTAGTGGCCGCCCTGGAGTACTTCATGGATGCATTGAATGGTCCGGACGGGCATGCCAATCCCTTCATTCTGTATCGCGCTGGCCAATGCAACGAACTTCTGGGGCAGCGGGATCGGGCCCTTGAATACCTGCTCAGGGCGTATGCACTGGACGGCGAGGACATATTCGACGCTGACGATGAAGGCGGGAAGTATCTTGCCCTGCTGCGACAGCAGGGCCTCACTCCGCCCTGATACCACCAAGCCAGCCAAGCGCTGAGAATACCGCGCCTGGTCGCCAGGACGTGGCCAGTCCTCAGCCATGGACGAATCAGGACGAGAGCGACTTAATCCCCTCCGTCCCTTTTTTCTCCGCTCTTCTGTGCGTGACCGGGGTCCGTTCCTGGGCGCCCGGTTGTGCCAGCATCGCAGCACCCGACACGGAGCGCCGCGATGCAGACCGATCCGCTGTTCCTGCACATCCGGGTGGTGATGGGCATCATCCTCGGCCTGTCGATCACCACCGTGCTCAAGGGCCTGGCGCAGATCATCGAGCATCCGCAGCGCCGCGGCTGCTCGGCCCTGCACCTGGGCTGGGTGGCGTGGACGCTGATATCGCTGGTGACCTTCTGGTGGTGGGAGTTCCGCCTCATCGAGGTGCACCGCTGGACGTTTGAAACCTACCTGTTCGTGATCGTGTACTGCGCGACCTGGTTCCTGCTGTGCGCGCTGCTGTTTCCCGACGACCTGCGTGAATACGGCAGCTACGGGAACTATCTCATGCAGCGCCGGCGCTGGATCTTCAGCGTGATGGCTGCACTGACCCTGCTCGACCTGGTCGATACCGCCATCAAGGGCAGCAGCCGCTGGAAGCTGCTGGGGGCCGCGTACCCGTTGCATGCCGTGTTGATGCTGGCGGTGGCGGTGCTCGGCTGGCGACTGCGCAGCCAACGCACACAGCTGCGCCTGGTGCTGGCAACGCTGGCTTACCAGATCGGCTACTTCGCCGTGGAGTACTTCACCGTCGGCAGTGACTGACCGGGGTGCAAGCACCTGCTGAAAGCCACGCCGCCGGGCGACATCGGCATCAGCGGCACCGGTCCCCCCTATCCCTGCTGCTGCGGGGCCTCCATCCAATCTCCATCAACCCTACACATCGATTCCATGCGCCATGCAGATACTGAGCGGCCGATCACCGCAAGGATGCCCTGCATGCCTGTATTCGTCCGCGACGCCCGCCCCGAAGATGCCGCCGCCTGCATCGACCTGCGCGGGCGCACCCGCGAGAACGCCTTCAGCGCGGCCCAGCTTGCGGAACGGGGCATCACGGTGGACAGCTGGGCGGCCGGCATCGCCCAGGGCGATTCGATCGGCCGCGTAGCCTGGGACGGCGAGCGCATGGCCGGCTACTGCTTCGCCGACCGCGACAGCGGCGAGGTGCTGGTGCTGGCCCTGCTGCCGGACTACGAGGGCCGCGGCATCGGCCGCCAGCTGCTGCAGGACGTGGTCAGCCTGACCCGCGATGCCGGCCACCAGCGGCTGTTCCTGGCCTGCTCGGCCGACCCGCGTTCGCGCTCGCATGGCTTCTACCGCCGCCTGGGCTGGCGCCCGACCGGCGGGGTCGATGAGGCCGGCGACGAGATCCTTGAGCTGGTCTGATCCCACCGCCGCCGGACGTCGCCTGCCACCCATGTGACAGCGCCGCGAAACGTCGGATGCTGCGTTGCAGCAAAAAAGGACCGGATCCGGTTAGAATGGCGGATGGATGCTGCAAGGCGTTGTTTCTTCACGCCCTTTCCCTGCCCCACGCGCATCCTGACCCCTTCCCCTCCGCCAACGATCCCGCCCCCATGAAGAAATTTGGCAAGGCTCTTCTCGCCCTGCTCGTGCTGCTGTTGCTGGCCGCCGCGCTGTTCCTGTACTGGCCGCTGACCCAGCGCTCGGTGCCCGCCGCCAGCAACGACAAGCCCGTCGACGTTGTGCTGGTCGGCGCCGGCATCATGAGCATCACCCTGGCCACCTACCTGCAGGAACTGCAGCCGGACTGGAACATCCAGGTCTACGAACGCCTCGACGGCGTCGCCGGTGAAAGCTCCGACGGCTGGAACAACGCCGGCACCGGCCATTCGGCCTTCGCCGAACTGAACTACACCCCGGAACTGCCCGATGGCAGCATCGAGACCAAGCGCGCGGTCGGCATCGCCGAATCGTTCGAGGTCTCGCGCCAGTTCTGGTCGCACCAGGTCAAGGAAGGCCGCCTCAGCCGGCCCAGCGACTTCATCAACCCGACGCCGCACATGAGCTTCGTCTGGGGCGATGACAACATCGCCTACCTGCACAAGCGCCAGCAGGCGCTGGTGAAGAACCCGCTGTTCTACGGCATGCAGTACTCTGAAGATCCGGCGCAGATCAAGCAGTGGGCCCCGCTGCTGATGGAAGGCCGTGACCCGAAGCAGAAGGTTGCCGCGACCTGGATGCCGCTCGGTACCGACGTCAACTTCGGTGTGATCACCCGCCAGCTGACCGCCGGCCTGCAGCGCAACCCGAACTTCAGCCTGCACCTGAACCATGAAGTGACCGCGCTGCGGCAGAACGCCGACAAGAGCTGGAACGTCACGGTGAAGGATCTCAAGGCCGGCACCGAAACCACCACCCACACCCGCTTCGTCTTCATCGGTGCCGGTGGCGCCGCGCTGAAGCTGCTGCAGATGTCGGGCATTCCGGAATCGAAGGACTATGCCGGCTTCCCGGTCGGTGGCCAGTTCCTCGCCTTCCAGGGCCAGGACGTGACCTCGCGCCATGGCGTGAAAGCCTACGGCATGGCCGAGACCGGTTCGCCGCCGATGTCGGTGCCGCACCTGGATGCGCGCAAGCTGGACGGCAAGCCGGTGGTCCTGTTCGGGCCGTTTGCGCTGTACAGCACCAAGTTCCTCAAGCACGGCTCGTGGTGGGACCTGTATTCCTCGGTGACCCACAACAACGTTGGCCCGATGCTGGAAGTGGGCAAGGACAACCTGGACCTGGTGCAGTACCTGATGGGCCAGGCGCGCCTGAACGATGCCGACCGCCAGGCCGAGCTGGTCAAGTACTTCCCCAATGCCAAGCCGGGCGACTGGAAGCTGGTGACCGCCGGCCAGCGCGTGCAGATCATCAAGCGTGACCCGCTGAAGGGCCCGGTGCTGCAGTTCGGCACCGAGATCGTGACCGACAAGGACCACACCCTCGCCGCCCTGCTCGGCGCCTCGCCGGGTGCGTCGACCTCGCCGCCGATCATGCTGGACCTGATGGCCAAGGCCTTCCCGGAGCAGATGAAGGCCGGCTGGGAAACCCGCCTGCGCGAGATCGTGCCATCGTACGGGCGCAAGCTCAACGACAGCCCGGCGCTGGTGAACGAGATCCGTACGCTGACCAGCCAGACCCTGCAGTTGCCGTACCTGGAGGTGCCGGTGGATGCGAACGCGGCATCGCCCGCGGCGGCCACGGTGCCGGCACAGACCAAGGAAAAGCGCAACGCCAATGAGGAACTGCAGGCGCTGTAAGCCCGCACGTTCCTTTCGATGCAAACGGACGGCCACCTTCGGGTGGCCGTTCGCGTTTGTGCGGTGACAGGTCGGATCCCTCCCGCACGTGAGGGCTCTGACCTGCGCCTGGGCACCGGGGTGGAGCCAGGGCCCATTGCCTCCGTCAACGGGATCCGACCCCGGCCCAGCCGCTGCCATGCGCCTGGAAGCCCTTCCTCAGTGACACGAATTGTAATGTTGTTAAGAATTATTTACATTTGCACCCCGCGCAGTGACCGCGCGCCTTAGCAGCCGGACCTGACCGTGCCCGAAGCCGCCGCCCGGGTGCCGGACGACTGTTGCCGCCCTTCCCCGCCTCCACGCTCCGAGCCGCCCATGTCCCCGAATTTCCCCAATCGCCAGCCCCGCCGCGCGCTGCTGCCGGCCGCCCTGCTTTCGTCGCTGACCGTGCTGGGCGCGCCCAGCGCGTTCGCCGCCGCCGAAGGCGCCGCCGACGCCAAGACCCTTGATCGGGTCAGCGTGCGTGCCGAGCAGTCCGCTCCGCCGGCCAGCACTACGCGCCTGCCGATCACCCTGCAGGAAACCCCGCAGTCCGCCACCGCCATCAGCCTGCAGCGCCTGCAGGACGAATCACTGTTCAGCATCAACGATGTGATGCG
Source organism: Stenotrophomonas sp. YJH_SMC_122 (assembly GCF_059369535.1). Lineage (NCBI taxonomy): Bacteria > Pseudomonadati > Pseudomonadota > Gammaproteobacteria > Lysobacterales > Lysobacteraceae > Stenotrophomonas > Stenotrophomonas sp. YJH_SMC_122. The sequence continues at coordinate 203,695 of NZ_JCAFST010000001.1, read as the reverse complement.
CAACGTGACCGGCGTCAGCGTGTCCTTCTATGACACGCAGCGTCCGCTGTACTACGCGCGTGGCTTCGCCATCACCGACTTCCAGGTCGACGGCATCCCCACCTACAGCGGGTCCACCAACCAGGAATACGACACCGCCTTCTACGACCGCATCGAAGTGATCCGCGGCGCCAACGGCCTGCTCAGTGGCGCTGGCGTGCCGTCGGCCACGGTCAACCTGCTGCGCAAGCGCCCCGGCAAGGAATTCGACGCGTCATTCGCGGTCAGCGCCGGCAGCTGGGACTTCCGCCGCATGGAAGCCGACGTGACCGCGCCGCTGACCGATGATGGCCGTTTCCGCAGCCGCGTGGTCGCCGCCTACACCGACCGCGGGCTGTACTACGACCGTTACGACGAGAACAAGATGGCCGGCATGGCGGTGCTTGAAGGCGATGTCACCGACAGCACCACGGTCACCGTCGGCTACCAGACCCAGGACAACAACCCGACCGGTTCGACCTGGGGCACCGTGCCGTTCTTCGACAACCAGGGCAATTTCGCCCATCTGCCGCGCTCGACCAACCTGTCGCCGAAGTGGAGCTACTGGAAGCGCGAGAGCAACACCGCCTTCGCCAACCTGGAACAGCGTTTCGGCGACAACTGGCTGTTGAAGATCAACACGGCCTACACCCGCGGCAACGTGCAGAACGTGCGCCTGTACGGCACCGGCAACCCGGACCCGGTGACCGGATCGGGCATCTACCTGCGTGCCGCCGCCGGTGATTCGAAAGACACCCGCCGCAATGTCGATGCTTACCTGACCGGCAGCTTCCCGCTGTTCGGCCGCGACCACGACCTCACGGTCGGCGCCCAGTGGTCGGATCTGGAAGGGACCACGAACACCGTGGCGCTGAACTTCCCCGGCGACTGGGCAACGTGTGTCAGCGCCACGGGTGCACGCGAGCGCTGCTACTACATCCCCAACGTGTACTCCTGGAACGGCGACATTTCCGAGGTGACCTACACCCGCACCGGCGCACGCCGTGTAGCGAAGACCACGCAGAGCGGCGTCTATCTGGCCACCCGCCTGCACCTGGCCGATCCGCTGTCGCTGATCGCCGGTGCACGCCTGAGCCGGTGGGAAACCCTCACCCGCTCCTACAACGCCGCCGGCGCCTATACCGGCACCAGCGGTGCGTACAAGGTGAGCGATGAAGTCACTCCGTACGTGGGCCTGGTCTACGAGATCACCCCGAACGTGTCGGCCTATGCCAGCTACACCGAGATCTTCAATCCACAGAACTACAAGGACCGCAACGAAAACCTGCTGGCGCCGGTGCAGGGCTCGAACCTGGAAGCGGGCATCAAGACGCAGTGGTTCGATGGCCGCCTGACCGCAAATGCCGCTGTGTTCGAGGCCAAGCAGGACAACTATGCTGTGCGTGACATGGGTGTGCCGGAGGGTTCGCTCAGCGACGGCACCTCGGCCTACATCGGCGTCAACGGTACCAAGGCGCGTGGCTGGGAGATGGACATCAACGGCGAGATCCTGCCGGGCTGGACGGTCAATGCCGGCTACACCCACGTCAAGGTCACCCGCGCCGCCACCGACCTGCTGTACGCCAACCCGCCCAAGGATCTGCTGCAGCTCAACACCCAGCTGCAGCTGCGCGGTGCGCTGGAACGCCTGAGCGTTGGCGGTGGCCTGCAGTGGCAAAGCAAGGTGCAGGGCTACAACATCGCCTACCCGCTGGGCGGCACGGTGACGGTGAACCAGCCGGCGTACATGCTGGTGCAATTCAATGCCAACTACCGCATCAGCGACAGCTGGACCGCAACGCTGAGCGTGCGCAACGCGCTGGACAAGACTTACTGGGCCAACCTGGACTACAACAACTACGGCGAGCCGCGCTTCGTGTCCGCCAGCCTGCGCTGGAAGTTCTGAGGCACCTGCGAACCGGTGGGTGCTGACCGTTGGTCGGTACACCCCACACCCTGAATGGGCCCGCCTCCGCGCGGGCCCTTCTTTTTTGCTGCACTGCAGGTTGTACCCACTTCGTAATTATGCCGTAATTATCCCAACACCCGTCGGAAGCCGGTCAATGAACCCGAGCTGGGATACGTTGGAACGCAGTCGCCAGGCCCGCCTGGAACGTGCCGCGCCGTGGGCCCGGGGACGCGAGGTCGCCAGCAGCGACGTCGGCAAGTTGCTGCACGCAGTGCTGGAGCCAGGCGACAAGGTCTGCCTGGAGGGCAACAACCAGAAGCAGGCCGATTTCCTCGCCCAGGCGCTGGCCGACCTCGACCCCGCCCGCGTGCATGATCTGCACATGGTGCAGTCGGTCCTCTCACTGCCCTCGCACCTGGACGTGTTCGAGCGTGGCATCGCCTCGAAACTGGATTTCTCGTTCTCCGGCCCGCAATCGGTGCGACTGGCCAACCTGGTAGCCGAAGGGCGCATCCAGATCGGTGCCATCCACACCTACCTGGAATTGTTTGGCCGCTACTTCATCGACCTGACCCCGCGCGTGGCCCTGGTGGCCGCGCAGGCCGCAGATCGGCACGGCAACCTCTATACCGGCCCGAACACCGAAGACACGCCGGTGATCGTCGAGGCCACCGCCTTCGGTGGCGGCATCGTCATCGCCCAGGTCAACGAGATCGTCGACAGCCTCCCCCGCGTCGATATTCCTGCGGACTGGGTCAACTTCGTGGTGCAGGCGCCGAAGCCGAACCATATCGAGCCGCTGTTCACCCGCGACCCGGCGCAGATCTCCGAGATCCAGGTGCTGATGGCGATGATGGCCATCAAGGGCATCTACGCCGAGTACGGCGTGAATCGTTTGAATCACGGCATCGGCTTCGATACCGCCGCCATCGAACTGCTGCTCCCCACCTACGCCGAATCGCTCGGGCTGAAGGAAAAGATCTGCCAGCACTGGGCGTTGAACCCCCACCCGGCACTGATTCCGGCGATCGAATCGGGCTTCGTCAGATCGGTGCATTCGTTCGGTTCGGAACTGGGCATGGAGAAATACATCGCCGCGCGAGGCGATGTGTTCTTCACCGGCGCCGATGGCTCGATGCGTTCCAACCGCGCGTTCTCGCAGACCGCCGGCCTGTATGCCTGCGACATGTTCATCGGTTCCACATTGCAGATCGACCTGCAGGGCAACAGCTCCACCGCCACCCGCGACCGCATTGCCGGCTTCGGTGGCGCACCGAACATGGGCTCGGACGCACGTGGCCGGCGCCATGCCAGCGACGCCTGGATCAAGGCCGGCCAACAGGCCGCGCGCCCGGGCGAGATGCCGCGCGGGCGCAAGCTGGTGGTGCAGATGGTGGAAACCTTCCGCGAGCACATGGCACCGGCCTTCGTCGAACGGCTCGATGCTTGGGAACTGGCCGAGCGCGCGCAGATGCCGCTGCCGCCGGTGATGATCTATGGCGACGACGTCAGCCATGTGCTGACCGAGGAAGGCATCGCCAACCTGCTTTTGTGCCGCACCCCTGAGGAACGCGAACAGGCGATCCGCGGCGTGGCCGGCTATACCGCCGTGGGCCTGGGCCGCGACCGCGCGATGGTGGAAAACCTGCGCGACCGCGGCGTGATCCGCCGTCCCGATGACCTTGGCATCTCCGTGCGCGATGCCAGCCGTGACCTGCTGGCGGCGCGTTCGGTGAAGGACCTGGTGCGCTGGTCCGGCGGCCTGTACGACCCGCCCAAGCGCTTCCGCAACTGGTAAGGGGCTGAGCATGGAAACCCTCGACTATCGATTCGAAGGACACACTGCGGTGCAGTTCCCGCGCGAAGCGGTGCTGGTCGGCGTGCTGGCCTCGGGCAACCTGGAAATCCTGCTGGAACCCGCTGCGCTGGAAGGCGCGATGACGGTGCGCATCATCACCGCCGCGAAGGGCTTCGGCAGCGTGTGGCAAGCGGTGATCAACGACTTCGCACAGCGTCATCCGCTACGCGATGTGCGCGTCTCGATCAACGACGCCGGTGCGACCCCGGCCGTGGTCAGCCTGCGCCTGGACCAGGCCGTGGAAACCCTGCTGGCCGGAGGCGCGCCATGAACCACGTACAGCGCCACAGCTATTACGAAGCCAATGCGCGCGAGCGCATCGCCGGGCTGGTCGACGCCGACTCGTTCCACGAGTTCCTCGGCCCGGCGCGACGGATGATGAGTCCGCACCTGGCCCAGCTCGACCAGCCGGCCGCGTTCGACGATGGCATCGTGGTCGGCGAGGCCAGGCTGCAGGGCAAACACGTGCTGCTGGCCGCACAACAGGGTGAATTCATGGGCGGAGGCGTGGGCGAAGTACATGGCGCCAAGCTGACCGGGCTGCTGCGCCGTGCGGCGCACACCCGCCCTGACGGCGTGCTGCTCCTGCTCGATACCGGCGGTGTGCGGCTGCACGAAGCCAATGCTGGGCTCATCGCCATTTCCGAGATCATGCGCGCCACTCTGGACGCGCGTGCAGCGGGCGTGCCGGTGATCGCGCTGATCGGCAGCGGCAACGGCGCCTTCGGTGGCATGGGCATCGTTGCTCGTTGCTGCGGCATGGTGATCATGTCCGAGGAAGGCCGGCTGTCGCTGTCCGGGCCAGAGGTGATCGAAACCGTACGCGGCGTGGAAGAGTTCGATTCCCGCGACCGCGCACTGGTCTGGCGCGTAACGGGAGGCAAGCACCGCTACCTGATCGACCAGGCACAGGTGCTGGTGCCCGATGCCATCGAGGCGTTCGCGCAAGCGGCATTCAATGCGCTGCAGCCGGATACCAGCAGTACCGATCCGGATACTGCACTGGCCGCGCTGCAGCAACGCCATCTGGCATTGAAGGCGCGCGTGCAGGCTTGGAGCGATTGCCGCGATGGCCTGGAAATCTGGGCGCGGCTGGGCATTTCCCACCCCGAACGCCTGCCACTGCTCGACACCGATGAATTCCTCATCGCCACCGCCGACCGGAGCCTGCCATGAGCATGCCGTTGCAGACACTGCTCGATGCCCTGTTTCCGCATGGGCATGCCGTTGCGGTGAACGATTCGGTGCTGACCGGCAGCGCCACCACCGACGACGGCGACGTGACCGTGATCGGCACCGCCGACAAGCTCGAGGTGGGCGTGGACCATGCACTGGCACTGGCCGAAACGGTGCTGGCCAGCACCGCCGCGCATCCGCAGCAACCGATCGTGATGCTGGTCGACACCGCCGGCCAGCGCCTGGCACGCCGCGACGAACTGCTCGGCATCAACGGCTGTTTCGCGCACCTGGCGCAGACGCTGGATCTCGCGCGTCGACGTGGCGCGCGACTGGTCACGCTGGTCTACGGTGAATCCGTCAGTGGCGGCTTCCTCTCGTTCGGGCTGATGGCCGACCACATCCACGCCCTGCCGGATGCGCAGGTGCGGGTGATGGACCTGCGCGCGATGGCCCGGGTGACCAAGCAGCCGCTGGATAGACTGCAGGCGCTGAGCCAGACCTCACCGGTATTCGCACCGGGCGTGGAGAACTACGTGGCGATGGGTGCGGTGGAATCGCTGTGGGAGGGCGATCTTGCCCAGCACCTTCTGCAGGCCCTGCGCACGCCCGCCGATGGCGACCGCCGCGCCCTGCGCGGAGCCGAACGTGGCGGGCGCATGCTGGCCGCACGCGTGGCTGAAGCGGTGAGCCAGGGCGATGCCTGAGCGGCTGCCCCGCCATACGCTGGTCTGGCTGTCAGCGCACGCCGGCTGGCAGGCGGACATCGCCGCGCATGAGTCGCGCCTGGCCGACTGGTTTGCGCAGGGCCGCCCGGCCATCGTCGCGCGGCGTACCGCCGACGATGCCGATCCACGCCTGCGTCTCGGCGTGCCGCTGCCGCCCGCCGAGGGCAAACTGCGCCTGGCCCTGCGCGTGCCAGCACGCGATGTGCTGCGCACCACGCCGCCGCCGGCACTTCAGACGGTGCTGAAAGGCGACATTCCACAGGACTGGCGGCGGCCCCTTGAAGTGCTGCAGAACATCGCTGAGGCGCGCGTATTCGGTGCCTTCGCGTGGCAGCACCTTACTGGCCTGCGCTATGTGCACGCGCGCTCGGACGTCGATCTGCTGTGGCCGATCGACACCACCGCGCAGGCCGATGCCCTGGCTGCACGGCTACAGGCATGGGAAGCCGAACACGACCGGCGGGTCGATGGCGAGCTGTGCCTGGGCCGCGACGCCGCCGTGAACTGGCGGGAGTACGCCGGACGCAGCCGCGAGGTACTGGTCAAGCGCCTCGATGGTGCCGCACTGGAACTCCGCGATGCGTTGTTCGCCTCCGCCGGGGTGAGCGCATGAACGCCGTCGTGCGATCGGCAGTCAGGCCGGCAGCTGCCGTGGACAGCGCGCGTCTGGGGCGCCTCGCCGTCGCCAGCCTGCATGCGGAGCTGGCGCTGGCACCCAAGCCCGGACTGGTCACACCATTCGACAGCGGCAGCCATCACGACATGGACGCCGGCACGTTCCTGCGCAGCCTGTTCGCACTGCGCCACTACTTCACCGCCGTGGCCCGCCTCGGTGCAGCCGGGACGGACTTCGACGCCTTGCGCCGGTGTGGCATCGCCGCCGAGATCGCGATGCTGCGCGCGACCGCCGGCGTCAATACCCATCGTGGCGCGGTCTTCAGTCTCGGCCTGCTGGTGGCGGCCGCCGCGGCCTGTCGCTCCCGCTTGGGCCATGCCGCCACGGGTGAGCAGGTCTGCCAGGAAGTGTGCCGCTGGTCTGCCGAGCTCGCCGACGCACCCCTGGATGCCAACAGCCCTGGCCAGCGCGCGCGTGCACGGCACGGCGTGCAGGGTGTGCGCGAACAAGCGGCCGCCGGCTATCCGCTGCTGCGCGAAGTGGGACTGCCTGCCCTGCGCCACGCAGTGGCCAACGGACTGCCGCGCGAGGCCGCGATGTGCCAGGCCCTGATGCAGCTGGTCGCATGCGTGGATGACCTCAACCTGCTGCACCGTGGCGGCGCCGACGGCTTGCGCTGGGCACAGCGACAGGCGCATGGTTTCCTCGACGGCGGCGGTGCGTTCGTGCCCGGCTGGCAGGCACGCCTGCACGGCATCGGTGAGCGCTTCGTCGCACGCCGCCTGAGTCCCGGTGGCAGTGCCGACCTGTTGGCCTGTGCCTGGTTCCTGCTACAGCAGGAGGACGCATGAGCCTTGCCCTGCTCTGCTCCGGCCAAGGTGCGCAGCATGCGGCGATGTTCGACCGCGTGCGCGATCTTCCGGCCGCACGCCATACCCTTGATGTGGCCAGCACGGTACTCGGCCGCGATGTGTTTTCCGCCGCTGCGGCCGACGACCGTTTCGACAATGCGCAGGCGCAACCACTGCTGTGCGCGGCCACTCTGGCGCAGTGGCAGGGGCTGCGCGACAACGTGCCAACGCCGACGCTGGTCGCCGGCTACAGCATCGGCGAGTTGGCCGCGCATGCCATCGCCGGCAGCTTCGATGCGACCACCTGCCTTGCCCTGGCTGCGCAGCGCGCGCAGTTGATGGACGGCGCCAGCCCCGCCGATGCAGGCCTGCAGGCCGTGCTCGGCCTGGAACGCCATGTACTGCAGCCGCTGTGCGATCTGCACGGTGCGCACATGGCCATCGCCAACGGGCAGGACCATTTCATCGTGGGCGGCACGCACGCCTCGTTGCTGCGGCTGGCCGATGCAGCGCAGGCGCAGGGTGCGGACATCCGTCCGCTGCCGGTGCACGTGCCTGCACACACACCGTTGCTGGCGGCAGCGGTAGCACCGTTTGCTGCCGCACTCGATGCCTCGCCACTGCAGGCCCCACGCCTGCCGCTGCTGGCCGGCATCGATGCGCGACCGGTGCGGGATCGCGCAATGGCGGTCCACACGCTGTCGGCGCAGCTGGCGCAGACCATCGAATGGGCGCAGGTGATGCGCCAGGCCTTCGAGCGCGGCGCGCGGGTTTTCCTGCAGCTGGGCCCGGGCAACGCGCTGGCGCGCATGGTCGCACCGGCCTATCCGTGCTGCGAAGTGCGCGCGGTGGAAGAGTTCCAGAGCCTGGAAGGCGCCGCGGCGTGGGTCCGCAGTGCGCTGGAGCGGCTGCAGTAACGGGTTCGAGCAGTACGTATCACGCATCACGCAGTACGTCGCCTTACCCCGGGGATGGCGGGTCTCCATCCGCGCTGTACGTGAGTCACGTGTCTGGGAGGGCGCATGAGTCCACAAATCGCAACGATCATCGGTCTGGTGATCATGTTCATCGTCGCCACGGCGATGCCGATCAACATGGGCGCGGTCGCCTTCGCGTTGGCCTTCATCATCGGTGGGCTGTGGGTCGACATGGGCGGCAAGGAGGTCCTGGCAGGCTTTCCCGGCGATCTGTTCCTGACCCTGGTCGGCATCACCTACCTGTTCGCCATCGCGCAGAAGAACGGCACCATCGACCTGCTGGTGCACTGGGCTGTAAAAGCCGTGCGCGGCCATATCGTGGCCATCCCGTGGGTGATGTTCGTGATCACCGCGGTGCTCACCGCGTTCGGTGCGCTGGGCCCGGCAGCGGTCGCGATCATCGGCCCGGTCGCGCTGCGCTTTGCCAAGCAGTACAACATCAACCCACTGATGATGGGCCTGCTGGTCATCCATGGCGCGCAGGCGGGCGGCTTCTCGCCGATCAGCGTGTACGGCAGCATCACCAATGGCGTAGTGCAGAAGGCCGGGCTGGAAGTGACCGAGATGGCGGTGTTCCTGACCAGCCTGGGCTTCAACCTCATGATGGCGACGATCTGCTTCTTCGCCTTCGGTGGCATCGCCCTGCTGCGTCGCGGCTCGATCACCGCAGCAGGAACGATCGGCAATGCCGAACTGGCGATGGCCGGTGGCCCGCAGGCGTCGTCGCGCCAGTTCGCGATCGAAGGCCATGGCGCGCTGGTCGCAGCAGGCGGCGGCACGCTCAGCAATGATCCGGCGGCACTGGATGCGGTGGGCCTGACCCGCGAACGGTTGTTCACCCTGATCGGCCTGCTCGGCCTGGGCGTGGCCGCGCTGATCTACAACCTCAACGTCGGTCTGGTCTCGATCACCGTGGCGGTGGCACTGGCGCTGCTGTCGCCACAAAGCCAGAAGGGTGCGGTCGATGGCATCAGCTGGTCCACCGTGCTGCTGATCTGTGGCGTGGTGACCTACATCGGCGTGCTGGAACATGCCGGCGCGGTGGACTTCATCGGCAATGGTGTGTCCGACATCGGCATCCCGCTGCTGGGTGCACTGCTGGTCTGCTACGTGGGTGGCATCGTCTCTGCATTCGCCTCGTCGGCCGCAGTGCTGGGCGCCACGATTCCGCTGGCGGTACCGTTCCTGATGCAGGGTCACCTCAGCGCCGCCGGCGTGATCTGCGCGCTGGCGGTGTCGTCCACCATCGTCGATGTCAGCCCGTTCTCCACCAATGGCGCACTGGTGGTGGCCTCGGCAGCGAAGGAAGAGCGCGAAACCCTGTTCCGCCGCTTCCTGGTCTACAGCGGTCTTGTGGTGGCGCTTGGACCGCTGCTGGCCTGGCTGGTATTCGTGGTGCCCGGCTGGATGTAACCACCCAGCGGTAGTGCCGGCCGCTGGACGGCAATCTCATGAAGCCATCCAGCGATCACGGGTTGCCGGCCAGCGGCCGGCACTACCTGGCGGTACACTTCCTCCATGGCCATTGCCCCTGCCCCGCGATCACCGAAGAAGCGCGCGCCTCTGTATGAAGAGGTGGCCGACCACGTGCGCGAGCGCATCTACGACTACCGGCTGCCGCCGGGCGAGTGGATCGACGAGCCCGCGCTGTGCGAAGAACTGGGCATCAGCCGCACGCCGCTGCGCGAGGCCTTGAAGCTGCTGGCCGCCGAAGGCCTGGTACAGATCGACGCAGGTCGTGGCAGCAGGGTCACCCGGTTGACGCTGGAAGACCTCAACCAGCTGTTCCCGGTAATGGCCATGCTGGAAGGCCGTTGCGCACACGAGGCGGTCAGGCACATCGATGATGCCGGCGTGCAGCAGCTGGAAGACCTGCATGCGGCGATGGAAACCGCGGCGGCCGAGGGCAACATCGCCGAGTACTACCGCAACAACTACCTGATCCACGAAACCGTGCAGCATTACGCGGGCAATCCGTGGCTGATCCGCATCACCCACGACCTGCACCGCATCCTGAAGATGCATCGCGGCCGCCAGCTGCTGACCCCGGGCCGCACCGCGCAGTCGCTGGCCGAACACCGCGAGTTGATGGAGTGCTTCCGCCGCCGCGACGCGCAGGCTGCCGAACGCACCATGGAACGCCATCTGCTCAGCCAGGGCCAGGCCCTGGCCGCCTATGTGGCAGCGGGCGGGCTGTTGAACGTGCCGGCGCCCTTGCCGACCGAAGGCGGCGGTTGAGCGGATGAGGGTGTCGGCCAGCGGCCGGCACTACCCAGCCGAGGTCACGCCCTGGTAGTGCCGACCGCCGGCCGGCATCCCGGAACATCTCGTCAATCGCCGCCACCGCAGCTGCCGCCGTCACCGCTGCCACCGTCGCTGCTGCAGTCGGAGCTGCTGTGGCTGTGATGGCTGTAGCTGTCGCCGGAATGGCCGCCCGGATGGTCGTAGCCACCGCCGAAACTGTTGTCGCCCCGGATCCCGGAGCCATCGGCCGTGGCCACCGCCATGCACAGGATGGCGCCGACCGGCGGCAGCAACCAGACCAGCAGCAACTGCACCGTCCGGCCACCCGCCGACAGCCCATCACGCCTGACGATCACCACGGTGGCCACCACGTTCAGGCCCAGCACCAGCAGGACCAGCAGAAGGGCAACGATCAGCATTCGGCGACTCCATGCCTGGACTGGGGGCATTATGGCCTGCCACCCCGGCAATGGCCCTGCCTGTCATGAAGATGGGACAATGTGGGGGCGCGCCGGCCTGCCCCGTGGCCGCCGGCGCCCCCCGCACCACACGGAAGAAGAAGAACAACAACATGCTGAAAGTCATTTTCGATACCGACCCGGGCGTCGACGACGCCCTGGCCCTGCTGTACCTGCACAAGCACGCCCAGATCGACCTGATCGGTGTCACGACCACCTTCGGCAATGCCTCGGTGGAGTCGACCACGCACAATGCGCTGTACCTGAAGCAGGCCTGGGGCTTTGCCGCCCCGGTCGCGCGCGGCGCCGGTGGCCCGCTGCAGCCGGAAGCCACCCCCGAAGCCTGGCCGGTCCACATCCATGGCCACAACGGCCTGGGCAACCACCCGGTGCCGGCCGAACTGGACGTGGCCGCCGACACGCGCCCCGCCCACCAGCTGATCATCGACCTGGTCCGCGCCCATCCGGGCGAAGTGACCCTGGTCGCGGTCGGCCGCATGACCAACCTCGCGCTGGCCCTGCAGCAGGCCCCGGACATCGCCGGCCTGGTGCGCGGCGTGGTGATCATGGGCGGCGCCTTCCACGTCAACGGCAACATCACCCCGGCCGCCGAGGCCAATATCTGGGGCGATGCCGAAGCGGCCGACGTGGTGTTCACCGCCAGCTGGCCGGTCACCGCGATCGGCCTGGACGTGACCACCCGCGTGGAAATGGACCGTGACGGCCTGGATAAGCTGGCCGCCATCGGCGGCGCCGACGCCGAGCTGGTCCGTGCGCTGTCGCAGGATTACGTGGACTTCTACCTGCAGGCCGGCCACAAGGGCATGGTCGTGCACGACTGCTGCGCGTGCATCGCGCTGACCCGCCCTGAGCTGTTCCAGTTCGAGCGCGCCAGCGTGCGCGTCGCCACCGACGGCGTTGCCCGCGGCATGACCATTCCCAAGCCGGAAGGCCTGGCCTTCGGCCCGAGCGTGTGGGACGGCCACGTGGTGCAGTCGATTGCCATCGGCGTGGATGCGGCTGCGGTACTGGCCGACATCGAGCAGACCCTGAAGGTCTGACCGGCTAGCGCATGGCCCTGCCCGGGACCGTCTCGGGCAGGGTCCACAGCACCGGCAGCACCAGCACCGCCACCAGCGCGATCATCGCGCCTGGCGCCGCCGCCCAGCCGCTGCGTTCCACCCACCATTGCGCCAGCCACGGCGTCGCACCGCCGAACACCGCCGTGGCCATGGTTACGCCCAGTGCCAGCCCGCTGACCCGGCCTTCGCCGGGGAACTGCTCTGCCGTGGCCGGCGCCGCCACCGCGCTTACACCGCCGGCCACGCAAGCCAGCAGCACCGCAGCCAGCACGATGCCCAGCGCCGTCGCCTGTGCCATCCACGCAAACAGGGACAGCGGCAACAGCGCTGCCAGCAAGGTCAGGCCCAACAACACCGGCCGTCGTCCAACGCGGTCCGACAATGCGCCACACAGGGGCGTGATCGCGATCACTGCCACCGCCGCGATCGTCGACAGCCACAGTGCGTCACCCTCATTGTGGCCCTGCGCGTGCAGGAATGCAGGCACATAGGTGATGCCCACGTAGTAGGTGATCGATCCCAGCGCCGAGATCGCGAAGGTGCGTGCCACCGCTAGCGGATGGTTGCGCAGTACGTGGCGAAGCGGTGTAGCCGGAATGCTGCCCTCGCGCCGCTGGCGCTCGAACTCCGGCGATTCGTGCATGCCCGAGCGTGCGACCAGGATCACCAGTGCCAGCGCCGCGCCGACGAAGAACGGAATACGCCAGCCCCAGCTGTCCAGCTGCACGGTGGGCAGCAGCGCGACGGTAAGTGCAGAGATCGCCACCGCCAGCAGTGCGCCCACCTCACTGGCGGCCGAGGCCAGCGAGGTCACCAGGCCGCGTCGCCGCGCCGGTGCGCTTTCCAGCAGGTACGCCACCACCCCGGTGTACTCACCGCCCACCGAAAACGCCATCACGCAGCGCAGGATCAGCAGCAGCACGCCGGCCGTCGTACCGGCCGTGGCCGCTGTCGGCAGCAGTGCAGTGGCCAGCATCGCCGCTGCCATCAACGCCATCGACGCCAGCAGCATCCAGCGCCGGCCCAGGCGGTCGCCCAGGTGGCCGAAGCACAGCGCGCCCAGCGGACGCATCAGGTAGGACACCGCGAAGCCAGCCAAGGTCACCAGCAACGCCTGCTCGCCACCGCCGAAGAACACCCGCGACAGCACCGTGGCGAAGTACAGGTACAGGGTGAAGTCGTACCACTCCACCACCGTGGACAGGCCCGCCACCCACATCGAGCGCTGCCGCGCCGCGGTCATTGCGTATTCGCCTTCAACAGCCTCTATCCCGGTTGGGCAGGTTCCGCGCAGCGTGGCATGGACCGGGTGAAATACCGGTCATCGGCTGTCGGCTGCCTGCATGTACTGGGTTTCATGGCCGGCGAAGCGCTCACCGCCAAGGCCGAAGCAGAAGCATCCTTGCTGGAACACAAGGCCGGGCAACTCAGCCCGGCAGCTGCAGTTCCGCCCGCAGCCCGCCACCCTCGCGGTTGTGCAACCTCAGCGAACCACCCAGCGACTGCGCCAGCTGCACCGCGATGGCCAATCCCAGGCCGGTGCCCCCGGTATCACGATTGCGCGAGCTTTCCAGCCGGTGGAACGGCGCCAGCACTGCCTGCAGCTGGTTCTCGGGAATGCCGGGGCCACGGTCGGAAATGCTGATCCACACCCTTCCGGCCTTATCGCGGCCCGCCTCGATCTCGGCGGCGCCGGCGTAGCGCAATGCGTTGTCGACCAGATTGCCGACCACGCGGCGCAGCGGCTGCGGCCAGGTCTGCACGACCAGTCCAGCGGGCGCACCGCCAGTGACCGGCTTGCCCATGTCCTCGTAGTCGCCGACCACACTGGCGAGGAACGCGCCCAGGTCCATCGACACCGGCGCGCCAGCGGCAACGTGGCTGCTGCGCGCATAGGCCACGCCCTCGCGCACCAGTTGCCCAAGGTGATCGAGGTCGGCCAGCAGGCGCTGCTGGGTGCCGTCTTCGGGCAGGGTCTCCACCCGCAGCTTCATGCGCGTGATGGGGGTCTGCAGGTCATGGGAGATCGCGGCCAGGATCTGCAGGCGTTCACTGACATGGCCACGAATGCGTGCCTGCAGTGCATTGAGTGCGGCCGCCGCGCCGCCCACTTCGGCAGGGCCATCTTCAGGCAGTGCGGGCCCGTCCTTGCCCGGCTGCAGATGCTCCACCGCATGCGACAGCTGTTGCAGCGGGCGCAGGGCCAGACGCACCGCCAGCCACGCGCACACCAGCAGCAGCGCCAGCTGCACCAGCAGCACGGCGGGCAGCCAACGTGCCAGCGGCAGGCCCGACGGGGTGACTTCAATGGTCAAGGGTGTGCCGTCGTGCAGGCGCAGTTCCACCTCGAACCGCTCCGGCAGGCGAGCCACCTGGCGCGCCTGCAACGGATAGCGGTGCTGCAGGCTGTCGTCGATGATCGCCGTGACCTGGCGTGCACGATCGGTCTGCAGCCCTGGTCCGGCCGCAGCCGGGCGCAGCAGATAACGGTAGGTGCGCCGCTCCAGCCGCGGCACCCAGGCCTCACGCTGCTCCGCAGGCAGGTGTTCCAGCAGCGCGACACTCACCGCCACATCCTCGTCGAGGTTGCGCAGCATCATGCTGCGGGTGGACTGGTAGCGTTCGAAAAAGAGCAGGCCGAAGGACAGTGCGTGGGCCAGGGCCAGTCCGCCCAGCAGCACCAGCAGCAGACGCGCCGACAGCGTGCGCGGCCAGCGTGGACGGCGCGCGTCGGTGTTCATTCGTCCGGCCCCAGCAACTGCACCGGCACGCTGAACACATACCCTTCGCTGCGCACGGTCTTGATGTAGGTCGGCTCGCGCGCGTCGTCACCCAGGCGCTGGCGCACGCGGCTGACCAGCAGGTCGATAGAGCGATCGAACAGTTCGGCATCGCGGCCCTGGGTGAGGCTGAGCAGCTGGTCGCGGCTGAGCACCCGATTGGCGTGGTCGAGGAACACGCGCAACAGGCGGAACTCGGCGCCGCTGAGCGGATATGCGGTGTCCTGTGCGTCCAGCAGGTGGCGGGCGGTGGTATCCAGGCGCCACTCGCCGAAGGCCAACTGGCGGCCAGCTTCGCTTACCTGCAGATTCGGCGGCAGCATCTGCGTGCGACGGATCACCGCATTGATGCGTGCCAGCAGCTCGCGCGAAGAAAAGGGCTTGGTCACGTAGTCGTCGGCGCCCATTTCCAGGCCGATGATGCGGTCGGTCTCGTCGTCGCGCGCGGTCAGCAGCACCACCGGTACCGCCCGATGCTTGCCGGCGCGCAGGTTGCGGCACAGGCTCAGGCCGTCCTCGCCCGGCATCATCACGTCCAGCACCACCAGATCCACGGCATGGGTATCCATCAGCGCGCGCATCGCGCGGCCACCGTCGGCCTGGCTCACGCGCAGGCCGTTGCGCTGCAGGTAGTCGGCCAGCATCTGGCGGATCTCGCTGTCATCGTCGACGACCAGGATGTGCGGTACATGGTTCATTGCGTTCTCGATGAAGACGGAGGTCAGGGCCGCGCGGCGCGGCCATGGTAGCGCGGCTCAGGGGCTGGCCAGCAGGCGCTGGATCTCGCTTTCGGTACGTGCGTAGTCGCCCTCGCCGTAATGGCGGTAGACCACCCGCCCCTGCCGGTCGAGCAGGTACAGTGCGGGCCAGAAGCGGTTGCCCCAGGCGTTCCAGATCCGGTACTGGTTGTCCTGCACCACCGGCCAGGTGATATCCAACCGTGCGATGGCCTTGCGCACGTTGCCGGGCAGCCCTTCATGGGCGAACTCCGGCGTATGCACGCCGATCACCCTCAGGCCCTGCGGCGCGTAGCGTGCATGCCACTGGTGGACATACGGCGCCACGTTGAGGCAGTTGCTGCAGGTATAGGTCCAGAACTCGACCAGCACGACCTGCCCCCGCAACTGCTTCAGTGTGAGCGGCGAGCTGTTGTGCCAAGGCCCGCCACCGTCGAACCCGGCGGCGGGAAGGGCCTGTGCCGACTGCGCACCGGCCTCCGGGCCGGGCCAGGCCAGCAACAACGCTGCTCCGCCCAGCAGGCCCAGCAGCAACGGCAGTGCGTACCCTCGCAGGGCGGCCATCGTTCAGCCCCCCTGCTCGGCCAGCGGCAGTTCCGCCGGCTTCACCCCCGCCGCTTCTAAGATGCTGTCGGCCACCTGCGCCGGATGCGAAAGCAGCGACACATGGCTGCTGCCGATCGATTGCAGCTGTGCACCGATGCGACGTGCGGTCGCGGCCTGCAGCTGTGGCGACAGCATGCGGTCATCACGACTGAGCACGTACCAGCTCGGCTTGCTGCGCCACGCCGCAACGTTCACCACCTCGCCCAGCGCGCTGGCCTTCAACGGGACCTGCGTGCTGTACAGCAGTGCGGCCGACTTTTTCATCACGTCCGGCGCGAAGTCCTGGGCGATGGCATCGGCCGGCAACGTCAGGTAGCCATCCCTCTCCTGCAGCCGGGCCAGGCCCGGCCCGACCGGGAAGCCTTCGCCCTGTTGCGCTGAAGACTGCCCTGCATCCGGTGCGAAGGCCGCCACGTACACCAGCGCCTGCACCTTCGGGTCATTGCCCGCTTCAGTGATGACCGTGCCACCCCAGCTGTGGCCGACCAGCACCACCTTGCCGGGCGCGGCGGCAATCGCGCGGCGGGTGGCGGCCACATCGTCGGCCAACGAGGTGAGCGGGTTCTGCACCGCCACCGCCGGCACCTTCCAGTCTTGCAGCGTGGTGATGACCTTGCTCCAGCTGGAGCCATCGGCAAACGCGCCGTGCACCAGGATGACGGTGGGCGGTGCAGCGATATCGGCCTGGGCAGCGAAGGCGGGGGCGGCAGCGCTGGCCAGGGCGAGAGCGGCGGCAAGCAAGGAGATACGGATCATGGGTGGCACTCCGGTGTTGGGAGTGGCCATTTCCGCCTGCCGGTGTATCGGCGCTGTTTCTCCGTAGCGCGGAGTTGTACCGGACTGTAGGGCGCAGGCGGGTTTCTACAGTGGGATACATTCGCGCGCCGGGCCAGGCCGGCCGCTACCGGCTGGATATCGTTCCCCGCGCGCGCAACGCCCCGATGTGCATCCACGCATCGTCTTTGTATCCGACTGTACGAAACCCCGGTCGCGGCCACAGTCGCTGACAAAACCCCGGGCAACGGCACACGTTGCCGATACCTGCACCGCCTGGAATGGCCTCCATCGACCACTGGCCCGCAGGACACCACCATGATCAGCACCGCCTCTTCCGTGTATACCCCCCGCCTGGACGCCGTCGGCCGCTGGCTCTCGCCACTGGCGCTGCGCACGCTGCTGGCCTGGGAGTTCTTTGAGTCCGGCCGCGAGAAGCTGGGCGGCCAGAACTGGTTCGCCGACCTGGAAGGCCGCTTCCCGTTCCCGTTCTCCACCCTGCCCGCATCGTTGAACTGGCAGCTGGCCACCTGGCTGGAACTGGTGGGTGCGGTGATGCTGCTGCTCGGCCTGGCCACGCGCTCGGTGGCCTACGTCTTCTGGGTGTTGACGGTGGTCGCCATCGCCGCCGTGCACTGGCCCGACCAGTGGAACGGCCTGGGTGAACTCTGGCAGGGCTATGCGATCACCGACCAGGGTTACGGCAACTTCAAGCTGCCGCTGCTGTTCCTGGCCATGCTGCTGCCATTGATCCTCAACGGCGGTGGCGCGCTCAGCGTGGACCGGCTGCTGGCCGGCCCACAGCATGCCCCCGTCGGCAGTGACGGCCTGGGCTGGGGCGTCAGCCTGATCGCCCTGTTGCTGCCGGTTGCCGCGCTGTTGCCCGGCATCGGCTTCGGTGGCGCCCTGCTTGGTGGCGTGCTGCTGCTGGGCTACGTGCTGCGCCGTCGTCGCACCGCCTGACCTGCTTCGCCCCATCCCGCGCTTCTTCCTTTCGTTTCCGTCGCCTTCAGGCGGCGTCCATCCCGCACGCCTGGCGTGCCATTCCCAAGGAGTCACCACCATGTCCGCCTCGACCAAGAACACCCCCTCCTCCCGCCTGCCGCGCATGGGTGCCATCGGCATCGCCCTGGCCGGTGGCCTGCTGCTGGCCGGCCAGGCCGCAGCGATCCAACCGCTGGCGATCAGCGCCGTAGCCATGAGCGCCGCCGCCGAAGGCAAGTGCGGCGAAGGCAAGTGCGGGGCCAACAAGGCCACCGCCGGCAAGCCCGCCGGCAAGGCCAAGGTGGCCGAAGGCCAGTGTGGTGAAGGCAAGTGCGGCGACGCCTCGTTTGCCCGCACCGACCGTGACCACGACGGCAAGGTCTCGCGTGCCGAGTTCAACGCCGTGGCCGCCAAGCGTGCTGCCGAGTTCGACCGCATCGACACCGACCACGACGGTTACATCAGCGAGCAGGAAGCGCACGACTACCTGCGCAGCGTCTACACCGCCAACGGCAAGCCGATGCCGAAGGGCCTGTTCTCCCGCGTTGCCGATTGATCGACGTCCAACCGGCGCCGCCTTCAAGGCGGCGCCCTTTCTCTGGAGCATCCGCCATGTCCCTGCCCCTGCCCTTCAATGCCGCCGGCCTTGGCCTGCGCCGTGGCCTGATCGACGAACTGCTGGCAATGCCGGCCGGTGCCATCGACTTCCTCGAAGTCTCCCCTGACAACTGGATCGGCGTCGGCGGTGCACACGGCGCCGCACTGCGCCAGCTCAGCGAGCGCCATCCCCTGACCTGCCACGGCCTGTCGCTGTCGCTGGGAGGTCCTGATCCGCTGGACCGCACCCTGCTGGCACAGACCCGTGCCTTCCTCGACCTGCACCAGGTGCAGCTGTACAGCGAACACCTGAGCTACTGCGCTGCCGGCGGCCATGTCTACGACCTGCTGCCGCTGCCGTTCACCACCGAGGCTGTACACCATGTCGCCGGTCGCATCGCCCGGGCACAGGACATGCTGGGCCGACGCATCGCCGTGGAGAACATCTCCTACTACGCCGTTGCCGGCGCGGACATGAGCGAGATCGACTTCATCAACGCCGTGCTCGCCGAAGCCGACTGCGACCTGCTTCTGGACGTCAACAACGTTTTCGTCAACGCCTGCAACAACGGTTACGACGCCTTCGAATTCCTGGCCCGCGTGCCGTCCCACCGTGTCGCCTCGCTGCATGTGGCCGGCCATTTCGATGAAGACGATGGCTTCAAGATCGATACCCACGGTGCCCCGGTGAAAGGCGTGGTCTGGGCGCTGTTGCGCGAGGCCTATGCGCGGGTCGGCGTGCGCCCCACGCTGCTCGAACGCGACTTCAACTTCCCGCCGCTGGCGGAGTTGCTGACCGAGGTTGCGCAGATCCGCCAAGCGCAGGTCGAGGCACGTTCACCCGAGGTGGCCCATGGCTGAGTCGCTGGCTACGCTGCAACGGCGCTGGGCCGATCATGTGCGCGACCCAGCAATGGCCGCACCCGACGGCGTCGAGGCGGCCAGGCTGGCGGTTTACCGCCGCCTGTGCATCGACAGCCTGGACACTCTGCTGGCCGGCAGCCTGCCGCGCCTGCAACAGCAGTTGGGCACGCCACGCTGGCGTGACACAGTGGAGCACTACTACGCCCGCCACGCCTGCCAGACCCCGTTGTTCCCACAGATCGCCGGCGAGTTCGCGGCCTGGCTGGCAGTGCAGGACACGCTGGCACTCCCGGCCTGGGCAGCGGAACTGGCGCACTACGAGAGCACGCAGCAGTCGCTGCACATTGAAGCGCGTGACGCCGGGCGGTCGCTGCACCGCGTTCCCGGGGGCAGCGATGTGCTGGCGGTTTCGCCGCTGGTGCGGGTGCTGGGCTACCAGTGGCCGGTGCACGAGGACGAGGCCCTGGAGCCGGTGCTGAGCGCAGCTCCCACGCTGCTGGTGATCCGGCGCCGCGCCGATTTCAGCCTGCAGGTCGAGCAACCGTCACCGCTGGCCTACGCGCTGCTATCGGTCTTCGGTGACGACGGCGCGCCGGTGGATGAGGCACTGCTGGTGCTGTCCGAAACACATGGCATGGCAACGGACGCATTGCGCGTGGCCTGCGTGCCCGTTCTGGGCGAGCTGTGCGCGGCGGGCGTGCTGGTTGCATTGCCTGCTTTCTGAGGTTGCCGGCCAGCGGCCGGCACTACCCGTTCCTTGACCGGCCAGCGGCCGGTGCTACCCATCCCCTACTTCGAGGTCTGATCATGGCCGTTTCCAATCCCCCTCTGCTGCACGGCTGGCGCCTGTTCGTGGCCATCGCCGTGGTCCTGATCGCATTCGCGCTGGCGGCCTTCGCCCTGTATCCCGATGCAGCCGAAGGCAGCCGTGCGGCGATCCGGGTCACTGCACGCACATCGTTCCTGCTGTTCCTGGCGGCGTTCACCGCATCGTCGTTCGCCAGCCTTCTGCCCGGCCCGTTCACCCGGTTCCTGCTGCGCGAACGGCGCACCGTCGGTTTGTCCTTCGCGTTCTCGCACCTGCTGCATGCCATCGCCATCATCAGTTTCGGCATCCTCAACCCGGCGTTCTGGCCAGCACGATCCGCGCTGGCCAACCTTCCGGGCACGGTGGGCTACATCGCCATCCTGGCGCTGGCCATCACCTCGCATCGGGGGATCGCCCGGCGCATGGGCCCCACCGCCTGGCGTCGCCT
Source organism: Stenotrophomonas sp. YJH_SMC_122 (assembly GCF_059369535.1). NCBI lineage: Bacteria > Pseudomonadati > Pseudomonadota > Gammaproteobacteria > Lysobacterales > Lysobacteraceae > Stenotrophomonas > Stenotrophomonas sp. YJH_SMC_122. Next base: position 183,180 of record NZ_JCAFST010000001.1, on the reverse strand, counting down.
GCACCTGACCGGCATGTGGATCATCGCGGCGGTGTTCACCTACTCGTACTTCAAGCGCGTGCCGGGCAACTTCTGGTATGCGGTGCCGTCGGCACTGCTGTTCACCGCCTTCGTGGTGCGCTGGATCGCCAAGCGGGCGCAGGCGCTGCGCCGAAGTGCGCATGCGCGGCCACCGCTGCGGAGTTCTCAAGGAGGCTCTACAGAGGGATCCCAGCACGATAGGCAGCCAATTCTCGGCGGAAAGGGATCTGCCCCACTTCAGGTCACGGCGCGCGGCGCAATGTTACCAGGGTGATCTCCGAAGGCACGCCGATGCGTGCCGGGAAACCGGCCCAGAGGCCCGCACCATTGCTCACGTACAGCGTCATCCCATCCACGTCGTAGCGGCCGGACACGAAGCCACCATTGGCCCGCTTCACCAGTTGGTCCATGCCGATGATCTGCCCGCCGTGGGTATGGCCGGACAGCTGCAGTTTGACGCCGCGCGCCGCTGCCGCACGTGCATTGCGCGGGCGGTGATCGAGCAGGATCACGGGCGCAGCGGGATCGGCGCCGGCCAAGGCGGCGTCCAGATCCGGCAGCGGCAGGCCGTAGCGTGCGGCCACCGGATCGGTGACCCCGGCAATGGTCAGCGCCGCGTCGCCACGGCGTACCTGCATGTGGCTGTTCTCCAGCACCTGCATGTGCAGCGCGCGGAACGCCTGCATCCACGCTTGGTACTGCGCGTAGTACTCGTGGTTGCCGGTGATGGCGACGACGCCGTCCGGCGCCCGCAGGTCCGCGAGTGGACGCGCGTCGTCACGGCGGGCCTCGACACTGCCGTCGATCAGGTCGCCGGTGATCACGATCAGGTCCGGCGTCAGTGCGTTGCTCTCATCCACCACCTTGCGCACCCAGTCGCCGGTCAGCAGGCGACTGGCATGGATGTCGGTCAGCTGCAGCACGCGATAGCCGTCGAACGCAGCGGGCAGCCCGGCGATGCTCACCTCGATCTGCCGGGGCTTGGGCACCGCCATGCCCTGGCTGACGCCATACCCACTGACCAGCAGGGCCAGCACGCCGGCCGCCGGCCGCAAGCGCCGCGTGCGCAATGCGGCTACCGCACGTGGCCAGCGCAGCAGGCGGGACGCGAGCAGGCCCACATCCATCGCCAGCATCAGCAACGCCAACAGCAACACCGCCGTGGAGCCGGTGGCCAGCGTGGCGATGGCCAGTTTCGGAATTTCCGGCGACGCCATGGTGCCCCAGAAGGCGGCGACGATACGCAGCTGCACGGCTACGCCCACCAGCAGCAGCGACAGCACGACCTTCAGCCAAGTGGGCATGCGCTGTGGCCAGAACAGGCGCCAGGCCACATACAGGCCCATCAACAAACCGATCGTACTCAGCACTGCAACCATCCTGGAAAGAAAGCGGGCCGCCATGGTGACCGCTGCGGGCGGTGTTGTGTAGCGCCGAGCCCATGCTTGGCATTTCAACCTGCAGCCGAGCATGGGCTCGGCGCTACAACAACAGGTGCGTCAAGCCATTCCGTCGAGGCGCTGCACCCGCAGGCGGGCGATACGGCGTTTTTCCATCGCCAGCACGGTGATCCGGAAACCGGCCACTTCCACGCTGTCGCCCACGTCGGGCAGGCGCCCCAGCTGGTCCAGCACCAGGCCGGAAATGGTCATGTAATCGGCGCTGCGCGGCAGATCCACGCCAGTCATCCGCTGCAGGTCATCGAGAGTCAGCGCGCCATCGGCCTCCCATTCGTCCTCGCCCTGCGCCACCGCGCCGTAGCGTTCGTCCTGGGTGTCGGCCAGGTCGCCGGCAATGGCCGCCAGCAGGTCATTGGCGGTCACCAGGCCTTCCACGCTGCCGTACTCGTCCACGGCCACCGCCAGCGGCACCGGATGCTGGCGGATCAGCTCCAGCGCCTGCAGCGCACTGGCACTGGACAGTACGTACTGCGGCGCGCGCAGGTTGCCTTCCAGCTGTAGTGGCTTGCCCTGCAGCAGGTCGGCCAGCAGGTCGCGGCTCTGCACCACGCCACGCAGGCTGTCCAGGTCACCCTCACCCACCAGCAGGCGGGTATGCGGCGATGCCACCAGGCGCGCCACCACATCCTCGTGGCCACGGGCCAGGTCGATCCACTGCACGTCGGCGCGCACGGTCATCACGCTGGACACCGGGCGATCGGCCAGGCCCAGCACGCTGCGGATCATCTCGTGCTCGGCCGGCTGCAGCCGCTCCTCGTCTGCATGTTCTTCCTCGCCGTGGCCATCGACGTGGCCGTTGGCCGGGCGTGCCCCCAGCATGCGCAGAACGGCGTCGGCGGTGCGCTGGCGGAACGGCTGGCGGCGCTCGTTGCGCTCACGGTTGAAACGCACCCACTGGTTGAAGGCTTCCACCAGGATCGAGAACGCGATGGCCGCGTACAGATAGCCCTTCGGGATCTTGTAGCCCAGGCCTTCGGCCACCAGGCTGAAGCCGATCATCAGCAGGAAGCCCAGGCACAGCACCACCACTGTCGGGTGCTTGTTGACGAAGCGGGTGAGCGGCTTGCTGGCCAGCAGCATCAGCGCCATGGCGATGGTCACCGCGGCGTACATCACGCCCAGGTTGTCGACCATGCCGACGGCGGTGATCACCGAATCCAGCGAGAACACCGCGTCGAGCACCACGATCTGCGCCACGACCATGGCGAAACTGGCGTAGACCTTCTTGCCATCGTCGTGGTGCTCGCGGCCTTCCAGCCGTTCGTGCAGCTCCATGGTGCCCTTGAACAGCAGGAACAGGCCACCGCCCAGCAGGATCAGGTCACGCCCGGAAAAGCTGTGCTCGAACAGCGTAAGCAGCGGCTCGGTCAGTTTCATGATCCAGGCCAGCGCCGCCAGCAGCACCAGCCGCATCAGCAGCGCCAGTGCCAGGCCGATCACCCGCGCGCGGTCGCGCTGGTGTGGGGGAAGCTTGTCGGCCAGGATCGCGATGAACACCAGGTTGTCGATGCCGAGCACGATCTCAAGCACGACCAGGGTTGCAAGGCCCATCCATATCGAGGGGTCAGCCAACCATTCCATTTCAGGTCCGTTTCGTCAGTAGGTAAGGGAGAAGAACAAACACTCAGTCTGCGTCCTGCGCGCGCGACGGGTCGTGCCCGAGCAGGTCGCCAGGCGTGCACTGCAGCTCGCGGCAGATCGCATCGAGCGTGGAAAAGCGGATGGCGCGCGCCTTGCCGGTCTTCAGGATCGACAGGTTGGCCAGGGTGATGTCGATGCGCCCGGCCAGCTCGGACAGGGTCATGCCCCGTTCCTGCAGCACGCGGTCCAGGGTGATGATGATTGCCATCAGATGACACCGTCGAGGTCATCGCGCATCGCCGCCCCCACGGCGAAGACGCGTGCCAGCACGAACAGCATCAGCACCGCCACCAGCCCGGTGATCGACATGCCGCCGCCCACCTCCATCCAGGTGAAGTCGGGGCCCATCCAGGCCGCGTAGGCGCCGATCAGGATAGACAGCAGCTCCATCGCCAGCATCAGCCACGCCATCCGTTGCAGGCGCTGCGCATTGGCGTGGGTGAACGGCCTTTCGCGCGCCGCCGATTTCAGCAACCGCAGCAGATGGCGCAGGAACAGCAGGCACAGCACCAGCAGCGCGACGATCGCAGCCAGCCCCAGGCAGAAGTGCAGGAACAGAGCGTTGCCGTGTGCAGCAGCGGCAGCGGCATCGTGGACGTTGTCGAGCAGCCAGCGGCGGTCGTGGGCGACCAGCGGCACCGCCAGCAGTGCGGCCAGGATGCCCAGCCAGCACATCGCCCGGACGGCCTGGACGGCGGCCTGGGCCAGGGTGAACAAGCCTCGCGCGGGCCTGGCGCGGGCGGGACGAGCGGTCAAGCGGCCTCCGGCATTGGGGCGGCCTCGCCGCCCCGGGTGGGTTTATCGATAAACGATATATCACAACCTGCGTGAAAGGCTGAATCGCAGGCAGGGGCGGTCTGCGCGGCGCGGGGCCAGCGTTACCGGCTGGGTGCAGCCTGCTCCAGCATCGCTTCGCCCGGCGTCACCGAGGCCATCGCCTGCACGCCGGCCTCGGCTGCCTGCCGCGTGACCAGCCGGAAACGCACCTGCAGCTTGGCCTGCCCCGGCGTGGCCCAGCCGTACTGGATCGCCACCTGGTCCGCCGACAGCGGCCCACGGCCTGGCAGCGAGCGCGCCTGCAACGGCTTCGGCGCCGCCTGCACCAACCGGGCAAAGCCCTTCTGCACGACCGCCGCGTCGGCCTTTTCGGCGTAGACCGTGCACGTGCCATCGTCAGCCCAGCTGACCGCATAGCGGCCGCTGGCCAGCGGCACCATCCAGGCCACGCCCGACTGCCCCTGCAGCAACGTTGCCGCCTCGGCAGGCTGCAGCGGTGACAGCCCGTTTGATTCCATCAACGACTGCAACCGCGCCGGCGCGCCGATGTGCTGCATGCAGGCGGTATCGAACAACTCACTGAAAGGGTCCTGCGCCTGTGCGCTGGCCTTGGGTGCACGCGCAGGCTGCGCCGCCGCCAGGGCAGGCAGCAGGGCCAGGATCAGCCAGGAGGCAGGGCGCATTGGAACTCCACGGTACGGAACGCAGCGGGGAGGATGGCAAAGCCCGGGCGTGGCGTGCAACGGCCGCGTTGCCGCCGGCCCCCCCCGCGCCGGGATCAGGCTGTGATTTCGCCCTCGTCCTCGCCATCCCAGTAGTGGATGCGGCTGGCGCGCACATGGATCAGTACCAGTCCCGGTGTATCCACTCCCTGTTCGAACCACCGTTCCAGGTCCTTCACCCAGTGCTCGCGCATCGTGGCCCGATCGCGCACCAGCGCCGCCCTTCCCTGCACGTGCACGAACAGCGGCGGCTTGCCCAGCAGCGACTTGCTGCCGGAGAAACCCAGCGCGACGCTGGGGTCAGCCTCGATCTCGCGCACCATGTCGGTGTCTTCCATGGTGAAGAACCAGCTGTCACCGTCATAGTCCACGTCACCGTTGTTGCTCATCGGGCGACCGGCAATTTCTCCACCGGCGTGGGTCTGCAGCATCGTGAAATCGATGTCGGCCATTTTCTTGGCAAGTTCTGGGAGGGTGAGCTGGGTCACGGCGCGGTCCTTGATCGGAGGGACGCCCAGCGTCTGCGCAGAGCGGTGACCGGAAAGTGGATGAGCGCTTGCGGCCTCTTCACGGGAAACGAGATAGGGCGCGTGGTCTGTGTGTGACGTACTCCACACCACCACACCCACGTTAAAAGCAGATGGAGGAACGCCCCTGCGAAGCACCACAGCCGGCTAACAGGGGGGTGTCCGAGAATCGCGCAACCCCGTGGCATGACCGGCATGGCAGGCGGCGTGCACGCGGCGACTCCTCTGCAACCGCATGGCCTCCACATGGATCTGTTCGCCTGGCTCGCGTTCGGCTGCTACCTGTTGGCGTTCTTCATTGTCTCCCTGTTTGCTGGGCCTATCTGAAACGTTCCGACTTCATGCCCTACCACGCGCAGGCCGTGGGCATGTCGTGGGCGGAGATCGAACCGCGCATGCAGGTGCTGCTGATGGCACTCATCCGCGTAGTCGGCGCTGGGTGGATCGCACTGGCCGGCGCCGGCGTGATGCTGGCCTGGCTGATCTTCTTCGGCGGACACTTCGCGCTGCCGCAACTGCTGGCCTTCCAGTTGTTCTGCCTGGTCGCCACCGTGCCGCCGGTACTGGTCGCTTCCGGCGTGCGGCGACGCACCGGTGCACGCACACCCGTCCCCGCTGGCGCCATGGTGGCGCTGCTGTCGGTCATCGGATTCGTGCTGGCCCTGTTGGCACTGTCCTGATGCGTGCTCCCTCCTCTCCCTCCATCGAGGCTCCCATGAATCCCGAATCGATCTTCTACAGCGTGGTCAACGGTGATCTGCCGCCCTCCCAGGCGGGCACCCTGCTCGGCTGGCGATTCGTCGACTACGACGATGCGCTGCGCCGCATCCATGTCGAGTTCGACGCCGGGCCGATGCTGACCAACCCGATGGGCAACGTGCAGGGAGGCTTCCTGTCGGCGATGCTGGATGACTGCATGGGGCCGGCGATCTACGCCACACTGCCCGCCAACCGCATCGCGGTCACGGTGGAATCCAAGACCAGTTTCGTCAGTCCGGCGCGGCCCGGGCGGATCATCGGCTGGGGCGAGGTCGAGCACAGCAAGGGCAGCATCGCCTTCACCCGTGGCTGGCTGACCGACCCGGGCGGCAAGGTACTGGCTACCGCCAGCGCTACCTTCCGGGTGGGTGCGCTGCGCTGGCGCGGGCTCTCGGTGCCGCGTCCCATCGCGCGCCGGATGATCGCGCGCACGCTGCGGCGCGTGCATGCGCGCGTCGGCTGATGCGTGTGCTCAACGTGCGTTGCGGCCGCCGCCGGCCACCCGCACGCGGTCGCGGCCCTGCGCCTTGGCCTGGTACATCGCCGCGTCGGCGGCACGCAGCAGGGTGCGCCAGCCCAGCGCATCGGTGCCCCCCTCGGCGACGCCGAAGCTGGCAGTGACCCGCAGCACGTTGCCTCCGGCCAGTGCGATGTCCAGCTGCCGCATGGCCACGCGCAGCGACTCGGCCAACTGGCGGCCGCCGGCCAGATCGCCGTCTGCCAGCAGCACCAGGAATTCCTCGCCACCGTAGCGGGCGATGCTGTCGCTGCGGCGCAGGTGGCGCTGCAGCAGCTGTGCCACCTGCACCAGCACCTGGTCGCCAGCAGCATGCCCATGGCCGTCGTTGATGGCCTTGAAGCGATCGACGTCAAGCAGGATCACCACCGCGCTGTTGCCACCGTCGGCATGGCGCTGCTGCACCCTCTGGTCCAGCGCGCGCCGGTTCAACAACCCGGTCAGTTCATCGGTGCCGGCCAGCTGGCGCAGCTCGCTGGTCAATGCCGAGCGCTCGCGCGACTTCTCGCGCAGCACTTCGATGGCATCGAACAGGCGCTGCATCTCGGCCAGCGGGTGGGTCACATGCTGCTCCGGGCCGGGGGCTTCCGAGGCGATCTGGATGACCTGCTTCTGCGCCTGCAGCAGCGGCCGCAGGATCTGCAGATGGGCAATGCGCAGCGCCACGCCCAGCACCACCAGCGTGCCCAGCACTGTCGCCACCAGCACCACCAGGCGCGTCGCTTCGCGGTTGCGGGTGCGCTCGAAACGGGCGATGGACACGCTCAGGTAACCATCACGCAGCGCTTCCAGCGACCGCAGGGTCGGTACGTAGCGCGTGGTGAACTCGGCGGCGGTCCACGGCGGCGGCACGCCACGCCGTCCATCTTCGATCAGCTGTTCGATCATCGGTAGCGATTCGCCGAAGAACTGGCGGCGTGCCATGTCCCAATGCCAGGACAGCGTCGGATCGCTGCGGAACACGGCTTCATGGCTGCCTGCCAGCCGCCACAGTTCCAGCAGGCGTCCTTCGGTCTGCAATGCAGCCCGCACCTGTTCGTCACGCCAGGCCCCCGGTACCGCCACCGGCGCCATCACGTTCGAGGCCAGGCGGCCGCCATGCTCGCGCAGGTCGATCAGCACCTGGCCCTGCATCGCCGGGATCGCCGCTTCGCGGTCGGCACTGACCAGCACGCTGATCTGCGCCGAGGTCAACACGTGCAGGCGATCGACCACGGCGAACATGCTGCTGATCGCGCGCTCCACGTCTTCCACCCGGCGCGCGTCGTGCGGCTGTGCCGCCACCTGGTCCACCGCGGCCCGCGCCAACTGCAGGCGACGTTGCACGTCGGCCAGCAGCCCATGCTCGTCGACCACGCCCGGATCGGCCTTGAACACGGCGTCCAGTTGCAGCAGGGCAGTGTCGACCCGCTTGCGCGCAACCGCCAGCTGCGCGGCCAGCCGGGCCTGTTCGGCCGCATCGGCCGTATTGGCTCCCAGCAGGCTGTTGGCGGGGCCGCGCTCGGCCGACACCCGGTTGGCCAGGTCGAAGGTCTGCCGCAGCTGGCGCAGGCTGGCCAGGTTGTCCTCGGCGGCGGTGAAGCGCAGCGTGCCCTGCACCAGTGCGATGGCCATCAGCGGCAGCGTACAGAGTACGAACAGCCCGGCCAGGATCCAGACCCAGGTCCGCAATCCGATGGGCGACGCCTTGCGGGCCATGCACATTTCCCCTGTCGTGCGGAACACTGTAGCGGCCGCCTGCACAGGCGCCAAGCCGCTAATGGGCCAGCCGTGGCCGTGGGTATATCGTGCCCGCCGCGAACGCACCGGCAAGGTCGTGCGAACGCTGGAACCGGGGCGAACACATCATGCCCCGCCGCGTCAGATCCAGCGCTGGTCGACCAGTTCGCGCTTCACGTAGGCATAGAACACCGGCGCGGCGACCAGGCCCGGCAGGCCGAAGGCCGCCTCCATCACCAGCATTGCCAGCAGCAGCTCCCAGGCCCGCGCCTGGATTTCACCACCGACGATGCGTGCGTTGAGGAAGTACTCCAGCTTGTGGATCACGATCAGGTAAAGCAGCGCCGCCACCGCCACGTAGAACGAGACCGACAGTGCGACGATGGTGATGATCGTGTTGGAGATGATGTTGCCCACCACCGGCAGCAGGCCGGCCAGGAAAGTGATCAGCACCAGGGTCTTGGACAGCGGCAGGTGCACGCCGAACAACGGCAGCACGCCCAGCAGGAAGATCGCGGTGAACACGGTGTTGAGCAGCGAGATCTTCACCTGCGCGAACACCACCTGGCGGAACGCGGTGGCCAGGCGGCTGGTGCGCCCGATCAGCTCCTGCGCCAGCGGGCCCATCTTCGGCAGCGGCAGTTCGTCATACAGCGCGATCATGGCGCCGAGCACCATGCCGATCAGCACGCGCACACCGACCTGTACCACCGAGGTACCGGCCACGCCCAGCTGGCGCTGATGCTCGGCGGCCCAGTCGTTCAGCGCCGCGCGCAGTGCCGGCATGTCCTCGGGAATGTAGGGTTGCAGCAGCGCCGGCACCTGGTGCCGCGAGGTGTTGAGAATCTCCATCAGGCGCGCCAGCAATGCATCCGGGCCGCCGGTCTCGTTGCGGAAGAACGAGGCCACGCCGATCCCGGCCAGTACCAGCGCGCTGATGATGATCGCCGACAGCACGATCACTGCGATCGCCCGTGCGCGTCCCGGCGGCAGCCTGCCTTCCACGGTGGAGGCCAGCAGGTGGGTCAGCTGGAACACCAGCAGGCCGGACAGAAGGGTGACCACCAGGCCTAGTTTCAGCGCCAGCCACATGCCCAGCAGCATCATCAGCCACGCCGCGATCCTTGGAATGGGGGGCTTGGGCTGGGCAACGAGAGCGTCTTGCATGGGAGCGCGTCCGGGCGGGGTGGCCCATGGTAGAGGATTGGCGTGCTGATTCCGCGTGCAGGATGAATGGGCATTTCATCCTCGGCCGGCAGCAGCCGTGCCGTCCCCACGCGCGCTCACTCGCCGTAGCTGGCGGTGTTCTTGCCCTGGCGCTTGGCGTGGTACAGCGCGCGGTCGGCCAGTGCCAACCAGTCCTCGACACTGCCGCCACGCGGCGTGGCCGCAATGCCGATACTGACGCTGAATTCCACACCCGGCGTGGCCTGCCGCGCGGCCTCGAGCAGGTGCAGGCGCACCCGCTCGGCCACGTGCATCGCATCCACAGGCGCGCAGTCGCGCAGCAGCACCACGAACTCATCGCCCCCCAGCCGCGCGGGCGTATCACCGGGCCGGGCAACGGTGCGCAATGTCGCCGCGATATGCCGCAGCACCTCGTCACCGGCGCGGTGGCCATGCGAGTCATTGATGCGCTTGAAGTCGTCCACATCGAGCATCAGCAGGCAGGCAAGGCCGCCCTGGCCCTGGGCCCGGTCCAGCGCCTGCTGCGCACGCAGGATCAGGAAACCACGGTTGGCCAGCTCGACCAGCGGATCCATCCGGCTGAGCCGCTGCAGCTGGCGGTTCTGCGATTTGACCCGGCGCGCCAGCTGCCAGCTGAGAATGCTCAGGCCGATGCCATACACGAACAGGAACGGGACACTCAGCACGATCGTGCGCTGCGAGGTGACCGGCTGGTAAGGGAAGCCGAGCGTCCACCAGGTCAGAGCGAAGCCCAGCAGCAGGGCCAGCGTGGCACGCATCGCCAGGCGAACGCCACCGGCAGCGATCTTGTCGGCCACCAGCAGTGCGGTGAACAGTGCACTGGGCACCGCGCTCAACGCCATGAAGGCGATCCAGCCACCGCCGAAAAAGGAGTCGGCCACCATGCAGCGGAACTGGACGAGCGCGGGCTGGGCGGAGCGCTGGGTCAGCATCAATGCCAGCGCAGGCCACGCCAACGCGTTGAGCAGCAGCAGGGCCCATGCCAGCGGCCCATCGTGGCGTTCGAGGATGATCGAAGCGATGGGGATTGCCCCCAGTCCATTGCCGACGAAACGCATCCAGCCGATGCGACGTGCCGCGCCAATGCCTTCGACCGCGCCTTCCGCCGAATCGGTGAAGAATGGCATTGCCCCCCCCTGCGCGATCGCACCTGCTGCTACGGCCCTTGCCGGGCTGCCTGCGATGAGTCTGACAGCTTTGCGTCAATTCGGGATCAAGGTCGTGGCACGGCGCGCGGGCCGGCCGCCCTGCTCCGGCTGCCCTGCCTCGCCTCCGCTACCGCCTGGGCACCGCCGTCGAACCGCGCAGCATGAAGCTGAACTCCAGCGTCTGCTGAAGCGGTACATCGACCTGTTCGATGATGGCGAGCAGCAGGTTGACCGCGCGCTCGCCGATTTCACGCATCGGCTGCCGGACGGTCGTCAGCGGCGGGGTGAGGTAACGCGAAGAGGCCAGGTCGTCGAAGCCGACGATGGAGAGCTCGTCCGGAATGCGGATACCCCGGTCGCGGCAGGCCGCCAGTGCCCCCAGTGCCATCTGGTCGCTGAAGCAGAACACCGCGGTCGGCACGGGCGTGCCGTCCAGCAGCGCAATCACCGCCGCATGCCCGGACTCAACGGAAAAGTCCCCCGGCACGATGCTCAGCTGGCGCAGGCGACCCCGCGCCTTGCCGGCGGCCCGGACCCCTTCCAACCGCTGCTGGTGCAGGGGGTTGTCAGGTGGCCCGCCGACCACGGCGATCCGTTCGTGCCCCAGGCCGTACAGGTGCTCCATCACCGCGCGTGCGGCGGCCGCGTTGTCGATGTGGACGCTGGGGATGCCCAGTGCGGGGTCGAACTCGCATCCATTGACCACCGGCGCAGCTGCGCCGCGCTGCTCGACGATCTCGCGCGCGGTCGGTGGCAGGCGATGGCCCAGCACGATCATGCCGTCCGCCTCGTTGCGCCGGAGCATCTGTGCGTAGCGCTCCTCACGATCGGGTTGATGCTGGGTATCGCCCAGCAGAACCGCGTAGCCGACCGCCTGCGCGGCCTCCTCCGCACCCTGCAGGATCTGTGCGAAGAACGGATTGGCGATGTCCGGGACGGTGACCAGGATCTTGCCGCTGCGCTGGGTCTTGAGCGTGCGCGCCACCGTGTTGGGCACATAGCCCAATGCGGCGGCGGCCTGCTCGATGCGCGCACGGGTGGCCGGCAGCACCTTGTCCGGCCGGGAAAGCGCCCGTGACACCGTGCCTGCGGAGACGCCGACGTGCCTGGCGATGTCGTAGATGGTGGCGATGGCGTTAGTTCTCCTGTCCGCTGTGCAGTGCACAACAGGTCCTGCGTGCGCCCCTGCTAGGATAATGCAATCGATTGCATCGAGGGCGAATCACGTTGAAGACGCTCAAGGGTCCAGCGCTGTTCCTGGCGCAGTTCATCGGCGACACGGCTCCTTTTGATCGGCTGGACACGCTGGCCGGATGGGCCGCGGGTCTGGGCTATTCTGGCGTACAAGTCCCCACCTCCGCGCCCCACCTGTTCGACCTGGCCGAGGCGGCACGCAGCCAGGCGTACTGCGACGATGTTGCCGGCATGCTGGCCGGGCACGGCCTGCAGATCACCGAACTGTCAACCCACCTGCAGGGGCAGCTGGTCGCGGTCCATCCCGCCTACGACAGCCTGTTCGACGGATTCGCACCCATAGACGTGCGCGGCAACCCGCCGGCGCGCCAGGCCTGGGCCGTGGAGCAGCTGCGGCTCGCTGCGCAGGCCAGCCAGCGCCTGGGGCTGACCGCGCACGCCACGTTCTCCGGTGCGCTGGCCTGGCCCTACTTCTATCCGTGGCCGCAGCGCCCGCCGGGACTGGTGGAAGAAGCCTTCGCCGAACTCGGCCGTCGCTGGCGCCCGATCCTGGATGCGTTCGATGCCTGCGGCGTGGACCTGTGCTTCGAACTCCACCCCGGCGAGGACCTGCACGACGGCGCGACCTTCGAACGCTTCCTCGATGTGGTGGATCACCACCCGCGCGCGAAAATCCTGTACGACCCCAGCCACCTGCTGCTGCAGCAGATGGACTACCTCGGTTTCATCGACCGCTACCACGCCCGCATCGGCATCTTCCACGTCAAGGACGCGGAGTATCGCTCCAGCGCGCGCAGTGGCGTGTACGCGGGCTACCAGGACTGGATCGATCGTCCGGGCCGTTTCCGTTCACTGGGCGACGGCCAGATCGACTTCAAGGCGATCTTCTCGAAGTTCGCCCAGTACGACTTCCCGGGCTGGGCGGTACTGGAATGGGAGTGCTGCCTGAAGCACCCCGAGGACGGCGCGCGCGAGGGTGCCGCCTTCATCCGCGATCACATCATCCATGTGACCGAACGCGCCTTCGACGACTTTGCCGGGAGCGACACGGACGCTGGATCACTGCGCCGCATGCTGGGAATCTGAGCCAAGACCGCCCCGGGAGGGCAAGCCATGACGCACGCCATGTCGCGCCTGGGCGCGATGATGTTTCTGCAGTTCTTCATCTGGGGGGCGTGGTTCGTCACCCTGGGCACCTACCTGGTACAGGGCCCGCTGCAGGCCAGCGCAAGCCAGGTGGCAACGGCGTTTCTCAGCCAGTCCATCGGTGCCATCGTGGCGCCGTTCCTGGTCGGCCTGATCGCAGACCGCTATTTCGCGGCACAGCGCATCCTGGCGGTACTGCACCTGGCCGGCGCGGTGCTGATGTGGCTGGCGTCCACCGCCACCAGCTTCAGCGTGTTTTCCGCGTGCGTCATGGGCTACATGCTGCTGTTCATGCCGACGCTGGCACTGGCCAACAGCGTCGCCATGCGGCACATGCAATCGCCGGAGAAGCAGTTCCCGCTGGTACGCGTGGCCGGCAGCGTCGGCTGGATCGTCGCAGGGGTGCTGATCGGCTGGCTGGGCTGGGAACAGGCGCATCGGCTTGAACAGACCTTCCGGATGGCGGCGGCGGCATCGCTGGTGCTGGGCCTGTATGCGTTCACCCTGCCGCACACGCCGCCACTGGCACAGCAGCGCGATGCCGGGCTGGGGCAGATCCTGGGGCTGGATTCGTTGCGGCTGCTGAAGTCGCGTGCCTACCTGGTGTTCTTCCTGGCCTCCATCGCCATCTGCATCCCGTTGTCGTTCTACTACAACTTCACCAATCCGTATCTCAACGACCTGGGCGTGCAGGGCGCCGCCGGCCTGCAGTCGCTGGGCCAGGTGTCCGAAGTGCTGCTGATGCTCGCCATGCCATTCCTGTTCGTGCGGCTGGGGGTGAAGACCATGCTGGCGGTCGGCATGGCCGCCTGGGTGGTGCGCTACGCCCTGTTCGCCTTCGGCGATGCGGGCAGCGGCTTCCCGCTGCTGGTGATCGGCATCGTGCTGCACGGCATCTGCTACGACTTCTTCTTCGTCACCGGCCAGATCTACACCGACGCACACGCCGGCCCCACCGCGCGCAGCAGTGCGCAGGGTTTCATCACCCTGGCCACCTATGGCGTGGGCATGTTGATCGGTACCTTCCTGTCCGGTGCGGTGGTGGAGCACTTCACCACTGCAGCGGGCCCGGACTGGCAGCAGATCTGGTTGTTCCCTGCCGGCGTCGCACTGGTGGTGCTGATCGCCTTCCTGCTGCTGTTCCGCGACCGCCCGGTAGCGGCGGCGGCGTCGTCCACACCCTGAGGAGACCAGCCGATGCCCCCGCTTGGAATCGCCATCGTTGGTACCGGCATGATCGGCGCAGTGCATCGCCGCGCAGCACTGCTGGCTGGCGCCGAGGTGCGCGGCGTGGCCGCCTCGTCGCCGCAGCGCGCGCGCGAGGTGGCGCACGTGTGGAATGTCCCGCGCGCCTATCGCGATATCGAGGACGTCGTCGCTGATCCCCAGGTACAGGTCGTGCACATCTGCACGCCCAACCACCTGCACCGCGCGATGGCGCAGGCCGCACTGGAAGCCGGCAAGCACGTGATCTGCGAGAAACCGTTGGCGACGACGCTGGACCACGCGCAGGCGCTGGCGGCGCTGGCCGCCTCGACCGGATTGGTCGCCACCGTCCCCTTCGTCTACCGCTACCACCCGGTGGTCCGCGAGGCGCGTGCGCGCATCGCGCAGGGCGACCTGGGGCCGCTGCACCTGATCCATGGCAGCTACCTGCAGGACTGGCTGCTGGACCCGGCCAGCAACAACTGGCGGGTTGACCCGGCACTGGGCGGCACATCGCGCGTGTTCGCCGACATCGGGTCGCACTGGTGCGACCTGGTTGAATGGGTCAGCGGCGAGTGCTTCGCCGAAGTGAACGCGGCGTTTGCCACGGTGATCGCCGAGCGCAGCGCAACCACTTCCCAGAGTTTCAGCACGCCGGCGACAGACGGCGCAAAGCAAGCGGTCGAGAGCGAGGACGTAGCCGCAGCGATGTTCAGGACCGGCGCGGGCACGCTGGCGTCATTGACGGTCAGCCAGGTCTCGGCCGGACGCCACAACCGGCTCTGGTTCGAGATCGACGGCGCCAACGCCAGCGTGGCGTTCAACCAGGAGGATGCCGAGCGGCTGTGGATCGGCCTGCCCGAGCAGCGCGAGGAAATCTTCGTGCGCGGCCCGGGCGCCGGCAGTGCCGAACAGCGCCGGTTGTCGCCGCTGCCAGCGGGACACGCGCAAGGCTACGGCCAATGCTTCGAAGCGTTCGTGGCCGACACCTATCGCGCCATTGACGGCGAGCGGCCGCAGGGCCTTCCCACCTTCGAAGACGGCCTGCGCTCGGCGCAGATCGTTGATCGTGTCATTGCATCGGCCAGGTCACGCACCTGGACCGCCATCGGTTGAATCCCGGGAGGATCTGTTGATGAACATCCCTGTCCGTAGAACTGCAACCCTCGTCCTGCTGCTGCTCGCAGTCCTGCCCGCCTTCGCAGGAAACACAGCCGGTGCGCAGAAGCCCATCGCCGTGCAGATGTACACGCTGCGCAACGCCGGCCCGCTCGACCAACAGCTGAAGATCGTCCACGACGCGGGCGTGCGTGCGGTGGAGACTGTCGGTACGCAGAATGCAAGCGCTGCGGAACTGAAACAGTTGCTGGACCGTTACTCGATCAAAGCGGTTTCGTCGCACGTTCAGCTGGCCGAGCTGCGCGACAACCTGGATGCCGTGGTGGCCTTCAACCGCTCGATTGGCAACAGCACGCTGGTGGTGCCCTACCTGGACCAGAAGGATCGTCCGCGCGATGCCGCCGGCTGGACCGCATTGGGCCGGGAGCTGGGCCGGATTGCCAGGCAGGTGCGCGGCAAGGGCATGCAGCTGGCCTACCACAACCACGACTTCGAGCTGGTCGACTTCAATGGCAGGACCGGACTGGAGCTGCTGTTCGCCGCCGCCGGCCCCGAGCTGCAGACCGAACTGGACCTGGCCTGGGTCGCGCGCGCGGGACTGGACCCGGTGGTGATGCTGGGTAAGTTCCGCGGCCACGTATTTGCGGTACACGCCAAGGACAATGCGCCCAAGGGCCAGGCCGAAGACGAAGGTGGATTCGCTGCGGTCGGCCAGGGCGTGCTGGACTGGAACGCGATCCTGCCGGCCGCCGCCACCGCTGGCGTGCAGTGGTACATCGTGGAACACGACCAGCCACGCGACCCGGCCAAGGTCATCCAGGCCGGCGCGGACTACCTGCGTGGACACCTGACCACCAACCTGCCCACCCGTGCCCACCGCTGACGCATCAAGGAGCCCCACATGAAAATGATCCTGGCAGTGGCCGTGGCCCTGGGCGGCATGAACGTTGCGACGGCAGCGTGGGCCAAGGACGACCCGGCCGCCGGCGCGAAACTCTACGCCCAGCACTGCACCGCCTGCCACGGTGCTGAACGCACCGGTGTACCGCCGACGTTCCCGGCGCTCACCGATGTCGGCAAGCGGCTGCAGCCCGCCCAGGTCAAGGACAAGATCAGGAAGGGCGGCGGCCTGATGCCGCCCTTCCCGCAGCTGTCACAGCAGGAGATCGATGACATCGCCAGCTACCTGGCGAAGTAGCGGGTGGGCGCTACAGCTCGCGCACCCAGATGTTGCGGTAGCTGACCTTGGAGTCATGTTCCTGCAGATACAGCGGCGCGCACCCATGCGGTGCGTACGAAGGCGCACCGATGTATTCGGTCTTGCCTGCCAGCACGGTATCGTCCTGTACCAGCACGCCGTTATGCAGCACGGTGATCCGCGCGGGCGACGTCAGGCCGCCGCCCGGCGAGAAGCGCGGGGCCTTCCAGATGATGTCGTAGGCCTGCCACTGGCCCGGTGCGCGCGAGGCGTTCACCCGTGGCATGGCCTGCTTGTAGATCGAACCCGCCTGGCCATTGGCGTAGGTCGGGTTGTTGTAGCTGTCGAGTACCTGCAACTCATAGAGTCCCTGCAGGAAGATCCCGCTGTTGCCCCGGTTCTGGCCGTCGAAGCCCTTCGTTTCGGTGGGCGTACGCCATTCGACATGCAGCTGGACATCGCAGAAGGGTTGCCGGGTACGGATGCCCTTGCTGCCCGGAACGACCGTCATGGCGCCTCCGGCAACCTTCCAGGGCACGCGGCCACCCCGCTCCGACTCCCACGCGGAGACATCCTTGCCATCGAACAGCACGATCGCATCGGACGGTGCCTTGCCGGGCGGCGTTGCCACGGTCGCGGGCACAGGGGCCCACACTTCGGTGTTCTTCGGGTCAAGCACAGCGTCGGCACTGTCCTGTGCGAACGCCGATGCAGCGGCCAGCAGGCCGGCGGTGATCAACGCAGGGCGGATCATCAGGGTGGTGTCCATCAGCTGGTCCCCCACGCGGGCGTACCGGGGACATAGGCGAGGTCACCGTCGTAGCGCCCCGGCACGGCGACGTACTGCAGCACCCCGGTCGCACCGACCCTGGAGGTGAAGAAGCCGAAGATGGCCAGCTGCTTGATCATCGTGAAGTAATGCGGCATGGCTTCGCCCTCTTCGGGCGTTCCGGTCTCGGTCACGTCCGCATTGCGCGCCTTGGCCTCGGCATCCAGTGTACGCAGCAACCCGGTGCGCGCCTCCGGCGTGAGCGACACGAAGCGGCCACCGGCGCGCTTGTCGATGTCCGCCAGCCCGGCGCGGAACACCGCCTGCTGCCTGGCGGTGTAGCAGTCGCTGACGAAGGTTGCCATGAACAGACCGGCGCCCGCGTCTTTCGCCCCGGGTGTCCGGGTCCGCGGCAGGATGGTCTCGGCGATCTCGTCCAGCGTGCCGATATCGGCATCGGAGAACGCGGCCATCGCCCCGGCCGCTGGCGCTTTGCCATGCACCAGCGCAGGCAGGCCGACCATGGCCGCACCGGTGGCGGCGACGATCATCTTCAGCAGTTCGCGGCGATCCATCACAGGTTCCCCGCTTTCAGTTCGCGTACCGCGTGGTCGGCCGCGCGCGCGGTCAGCGCCATGTAGGTCAGCGACGGATTCACGCAGGCGCTGGAGGTCATGCAGGCACCGTCGGTGACGTACACATTGGGGGCATCCCAGACCTGGTTGTGTGCGTTCAATACCGAGCTCTTCCGGTCACGTCCCATACGCGCAGTCCCCATCTCATGGATGCCCTTGCCCGGGGCGTAGTCGTTGTCGTGCATCTTCACGTCCTTGACCCCGGCCGCCTCCAGCATCTCGGCGGCGTCAGCAGCCATGTCCTTGCGCATCGCCAGTTCGTTGGCACGCATGGACACGTCCATCGCCAGCACCGGCAGCCCCCACTTGTCCTTGCGCGCCCGGTCCAGACGGATCGCGTTGTCGTGGTGCGGCAGCATTTCGCCGAACCCGGTCATGCCGATGCGCCAGTCACCCGGCACGGTCAGGGCCTCCTTCAGATCCGCACCGATGTTCAGCTCGGCGATCTCGCGCGACCAGCCGGTGCGGCTGGCACCGCCCTGGTAGCCGAACCCGCGCAGGTAGCCGCGCTTGTCGGCGGCCACGTTGCGGAACCGCGGAATGTAGAAGCCGCAGGGACGACGACCGAAGTAGTACTTGTCTTCGTAGCCCTCGACCCGGCCCGAAGCGCCCGCACCGAAATGGTGGTCCATCACGTTGTGCCCGAGCTCACCCGACGAAGAGCCCAGCCCCCCGTCCCAGACGTCGGTCGCCGAATTCATCAGCAGCCAGGTCGAGTTGAAGGACGATGCATTGAGGAAGATGACCTTGGCCGTGTACTGGTAGGTCTGGCCGGTTTCGGCGTCGATGACCTCCACGCCGCGCGCACGCTTGCGGTCCTTGTCGTAGAGCACTTCCTTGACGATCGAGAACGGCCGCAAGGTCAGGTTGCCGGTCTTCATCGCCGCCGGCAGCGTCGCCGACTGGGTCGAGAAGTAGGCACCGAAGGGACAGCCCAGAATGCACTTGTTGCGATACTGGCAGTTGACGCGCCCCTGCTCGGGCATCGGCTGGGTGATGTTGGCGGTGCGCGAGTGGATCATGTGGCGGGTGCCGCCAAAGGCCTTCTTGATCCGCGCGGCCACATCCTTCTCGACGATGTTCAACGGGATCGGCGGCAGGAACTCGCCGTCCGGCAACACGTCCAGTCCCTCGCGCGTGCCGGCGATGCCGGCGAACTTCTCCACGTGGTCGTACCACGGCGCGATGTCGGCGTAGCGGATCGGCCAGTCGGTGGCGATGCCGTCCTTGAGATTCGCCTCGAAGTCCAGGTCGGAGAAGCGATAGCTCTGCCGGCCCCACAACAACGAGCGGCCACCGACGTGGTAGCCGCGGAACCAGTCGAAACGCTTGGTTTCGATGTAGGGTGAGTCCTGCTCGTTGGCCCACATTCCTTCCAGGTTCTCGGCCAGGCCGTAGTCGCGCATCAGCACCGGAAAAGCGGCCTTCATCGCCTGCGTCGGACGGTTGCGATGCGGGAAGTCCCACGCTTCCTTCATCGCATTGACGTAGTCCTTGACGTGCTCGATGTTGCGCCCGCGTTCCAGCATCAGGACCTTCAGGCCCTTCTCGGTCAGCTCCTTCGCTGCCCAGCCGCCACTGATTCCCGAGCCAACAACAATGGCGTCGTAGTGATTATCTGCCATGGGTCTCTCACCTGGGTGGATATCGTTTCAGACGTCGCAGAGGCGGATCGCCTCGCGCAATGAAGCAACGGGATCGGGCGCGGCAGGCATGAACTCCTGCGCCAGATACCCCTTGAAACCGGTGTCGCGGATCGCGCGGCAGATGGCCGGATAGTTCAGCTCCTGCCGGTCTCCGATCTCGTTCCGGCCGGGCACGCCTGCGGTGTGGTAATGCTTGAAGCAGGCGTGGTGTTTGCCGATGGTGGCGATGATGTCGCCTTCCATGATCTGCATGTGGTAGATGTCGTAGAGCAGGCCGAAATTGTCCGAGCCCAGCCGCTGGCACAGCTCCACGCCCCAGGCCGAGTGGTCGCACAGGTAGTCGCGATGATCGACCCTGGAGTTGAGCAGCTCCATCACCAGCACCACGCCGCGCTTCTCGGCATGCCCGAGGATGCGCTTGAGGCCGGCTTCGGCATTGGCCAAGCCGTCGTGGGGGTCCATGCCATTGCGGTTGCCGGAGAAGCAGATGAGATTTCGGTAACCGGCATCGGCCACCAGATCGATGTGCCGCGTGTAGCGCTCTACCAGCTGGTCGTGGAACTCACGGCCGGCAAAGCCCTTGGTCAGGCCCAGCTCCGCGCCATTGCACATCGAGCTGTACACGCCATGGGCCTTCAGCGTGGGCCAGTCTTCCGGGCCGACCAGGTCGATGGCGGCGAAGCCGGTGTCCCTCACCGTCGTGCAGAGCTGGGCGACCGACAGCTGCGGGAAGGTCCAACGGGCGACGGAGTGCTTCAGGTTTCCTTTGAGTGGCGCAGCGGCGAATGCAGGCAACGCTCCCGCGGTCGTCACGGCCCCCAGGCCAATGCTGCCGGCAACTGCGAGGCGCAGCGCATCGCGCCGCGTGATCCCCGTCGCCGGGGCCGGTCTGATCGAATGGATGGACATCCATCTGCCGGCCTCCCAACCGGTATCAAACGCAACGATTCACAGCAATGCAATCGATTGCACCATAGGGGAGGAAATTGGATGCTTGCAAGTTGCGGTGCACGAAAATTGATGCTGCGGGGCACAACTCCGCAGGAATCGCGGACAAAGAAAAGCCCCGCATGTGCGGGGCTTTCTTTTCTGCTGCAGGCGAGCGTCCGATCAGAACGGAATATCGTCGTCAGCGAAGTCGTCCATCGGCGGCGCCTGCTGCGGCTGCGGGCGCTGGTTGCCGCCCTGGTTGCCGTAGCCGCCACCCTGGTTGCCGCCCTGGTTGCCATAGCCACCGCCCTGGCCACCACGCTGGCCGCCGCCACCGCCGCCGTACTCCTGGCGCGGTGCCTGCTGGCGCTGCGGACGATCGCCGCCGTAGTTGCCGCCACCACCGCCGCCGCCTTCACCGCGGCCGCCCAGCATCTGCATTTCATCGGCGATGATGTCCGTGGAGTACTTCTCCACGCCGTCCTGGCCGGTGTACTTGTCGTAGCGCAGGCTGCCTTCGACGTAGACCGAGCTGCCCTTGCGCAGGTACTCGCCGGCGATCTCGCCGAGCTTGCCGAAGAACACCACGCGGTGCCATTCGGTGCGCTCCTGCTGGTTGCCATCCTTGTCCTTGCGGACGCTGGTGGTGGCCAGGCTGATGCGGGTGATCGCCATGCCGCCCTGGGTGTACTTCACGTCCGGGTCGTTGCCGAGATTGCCGACCAGGATGACTTTATTGATGCCGCGCGCCATAGGTACCTTCGTCCGTTGTCCAGGGGCAGACCGCCAGTGATAGCACAGCCCCGGGCGGGGTGCAGTACGCTGGGCCGCCCCTGGTGAAATTTGGGGGAATGCGAGAACGACGCATCTTACCATTGCCGCCGCCATCCGCCCGGTCAGGAGACCCCGACCGCACCGAAGGATCAGGCTGATTTCCTTGTCCGGCAATGACTTACCTGCGCCCCGACCGACGTTCAGAGGGGCATTCGCGTCTGCGCATGGCATCATGCCCGGGCACCTTCCACCTGCCCGCTCCGCCCGCACATGACGATCAAAGGCAAAGCCACCTCCCTCGACATCGCCCACCTGGCCGGGGTCTCCCAGCCGACCGTGTCGCGGGCCCTGCGTGGCAGTCCGATGGTCAACGCCGAGACCCGCGAGCGCATCCTGCGCATCGCCCGCGAGCTGAACTACAAGGTCGACAAGAACGCCTCCAGCCTGCGCCTGCGCAATGCCGGCACGCTGGCCCTGCTGTTCTTCGAGGACCCGACCAACGACGATTCGCTGATCAACCCGTTCTTCCATTCGATGCTGGGCTCGATCACCCGCGCCTGCGCCCTGCACGGGCAGGACCTGCTGGTGTCGTTCCAGCAGCTGTCCACCGACTGGCAGGCGGATTACGAAGACAGCAACAAGGCCGATGGCATCATCCTGCTCGGTTATGGCGACTACCACGAATCGCGCGACCGCCTGCAGCGGCTGGTTGAACAGGGCACGCACTTCGTGCGCTGGGGCGCCGCCCTGCCCGGCCAGCCCGGTGTCTCGATCGGCAGCGACAACTTCCAGGGCGGGCATGACATCACCACCCATCTGCTGCAGCAGGGCTGCCGCCGCATCGCCTTCCTCGGCCATGCCTCCAGCCATTACCCCGAATTCCAGGAGCGCTACCGCGGCCATGTCGCGGCGCTGCACGACCACGGTCTGGCCGCCGAACCGGTGCTGCAGCACGATGCGATCACCACTGAGGCCTCCGGCCAGGAAGCCTGCCAGGCGCTGCTGGCGCGCGGTGAACCGATCGATGCGATCTGCGCCGCCAGCGACCTGATCGCCATCGGTGCGATGCGCGCCCTGCGCGAGGCCGGGCTGCGCGTACCGCAGGACGTGGCGGTCACCGGCTTCGACGACATCCCGCTGGCGGCTTCGGTGTCCCCGGCGCTGACCACCGTACAGCAGGACACCAAGCAGGCCGGGCAGCTGCTGGTGGAACGCCTGCTGGCGCTGATCGGCCGGCAGCCGGTGGACAGCCAGAGCATCCCGGTGAAGCTGGTGGTGCGGGAATCGTCGCTGCGCGGGTAGGCGGCGCTGGGCCAGCATCGCTCTTGGCCTCGCCCGTGTTGTTTGGCTTGGTCGTACCCTGGTGCCAGTGCCGAGCCGTACTCGGCAAACTACCGCGACAGCCGCGAAGGTTCAGCGTGCCCCGGCCTTCGGCCCCAGCAATGCCAACAGCACATAGACCACGATCGAAGCGACGGTACCGAGCGCCGCCGGCAACCCGAATGCCCACGCCGAGCGTCCCTGCTGGCGCGCCCACTGGGCCAGATGCCAAGCCGCGCCCAGGTTGATCAGCCAGGCAATGACGAATGCCGGCCACTGCACCATGCCCACCGCGCGCAGCAGGGGCACGGACACCAGCGCGGCAACGATGGCTGCGATCAGGAAGATCAGTGCGGAGCGGGAATGGCGTGATCGTGCCGGTGAGCCGGCAGGTAATTCCCTCAATTCCATGGCAGAGCCTCGATCCTGGTGTCATCCAAAGGGGATCACGTACGGCACCCGAAGGGAAGCGTTCTGTAGCTTCGAGCCGTGCTCGACCGATCCGGCATTGCGCGAACGGCAGCCGAGCATGGGCTCGGCTCTACAGGACAATCAGCCCTGCGCAAAGTCCTTCAGGATCTCGCCGACGCCGCTGGACGAGATCTCGAAGCCCAGCGCGGTGCCCGGATTGATCACCACGCCGTAGCCACCCGGCACGCGGCGCAGCACGTCCAGCATCCGCCAGCGGATCTGGTGTTCGGCCTGCTGGCTGTAGATACCCACGCGCGATGGATCGGTGAACACGGCCACGTGCAGGGTGCCCTGCTTGTCGAACAGCAGCGGGTCGAAGCCGCTGCCGTCGGGGGTCACCAGGCTGCCGGTCAGCAGGACCACGTCGGAGGCGACGAAGGCCTCCATGAAGGCGCGGATCGGCACCGCCCCGTCCATCGCCGCCTTCAGCAGGGTTTCGATCGGGGTATGCGGGGCGAGGTCGGTCATGGCGATACGGCGGGGCGTGAGGGGTGCCTATTGTGCCGGATGTGGTCCCCCCGGTAGTGCCGGCCGCTGGCCGGCACCTGAAGGGACCATGGATTCACGAGTTGCCGGCCAGCGGCCGGCACTACCGCCCCAGACGCACGTCCCGCGCCTTCTGGTCGGCCATCGCCTTGTCCAGTTCGGCCTGCAGTGCCGGCTGCTGCACGGGCGCATCCAGTACGTAGACCTTCACCCCATGCGCTGGCACGTCAGCCTTCAGCTGGCGCTTGACCTGCACCGTGCCGCCACCCAGCGCGTCACGCCAGGTGCCGGCTTGCAGGTAGCGATCCACCTCGAAGGTGCGCGCCACATCGCCCTTGTTCAGCAGCACCAGCACGGTCTGCGCCACGTCGCCCTGTTGCAGCACGCGGAAGAACACCGCCTCGTCGCCCTGCAGACGCTCGTTCACCTGCACGCCGCGCTGCAGCGCCGGGGTGGCTGCGCGCAGCCTGGCGATGCGCTGCAGCGGCGCGAAGATCGGGCTCTGCGGCGCAGCGTCCACACGCGGCTGGCCGAAGTAGGCACGATTGCCGGCATGCTCGGCGCGACCACGCATGAAGCCGGTTTCCGAGCCGTAGTAGACCACCGGAATGCCGCGCGCGGTGAACAGCCAGTTGTGCGCGTCGATGAAGCCGTTGTCGCTGGCCTGCAGACGCGGCATGTCGTGGTTGTCGTAGAAGCTCATCAGCTCGTACGGATTGGCATACGGGCCACCGCTCAGGTGCAGCGGCTCGGCCAGGGTCTCGAAGCCCTTGCCGGCGGTGCCGAAGGTCTGTTCCAGTGCACCGCGCAGCGGGAAATCGAGCACGCTGACATTGGCATTGGCCGGCCAGGTATGCTCGGCGATGGTCGCCGCGTTGTAGTCGAAGGCTTCGCCGAACATGAACATGTCCGGGTGCTCGGCGCGGATGCGCTTGACGAATTCATGCCACCACGGGTGCGGCAGCCAGCCGATGGTGTCGATGCGCAGCGCGTCCACGCCCTGCGCGGTCCACTGCAGGTAGGCGCCGACCAGGTAATCCATCACCGCCGGATTGTCCTGGTTGAAGTCGGACAGTTCGGCCAGGTTGCCGTCGAAGATCGAACCGTCCTTGCTGTCGACCGGACCGATGTTGTTGTAGAACGCGTGCAGCGGATTGTGCTTCGGATCCAGCTTCTGCGGCGGTAGGTTCTGGTGGTCGGCAATCAGCGTTCCGTCCTTGTCGAAGATCTGGCCGAACTGCGGCTGCCGCGTCGGCATGGTCCAGGCCGGCGAGCCGTGGTTGCCGACGATATCCAGCACCACCTTCAAGCCGGCGCCGTGCAGGCCCTTGGTCAGCCCGGCGAAGTCCAGGTCCCTGCTGGGCAGGTGCTCATCGAGCTTGTAGAAATTGATGCCCCAGTAGCCGTGGTAGCCGGTCTTGCCGCGATCGGTCAGCGTGCTGGTGCAGCTGATCGGCTTGCTGCCGGTAAAGGCCTGGTCCGGGTTGTCGACGATCGGCGTGATCCACACCGCGCCGAAACCCAGGTTGCGGATGTACTGCGCATTGTCGAGCACGCCGCGGAAGTCGCCGCCGAGGTAGCCGATGTTGCCGTCCACCCTGTCCGGGCACGGCACCGGAATATCGAAGGTGCGATGCGTGCCGCCCTGGTCGCGGTGATCGTTGGACGGATCGCCGTTGACGAAGCGGTCGGTGACCACGAAGTACACCGCATCGCTGGCGAATGGCTCGGTGGTGCCGACGTAGTCCGGGCGCGGCGTGGCCACGGCCTGGCCGGCGAACAGGGCAAGGGAAACAGCAACAGCCAGGACACCACGCATCACACCACCTCCGGACGGGACGGAACCCGCAGCACGCACAGGCCGGCGACGAACAGGCTGCAGCCGCCCAGCACCAGCACCTGCATCGGCTGGCCACCCAGCCATGCGCGCAGGGCAAAGCCGAGCGCACTGGCCGCCACCAGCTGCGGGATCACGATGAAGAAATTGAAGATGCCCATGTACACGCCCATCTTCGACGCCGGCACGCTGTCGGACAGCAGTGCATACGGCAGCGAGAGAATCGATGCCCAGGCGAAGCCGACGCCGACCATCGACAGCAGCAGCCAGTGCGGGTCGCGGATGAACATCAGCGAGACCAGGCCGGCAGCGCCCAGCCACAGGTTGACCAGGTGGCTCCAGCGCAGGCCGATCGCACGCACCATCGGCGGAATCAGCACCGCCGCCAGCGCAGCGAAGCCGTTGTAGGCGCCAAACAGCACGCCCACCCAGTTGGCACCTTCGTTGTAGGCCGCCGACTGTGGATCGGTCGAACCGAAGTGGGCACCGGCGACCGCAGCAGTGGTGTAGATCCACATGGCGAAAAGCGCGAACCACGAGAAGAACTGCACCCACGCCAGGCGGCGCATGGTCACCGGCATCGCGCGCAGGTCGCCGACGATGGCGGCCAGCATGTGCGTGGCCGGCAACGCGCGCGCGGCCGCCAGCAGCAGGCCGTAGCCGGCGCACAGGCCTGCCAGCACGTACAGCATCCTGTCGCCTTGTCGCCAAGTGATCAGCAGCGCCAACAGCACACCCAGCCCTAGCCACAGGGTGACCCGCGTCCATGGAGCCGGGCCGTTGATCACCGCTCCCGCATGATGCGCCGGCGGCTCGGCATCATCGAAGGCAGCCAGTTCTGCTGGTGAATATTCTCGGGTGCTGAGCACCGTCCAGGTGATCGCCGCCAGCAGCACCACCGCGCCGAAGTAGAACGCATAGCGCACGGTGTCCGGCACCTCACCTGCGGCGGCCGTATTGGCGACCCCGAAGTGGGCCAGGATGAACGGCAGGAAGCTGGCGACGATGGCGCCCACGCCGATGAAGAAGCTCTGCATCGCGTAGCCGGCCGGACGCTGGCGTGGCGCCAGCTGATCGCCGACAAAGGCACGGAAAGGCTCCATCGATACGTTGATCGAGGCATCGAGCACCCACAGCGTGCCGGCCGCGATCCACAGCGTCGGCGAATTCGGCATCACCAGCAGGGCCAGCGTGGTCAGCACCGCACCGATCATGAAGAACGGACGGCGCCGCCCCCAGCGCGTCCAGGTGCGATCGGACAGGTAACCGATCACCGGCTGCACCAGCAGGCCGGTCAGCGGCGCGGCGATCCACAGCCCCGGTACCGCGTCGATGTCCGCGCCCAGCGTCTCGAAAATGCGGCTGGCGTTGGCATTCTGCAGGGCGAAGCCGAACTGGATCCCGAGAAAACCGAAACACATGTTCCAGATCTGCCAGAACGACAGCTGGGGTTTGGCGGGGCGATTCATCGTGCGCCCTCTACGGCCACGGGCGCCACCGTCAGCGCCTGCACCTGCGCCTGGTTGAGCACGCCGTCGCGCCCGCCCTTGCCCCCGGTGTAGTGCGCGAAGTGCCGCAGCGCGCTCATGTTGAAGCCTTCCTCAAGCGCGACCGTGCATCGGCCCTTGGGCACCGTAAATGCCGCCGAGGTCGAGTGCTGCACGGTCACGCTGTGCGGCAGGGTGACCGCATGCCGCTGCAACGGCTGGCCCGGACACTGCAGCACCAGCTGCTTCACCGCGGCGGTCACGCCCGTGTTGATCGGCCCATTCGGGTTGCTGTACTGCAGGCGCAGGCGCACCTGCCCCGCCTTGGCCGAGGTGAACTGCCAGCGCTCGGCACCCTTCAGTCGCTGCTGCGGACCGACGCAGACCATCGGGCTGTGCAGCGATTCCAATGCACCATCGCGCCGGGTCAGGCTGAGGCAATGCTGCAGGCCGTCATCGACGATGCGTGCCACGCCCTGGGTGATCGCGGTCACCGCCCGGCCGTCCTGCCACAGCACCTGGCCTTCAGCCACCGGTACCGACCAACCTCTGCCGCTGCGTCGCGCCTGCGGCGCGGGCGGGGTTGCCGGCGCGCGCGCATTGGCATCGACCGTGCTGGCGGGCGACGTGCGCGACGGCGCGGCCACCAGCTGCACGGTGGTGGCGGTACCACGCGTCTTTACCTCGCCCGCCACCAGCAGGCCATCACCCACCTGCTTCGGCCGCTCCAGCACATAGCGCTTGCCATCGGCCTCCAGGGAGATGCGGTGCCGCTTGCCGAACAGTTCGGGGACCAGCGCCGCTGGCAGCTTGGGCTGCACGCGGCCATCATCCTGCAGGCCGAACACGCCCTCGACCACCATCGACAGATACCCAGCCACCGACCACAGCTGGCGCTCCGAATTGACCACCGGCCCGCTGAGCGCGCCTTCCTCGACATGCACGGCCTGGCTGACCAGCTCGTAGTTCTCCATGTTGGAGCCGGCCAGCGCGGCACCCTGCATCAGCGAGCGGATCTCGGCGGCAATGCGCGGCGCATCGTCCAGCTGCCGCGCCGCACGCAGCGAGTAGGCACTGACGAACGGCCAGATTGCCCGGTTGTGATAGATCGGCTGTTGTGCTTCCTGCGGCCAGGCCACCGGGCTGCCGGCCGGGCCCATCGGATACGCCGCCAGCGCACGCCGCGCGCGCTCGGGCGGCAGCACCTCGGCGAGGATGCCCAGCGAGAGGCCGAGCAGATCGACCTTGGCGTACGGCACCGGGTGCGCGGCTTCGCCGATGTAGCTCATGTACTGGCCGATATCCTCGCGCCAGAAGCGCGCATCGATCTGCTGCGCCAATGCATCGGCCCAGGCCTTGTAGTCGGTCGCGCGGGCATCGCCGTGCTGCCCGGCCAGGCGTTCGGCCAGGCGCAGTGCCTGGTAGTGCAGCACGTTGGTGGACAGTGCGTAGGAATCACCGATGAAACGCACATCCTCGCGGGTCCAGTCTGGATAGGTCTGCTCGCGCCAGTCCAGGAAGGAGGTCTCGCCGCGGTACAGGCCCATCTGCGCGTCGAACACCATCGCGCGGTCCTGCGCCAGCGTGCCCTGCAGCGCCTGCCAGACCTGGTCGGCAAACGCGCGATCCTCCAGCAGGTGACGTGCTGCCAGGAACCACACCACGCGGTCGCTGCTGATCGGCCAGCTGCCGCCGGAACCGGTGTCCTGCGCAACGAACAGGCCGGACGTATGGCCATCGCGGGCCGCCGACAGCTTGAACTGCAGCGACTGCCGGGTGCGCTGCGGATCCAGCCGCGCCAGCGCCAGATCGGCGGCGAAGCTGACATCGCGCGTCCACACGTAAGGCCAGCGCGCACCGGTCTGGAAGCACTCGCAGGGCACCGGCCGGCCTTCGTCGAAGGCGGGATCACGGATGGCATCCACGCGGTCCTGGTCCATTTCCTGCTGGGCCAGCGCGAACAGGGCGTCGAACATCACGCTGCCGGTCTGGCTGCGCATCGGCATCGGCGCGATGCGCACCTCACCTTTCGGCGCATGCAGCACGAAGCTGCCCTCGGCAGCGGCTTCGGCGCGCGCATGGCGGCCGTCGAATTGCAGGTCGGCCGCCTGCGCGGTCGTCCCCAGCGCTGCCCCCAGGGCAGCGGTCAGGCAAATGATCTTCAGCATCGAAGCGGCGGACCGGCTTGCGCCCGTCGACCTCCCTCCCTCTCTGCACGCGTTGTAGGTCCGCACCGTCGTTGCCGGCGGGCGGGCGCGGCCCCTCCCTCAAGGTGCCCTGGCCCCATGGTAGACGCGGGGCTGTCGGCTGCGTCCAGTTGCATACGTATTCATGGCATCGCGCGGTAGCGCACCCGCCGCGCTGGCTTATGGTCCGGGTCTGCCAACGGCGCCTTGGGAGGGGAATTGCCGATGTCACCCACTGCTGTACGCGCGCTATTCGCGCACATGCTCGGTCTGGCCCTGATCGGATGGGCCACGCTGGTACAGGCCGCGCCTCAGGTGGCCAGCGTCGAATCGCCGGGCAAGGTATTGAAGGTCAGTCTGCTGCTGGATGGCGGCACGGCCCGCTACCGGGTCGAGCGCCTGGGCGACACCGTGGTGGAGGATTCGAAGCTCGGCTTCGCCCTGCGCGACGGTCGCCTGGACCGCGATTTCACCCTGCTGGGCCAGCAGCGGCACAGCGTGGATGACACCTGGGAGCAGCCTTGGGGAGAGCGCCGGCTCACCCGCAACCACTTCAACGAGCTGACCGTGCAGCTGGCCGAAACCACCGGCAGCAAGCGGCGGCTGGATGTGGTGTTCCGCGTCTACGATGATGGCCTTGGCTTCCGCTATGTGTTCCCTGAACAACCGAACCTGCGCGAGGCCATCATCGATGACGAACTGACCGAGTTCGCCATCGCGCCCGAATCAACCGCCTGGTGGATTCCCGCCGGCGAGCCGATCCACTACGAATACCTGTACCAGCGCACGCCGCTGCGCGAAGTGCCGCTGGTGCATACGCCGATGACCCTGCGCAGCCGCGACGGCCTGCACGTGGCGATCCACGAAGCGGCGCTGGTGGACTATGCCGGCATGTGGCTGCGCCGGACCGAGGGACAACGCCTGCGCGCGCAGCTTTCGCCCTCGGCCGAAGGCTGGAAGGTACGCCGCACCCTGCCCTTCGCCACGCCCTGGCGCACGCTGCAGATTGCCGACCGCGCCGGTGGCCTGGTCGAATCGGACCTGATCCTCAATCTCAACGAACCCAATGCGCTGGGTGATGTGAGCTGGGTGAAGCCGGCCAAGTACCTGGGCGTGTGGTGGTCGATGCACCTGGACAACGAGAGCTGGGCGACCGGGCCGAAGCACGCGGCCACCACCGCCAAGACGAAAAAAGTCATCGACTTCGCCGCCGCGCACGGCTTCCGTGGCGTGCTGGTGGAAGGCTGGAACCCGGGCTGGGACGGCATGTGGGTGGGCAATGGCTACGACTTCGATTTCACCCGTGCCACGCCCGATTTCGACATTGAGGCGCTGTCCGCGTACGGCCTGAAAAAGGGCGTGCACCTGATCGGCCATCATGAAACCGGCTGCGCCATCGAGCACTACGAGGACCAGCTGGGTGCCGCGCTGGACCTGTATGCACGGCTGGGCGTGGACCAGTTCAAGACCGGCTATGTGTGCGACGACGGCCAGGTCGATCGTCGCAATCCGGCAGGGGGACCGCTGTGGCGCGAGTGGCACGACGGGCAGTTCATGGCACGCCACCATCTGAAGGTGGTGCAGGAGGCCGCGCGCCGGCACCTGTCGGTCAACCCGCATGAGCCGATCAAGGACACCGGCCTGCGCCGCACCTATCCCAACTGGATCTCGCGCGAAGGCGCACGCGGCATGGAGTACAACGCCTGGGGCCAGCCGCCGAACCCGCCGGAGCATGAGGTCAACCTGGTGTTCACCCGCATGCTGGCCGGGCCGATGGACTACACCCCCGGCATCCTCAGCCTGAAGGGCCGCCACGGCCAGGCCATCCCCAGCACGCTGGCGCGGCAGCTGGCGCTGTATGTGGTGCTCTACAGCCCGATCCAGATGGCCGCCGACCTGCCCGAGCACTACCTGCAGCATCGCGAGGCGTTCCGCTTCATCGAGGACGTGGCGGTGGACTGGGAGCAGAGCCGCGTGCTCGATGGCGAAGTGGGCGACTACGTGACGATCGTGCGCCGCGACCGCAACAGCCGCGACTGGTTCCTCGGCAGCATCACCGATGAACACGGACGTGTGCTGCCGGTCTCGCTGGGCTTCCTGG
The DNA here is from genome assembly GCF_059369535.1 of Stenotrophomonas sp. YJH_SMC_122. Lineage (NCBI taxonomy): Bacteria > Pseudomonadati > Pseudomonadota > Gammaproteobacteria > Lysobacterales > Lysobacteraceae > Stenotrophomonas > Stenotrophomonas sp. YJH_SMC_122. The sequence continues at coordinate 152,175 of NZ_JCAFST010000001.1, read as the reverse complement.
AGCCGGGCGTGCGCTATCGCGCCGAGATCTACCGTGATGGTGAAGGCGCTGATTTCCGCAGCAACCCGTTCGGGTTCGTTCGCGAAACCCGCGAAGTGACCAGCGCCGATGCACTGACGCTGGTGCTGGCACCAGGCGGTGGCCAGGCCATTCGCTTCACACCGCTTTGAACGCACGGGTAGTGCCGGCCGCTGGCCGGCAACCCGCAGATCGTGATGCCGGCCAGCGGCCGGCACTACCGCAAGCAGTACCTGAAAGCGATTACATCCCTGTAGACGCCATTGAATACGTATGCAGGGTGATTCCCGCGAAGAATGCGCTGCCTACCATAGCGGCGACGACAGCGGCCACCGCGTCGCACGTTCACGGCCCCGCCGGAACGCTCACAAATCGATCTGCAACATTGCCTGGGAGGGGAAAATGTTGAACCACAAGCGCAGCGCGCTGAGCATCGCGCTGGCCGTTGTCCTGGCGCCGACACTGGCGTCGGCACAGTCCACGCAGAACACCACCACACCGGCCGGCACCGCCGCCACCAACCTCGATACGGTGCAGGTCACCGGCATCCGCCGCGGCATCGAGAGCGCGATCGCGGTCAAGCAGGACGCCACCTCGGTGGTGGAAGCAATCTCCGCCGAAGACATCGGCAAGCTGCCCGACGTCAGCATCGCCGAGTCCATCTCGCGCCTGCCTGGCCTTGCCGCACAGCGCGTCGCCGGACGTGCGCAGGTGATCAGCGTGCGCGGCCTGTCGCCGGACTTCGCCACTACACTGCTCAATGGCCGCGAAGTGGTCAGCACCGGCGACAACCGCGGCGTCGAGTTCGACCAGTACCCGTCCGAGCTGGTCAACGGCGTGACCGTGTACAAGACCCCGGATGCGGCGCTGGTCGGCCAGGGCCTGTCGGGCACCATCGACATGCAGACCGCGCGCCCGCTCAGCTTCGGCGAGCGCGTGATCGCGGTCAGTGGCCGCTACCAGAAGAGCTCGCTGGGCCGCGCCGCCAACACCGATCCGTACGGCAACCGCTTCAGCGCCAGCTACATCGACCAGTTCCTGGACAAGACCCTGGGCATCGCCATCGGCTATGCGCACAGCGACATGCCGATCCAGGAGAACCAGGTCGGCCTGTACGAGCCGTGGACCACCGAGCACACCGACAAGGGCGACCGCCCGGGCGTGGGCGCCGGCACCTACTTCTCCGATGGCATCAAGGCGCTGCGCCGCACCGGCAACAACAAGCGCGACGGCGTGATGGCCACGATCCAGTTCCGGCCCAACAACAGCTGGACCAGCACCTTCGATGCGTTCCACACCGAAGCCGAGCAGATCGATACCGCCAACCAGTTCGAGCTGAACCTCAGCAACTACAACGGCAACTACACCCCGGGCCTGCTGGTCAGCAACCCGCAGGTCAACGCCAATGGCTCGTTCACCGGCGGCACCGCCAGCGGCGTGTATCCGCTGGTGCGCGGCATGTACAACAAGCGCAAGGACAAGATCGACGCGTTCGGCTGGAACAACGAGTTCAACTTCAGCGGCGTCAAGCTGGTCGCCGACCTGAACTACTCCAAGGCCACGCGCGATGAGCTGAACCTGGAAAACAACCTGCAGCTGACCCCGATGCCGCAGCTGGATACGGTCGGCGTGTCGATCCGCCAGGACGGCTTCTCGCAGATCAGCCCGGGGCTGAACTACTCCAACCCCGACGCTCTGTTCCTGACCAACACCATCTACGGTTCCGGCTACGGCAAGGTGCCGCAGGTGGAAGACCGCCTGAAGGGTGGCAAGCTGGCAGCCACCATCGCCCTGCCCGATGCCGTCGCGTCGTGGGCGCCGGACATCGACATCGGCGTGAACTATGCCGACCGCCGCAAGGTGAAGACCCAGTCCGAAGGCAACATCCTGCTGGGTGCGCAGGGCGACGCCAACATCGCCTCGGACCTGCAGTACCGCCCGGTCAACCTGGGCTTCGCCGGCCTCGGCACCATCCCGGCCTGGAACGTGCCCGCCGCGGTGGGGCGCTACATGACCTTCAACCCGGTCGACAACCTGGACTACCTGATCCCCAAGTCGTGGACGGTACAGGAGAAGATCACCACCGCCTGGGCGCGCCTGAACATCAACGCCGACATCGGTGAAGTCGGCGTGCGCGGCAACATCGGCGTGCAGATGCAGCACACCGACCAGAGCTCGGATTCGCGGTACTGGGACAGCTCGCAGTCGGCCGGCAACAACGTGCAGCCGTACTCCAATGGCCGCACCTACAATGACTGGCTGCCGAGCCTGAACCTGGCCTTCCTGTTCCCGCATCAGCAGACGCTGCGTTTTGCCGCCGCCAAGCAGGTTGCGCGGCCGCGCGTGGACCAGATGCGTGCCGGCCTGGAGTTCGGCGTGGACACCGGCACCGGGCGCCCCGGCGGCAGCGGCGGCAATCCGCTGCTGGACCCGTGGCGTGCCACCGCGCTGGACCTGTCCTACGAGAAGTACTTCGGCGAGAAGGCCTACGTGGCCGCCGCGATCTTCTACAAGGACCTGAAGAGCTACGTCTACACCCAGTCGGTCGACAACTACGACTTCACCGCGCTGCTGGGCAGCTACGTGCCGCCGCCGGGAATGACGGCACCGGTGCTGACCACCGGCACCTTCTCCGCCCCGCAGAACGGCAAGGGCGGCACGCTGAAGGGCCTGGAACTGACCGCCTCGTTCCCGCTGGAGATGCTGACCGACAGCCTGCGTGGCTTCGGCGTGCAGGCCAGCGCGACCTTCAACAAGAGCGACATCACCATCCTGGACCCGGAAAGCGCGTCCAGCGTGGGCAGCGACCCGATCAGCCTGCCCGGCCTGTCCAAGCGCGTGTACAACTTCACGGCCTATTACGAGCGCAGCGGCTTTGAAGCACGCGTCAGCCAGCGCCGGCGTTCGGACTTCATCGGCGAGATCGGCAACTTCAACGGCAACCGCAGCCTGCGCTACGTTGTCGGCGAGAACGTGACCGACGCGCAGATCAGCTACACCTTCAGCGACAGCAGCACCCTGCGCGGTCTCACCCTGCTGCTGCAGGGCAGCAACCTGACCAACGAGCCGTACCGCACCTACGCCGGCAGCAAGGACCGCCCGCTGGAGTACATCGAGTGGGGCCGCACCTACATGCTGGGCGTGAACTACAAGTTCTGAGGTAGCGCCGGGTCCTGCCCGGCAGCCCGGACCCGGTAGCGCCGGCCGCTGGCCGGCAACACAAAGGGAGCAGGACCGGAAACCCGCTGCGCAGGCAGCGGGTTTTCTTTTGCGCGGATGCCGGCACGTCCGTAGATCCGCGCCATGCGTGGATGCCGTTCTCTGGAATCCCGCCCACAAAAAAGGGACGGGGCGCTTCGGCCCCGTCCCCGCAAGTACCGCCACCGGAGAAAACGGTCAGCTGCGTCGGGCGCAATACACCGCGCGCGGCGGCAGCTGGAGTTCGTTGCCCTGCACCGTGCCCGCATCCGGGCCCGGTACCGCCACCTGCTGCCAGTTGCCCAGCGGCAGCGGATGGGTCACCGCCTCGGCCGACAGGTTGAAGGCCAGCAGGAGGGTTTCATCTGCAAGCATACGCTCGAACAGCAGCACAGGCTCGGCGCTTTCAAGGAATCTGATGCTGCCATGCAGAAGCGCCGGCTGGGTATGCCGCCAGGCCAGGAACGCGCGGAACGCCGCCAGCACCGAGTGCGGGTCGCGTTCCTGCACGGCCACCGCCGCCGCGCGGTGCTCGGCCGGGATCGGCAGCCAGGGCTGGCCGGTGGTGAAGCCGGCCAGCGGTGCATCGGTCCATGGCAGCGGCGTACGGCAGCCGTCGCGGCCCTTGAAGTTCGGCCAGAAGGTGATGCCATACGGATCCTGCAGGGCCTCGAACGGCACCTCGGCCTCGGCCAGGCCCAGCTCCTCGCCCTGGTACAGGCAGACCGAGCCGCGCAGCGAGCACAGCATCGCCACCAGCATCCGCGCCAGGCGCGGATCGGCCGGGTGACCGCCCCAGCGGCTGACCGCCCGCTCCACGTCGTGATTGGACACCGCCCAGCACGGCCAGCCTTCGGTCATCGCCGCTTCCAGCCGCGAGACCGTGTCGCGGATGTAGGCCGCGCTGTAGTCATCCACCAGCAGCTCGAAGCTGTAACCCATGTGCAGGCGGCCATCGCGGGTGTACTCGGCGGTGGTCGCCAGCGAATCCTCCGAAGAGATCTCGCCCAGGCTGACCGCCCCCGGATACTCATCCAGCAGCGCGCGCAGGCGCTCCAGGAACGGCAGGTTCTCTGGCTGGGTGTTGTTGTAGTAGTGGTACTGGTAAGCGTACGGGTTGTCCGGGCTGAAGCCGCGCCCCACCCGCTTCTCCGCCGGCTTGGGCGGGTTGTCGCGCAGCTGTGCGTCGTGGAAGCAGAAGTTGATCGCATCCAGGCGGAAGCCATCCACGCCGCGATCGAGCCAGAAGCGCACATTGTCCAGGGTGGCCTGCTGCACGTCCGGGTGATGGAAGTTCAGGTCCGGCTGGTCGACCAGGAAGTTGTGCAGGTAGTACTGCTCGCGGCGCGGCTCCCACTGCCAGGCACAGCCGCCGAACAGCGACAGCCAGTTGTTGGGCGGGGTGCCGTCCTCGCGCGGGTCGGCCCAGACGTACCAGTCCGCCTTCGGATTGCTGCGGTCCTGGCGGCTCTCACGGAACCAGGCGTGCTCGATCGAGGTATGGCTCAGCACCTGGTCGATCATCACCTTCAGGCCCAGGCCGTGGGCCTTGGCCAACAGGCGGTCGAAGTCGTCCAGGCTGCCGAACAGCGGGTCGACGTCGCGGTAGTCGGCGATGTCGTAGCCGAAGTCGGCCATGGGGGACTTGAAGAACGGCGAGATCCAGATCGCATCCACGCCCAGTGCAGCGATGTGGTCCAGGCGCTCGATGATGCCCGGCAGGTCGCCCACGCCATCGCCGTTGGCATCGAGGAAACTGCGCGGGTAGATCTGGTAGATGACGGCTCCGCGCCACCATGGATAGTGCGACATCGACAGCCCCCCTCCGGGCATGCGGGACCCGCCGGCAGCGGGCCGAAATCCTGTTCCGGCAAGCTTAGCGGTGGCCTCGCGGGCATGGCGCAACCTGCATACGTATTCACGCGAAGGGCCGCGCAGGCCGGGCCGGAATTGCCGCTCGGGCCCGTTTGCGCCCGAATTCACGGCCAGCGCCTATAATCGGTGGTGAGCCTGAAAGCCTGATCGCATGACCATCACCGAAGACACCCGTCCCGCCCTGGGCCTGCCCCAGATCCAGTCGCTTGCCGCGGCCGACATGGCCGCCGTCGACGCCCTGATCCGGCGCCGGCTGTCCTCGGACGTCGTGCTGATCAACCAGATCGCCGACCACATCATTTCCGCCGGCGGCAAGCGCCTGCGTCCGATGCTGGTGATGCTGGCCGGCCATGCGGTCGGCCAGGCCGGCCCGGAGCACCACCAGCTGGCGGCGATCATCGAGTTCATCCACACCTCTACCCTGCTGCACGACGACGTGGTGGACGAGTCCAGCCTGCGACGTGGCCGCAGCACCGCCAACGCGCTGTGGGGCAACGCGCCCAGCGTGCTGGTGGGCGACTTCCTGTACTCGCGCAGCTTCCAGCTGATGGTCGAGCTGGAGCGCATGCCGGTGATGCAGATCCTGGCCGATGCCACCAACCGCATCGCCGAGGGCGAAGTGCTGCAGCTGCTGCACGTGCACAATCCGGATACCGACGAAGCCGCCTACCTGCGCGTGATCGAGCGCAAGACTGCGGTGCTGTTCGCCGCCGGCACCCGCCTGGGCGCGCTGGCCAGCGGCGTGGATGAAGCGACCCAGCAGGCCCTGTTCGACTACGGCATGCACCTGGGCTACGCATTCCAGATCGCCGACGACGTGCTGGACTACTCGGCCAACGCCGAGGAGCTGGGCAAGAACCTGGGCGACGACCTCGCCGAGGGCAAGGCCACGCTGCCGCTGATCCACGCGATGGCCCACTCCGACGACGCGACCCGCGAACGCCTGCGCACCATCGTGCAGGACGGCGACGCCTCGGCGATGCCGGAAGTGCTGGCCGCGATCCGGGCTACCGGCGGCCTGGAGTACAGCCGCGCGCGTGCGGAAGAATATGCCGAAGCCGCCGAGCGCGCGCTCGATGGCCTGGGCGACAACGATGCCGTGGCCGCCCTGCGTGGTCTGGCGCGTTACGCGGTGCAGCGCTCGCATTGACCGGTAGTGCCGACCGTTGGTCGGCACTGAAACGGTCGCATTGACCGCATCTGGTAGTGCCGGCCGCTGGCCGGCATTGAAGCATCGGTAGGTGCCGACCGTTGGTCGGCACTGAAGCATCGGTAGTGCCGGCCGCTGTCCGGCATTCCCGATGACATCCGCAGCATCATGAGGTTGCCGGCCAGCGGCCGGCACTACCACTGCACGAATCAACGTTTCTCGAAGCGCTCCTCGAAGAACTCATCCAGTGCCTTCCACGCGCGCTTGGCCGCCCGCTCGTTGTACTGGCACCCCGGCGGGCTGCTGGCGTCGCGCTCGGCGAAGCAGTGCACTGCACCGCTGTAGTTGGTGAACTCCCAATCGACCTTGGCCGCATCCATTTCCTTCTGGAACGCGGCGATGTCCTCGGCGGTCACGCTCTTGTCATCGGCCCCGTTGAGCACCAGCACCGAAGGATGGCTGCCACCGGCCTGCGCCGGCAGCGGCGAACCCAACCCACCATGCAGGCTGACCACACCCGCCAACGGCGCGCCCGCACGGGCCAGTTCCAGCACCGTGGTACCACCGAAGCAGAAGCCCACCGCACCGATCCGGCCGGCATCCAGCGGCACCTTCCCGGCCTGCGCCTTGAGCACGTTCACCGCTTCCAGCGCACGTGCGCGCAGCAGCGGCCGGTCGTTGCGCAGCTTGGTCGCCACCGGCCCGGCCTCGGCATCGGTCTTCGGTCGCACACCCTTGCCGTAGACATCGGCCACCAGCACCACGTAGTCGTCGCCGGCCAGCTGCTTGGCCTTCTCGACCGCCGACTCGTTCACACCCTTCCAGTTCGGCACCATCACCAGGCCAGGTCGCTGGTCATGCTCGCCATCGTCATAGACCAGCACGCCACTGAAGGTCGTGCCCTGGTGTTTCCACTCCACCGGCTGCGTCTTCATCGCCGCCCACGCTGGCATCGCCGCCAGCCCCAGCATCATCGCCACACCGCATCGCCAACGATTCATGCGCCTGCTCCGCAAGAAAAAGGGGACGGAGGGGATTAAGCCGTATTCGCCCCTCCCGCGTCGCATTCTGCATTGGCGGCGTGACGCAGGTGTGGTTGGATACGACTTAATCCCCTCCGTCCCCTTTTTTCGCATGAATCTTGTTGATCGCTTTCTGTCTGGCCTGATCCCGCGTTTGCCTGCCGAGGATGCCCCGCAGTGGGTCCACGTGCAGGGCGCCAGCGCTGAAGACCTGCAGCGCCTGCGTGTGCAGTGGCCGCAGGTGCCGGACAGCCTGGTCGAACTCCTATCGCGCGTGGATGGCACCCACTACCGGGAGTACCCCGGCGGCAAGGTCTGCGTACTGATGCTCGGCTCGGACGTGGAGGGCGGTGGCTACCCGTACTACCTGCGATCGGTCGCGCAGATCTTCGAGGACCAGCAGCGGTGGGACGACAGCATCCGTTCCATCTACGAAGAGTGGCTGGATGAGGAACCGGAGATTCTCGGCGAGGGCATCGACGCGGATCTGCCGATGAACCGCCGGCTGTGTTTCTCGCACTGCATGAACAACGGTGGCACGTCGATGCTGTACCTGGATTTCGATCCCGCGCCAGGCGGCACCGTCGGCCAGGTGGTGCGCTACCTGCACGATCCGGACAGCTATGCGGTCATTGCGCGGAGCTTCGATGTGTATCTGCAGCAGCTGATCGATGGCGATTACGCGTTCATCGATGAAGACGGATGAAGGCAGCCGAGCGTGGGCGTGGCTCTACAGTAGAGCCACGCCATGCGTGGATGAATTTCTCCGCAGGTTGCCGGCCAGCGGCCGGCACTACCCGCGCTCGATCCAATGCAACGTGCCCGGCATGAGCGCCAGCAGGTCCGCTGGGGCCAGCTGATTCCGCGGCCAGTGGCGTTCCGGCGGTTTCGGCTGCCGGGCACCCACCGAACCGTCGTAGTCGCGCACCAGCAGGCCGATGCGCGCGGCTCCGGCCTGCAACAGCGCGTCGATACGCTGCAACCACTGGCCGGCATCGTCCAGCGCTTCATCGCGGCGTGCCTGCTGATCCTGTTCATGCCGCGCCTGCTGCTCGGCCAGCGCGCGGGCGATCTTGGCTTCGCTCCAACCCTTCTTCCGCCAGCGCCCGGCATCGCCCTTCCACTCCCGCTCGGCCCGCGACGAAGCCAGCGCGGTACCGCAATCGCAGTGCGCGGCGCTCAGCCACGGCTGCCAGCCGGGCCCGACGGCCGCCTGCAGGCTGGGCGAATCCTGCGCGAACAGGCTCCGGCCGCTGCGCTGCATGATCGCGGCGGCATCGACCTGCGCAAACGACGCAGGAAGGAACAAGGTGATGAAGGTGCACATGCGGCTATCCGGGTCCGTCCGGGGGATGCGCCCCATGGTAACTCGCCGGGATCAGAGCCCTTTCCTGAGGAAAGGGATCCGACCCCGATCCGGCGGATCAGGCGATGCCCAACCCCGGAATCGCGCTGATGCTGTCCGGATCGAATCCGGCCAGTTGGGCGAAATGGCGGCCACGCGCCACGTAATCGCGGTAGGCCCCGAAGCTTGGCGCACCCGGCGACAGCAGCACCACCCCGCCCTGCGCGCCCAGCGCCGTGCGCGCCAGTGCCATCGCCTCGGGCAGATCAGCGGCGGCGTGCAGGCCGAAGCGACCGGCGTCGGCCAGCGGCTGCAGCATCGTGTGGATGCGCGGGCCGTTGCTGCCCATGGTCACGATCTCCACCGGCGGCACATCGTGCGCCATGTGCTGCATGAAATCGCTCCAGTCCAGGCCACGGTCATGCCCGCCCACCAGCAGCGCGATGCGCTGCCCGGCGAAGCACTCCAGCGCTGCCAGGCTGGCGTGCGGCGTGGTGCTGATCGAATCGTTGATGTAGGTCAGGCCATCGGCCAGGCCAATCCGCTGCAGGCGGTTCGGCAGCGGGCGGAACTCCTGCACCGCCGGTGCCAGCGCCACGGCGTCAAGGCCCAGTGCTTCCAGTGCGGCCAGCACCGCGCACAGGTTGCCGCGGTTGTGGCGGCCCGGCAGCGGCGTGTTGCGGGTATCGAACACGGCCTGCTCACCGCGGTGCACGACATCGCCGCGCATGTGCCAGCCCTGCGGCTGGTTGAACCAGACCACCTCACTCTCGGGCAGCGACAGCGCGGCCAGGTGCGGATCGGCGGCATTGAGCACGGCAATGCGCGGCGCGGCTTCCGTCACCAGCCGCAGCTTGTCCTCGATGTAACGCTGTTCGCTGCCGTGCCAGTCCAGGTGTTCCGGGAACAGGTTCAGCACCACTGCCACCTGCGGGCGGGCGCCACTGCGCGCCACTTCACCGGTCTGGTAGCTGGACAGCTCGACGGCCCAGTACTCGGGCGCCGGCTGCGGGTCCAGCACTTCCAGCAGCGGCAGGCCGATGTTGCCGACCAGTCCGGTGCGATGCCCGGCGGCCCGCAGCAGGTGCGCGACCAGCGCGGTGGTGGTGCTCTTGCCCTTGGTGCCGGTCACGCACACGGTGTCGTGCACGATGCCATCGTCAGCCGCGTGCTCCGCAAACCACAGCGCGGTGCCGCCGATGAAGGTGGTGCCCTGCTCTGCCGCCGCCAGCGCGATCGGCTGGTAAGGGCTGATGCCGGGCGACTTGATCACCACATCGAACGCGGCCAGCGCTTCGGCCGAGGGTTCGCCAAGTACCTGCAGCGCGCCCTGCGTTTCCGCACGCGCGGCTTCGGCTTCAGCGGCCGGGCAGAACAGGCTCAGCGGCAGCGTGGGCAGGCGCTCACGCAGCACCGCAAACGCGGCGCGGCCCTCACGGCCCCAGCCCCACAGCGCGACGCGCTTTCCTTCAAGCTTCGAAATCTTCACGCACCCGTTCCCACAGCGCAGCCGGAACGCGGTGCTCGCCCTGCAGCTGCAGCAGCGGTGCCAGTTCCAGTTCGGCGGCATCCAGCTGCGGCTGGATCTCGTTGCAGAAGCGCTTCACCAACACGTCTTCCTTCCATTCCGGGCGCTGCGCCAGGGTCGCCATCGCCGCACGCGATTCGCGGCCTTCGCCCACGCACTCGAACGGCTTGTGGTCCTGGAATTCCAGCAGCGCGTCGAAGCCAGCAGCCTGTTCGGCATCGTCCAGCAGGTTGCGGCCGAAGATGCGCACAAGGCGCGTCTTGGGCATGAACGGGGCCAGCGCCAGGAACACGAAGTGGCATTTCGGGCAGACGCCGCACCAGCGGTTCACCGGGCGCTCGCCAAGAATGTGGAAATTGCGGTTGCAGCTGGAGAAGTGCGCGTCGTAGAAATCGGTCTTGGCGAACTGGCGGGCCACCGCCAGCTCGGACATCGGGCGCAGCAGCGAGTAGTACTGCAGGTCCGCCGCCACGTACTTCCGCACATGGCTGCCGAACGCCTGCTCGCAGGCCCAGCCCTTGGACCACTGGTGATTCACTTCGCCGGTGCCCGGAATCTGGCTGCCGTAGCTGGCCGAACGCTCGTTGGAGAACACGACCTGGTCCACGCCGTGCAGCAACGCGGCCAGCACCATGATCGCCGAGTTCACCACCGTCACCGGGATATGGCCGTTCCAGGCGCCCTGGCGGTTCAGCTCGAACAGTTCCGGTGCCAGCGTGCGGCCCAGGTTCAAGGTCGGCAGGCCGGTGCGCTCGGCGCACGCACGGATCAGCTGCGAGCCACCGATCCAGGTCACCGTCTCGTCCACGCCGGCACGGCGCAGCGCTTCGATGCTGACCAGCGAATCCTTGCCGCCGCCGATGGCCACCAGCGCGTGCGGCTGCAGGCCCAGCGCCGGCGCCTGCGCGGCTACGCCCTGCACCGGCAACCGGAAGCGGCCACGCAGGTTCAGGCCGTTGCGGTAGGCGAATTCGCCCAGGCCGTTGAGGTAAATGGTCTCCACCAGCGCGGCGGTATCGGCATCGATGCTGTAGCTGTCGATGCTGACCGTATCCGGTACGCCGGCCTTGTAGTAGCTGACGCCGGCGATCAGGTGCAGCAGCTGCAGCGCGCGCTGCACCGCTGCCGCACGCGCCGGGTCCAGCACGAACGGGGCACCGGGCACGGTGATGGTTTCCACCATCTCCGGGCCGTCGTCGAAGGCGTAGACCAGCCGGGCCACGCCGGTATCCGCTGCGAAGTCGCAGCGGACGAAGCGGAAGCGGGAAACCTGGTGTTTGTCGAAAGCAGTCATGGTGTATCCGGTCAGGCACGGGCCCGCGCGAGGGCGCGGGGCGTGTCGGTGGGCGGGTGCAGGGCGTGCGCGGTGGTCATTCGATCACGTCTTCGCGCGGCAGCATCCGCTGGTTGTAGGTGTTGGCCATCACATAGCCGTAGGCACCGGCATCTGCGATCAGCATCACGTCGTCCGGCGCGGTCGACACCGGCAGCTTGCGGCGCTTGCCGAACACATCGCTGGATTCGCAGATCGGGCCGACCACATCGAACGCCGCTTCGGCATAACCGCCCTGGCGGCTGAGGTTCTCGATGTCATGCCAGGCGTCGTACAGCGCCGGGCGCATCAGTGCGTTCATGCCGGCGTCCAGGCCGACACGGCGCACGCCGTCCTTTTCCACCACCTGGGTGGCATGGGTCAGCAGCACGCCCGATTCGGCCACCAGGTAGCGGCCCGGCTCGATCGCCAGGCGGAATGCCGGGTGCAGTGCCTTTACCTCGGCCAGGCCCTCGGCCCAGGCGTCCAGGTCGAAGGGTTCGTCTTCGTCGCTGTACGGAATCGGCAGGCCGCCACCGATATCGATGGTCTGCACGCTGCCGATGCGGCGGGCGAAACCGGCCAGCTCATCGCACATCAGGCGCCAGTGCTGCGCGGTTTCCACGCCGCTGCCCAGGTGCGCATGCAGTCCCACCACGCGGCTGCCCAGTTCGGTTGCCGCGCGCACGAACTCGTCGACGCGGGCGATCGGCAGGCCGAACTTGGACTCCTTGCCACCAGTACGGACCTTGGCGTGGTGGCCCTCACCCCGGCCCAGATCGACACGCAGCCACAGCTCGCGGTTGCGGAACAGGTCCGGCCAGCGCTGCAGCGCTTCCACGTTGTCGACGGTCACGGTCACGCCCAGCGCGAACGCCGCCTCGTACTCGCTGCGCGGACAGAAGCTGGGGGTGAACAGCACGCGCTTGGGCGACAGTTCCGGCAGGTGCTGGAACACATGCCTCAGCTCGCCATGCGACACGCACTCCAGGCCGAAGCCCTCCGCTTCCAGCAGCTGCAGGATGGCCGGGTGGCTGTTGGCCTTGATCGCGTAGTAGCGCTGGTCAATCGGCTTGATTGCGGCCAGTGCACGGGCGCGGGCGCGCACCGTCGGCAGGTGGTAGACGTAGCGCGGCGTACCGGCATCGGCCAGCTGCAGCAGGTGCGCACGCTGGCCGCGCCACCACGGCGTGCCGCGCGGGCGCACGGTGCCGGCAATCTCGCGCCAGCGCGGGCCGAACACTTCGGTCTCTTCCACCGGCATTGCGCCGCTGTCGATCAGCTCGGCGTGCAGGATCGGCAGCAGGCCATCGGCATCGGCCTCGTCGATGACGAAGGTCAGGTTCAGGTCGTTGGACGACTGCGAGATCATGTGCACGCGCTCGCGGCCGAAGGTGGCCCACACGTCCGACAGCTTGTGCAGCAGCGACCGCATGCCACGGCCCACCAGGGTGATCGCCGCGCACGGCACGATCACCTTCACCTTGCAGATCTGCGACAGGTCGGCCGACAGCGCGGCCAGCACATCGGTGTTGACCAGGTTCTCGGACGGGTCCAGCGACACCGTGACGTTGGTCTCGGCCGAACCGATCAGGTCCACCGACAGGCCGTGCTTCTTGAACAGGTTGAACACATCGGCCAGGAAGCCGACCTGCTGCCACATCCCGATGCCTTCCATCGACACCAGCACGATGCCATTGCGGCGGCTGATCGCCTTCACCCCCGGCACCGGTGCGGCGCTGCCATCGATGCTGGTGCCCGGCAGTTCCGGGCGCTCGGTATCGAGGATGGCCATCGGCACGCCGGCATCGCGGCACGGCTTGATCGAGCGCGGGTGAAGCACCTTGGCGCCGGTGGTGGCGATTTCCTGCGCTTCGTAATAGTCCAGGCGGGTCAGCAGGCGCGCGTCCGGCACGTCCTTCGGATTGGCGCTGAACATGCCCGGCACATCGGTCCAGATCTCCACCCGGCTGGCGCCGAGCAGCGCACCGAAGTACGCCGCCGAGGTATCCGAGCCACCACGGCCGAGGATGGCGGTACCGCCATCGGCATGCCGCGAAATGAAGCCCTGGGTGATCAGCAGGCGGGTCGGCTGCGCGCGGAAGCGCTGCATCCACTCCGCGTCGGCGCGCCACTGGCAGTTCACCGACAGCCGCTGCGACCAGTCGCTCTGGTTCGGCTGCGGCGGCATCGCGTCCAGCCACTGGCGGGCATCCATCCAGCCCATGTCCAAGCCCGAGGCGCGCAGATAGGCCGCACCCAACGTGGAGGACAACAGCTCGCCCTGGCCCAGCACTTCGGCCTGCCAATCCAGCGGACGAGTGGCCGCCCGCGCATCGTCGAGCAGGCCCTGCAGCGCCGCCAGCCGTTCGGCCAGCACCTCGCGGCCCAGGCCGAGTTCAGCCAGGAAGCCCTCATGGCGCTCGACAAGCGCTGCCACGCGATCACCGCTGTCCGGCGCGCCGTCGGCAATCGCGGTCAGTTCGTTGGTGACCCCGGACAGCGCCGATACCACCACCAGCACGCGCGATCCGGTCTCTTCCGCGCGTTTTTTCGCCAGCTTCCCGATCGTGTCCCAGCGGTGACGACGCGACACCGAGGTGCCGCCGAACTTCAGTACGATCCAACGATCGACAAGGGGGGAAGCTGACATGGATTGGCTATGTAGAATGTGGGGAGGCCGCCCTCGGGGGCGGAACCTTTGATTCTAAGCGCAATATCCCCGTAGATGGCCCTCCTTCGTTACCTGCAGCTCGATGTCTTCGCCCCCCGCCCCGGAACCGGCAATCCACTGGGCGCCATCCTGGACGCCGACGCGCTCTCCAGCAGCCAGATGCAGGCCCTGGCTGCCTGGCTGAACCTGTCCGAGACGGTGTTCTTCCTGCGCCCCACCGCGCCCGGCGCCGATTACCACATCCGCATCTTCACCCCGACCCGCGAGCTGGCGTTTGCCGGCCACCCCAGCGTCGGCGCCGCCTGGGCGGCGGTGACCTGCGGCCTGGCCCAACCGCGCGACGGCGCCCTGCTGCAGCAATGCGCGGCAGGGTTGCTGCCAGTACGGGTGAGCGGCCCGGCCGGGGCACTGGAGATCCAGCTGGCCAGCCCGCCGGCACGGCAACTGGACACGGAGGCAGGCGGAGCGCCCGCCGCGCTGTTGGCGCTCGCTGCCGACGGGCAGGTGCCGGAACTCTGGGACAACGGCGCACGCTGGTGGCTGCTGCCACTGCGCGATGCCGACGCCGTGCGCAGCCTGCTGCCGGACATGGCCGCGCTGGCCGACTGGAGCCTTGCCACCGATGCCACCGGCGTGGCGGTGTTCGCCGACGAAGCCGGCGCCGGCCATGCCCGCGTGGTGCGCGCGTTCTGCCCCGCCGATGCCCCCAGCGTGCCCGAGGACCCGGTCACCGGCAGCGCCAATGCGTTGATCGGCGCCTGGCTGACGCAGCACGGCGCCCTGTCCGGCGGCGGGGGCCGCTTTGTGGCCAGCCAGGGTCGCGAAGTCGGTCGCGATGGTCGCGTGCAGGTACAGGTCGATGCGCAGGGCACGGTGTGGATCGGCGGCCAGGTGCAGCCGGTCATCGACGGCCATATCCGTTGGCTGTAGAGCCGAGCCCACGCTCGGCTGCGGCCCACACGGCAGCCGAGCGTCGGCTCGGCGCTACAGCGGCGGGTTAAGCTGCGCGCCACCCGATCCTGGAGTTTCGCCCCGATGACCACCCGCCGCTTCCTGCAGCTGGATGTGTTCTCCCCGCGCGCCGGCGCTGGCAACCCGCTGGCCGTGGTACTCGATGCCGACGGCCTGGACGACGCCAGCATGCAGGCCATCGCACGCTGGACGCGCCTGCCCGAGACCACCTTCGTGTTCCCGCCCCAGGCCGCCGGTGCCAGCTACCGGCTGCGCATGTTCAGCCCGCAGAAGGAAGTGCCGTTCGCCGGCCACCCCAGCGTCGGCACGGCGCATGCGGTGCTGCAGGCAGGCCTGGCCACACCGATCGACGGCGTGCTGGTGCAGGACGGCATTGCCGGTGTCCTGCCGCTGCGCGTCAGCGGTGAGGGCGCGCAGCGGCGCATCGCCATCCGCACACCGCGCGCGCAGTTGGCGGAGACCGCTGAAGCCACCGATCCGCGCCTGCTGGCAGCACTGAAGGACTGGCCACTGGGCTCGCTGCCGCCGGCGCGCATGCAGGGCGGACGCAGCTGGTGGGTGGTACAGGTGGCCGATGAAGCAGCACTGCGCACCCTGCGCCCGGACTGGGACGCGGTGGCTGCGCTGGCCGAGTCCACCGACAGCATGGGCGTGTTCGCCTATGCCTTCAGCGATGGCAGTGAGGGATTCGATCTGGCCGTGCGCGCTTTCGTCGGCAATGGTCGGCGCTTCGAAGACGCCGCCTCGGGGGCCGCCAATGCAGTGCTGGCCGCGTGGCTGGACCTGCGCGATGCGCTGCCACGTGGCCGTGCACCGTTCGAAGTCAGCCAGGGCCGCGAAGTCGGCCACGATGCGCGCCTGACCCTGCGGGTCGACGAGGACGGCGAGGTCTGGTCGGGCGGCCAGGTGCAGACCGTCATCACCGGCACCCTTGATTGGTGATCGCGCTGGCGGGTGGTAGAGCCGAAGGCAGCGGCAGGAGCCGCTGCCAACGTCGGACGCGACGGCCCGGAGGGTGGCGGCCAGGAAGGCCGCCATAATGCTGGCCGGCTGCTGCATGGACCTCGGCATGCTGCATGGACCTCGGCATCATGCGGTTGCCGGCCAGCGGCCGGCACTACCTTGGCTCAGCCCAGCTCGGCTTCCAGGCTGATCGGCACCGCGCTCAGTGCCTTGGATACCGGGCAGTTCTGCTTGGCGTCATCGGCGATGGCGCGGAACTGCGCCGCGTCGATGCCGGGCACCACCGCCTTCACCTTCAGGCGGATCTGCGACAGCTGCGGACCGCCTTCCAGCGACAGGTCGACCTTGGCTTCGGTGTCCAGCGAGGTCGGGGTGAAGCCCGCTTCGCCGAGCTTGGCCGACAGCGCCATGGTGAAACAACCCGCGTGCGCGGCGGCAATCAGCTCTTCCGGATTGGTGCCCTTTTCGTCGCCGAAGCGGCTGTTGAAACCGTAGCGGGTCTTGTCCAGCAGCCCACTCTGCGGCGTGCTCAACTGCCCCTTGCCCGTCTTCAGATCGCCTTCCCAGTGCGCGGTGGCGTGTCGCGAGATTCCCATTGTGCTGCTCCTGCGTGGCGGTGATGAACGGCTACCCTCGCACGCCACGCGTTAGCCCTGCGTCGCTCCGCCGCACGCCGGACGTCGCCCCCCGAGCCCGGCGCGTGGACACTTCCTCGCCAGCCCGGAACGCATTTTCCTCTTGTTTTCAGTGGTTTCGCGCACCCCACCAATCGGCGGGCGCCGGCGATCGAACACGCTGGCGTGCCCCCATCCCCCATTGCCGACCATGTACTGAATCGGCCTGGATATGAAAAAACATGCACTTTCCGCGCTTCGGGCTATTGGCGGCGCCCAAGAGTTGCCCTACATTGCGCTTGCCGACGGGGTTCGGCGCCGACCAAACAACCAACCGTTCACGGAACAGGAAACCATGGCAAAGACCGCTAAGAAGGCTGCCCCGAAGAAGGCAGTGAAGAAAGTCGCGACGAAGGCAGCCGCCAAGCCGGCCGCTCCGAAGCCGATCAAGGAAGTGCTGACCAAGTCCGGCCTGGTTGCACACATCGCTGAAGCCTCCGGCGTCGTCGCCAAGGACGTCCGCGCTGTGCTGGCCTCGCTGGAAAGCGCCGTCGCCTCCTCGGTGCACAAGAAGGGCGCTGGCTCCTTCACCCTGCCGGGCCTGCTGAAGATCACCACCGTCAATGTGCCGGCCAAGCCGAAGCGCAAGGGCATCAACCCGTTCACCAAGGAAGAGCAGTGGTTCGCCGCCAAGCCGGCCACCACCAAGCTGAAGGTGCGTCCGCTGAAGAAGCTGAAGGACGCTGCGCTGTAAGCGCGCGCCCCAACGTGGATTCCGACGGGACGGCTCTGGCCGTCCCGTTTTTTTTGCGTGCCCGGCGGTAGATCCACGCCATGCGTGGATGCGTCGCGCTGCGGCAATCCGCAACACAGCGTTGCCGCCTCCCCGGGAATGCCCGTACAGGCCCGTCACCACGGGCCGAGCGCGGCCTGGGCAGGTGCTGGAACGTACCGGGTGGAACACTGCGTGCAGCGCCGGCCGTCGCCTCAGGCCGTGGCCTTGCCTATGGTGGGCACATCCTCCACAGCTACGGCGAGCACACCCTCATGGCCAGCCCCTCCACCCGCTACCGGATCTCGGTGACCCCCATCGAAAAGGACGGGCTGCAGTGCACAGGGCGCTGCACCATCGAACTGGAGCATCGCGCCAGCCGCGACCTGATGCGCCTGCTGGAGGCGGCCCCGCGTACCGCCGGTATCAGCGGCGACGAGCGTGCGACCCTGGTGATCGCCACCCAGCTGCTGCGCGATATCGTGCAGCGCCATGCCGAGACCGGCGGCCACGCACTGGCGGCCATCGCCGGCCAGGTCCTGCCAGCGCTGGACGCTCTGGATCAGCTGCCCTCCTCCCGCTGATCCCGGCGCAATCGCTACACTGCCGCCCTCCAGGTTGCCTCGGGGAGGAGGCAGACATGCGCAGGATCCTGTTGCTGATCGCACCCCTGGTGCTGCTGGGCTGTTCACGCCCGGCAGCACAGACGACCGGCGACATCGCGGCAGCGTCTGCTCCCGTCGCTGCCACCGCAGCGGCGGACACCCGCACCGGCCCCGATCCCGCAGCAGTGCAGGCAAGTGAAATGCCGGTGCTGTCTGCTGTCGCCGACGATGCCGAGCCGCCATCGACGATGCTCAACCGCTACGTAGCGGCGTTGCTCAACCGCGACCGCGCCGCCAGCGATGCCGCCTGGACGATCCCGCCCAGCGACCCGCGGCATGCGGACGACGCCGCGCTGCGGCAGCTGCAGGACCTGCGTACCCTGCGCCTACAAAGCGATCCCCCGGTCGCCCGCGACGATCGGCAGCCACCGCAGCTGCTTGAGGTGCCGGTGCAGATCCGCGCAGTCACCGCCAACGGTACGTTCCGCTTCGGTGGCTGGTACCGCGTGCAACCCAGCAGCGACGGCAGCGCCTGGCAGATCCAGTCGGCGCAACTGCGTCCAATGCTGGACTGAACCGTTACAACCGCATGCACGCGCGATTCAGCCTGCACGGCTACTCTTTGATCCATCCATTCCCTGCCATCGGTCACCGCCATGCGCCTGCGTTCCCTGATGACCCGCCTCGCTGCCTCCACCGTACTGATCGCCGCTGCGATCGGCGCGCAGGCGGCTCCCTCCATTTCCGGCCGCGAACTGTCGGTGGGTGCCAGCGACGTCCAGCAGTACCTCGATGGCAGCTTCCCGCGCACCCAGGACGCCCTTGGCGGCCTGATCTCCCTGACCATGAGCCATCCTCAGCTGAGCCTTCCGGCCGGCGAGCGCTTGAACCTGGGCATGGACGTGGCACTGGCCACCGCCGGCGGCAACCCGGCCAGACTGGGTACGGTGAAGCTCAGCAGCGGCCTGCGCTACGACGCGCAGACCCAGGGCTTTCACCTGCAGCAGCCCAGCGTGGACGACTTCACCCCGGCCAACCAGGGCGGCCGCCTCGACTCACGCACCCGTGGCCTGCTCAATGCCTGGCTGAGCGACTACGCCCAGCGCGAACCGATCTACAAGCTGGACCCGGCCGTGGCCGGGGTGCTCGGCGCGCTGCAGGTGCAGGCGGCACAGGTGAAGAACGGCAAGCTGGTGGTCACCTTCAACCAGAACCTGGGCAACCTGGTGCCGGCAGGCCTGCTGGGCAAATAAGGGAGTGCCGGCCGCTGGCCGGCACGCTTGTCACTTGTGTGCCGGCCAGCGGCCGGCACTACCGGCAAGGCATCACGCGGCAAGTGCCTTGACCACCGCCTCGCTGAAGGCGGGAATGTCATCCGGCTTGCGGCTGGTGATCACGTTGCCGTCGACCACGACCTCGGCATCGCGCCAGTTCGCACCTGCGTTGGCCAGGTCCTGCTGAAGGGAGGGCCAGGAGGTCAGCTGGCGGCCATCTGCCAGCCCGCTGTTGATCAGCAGCCATGGGCCATGGCAGATCGCCGCGACGGGCTTGCCGGCTTCATCCACTGAGCGGATGAAGCTGAGTACCGCGTCGTCGGTGCGCAGTGTGTCCGGATTGATGACGCCTCCGGGCAGCACCAGGGCATCAAAGCCCGCCGGATCCGCCTCGTCCAGCGGAATGTCGACCGCGACGGCGTCGCCCCAGTTCTTCTCCTTCCAGCCCTTGATGGTCGCTTCCTTTGCGGGCGACACCACGCTGACGCGCGCGCCTTCCGCTTCCAGCAGCCGTTTGGGCTCGGTCAATTCGGACTGTTCAAAGCCGTGGGTCGCGAGGATTGCGATCTGCTTGCCCTTCAATCGCTCTGCCATGGGTGCACTCCAGTTGGGGAGTGCACAGCGTGGACGAACGGCCCTTGCACGGCGGTGACCCTGCCGTGCACGGCAGGTGGAGAGGACCCCTGCCGGCCAGCGGCCGGCACTACCGGAAGGATCAGCGCTTGGGCTGCAGCATGGTGCCGGTGCACTTGGGCGAGCCGCAGCGGCATTCCCAAATCTTCTTCAACTTGGCGGTGTGACGCTCGGCCAGGGTGATGCCGTAGTTGTAGGTCAGCTCCTCGCCAGCCTTGATATCGCGCAGCGCCTCGATGAACACCTTGTCGCCGCGGCTGTCGCCGTCCTCATCTTCCTCGATCACCGCCTCGCAGTTCGGGTCGCAGCTGTGGTTGATCCAGCGCGCGTCGTTGCCCTTGTAGTTGGCATCGATCACCCAGTCGTCATTGAGGGTGAACAGGAAGGTATGGCCGCTTTCGACATCGCCGCTGTCATCGGCATCAACGTCGCCGTGGCTGCGCAGCAGGCCCTTGTACTGGATCACGCGCTCGCCCTGCTTGATCGGGGCGACGGCGAACACGCCATTGCCATGGATGGCGGACTTGCGGGCTTGGATCTTCTTCGGCATCGGCACGGGCTGTTTGCAGCGAATGGAACAGGGATTCTCGCCCATTCCGGGTGATTGCGAAAATCACCCGGTTGGCGCAGCATGGCGCCCCGGCAGCGCCCGCCGGCAGAGCCTGCCAGCCCGGCCCCAGCGCCGGCTGAATGCCCGGGTTGGATGGTGGCGAATAAAAGCGTACAATTTCAGTCCGCTTTAAGAACCACTCGCATCCCCATGTTGCGCGTCACCAAGCTCACCGATTACGCCACTGTCGTGCTGACCGTGCTCGCCGCCCGTCCGGGCGAGGTGCTCAGTGCCACCGAACTGGCCGAATTCACCGGCCTGGAGCCGCCCACCGTCAGCAAGGTACTCAAGCCGCTGGCCCAGGCCGGCCTGGTCGAAGGCCTGCGCGGCGTCCGTGGCGGCTACCGGCTGACCCGCCCGGCCATCGAGATCTCGCTGTTCGAAGTGGTCGAAGCGATGGAAGGGCCGCTGGCCCTGACCGAATGCAGCCACGACCACCACCAGTGCGGCATGGCCCCCAAGTGCGGCGCGCGCAGCAGCTGGCGGTTGATCAACGACGTGGTCTCCGAGGCCCTGCGCGACGTCAGTCTTGCGCAGATCCTGCCCCCCCTTCCCCTTGCCGATGACGAACAGCGCCGCACCATCGCTGTCGACGTCGTCTCCTGATCCACAGGCAGCCCCCCATGGCCACCGAAACCATCGAAAACGTCGCCCACGACGACACCCCCAACCGCGAGATCCACGAGCAGCTCGGCCGCAAGTATTCGGCTGGCTTCATCACCGAGATCGAGTCGGACTCCCTGCCGCCGGGCCTGGACGAAGACACCATCCGTGCCCTGTCGGCCAAGAAGGACGAGCCGGAGTGGATGACGCAGTGGCGCCTGGACGCCTACCGCCACTTCCTGACCATGCCGATGCCGGACTGGGCCAAGCTGGAGATCGCCCCGATCGACCTGCAGGCGCTCAGCTACTACTCCGCGCCGAAGGGCCCGAAGTACGCCTCGCTGGACGACGTGCCGAAGGAACTGCTCGACACCTACGACAAGCTGGGCGTGCCATTGCACGAGCGCGCCAAGCTGGCTGGCGTGGCGGTGGACGCGGTGTTCGACTCGGTCTCCGTCGGTACCACCTTCCGCAAGGAACTGGCCGAGAAGGGCATCATCTTCTGCTCGATGTCCGAGGCCATCAAGGAACACCCGGAGCTGGTGCGCCAGTACCTGGGCACCGTGGTGCCGGTGGGTGACAACTACTTCGCCGCGCTCAACTCGGCGGTGTTCTCCGATGGCAGCTTCGTGTTCATTCCCAGGGGCGTGCGCTGCCCGATGGAACTGAGCACCTACTTCCGCATCAACGCCGGCCACACCGGCCAGTTCGAGCGCACCCTGATCGTGTGCGAGGACAAGGCCTACGTCTCCTACCTGGAAGGCTGCACCGCGCCGATGCGCGATGAGAACCAGCTGCACGCTGCGGTGGTCGAACTGGTGGCACTGGAAGACGCGGAGATCAAGTACTCCACGGTGCAGAACTGGTACCCGGGCGACGAGAACGGCGTCGGCGGCATCTACAACTTCGTCACCAAGCGTGCCGAATGCCGCGGCGCGCGCAGCAAGGTCACCTGGACCCAGGTCGAGACCGGCTCGGCGATCACCTGGAAGTACCCCTCGTGCGTGCTGCTGGGCGACGATTCGGTCGGTGAGTTCCACTCGGTCGCGCTGACCCATCACCGCCAGCAGGCCGACACCGGCACCAAGATGATCCACGTCGGCAAGCGCACCAAGAGCAAGATCGTCAGCAAGGGCATCAGCGCCGGCCGCGGCCAGAACACCTATCGCGGCCTGGTGCGTGTGGACCGCAACGCCGACGGCGCGCGCAACTACACCCAGTGCGATTCGCTGCTGATCGGCAAGCAGTGCGGCGCCCACACCTTCCCCTACATCGAGGTGAAGAACCCGGGCGCCACCGTCGAGCACGAGGCCACCACCTCGAAGATTTCCGACGACCAGCTGTTCTACTGCCGCGCCCGTGGCATCAGCCAGGAAGACGCGGTGTCGATGATCGTCGACGGCTTCTGCAAGCAGGTGTTCCGCGAACTGCCGATGGAGTTCGCAGTGGAAGCCAAGAAGCTGCTGGAAGTCTCGCTGGAAGGTTCGGTGGGCTGACCGCCCGCCCCTGCCCCTCGCAAACGCATTCTCTTTACCGGCGGGCCCTGGCCCGCCCCACGGAAACCCCCACCATGCTGAAGATCGACAATCTCCACGCCCGCATCGGCGACAAGGAAATCCTCAAGGGCCTCTCGCTGGACGTGAAGCCCGGCCAGGTGCACGCCATCATGGGCCCCAACGGCGCCGGCAAGTCCACCCTGGGCAATGTCCTGGCCGGCCGCGACGGCTACGAAGTGACCGAAGGCAGCGTGCAGTTCGACGGCGTCGACCTGCTGGAGCAGGACCCGGAAGCACGTGCCGCCGCCGGCCTGTTCCTGGCGTTCCAGTACCCGGTGGAGATCCCGGGCGTGAACAACACCTACTTCCTGCGCGCGGCACTGAACGCCCAGCGCAAGGCGCGCGGCGAGGACGAACTCGACTCCATGCAGTTCCTCAAGCTGGTGCGCCAGAAGCTGGCCGTGCTGCACCTGAAGGACGAACTGCTGCATCGTGGCGTCAACGAAGGCTTCTCCGGTGGCGAGAAGAAGCGCAACGAGATCTTCCAGCTGGCCGTGCTGGAACCGAAGCTGGCGATCCTCGACGAGACCGATTCGGGCCTGGACATCGACGCGCTGAAGAGCGTGGCCGACGGTGTCAATGCGCTGCGCGCCGCCGACCGTTCGTTCCTGGTCATCACCCATTACCAGCGCCTGCTGGACTACATCAAGCCGGACGTGGTGCACGTGCTGGCCGATGGCCGCATCGTCAAGAGCGGCGGCCCCGAACTGGCGCTGGAACTGGAAGCGCACGGCTATGATTTCCTGAAGGACCGGGTCGTGCCCGAGGCGGCGGTCTGATGAGCGCCCTGCTCGACTCGATGGCCCAGGCCTTCTGCGGCAGCGATGCGCGCCGCGAAGTGCTGGATGCGGCCCTGCGCGACGGCCTGCCGGCCGCCCGCAATGAAGCCTGGAAGTACACCTCGCTGCGCCAGCTGGAACGCCGTGCGTTTGCTGCGGCACCGCTGCAGGGCCCGGCGCTGGACGCCGCGCTGCTGGACGACATCCCGGCACCGCGCCTGGTGTTCGTCAACGGCCGCCTGGATGCCGCGCTGAGCGACGTGCAGGCCCTGCCGGCCGGCGTGCAGCTGCAGCCGCTGTCGGCCGCACTGGCCTCCGGCGAAGACGCGGTGCGTTTCCTTGGCCGCCGCTACGAGCGCAGCGAGGAGATCTTCGCCCGCCTCAACGCCGCGCTGGCCGATGAAGGCGTGGTGCTGCACGTGGATGAAGGCGCGCAGGTCGAAGCGCCGCTGCAGCTGGTGTTCGCCAGTGTGGCCGGCGAGACCGACCTGGCCTGGCATCACCGCCACCTGATCGAACTGCGTGCCGGCGCCAGCCTCGGCGTGGTCGAGCACCGCTTCAGCGTCGGTGATTCCACCCACCTGGACAACACCGTGCTGCATGCCCACGTCGCCCGCGATGCCGTGCTCAAGCACGCCCGCGTGCAGGCCGGCAGCGCGCGCCAGACCAGCTTCCTGCGCACCGACGCCGTGCTGGCCCGCGACGCGCAGTACCACCGCGTCGACCTGGAACTGGGCGCCGCGCTCAGCCGCCATGAACTGAACGTGCGACTGGAAGGCGACAACGCCCAGCTGACCGCCAACGGCGTGCTGCTCGGCAATGGCCGCCGCCACGTCGAAACCCGCCTCGGCATCGACCACATCGCCCGCGATACCGCCTGCGAACTGCTGTGGCGCGGCGTTGCCGCCAACCGCAGCCGCGTGGTGTTCCATGGTGGCATCCAGATCCGCGAAGGTGCCGATGGCACCGACGCGAACCTGTCCAACAAGAACCTGCTGCTGTCGGCCGACGCCGAGATCGACACCCAGCCGACGCTGGTGATCGACGCCGATGAAGTGAAGGCGGCGCACGGCGCGACCGTTGGCCAGCTCGATGCCAATGCGCTGTTCTACCTGCGCTCGCGCGGCCTGCCGCAGGCCCAGGCGCAGGCGCTGCTGAGCGCTGCGTTCTGCCATGAACCGCTGAAGATCCTGCCGGACGCGCTGCGTGCGCAGCTGGCACGCCGCCTGGACAAGGCCTTGGCCGAGGCGGGTGTGGCATGAACCTGTCCACGCCGCGCCCGATCGAAGAACGCACCGGCGCCCCCGACTGGGACCGCGTCCGCCTCGACTTCCCGCTGCTGATGCGCGAAGTACACGGCAAGCCGCTGGTCTATTTCGACAATGCCAACACCGGCCAGAAGCCGGTGCAGGTGATCGGCGCGGTGGACGAGTTCTACCGCCGTTACAACGCCAACGTCAGCCGCGCGGTGCATGCACTGGGCAGCGAAGCCACCGATGCCTACGAAGGTGCGCGCAACACACTGGCGCGCTTCCTCAACGTGCGCCCCAGCGACCTGGTGCTGTGCAGCGGCACCACCTTCGCCATCAACCTGGTGGCGTATTCGTGGGCGCTGCCGCGGCTGAAGGCCGGCGACGTGATCCTGGTGTCACGCATGGAGCACCACGCCAACATCGTGCCGTGGCAGCTGGTCGCGCAGCGTACCGGTGCCACCATCCGCGTGGCCGAGATCACGCCTGACGGCGCGCTGGACCTGGATGCGCTGCGCGCGGCGATGACCCCCGAGGTCAAGCTGCTGGCGGTCACCCACGTTTCCAATGTGCTCGGCACGGTCAACCCGGTGCGCGAGATCTGCCGTGAAGCGCGCAAGCGCGGCATCATCACCGTGGTCGATGGCTCGCAGGCGGTGCCGCACCGCAAGGTCGACGTGGCCGCGATCGGCTGCGACTTCTACGCCATCACCGGCCACAAGATGTGTGGCCCGACCGGTACCGGCGCGCTGTGGGCCCGTCGCGAGCACCTGGACGCGATGCCACCGTTCCTCGGCGGCGGCGAGATGATCAAGGAAGTCAGCTTCGACGGCACCGTGTTCAACGACGCCCCGCACAAGTTCGAAGCCGGCACCCCGAACATCGCCGGTTTCATCGGCCTGGGCGTGGCCGCCGACTACCTGCAGCAGCTTGGCCAGGACAACGTGGAAGCGCGCGAAGCCGAACTGCTGGCGCACTTCACCGAAGAGCTGCGCCGCGTCGATGGCCTGCGCATCATCGGCCAGGCACCGGAGAAGGCCGCCGTGGTCTCGTTCCTGATCGATGGCGCGCATGCCCACGACCTGGCCACCCTGCTCGACCTGGAAGGCGTGGCCGTGCGATCGGGCCAGCACTGCGCACACCCGCTGCTGCAGTACTTCGGCGTCGCCGCCACCTGCCGTGCCTCGCTGGCGTTCTACAACACGCATGCCGAGATCGAGCGCTTCATGGCCGCGCTTACCAAGGTGCGCAAACTGTTGGGGTAACCCCGGAAGACCGGGGTCAGATCCCTTTCGCGATGCGAAAGGGCTCTGACCCCAACTACCCGATCACTCCTGCAGCCGCCGCACCGACGACACACATAGTTCGGCAGGCCACTGGCCAAGATGCCCCTTGCCGCTCACCGCATCCGGTCGCGCCGCCGACACGATCCCGGTCATTTCAAAAGCCTGCTCCGTCGGCAACGTCACCGGCGCGATTCCCTCCACCCAGATGCCGTCTGCCGCCCACGGGCCACGTACCGGGGGTCCCGGATGCAGCGCCGACATTTCCCAGCCTTCGACGTAGGCACCCCGCACCCTGACCAGGCGGCCCTGGTAGCGGACAGGGTGCGCACGCAGTTCCTCCAGGGCGACAGGAAGCGCACGTGCCGGGTTGAACCCGGGGCAGGCAAAACTGTTGAAGGAAACGTTCCTGCCCACGACGGAGGCATCCGTGCACGCGAGCAGGATCGACATCACCACGATCATGCCGAGCGTAGCGACCTTCATGGCGCCCCCGTCTCCGCCTTGCCAATCCATTCCTGCCTCCTGCGGGAAAGCGATGAACGCCGAGCATAGCCGGTGCTCCGGGGCAGAACTCCTCCGCGTTGCGAAAGGGATCTGCCTCCTCCCCCCATTTGCGCCCGCCCACACCCCACCTAGAATGGGCCCATGAGCACCCTGACCTTCCGCGCCGCCACGCCGGCCGACATCCCCGCCCTGATCGCCCTCGTCACCTCGGCCTACCGGGGCGACGCCAGCCGCGTGGGCTGGACCACCGAAGCCGACCTGCTGGATGGCGCCCGCATCGACGCCGAAGGCATCCAGTCCGACCTGGACCGCCCGCGCTCCACCATCCTGCTGGCCGAGCGCGATGGCCTTCTTGTCGCCTGCGCCCACGTTGCCGATGTCGACGGCAAGGGCTACTTCGGCATGTTCTCGGTCGATCCGGCGCAGCAGGGCGGCGGCGTCGGCAAGCAGCTGATGGACGCCGCCGAAGCCCACGCCGCACGCGAATGGAACGTGCCGGTGATGCAGATGACGGTGATCGACGTACGCGACGAACTGATCGCCTTCTACGAGCGTCGTGGCTACCAGCGGACCGGCATCAAGAAACCCTTCCCGTATGGCGACGAACGCTTCGGCATCCCCAAGCGCGACGACCTGCGCTTCGAGATCCTGGAAAAACCGCTGGCCGGAGCGGCCGCGTGAGCGATACCTGGACCTTCGTGTGCGCCAGCAACGAGCTGCTGCCCGGTGAAATGAAGAGCGTGTTCGACGAGGTGACCGGCACCCCGATCGTGGTGTTCAACCTCGACGGCGAGCTGTACGCGCTGGAAGACCAGTGCACGCACGAGGAATTCGAGCTGTCCTCTGGCGAATTCAACACCGCCGAAGGCAGCGTGGAGTGCGTACTGCACGGTGCGCGCTTCGACGTGCGCGATGGCCGCGCCCTGTGCGCCCCGGCCTACACGCCGGTACCCAGGTTCCCGGTGAAGCGCGAACACGACGCCGTCTGGACGCGCGACGACCGCGATTGAGGCCGCGCCCCGACCTGGGGTATCCACCCATGGGCTGGATCTGCAGGAGGCCCGCAAGGGCCTTCCGAGGGCGTTCCCCGGCCGCCCCGACGTCCCGCAACATCCCGTACATGCGAATCATTATCGTTGATGTTATTCTACGTAACATCTTCGTAACGACTCCGCCCTCGCGCCATGGCTTCGCCCGCGCCCACTGCCACGTTGTGCCAGCTCGCCCGCCAGGGGTGGCCGCTGGCCGTGGCCGTGCTGCTGACGCTGCTGCTGGGCTGGTCGGCGCTGCACGAAGGACGCAGCAACGACCCGACTGCCCAAGGTTGGCAGGCACATGCCGAAGGGTTGCGTCAGGTCATGCCATTGCCGGCGCCGTCGGCAGACGAATGTCCGCAACATGCTGCACCTGCACCGGAGCCGCCGCTTGAGGGTGAGGGCAACACGCCCTGCACCGGACTGGCACCCCTGCGCGCGCCCCTGGTCGCACATGTTCCGCTATGGCGCTCCGACGCCCTGCGCCGGCAACTGCACGATCCCGCACTGCGATTGAACCCCGGCCACGCGCCGCCCGCACCGCACGCCGGCTGAGGCGCCCTGCGGCCGTTGCCGTGCGCCTGAAGTCGTTCACCGCATCGCCGGGCATCGGCCCGGTTCTACAGAAAAGCTCTCTACGTGTCGTCGCGCTGTCTGCGCTTCGGCCTTCGCCGTTTCCCGATCCACGCCACTACCCATAGCCATGACCCACATCACGTCCCGCAAACACGCCCCGCGCGTATCCCTGCTCGCCACCGCCACCCTGGCCGCTGGCTTCGCGCCGCTGGCCGCGCAGGCTGCCGACAGCGCCGATGCCGCATCCAGCAAGGCCACCGACCTGGACAAGGTGCAGGTGCGCGGCAGCTGGTTCAATCCGTCCTCGCCGAAGTTCACCGCCGAACTGCTGGACACCCCCAAGTCGGTGTCGATCGTCTCGGAGAAGCTGATCGCCGAAACCGGTGCGACCAACCTGCAGGATGCGCTGCGCATGGTGCCGGGCATCACCTTCGGTGCCGGCGAAGGCGGCAACCCGACCGGCGACCGCCCCTTCATCCGTGGCTTCGATTCGCAGAGCAACGTCTTCGTCGACGGCCTGCGCGACGTCGGCTCGCAGACCCGCGAAATCTTCGACCTGGAGCAGGTGGAAGTGGTCAAGGGCCCGAGCTCGGCCTACGGTGGCCGTGATTCCGGTGGTGGCAGCCTGAACCTGGTGAGCAAGACGCCGAAGCTGAAGAACGAGACCAGCGCCAGCATGGGCATCGGTACCGACAGCTACGCACGCGGCACCGTGGACGCCAACTACGTGCTGGGCGATGGCATCGCCGCGCGCCTGAACCTGATGAAGCACGAATCGGACATCGCTGGCCGCGACGCCGCCAATGTCAGCCGCTGGGGCGTCGCACCGTCGATCGCATTCGGCCTGAACGGCCCGGCGCAGCTGATCGCCAGCCACTACCACATGCAGAGCGATGACCTGCCGGACGCCGGCGGCTTCCCCTATGGCAACCCGAACGGTGCGCCGGCCTCGAAGTGGGTCGATGGCCGCCCGATGGTGCCGGACCGCAACAACTACTACGGCCTGGTCGACCGTGACTTCCAGCGCACCCGCGCCGACATCAGCACCCTCGATGCCAGCTACGATTTCGGCGGTCACAAGCTGCGCAACATCGCGCGCCTGGGCAACACCAGCAACGATTACCTGTGGACCCAGCCGGACGACAGCCAGGGCAACCCGAACAACTACGGCACCCTGTGGCGCCGTACCAACAGTCGTGCCGTCGACGTCAAGAGCTTCGCCGACCAGCTGGGCCTGACCGGCGCCTTCCAGACCGGCGCGCTCAAGCACAGCTACAGCGCTGGCGTGGAATACAGCGACGAGAAGATGACCCGCGGCAGCTACCTGATGACGCCGGGCACCAGCAACCCGCTCACCGGCAACAGCAAGTGCCCGACCACCGGCGCGGCCACCGGTTACAACTGCACCGATTTCGCCCATCCGGATCCGCGCGATCCGTGGGCGGCCACGCATTCGGTGTACCGCAGCGACAAGGCACTGGACGTCGAGCAGCGCACCAGGACCACCTCGGCCTACGTGTTCGACACCATCGAGCTCAATGAGCAGTGGATGATCAACCTCGGCCTGCGCTACGACGACTTCCGCACCACCCTGACTACTCCGGTGGCGGGCAAGGCACCGACCCGCGTGCGCAACAGCAACGACTTCCTGAACTACCAGGCCGGTGTGGTGTTCAAGCCGGCCGCCAACGGCAGCATCTACCTGTCGTGGGGCACCTCCTCGACCCCGCCCGGCATGGACGGTGGTGACGGTTCGGACGGCCTGAGCGCCGCCGTGGCCGACCTCAAGCCGCAGGACACGAAGAACCTCGAACTGGGCACCAAGTGGGACCTTTTCGACCAGCGCCTGAACCTGACCGCAGCGATCTTCCACACCGTGATGAACAACGCACGCGTGACGGTCGACAACGGCACCAGCCAGAACGCCGGCAAGAAGGAAATCAACGGCTTCGAACTGGGCTTCACCGGCCAGCTGACCGACGCCTGGAGCCTGTACGGCGGCTACACCTACCTGGACTCGGAACTGAAGGACAACGGCTTCGTCTGTGGCGCACCGGTGGGCCGCACCTGCCCGTCCAACGTGTACGTGCCGTCGCCTTACAACGGCAACGTGTTCCCGAACACTGCCAAGCACAGCGCCAACCTGTGGACCACCTACCGCTTCCCGATCGGCCTGACCCTCGGCGCCGGCGCGTTCTACTCGGACAAGCAGTACGGTGATGTCGCCAACACCAAGTGGATCCCGAGCTACACCCGCTTCGACGCGATGGCCAGCTACGCGATCCAGGACAACATCAGCCTGCAGCTCAACGTGCAGAACCTGACCGACAAGACCTACTTCACCAAGGCCTATGCCTCGCACTACGCGAGCATCGCCCCGGGTCGCTCGGCCACCCTGGCACTGAACGTGAAGTTCTGATGTAGCTTCGCTCCACCACGGCGGCAGGCGCTCCTGCCGCCGTTTTTGTTTCCGGCGATACTCACCCCATGGTTACCCGCACTCCCATCGACAGCGACGCCCTGGCCGAGCTGCTGCAGCACGATCCGCAGGCCGCGTTCGCACGCGTGCGCGACGCCGCGCAGGCCGGACAGGTCGAGGCACAACTGCTGCTCGCGCAGATGCTCATGGAAGGCAAAGGCACCGCACAGGACGCCTCGGCCGCGCTGCTCTGGTACGAAACCGCCGCCAACAACGGCGCGCCGATGGCGATGAACATGCTCGGCCGCTGCCATGAGCTGGGCCAGGGCACCACGGCCAACCCGGCACTGGCGGCGGTGTGGTACCGGCGTGCGGCCGACACCGGGCTGGACTGGGGCCTGTACAACCTGGCCAACCTGCTGGCTACCGGCCGCGGCGTGACCCAGGACCGCGCGCAGGCACTGGCCCTGTACACCCGTGCCGCGCACCTGGGCCATGCCAAATCGATGAACCTGCTGGCCCGCCACCTCGAGGACGGGCTGGATACCGCACCCGATCCGCAGGCGGCGCTGGCCTGGTACCAGCGCTCGGCCGAGGCCGGTGATTTCCGCGGCCAGGCCAACTATGCCTCGATCCTGCTGCAGGCCGGCCAGGTCGAGCAGGCCGTGCACTGGCTGCAGCTTGCACTGGCGCACGGCAGCCCGGCGTTCATGGCGCACATCGTGCCGGAGCTGGCCGCATCGCCGCATCCACAGGTGCGCGCCCTGGTCGCGCCACCGTCGCTCTGAGGAGTTCCGCATGCTGCTGCACATCCCCGATGTTCTCAGCGCCGACCAGGTGGCCGACTTCCGCCGCCGCCTCGATGCTGCCGACTGGACCGATGGCCGCGAAACCGTCGGCCATCTGGGCGCGCAGGCCAAGCACAACCAGCAGCTGCCCGAGGCGTCGCCGCTGCGCCGCGAGCTGGGCGAGATCATCCTCGTCGCGCTGGCCCGGCATCCGCTGTTCTTCAGCGCCGCGCTGCCACTGAAGTACCTGCCACCGCGCTTCAACCGCTACAGCGGCGGCGGCACCTACGGCTTCCATGTCGATGGCGCCGTGATGAACCTGGCCAACGGCGAACAGCTGCGTTCGGACATCTCCTGCACCCTGTTCCTGTCCGCGCCCGAGGAGTACGAGGGCGGCGAGCTGATCATCAGCGACACCTACGGCGAGCACGAAGTGAAGCTGCCGGCTGGCGACCTGATCGTCTACCCGTCCAGCAGCCTGCATCAAGTGCGCCCCGTCACCCGCGGCGCGCGCGTGGCGTCGTTCTTCTGGGTGCAGAGCATGGTCCGCGACGATGTGCAGCGCCGCCTGCTGTGGGAAATGGATGGCTCGATCGAGCGCCTGCGGCAGACCGGCGGCGACGCCGAGGCGATCCTGCAGCTGACCGGCGTGTACCACAACCTGCTGCGGCGCTGGAGCGAAGTCTGAGCCCCATTCGGCAAGCCTGAGTCGGTTTGGCAATCATTCTCATTTGCAACAGCTAAAAGCTCTCATTACAATCACGCCCCGTTGATGCCGGCCGCTGCCGGCAGACCTCTGGGGACCTCTGCTTGCTGCGCCCGTTTCGCCCTCGCCCACTCATCCATCGCAAGATGGGCGCCGCCATGCGCGGCCAGCGTCCTGCGCTGGCCAGCCTGCTGGCGTGGGTGGCGATGCTGGCCTTGCTGCTGGGCACCCTGCCACTGCTGCCACACGGGCAGGCCGGAATGGCCGTGCAGATGCCGCTGGAAGAGCGCGGTGGCGAAGCCCCCCTGCAAGAAGAGGCGCCGGCCAAGCTGCGCCGCGGTGCCTCCACTCCGGTGAAAGCGACTGAGAACGCACACCCGCCGCTGCTGCTGGCCAGCCAATGGCTGCGCACTGAACTCGACCTCGTACCCGCCACGCCGGCCATGACCGGCGTGCGCCCGGACTGGCCGCTGGCCACTCCAGACACGCCCTGGGCCGATGCGCCCGGGCGTCGCCAGCAACGCGGCCAGGCGCCGCCGCTCGCCTGATCCACGGCCCGACGTGACCGCCTGCGTGGTCACGCCTGTACGCCGCTGCCTGCTTCATCCCTGCCGCCCCTGACCGGGCCTTCCGCGCCTGCCGCGCCCTTCGCGCACGGCATCGCGCCACCCTGCATCCTTCGAGGTAACTGCCATGGCCCAGCGCCATCGTGTCCGTTCGTCCCTGTCCCGTACCCTGCTGACCAGCGCCGTGCTGGCCGCCATGACCGCCCCTGCCTTCGCCCACGGTGACGCTTCCGGCGCGCCACAGACGCTGGACAAGGTGGTGGTCACCGCCTCCGGCTTCGAGCAGAAGGTGGTCGATGCACCGGCCAGCATCAGCGTGGTCAGCCGCGAGGAACTCAGCAAGCGCCCCTACACCAACCTGGTCGACGCGCTGCGCGACGTCGAAGGCATCGACGTCGGCCTGGAGGCCACCGACAAGAACGGTCGCGCCACCATCTCCATGCGCGGCCTGCCGTCCGAATACACCCTGGTACTGATCGATGGCCGTCGCCAGAGCAATGTCGGCCAGCTGTACCCGAACAACTTCGGTGGCGGCCAGTTCGCCTACCTGCCGCCGCTGGATGCAATCGAACGCATCGAAGTCGTGCGCGGCCCGATGTCCACCCTGTACGGCTCGGATGCAATGGGCGGCGTCATCAACATCATCACCCGCCGCAACCAGGACCGCTGGCAGGGTGCGCTCACCCAGGGCTTCAGCGTGCAGCAGGACGATCAGTTCGGCGATGCACGCACCACCGACCTGTACCTCAGCGGCCCGCTGCTGAAGGACCGCCTCAGCCTGGCGGTGCGCGGCAGCTACTACGATGCCAAGGCATCGAACCCGGAGTGGGACGCACTGACCCTGCCCGACGGCAGCCTGTGGGAGCGCAGCATCGGCTTCGGCGGTGGTGGCAAGTCGGTGGCCAATACCAACTGGAACACCGGCGTACGCCTGGACTTCCGCGTCAACGACGATCACGAACTGTGGCTGGACTACGACGTGTCGCGGCAGAAGTACGACAACCGCGAAGGCCAGACCGGCACGCTGGACAGCCTGGCCAGCCTCTGGCGCGTCGGCAATGCGGTCATCCCCAACCCGAACGGCAGCGGCATCGTCACCCGCCGCGTGGTGCAGCCGCGCGTGGGCTACACCGCCTACCAGCGCTATGAGCGCGACCAGCTGTCGCTGACCCACCAGGGCCGCTACAGCTTCGGCACCTGGCAGACCTCGCTGACCCACAGCAAGAGCAGCAACCTGGGCCGTTCGCTGCCGCTGACCCTGGAAGAGCGCGCCAACCTGCAGACGCTGTGGAATGACGTCTGCCGCCGCACCGGTGCTGCCAACCATTGTGCGGCCGGCCGAGGCAACGCCCTGGCCGCCCTCAACCCGAGCGAGATCGCACGCCTGCAGACGTTCCTGCCGCGCCCGCTGCGCACCATGGAACTGGAAGGCTACGTGCTGGACACGATGCTCGACCTGGACTTCGGCGCGCACACGCTGAACGTGGGTGGCCAGTACAACGACACCGACATGATCGACGGCGTGTTCGGCATGGATGGCGCCGGTTATCGCAGCAACACCAAGCAGAAACACCGCATGTGGGCCCTGTTCGCCGAAGACAACTGGGCGCTGACTGACACCCTCACCGCCACCTTCGGCCTGCGCTACGACGACCACAACGTGTTCGGCAGCCACGTCAGCCCGCGTGGCTACCTGGTGTGGAACGCCAGCGATGCCTGGACCTTCAAGGGCGGCGTCAGCACCGGCTACAAGACCCCGCGACCGGACCAGCTGTTCCCGGGCATCACCGGCTTCGGTGGTCAGGGCGTGCTGCCACTGGTCGGTTCGCCGAATCTCAAGCCTGAAACCAGCACCAACTACGAGCTGGCCGCCTACTACGAAGGCCAACGCTGGGGCTTCAACGTCACCGGCTTCTTCAATAAGTTCGAAGACAAGATCGCCAGCGGTGGCACCTTCCCGAACTGCGAAGTGGCCCGCGCCGGCAGCGGCTACTGCGTGGACATCGGCCCGGGCTGGGCCGCACTGGGCTACAGCACCTTCACCCAGAGCGTGAACATCGACAAGGCTGAAACGCGGGGTGCCGAACTGGCCGCCCACGTCGACCTGCTCGATACCCTGCAGCTGCGCGGCAACTACACCTGGACCAGGAGCGAGCAGACCAGTGGCGCACAGAAGGGGCTGCCGATCAGCGGCACCATGCCGGCAAAACACATGGCCAACGCCAGCCTCAACTGGCAGGTCAACGAAGCGGTCAGCCTGTCGCTGATCGGCGAGGGCCGCTACGACCGCTACCGCGACACGCTGCTGGACGCCAACGGCGCCAGCCACACCCGCTACTACGAGGACTACACGATCTTCCATCTCGGTGGCAGCTGGAAGGCCACGCCCTGGCTGACGGTGAACGCACGGGTCAACAACCTGTTCGACAAGGATTTCGTCTCGCAGTCGTGCCTGTTGATCAGCCAGAGCGAGTTCAACTGCGTGGACGACTATGCGACCAAGGACCAGCGCCGCAGCTACTGGATTTCGCTGAACGCGAAGTTCTGACCGCCGCGTCCTGCTCCTGCTTCACGCATGGCGTGGATCCACCGATCGGTAGTGCCGGCCGCTGGCCGGCAACCCGAAACAACTCCGGGATACAGAACGACACGCAATTGCGAGCTATTCTCATCAATGATGTAATGGGCAGTCCCCGTCCGCCTCGAACCGTGCCGTGAGCCGTCCTGCCTCTTCCACCGTGGCGCAGCAACAGAACCGTGGCTTCTGGCTGCGGACGCTGCACCAGTGGCACTGGATCAGCTCGGCGGTGTGCCTGATCGGCATGCTGCTGTTCGCGGTGACCGGCCTGACTCTCAACCATGCCGCGAAGATCGAGGCCAAACCCCAGGTGCAGAACCAGCATCTGGAACTGCCGGCCGATCTGCTTGGACAGCTCGGCACGCGCGAAGACGGCAACGCGCCGATCCCGCGCCCGGCCCGGCAATGGCTGGACACGCAGCTGGGCATCGCCATCGGTGGACGTCCGGCCGAGTGGTCGGCCGAGGAGATCTACCTGTCGCTGCCACGCCCCGGTGGCGACGCCTGGCTGAGCATCGACCGCGAGACCGGCGCGGTGGAGTACGAATCGACTTCGCGCGGCGTGGTCTCCTACCTCAACGACCTGCACAAGGGCCGCAACGCAGGCCCGGCATGGGGCTGGTTCCTGGACCTGTTCGCCGTGGCCTGCCTGGTGTTCTGCATCACCGGCCTGTTCCTGCTGCACCTGCATGCGCGGCAGCGGCGCATGACCTGGCCGCTGGTCGGCCTCGGCCTGATGATCCCGCTGTTGATCGCCCTGCTGCTGATCCACTGACTTCCACCGTGAATTCCATCCGTTCCTCCGGAGCCGCCCCATGCGCGTCACCCTGACCATCGCCCTCAGCGGCCTGCTGGCCACCTCGCCGGCCTATGCCGCCACCCTCGACATCAACGTCGAAGTGCCCAAGCTCAACGTGGCCGAATACCACCGCCCGTATGTGGCGGTGTGGCTGGAAGGCGCCGACCAGAAGGTCGCGGCCAACCTGTCGGTCTGGTACCAGCAGACCAGCAACAGCGAAGGCCACGGCACCAAGTGGCTGCCCGACCTGCGCCAGTGGTGGCGCAAGAGCGGCCGCACCCTGCAGGTGCCGGTGGACGGCGTGACCGGCCCGACCCGCCCGGCCGGCAAGCACGCGCTGTCGTTCAACGACAGGCAGCCGGCACTGAAGCAGCTGGCCCCCGGCAACTACACCCTGGTGGTCGAAGCAGTGCGCGAAGTCGGCGGCCGTGAACTGCTGAAGATCCCCTTTACCTGGCCGGCCACCGCCGCGCAGAACGGCAAGGCGCAGGGCGCCACCGAACTGGGCCAGGTCACCCTGTCCGTCAAACCCTGAAAAGGGGACGGAGGGGATTAAGTCGTAATCCCCTTCTCCTTGCCGCATCACCCCGCATCCACTGGAGTCCTCCGCATGAAGCGCACGCTCGTCCTCGCCGCCGCCCTGGCCGCTGCCCTTCCCTTCTCCGCCCTGGCCCACAAGGCCTGGCTGCTGCCCTCGCAGACCGTGATCGCCGGCAATGCACCGTGGATCACCGTCGACGGTGCGGTCTCCAACGACCTGTTCTACTTCAACCACGTGCCGCTGCGGCTGGAATCGCTGGTGATCACCGCGCCGGACGGCAGCACCGTGCAGCCGCAGAACGCAGCGACCGGCAAGTACCGCAGCGTGTTCGACATCGAACTGAAGCAGCCCGGCACCTACCGCATCGCGTCGGTCAATGACGGCCTGTTCGCCACCTACGAGCAGAACGGCGAGCGCAAGCGCTGGCGTGGCAGCGTGGCAACCCTCGGCGAACTGCCCAAGGACGCGAAGAAGCTGGAACTGAGCCAGTCGGTGGGCCGCGTGGAGACCTTCGTCACCAACGGTGCGCCGAACGACACCGCGCTGAAGCCGACCAACCGCGGCATCGAGCTGATCGCCGTCGGCCACCCGAACGACCTGTTCGCCGGCGAGGAATCGACCTTCCGCGTGCTGGTCGATGGCAAGCCGACCGCCGGCCTGGAGTTCGAGATCGTGCGTGGCGCCACCCGCTACCGCAACGCACAGGACGAGCTGAAGGTCACCAGCGATGCCAAGGGCGAGATCAAGGTGACCTGGCCGGAAGCCGGCATGTACTGGCTGGAAACCGGCACCGAAGACAACAGGACCTCGGTGAAGCAGGCCGCCAAGCGCCGCCTGAGCTACGTCGCCACGCTGGAAGTGCTGCCGCAGTAATAGACGTGGACCGCGATGCCGGGCACGTCCCGGCATCGCGCCCGCAACACCCGCCATGACCGATTCCCTGTACGACATCGCCCGCCTCGGTGGCACCACCATGGGCACCACCTGGAGCGTGTCGCTGGTTGCGCCGCGCCAGCGCGACCTGCATCTGCTGCATGCCGGCATCCAGGCGCGCCTGGACGAGGTGGTCGCGCAGATGAGTACCTGGGAGCGCGGTTCGGATCTGAGCCGCTACAACCGCGCCGACACTGGCCAATGGTGTGTACTGCCCGCCGAAACGCGCCACGTTCTGGCCTGCGCACAGGCCATCGCTGCCGCCAGTGACGGCGCCTTCGATCCCACCCTCGGTCCGCTGGTTGCGCTGTGGGGCTTCGGTGCACACGCCGGCGAGCGCCGCCAGCCCGGTGCCACCACCGTACAGGCCACGCGCGAGCGCTGCGGTTGGCAGCGCTTGCAGTGGCAGGGCGATGCGCTGCTGCAACCGGGTGGGCTGGAACTGGATCTCTCTGCGATCGCCAAGGGCTTCGGCGTCGATCACGTCGCCGCGTGGCTGCGCGGACAAGGCATCGCTGCCGCGCTGATCGAGGTCGGTGGCGAACTGGCCGGCTATGGCCGGAAACCGGATGGCCAGCCGTGGCGCGTGCTGGTGGAATCGGCGCCGGAAGAGGATGCGCAGACCGATACTCCGCCACGGGTGCTGGTACTGGAGGGCAAGGCGGTGGCCACCTCCGGCGATCGCTGGCACCAGTACTGGGTCGATGGCGAGGCCTACAGCCACAGTCTCGATCCGCGTACCGGCAGGCCGGTGCGCCAGGTCGCTGCCGCAGTCACGGTGGTGGCCGGCGATGCGATGCACGCCGATGCCTGGGCCACCGCGCTGACCGTCCTCGGTCGCGAACAGGGCATGGCACTGGCCGAGCGCGAAGGCCTGGCTGCACGCTACCTGCACCGTGCAGCAGATGGCGCGCGGGAGTTCCTCAGCAGCGCCTTCCAGCGCCTGCTCGACGAGCAGGATGCATGAGCACCCGGCCGTCACGCGCATGGCTCGGCAACGGCCTGGTCCTGCTTCTGCTGGCGCTGATCGGTTGGGCGTTGCTGCGCCTGCATCTCGGCGAAGCGTGGTGGCACGGCGCGCCGCCGGCACGGCAATCGCAGATCGCCATCATCGCCACCGCGCTGTACGCGCTGGCCTGCGCAGCCCTGTGGTGGCGCACTCGTCCGCGCGATGATGCGGCGTCCGCCGATACCGCACCGCTCCTGCTGGTCTGGTCCAGCCAGACCGGCTTTGCCCGCGAACTGGCCGAACGCAGTGCCGAGGCCCTGCGTGGTGCCGGCGTGCCGGTGCGTGTGCGCGGACTGCACGAGGTAGATGCAGCGTTGCTGGCCGACAGCCAGCGCGCGCTGTTCATTGCCAGCACCACCGGCGAAGGCGATCCGCCCGACCACGCCCTACCGTTCCTGCGCGGGGTGATGGCCACGCCGCCTCCGTTGCAGCACCTGCACTACGGCGTGCTCGCACTGGGCGACCGCAGCTACGGCCACTTCTGCGGATTCGGCCACCAGCTTGACCAATGGCTGCGCCAGCACGGCGCGCATCCGCTGTTCGATGCGATCGAGGTCGACAACGCCGATCCGGCAGCGCTTCGTCATTGGCAACAGCTGCTGGGACAACTCGGCGGCGGCGCCAGTGAACTGCCCGACTGGAGCCCGGCCGCGTACCAGCCGTGGACGCTGCTGCAGCGCGAACATCTGAACCCGGGCAGCCCCGGCGGTCCGGTGTACTGGTTGCGCCTGCAGCCACCGGCCGACGCAGAGGCGCAGTGGCAGGCCGGCGACATCGCCGAGATCGGCCCGCAGCATGCGTCGCACACCGTGCGTGCCTGGCTGGACGCACAGCGCTTCGATGCGGACAGGGTGCTGGACGACGGGCAGACGTTGCTGGCACGCGTCGCGCGCTCGCACCTGCCTTCATTGGTTCCCCCGGGTGATCTGCCCGCGCTGCTGGCGACCCTGCAGCCGCTGCCGCATCGCGAGTACTCCATCGCCTCAGTGATGGCCGACGGCGCGGTGGAGCTGCTGCTGCGTCGCCAGCTTCGCGCCGATGGAACACCCGGCATCGGCAGCGGCTGGCTGTGCGACCACGCCGCACTTGGCGAACCGGTGCAGCTGCGCCTGCGCCGCAACGACAATTTCCACGGCGTCGCCGCCGAGGTACCGCTGCTGCTGATCGGCAACGGCACCGGCATCGCCGGCCTGCGCGCACACCTGCACGAACGTGCCCAGCAGGGCGCGCGCCGCACCTGGCTGCTGTTCGGTGAGCGCACCGCCGCACACGACTTCCATTTCGGCGACGAGCTGCAGGCAATGCTGGCCAGCGGAACGTTGGCGCGGCTGGATGCAGTGTTCAGCCGCGATGGCGGTGCGCATCGCTACGTGCAGGACCGGCTGCTGGCCGAAGCAACAACGCTGCGGCAGTGGGTGGATGACGGCGCGACGATCCTGGTCTGCGGCAGCCTGCAGGGCATGGCCCCGGCGGTGGATGCGGTGATCGAGCAGGTGCTGGGGACTGCGGACAAGGAAGCGCTACTGCTGGCCGGTCGTTACCGGCGCGATGTGTATTGAGGTCGCCGCATCCACGCGTTGCGTGGATGGCGCCCACCGGCGCCGAGGCATCATCCCGCCGCCGCACTGACCCGTATCACCAACAACTCGCCCCCGCCCTGCAAAGCGTGCCGCTGCCGTTCACCCGCTGACAACCACGCGGTATCGCCGGCCTGCAGCGGCGGCAGGCCACTGTCGGCACCGAACGCCGCCTGACCGGCCAACAGATGCAACGCCCAGGCCACGCCCGGCTCGCAGAAGAAGAACATCGAGCCCACCAGCGGCCGATGCAGCAGTTCGGCCTGCAGCAGATCGCGCTTCCACATCAGGTTGAAATCGTGGGTGGTGCCATCCACCAGTTCGCCGTGCAGCCTTTCCTCACCCGCAAAGCGCACCCGCCCATGCGGTGGCAACACTTCCGCCACGCGGCCATCCTCGAAACGCAGGCGCACGCCATTGCCCTGCAGCAGCACCAGCTCGCGTTCCACGCCGGGGAACGCGGAAAACGCGGCGTCCTGTTCGATCTCGGCCACCGACAGGCGCAATGCCCAGTCATCGCCTTGTGCCGGCAGGCGCAGGATCTCACGCGTCCAGCCCAGGCCGTTGCGCCAGCGTTCGCGGCGGTAGTCCAGGCAGGAGATGACCTGGCTCGGAGTGTGCAGCAGGGAGTCGACGTTCATCGGCGCATTGCATCAC
Source organism: Stenotrophomonas sp. YJH_SMC_122 (assembly GCF_059369535.1). Taxonomy (NCBI): domain Bacteria; kingdom Pseudomonadati; phylum Pseudomonadota; class Gammaproteobacteria; order Lysobacterales; family Lysobacteraceae; genus Stenotrophomonas; species Stenotrophomonas sp. YJH_SMC_122. The sequence goes on along the minus strand of NZ_JCAFST010000001.1, from coordinate 111,449 downwards.
GCCGCGCGCCATCGTGCATCACCGCGTGGCCAGCGTACCCTGGCCGCCGCACCCGCCGGCCAGCAGCTGCGAGTGTTTCAACCAGTCCTGGTCGGGGTAATAGGCGAACACCATCGTGCCGCCACGCAACGCATCGATCAGTGGCTTGGCCACCGACAGGCGCACCGCCGGACAGCCCAGGCTGCGGCCCAGCCGCCCCTGCAGCTGCGCGGTGGCCGGGTTCACATACGGCGCGCCGTGGATGACGATCGCGCGTTCGCGCGCGCGGTCATTGAAGCCCGGTTCCAGCCCGGCCAGGCGCAGCGAATACCCGTTGCCGCCCATGTAGGTCTCCTGTGCGGTGAACGCGCCGAGGCTGGACATGAAACTGCCATCGCGGTTGGAGAAGTGCTCGGTGCGGTTCTCGCCGCTGTTGCGGCCATGCGCCACCCATTCCTCGAACAGCAGGCGCTGGTGGGCCAGGTCGAACACCCACAGGCGCGGCTCGGTGGACGGCCGCGAGTAGTCGATCACGCTGAGGCGATCACCGTTGACGCCCAGCTCCGGACGCTGCAACGCACAGCGCATGGCGTGCGCCGCCAGCTGCAACACGTGGCGGTCGGCCTTGGGCGCACTGCGCGACAGCAGGGCAGCCAGATCATCGGCGCTGGTGGCAAGGGCGGGCGTCTGTGCCAGCGCCGGGGCGCTGGCCGAGGTCGCCAGCAGGCCGAACGCGGCCAGCCGGCACAGGCGGGATGCAGTCATGGGCACAACGAGGGGACTCAGTTGCCCTTGAGGGTGGACCCTGGCGGCTCGGATTCCAAGACCGGCTGCATTCCGGATTCAGCCGGGCTTGGGCGGACCGCCGGCAGCGAGGTCACCAGCAGGGTCGTGCCCGGCACCAGCACCTGGTACAGCTGGCGGGCGAAATCGGCCGGCAGCGCCATCGGCAGCGAGGGCGTGGCCAGCAGGTCCGGCGTGGCCTGGGCGCGGTCCTGGCCCAGCAACGGGTAGGCCGTCCACCGGTGCAGGCGCTGGTTCGCGTCCAGCGGGCTGGGCGTATCGCTGAAACCCTGCCCCATCACGAACAGGGTAGTGCCCTGGAAGGCCGGCAGCGCGTCCGCCTTCAGCGGCGACTCGCCGATCATCACGCCATCGCGCAGCACGTACAGGCGCTGGTCGTGCAGGCTGACCAGGATGCCGACCTGCCCGGCCGGCGCCGCGCTGTCGTTCCACCAGGCCTGTGCCGGCGCCCCACCCTCCGTCTCCGGCAGGGCCTGGCCGCGTGCGTTGACCGGTGCCAGCACCGACGGATAGGCCAGGGTCATCGGCGAGCTCTTGGCATCGGCCACCACGACGGTATCGCCGCGCTGGGTTTCGCTGAACAGCTTCTGCGCGAAGGCCTGCGGCAGGCGTACGCAGCCGTGCGAGGCCGGGTGCCCGGGCAGGCTGCCGCCATGCAGGGCGATGCCGTCCCAGGTCAGGCGCTGCATGTACGGCATCGGCGCGCTGTTGTAGAGGTTGGACTTGTGGTCCTTGTCCTTCTGCAGGATGGTGAACACGCCGGTCGGTGTCTCGTGCCCGGCCTTGCCCGAGCTGATCGTGGTCAGGCCGATGGCAATGCCGTTGCGGTAGACGTAGGCCCGCTGCTCATCGAGGCTGACCACCAGCACGATCGGGCCGGTCGGCGAGATTTCCGGATGCCACAGGTATTCACCCGGTTTCAGGTCGGTCGGCCCGCGCACTTCGGCGGTGCCGGCAGTGGCAGCTGCGGGCTTGGCAGCCGGTGTCGGCGCAGCGGCATGGGCCAGCAGCGGCAGGGCCAGTGCAAGGGCGAGCATCAGGGTCGTGGGGCGGTGCGGAAGCATCCAGCGGGGGTCCTTTCCATGCGGAGCGGCCACCGTACACCATCGGCCCGTAGTGGCCGCGGCAAAACCTGGCGCCGGAAATGAAACTGCCCGGCGACACAGCCATGTGTCGTACCGGGCAATCGTTACGTCCTTGTCGGCCTGCTGCCGCCCCCTCGCATCCTGCGCTGTGGGGGAAGCGTTGCGTCCTGCACGCGGCCGCGTCTGTCCTGTTTGTATCTCAGCCCCTTCCACAGGTCTGTGATGCCACCATCCTGGTGATTGGTGCCGCATCCTGCGGCGGTCGGTGGTCACGGCCTTCCTGTCCGCGACCGGTGAACCAGCCTCCTGCCGGTTCCGACGATTCCTGCTGTCAGCGCCTGGGTACGGTCCGCACCGGTACCGATCCGGGTACCGGATCCGCCGGCAACAACCTGTTGCCTACGGTGATCCGCTGTCGATTCCGTTCGACGATTGCTTTCCCTATCCCCTTCACCTGCGCCAGGTCCTCGACGCGATGAAACGGGCCGTGTCTGCGCCGGTGCTCGACGATCGCCTCGGCCTTGGCGGCTCCGACCATCGTCAATCCCTGCTGCAGCGCCTGGGCATCGGCGCGGTTGATGTCGATCGGTTCGGCGGCATGCGCCCCAGCGATCCCCACTACCAGCACCAGTGCCCTCAACACGACACTCCAAGGCACGACGTCTATCTCCCTGTGATTCTGGCCGCCCCGACCGGCAATCCCGTCGGCAGGAACAGTGTCCGTCACCACATGTGCACAGCCTATCGGTTTCCCGGATTTCCGTAAGCCAGCCAAATACCCGACGTGATGTAGGAAAAACCCTACCCGCGGCACAGGCGTAGAATGGCGCGATCACAGCCCATGCAACCGGAGTATCAGATGGACAGCGCCAAGCTCGGCCAATTCGTCAATGACAAGTGGGACAGCGAAATCGTCCCGCAGTTGGTCGACTACATCCGCATTCCCAACAAGTCGCCGATGTTCGACGCCAATTGGGTGCAGAACGGCTACATGGAACAGGCGGTCACGCTGATGGAGAACTGGGCCAGGGCCCAGCAGCTGCCCGGCCTGAAGGTTGAAGTGGTGCGCCTGGAAGGCCGTACCCCGCTGATCTTCCTGGAAATTCCGGCTACCGGCGCCGAAACCGGCGACGACACCATCCTGCTCTACGGCCACCTGGACAAGCAGCCGGAAATGACCGGCTGGGACGACGACCTCGGCCCGTGGACCCCGGTCCTGCGCGGCGACAAGCTGTATGGCCGCGGCGGTGCGGACGACGGCTACGCCATCTTCGGCTCGCTGGCCGCGGTGCTGGCGCTGCAGGCCCAGGGCCTGCCGCACGCCCGCTGCGTGGTGCTGATCGAGGCCTGCGAAGAGTCCGGCAGCTACGACCTGCCGGCGTACGTCGACCACCTGGCCGAGCGCATCGGCAAGCCGTCGCTGGTGGTCTGCCTGGATTCGGGCTGCGCCAACTACGACCAGCTGTGGTGCACCACCTCGCTGCGCGGCCTGACCGGCGGCAACTTCACCGTGAAGGTGCTCAACGAAGGCGTGCATTCCGGCGATGCCTCCGGCGTTGTGCCGTCCAGCTTCCGCCTGCTGCGCCAGCTGCTGTCGCGCATCGAGGACCAGGACACCGGCCGTATCCTGATCGACGGCATGAACGTCGAAATCCCGGCCGAACGCCTGGAACAGGCCAAGCGCGCGGCCGAAGTGGTCGATACCGAGATCTTCGAGAAGTTCCCGATGGTCGACGGCCTGCGTCCGATGAACGAGGACCTGACCGAACTGGTGCTCAACCGCACCTGGCGCCCGGCCCTGTCGGTCACCGGCGTGGGCGGCATGCCGCCGCTGGAATCGGCCGGCAACGTGCTGCGCCCGCAGACCTCGGTGAAGCTGTCGCTGCGCCTGCCGCCGACTGCCGATGGCAAGACCTGCGGCGAACTGCTGAAGGAAGCGCTGCTGCGCGATCCGCCGAACGGCGCGCAGGTCACCCTGGACCTGGAAAAAGCCTCCACCGGCTGGAACGCCCCGGCGATGGCGCCGTGGCTGACCCAGGCCATCGACGACGCCAGCCAGGCCTTCTTCGGCAAGCCGGCGATGTACATGGGCGAAGGCGGCTCGATCCCGTTCATGGGCATGCTGGGCGAGAAGTTCCCGGGCGCGCAGTTCATGATCACCGGCGTGCTCGGCCCGCACTCCAATGCGCATGGCCCGAACGAGTTCCTGCACATCCCGATGGGCAAGAAGGTCACCGCCTGTGTGTCCAAGGTGATCAGCGAGCACTACGCCGCCAGCCTGCGCGGCGAGACCAGCGGCTCGCCGGTGGCTGCCGACAGCGGCACCCGCCACGGCGACCACGGCTGCTGCTGATCCGGCACTCGTGACGGACGCAGCCTGGCCTTGCTAGGCTGCGTCCACACTCAAGCGGAATCCGCGCGCATGAATGGTCTGTTCGGCAGCAGCAGCTGGCTGTACATCCTGCTGGTCGGCTTCTTCGTCGGCCTGCTCGGGCGTTTCTTCATGCCCGGCAACAACCGCATGGGCTGCCTGCTGACCATCGTGCTGGGCATCCTTGGTGCCCTGCTGGCCGGTTGGTTCGGCCAGTACATGGGCTGGTACGCCCCCGGCGAACCGGCCGGTTTTCTCGGCGCGGTGGTGGGCGCGGTGGCCGTGCTGGCCGTCCTGCGCCTGTTCAGCGGTCGCCGCTGACGCCGTTCCCCCTTCCCTTCCTGTTGCCGACGTTGGCGCGCCCGGCGCGCCCGGATATGCCCGCATGACCGAACCCGCCTCCGATCCCCAGCGCAGCACGCAGCGCCTGCAGTGGGCCCGTACCCAGCTCGATGATGCCGACGCGGTGGTCGAACGCGCCTCGGTCGATGCCGGCATGCGCAGCTACTGGCGCACCACCAGCACCCGTGGCAGCCACATCGTGATGGACGCCCCACCGGGGCTGGAAGATCCGCGGCCGTGGCTGCGCATGCGCGGCCTGCTGCACGACAACGGCCTGCGCGTGCCCGCACTGTTGGCGCAGGACCTGGAGGCCGGCTTCCTGCTGCTGGAAGATCTCGGCGGCCCGACCCTGGCCAGGATCCTCGATGAGCGCAACGCTGACGAATGGTTCGGCCGCTCGATCGAACAGCTGCTGCGCCTGCAGGCGATCCGGGTGCCGGCCGACTTCGGCCAGTTCGGCGAGGCGCTGCTGCAGCGCGATGCCGGCCTGTTCGACGAATGGTTCCTGCAGCGCCACCTGAACCTGGAGCTGGACTGCGGCGAGATCGAAGGCCTGCAGCGGGTGCATCGCCGCCTGATGGACAACGCGCTGGGCCAGGCCCAGCTGATGACCCATCGCGATTACATGCCGCGCAACCTGATGCCGGTCGACGACGGCCCCGCGGTGCTGGATTTCCAGGACCTGGTGCGCGGCCCGATCGCCTACGACGCGGTGAGCCTGTTCAAGGACGCGTTCCTGAGCTGGCCGCTGCAGCGCGTTGACGAGTGGCTGACGCAGTACCACGAACGCGCGCGCGCCGCCGGCCTGCCGGTGCCCGACCGCGCCACCTTCCTGCGCGATGCCGACTGGATGGGCATCCAGCGCCACGTCAAGATCCTCGGCCTGTTCTGCCGCCTGCGCTACCGCGACAACAAGGGCCATTACCTGGACGACGCACCGCGCTTCATCGGCTATCTGGATGAAGTGCTGCCTCGCTATCGCGAGCTGGCCCCCCTGCAGCAGCTGCTGGAAAACCGCATCAAGCCGGCGCTGGCCGAACTGGGCGCACCGATGCGCGTGGCCCGATGAAGGCGCTGGTCTTTGCCGCCGGGCTTGGCGAGCGCATGCGCCCGCTGACCCTGCACACACCCAAGCCGCTGCTGGAAGTGGCCGGCAAGCCACTGATTGTCTGGCACCTGGAACGCCTGGCGGCGCTCGGCGTGCGCGAGGTAGTGGTCAACACCGCGTGGCTGGCCGAGCAGTTCCCGGCGACCCTGGGTGATGGCAGCCAGTGGGGCCTGCGCCTGCATTTCCTTTACGAAGGGCAGACCCCGCTGGAAACCGGCGGCGGCATCCTCAACGCACTGCCGGTGCTGGGCGATGCCCCGTTCCTGGTGGTGAACGGCGATATCTGGACCGATTTCGATTTCGCCACACTGCCGCGCGAGCCGCAGGGCCAGGCACACCTGGTGCTGGTCGACAATCCGGTTCAGCATCCGAACGGTGACTATCGGCTGGACGCACAGGGCCTGCTGCACCACGACCGCGCGGGGCCGTGCCTGACCTATGCCGGCATCGGCGTGTACCGTCCTTCGATCGTGGCCGACTGGCGCGCGGTGATCGGCGATGCGCCGGGCAGCGAGCGGCTGCCGCCGAGGTTCTCGGTGGTGCCGCTGCAGAAGCATTTCATGGCGCAGGGGTTGATGACCGGGCAGCACCATCGTGGGCGTTGGACCGACGTCGGGACCGTGGATCGCCTGCGCGCGCTGGATGCTGAGTTGGCGGCGAACGGCTGAGCCCCTCGTGGCTGGTCGCTCAAATCAAAAGCCGTGCTTGGCCGGGCGGGGTGGATTCGCGGGGGACGCCGTGAACCCGTCCCTGGGGGCTTGGCCGCGGCATCCATGCCGCGGACACCCCCGCGAACCCACCCCGCCCGGCCTCTGACAGTTTCCGCGCGCGTCCAGCCACGGAAGAAAGAAAGAAAAGCAAAAGCGGGTCGCTTCGCTGCGCTTGCTCCGGTGACGACCAACGGTCGTCACCCACCACAAGGTCGACACCCACCAACAGCAGTGCAGTACACAGACCAGTCAGATCGCGGGAACCTGTCGAAGGGGGGGTGGATCCGGTTGCGGGGGCGTGAGCGCCATGGATGGCGCGATCGGGCTACATGGACGTACTTGCGCCGTCTCCCGCAACCTGAGCCACCGCGCCTCCCCTCAGGAAGCCAGCTTTTGACGTTGCTGTTGAAGTTGCCGGCCAGCGGCCGGCACTACCGCGGGTGCAGGGCGCAGCCCTGCAAACAAACCCCACTCTCAGTAACGAGGCCGGCCTTCTTCCAGCACCTGGCGCAGGAATGGCACGGTGATCCGCCGCTTCGCCGCCAGCGACTCCCGGTCCAGCCAGTCCAGCAGGGTGATCAATCCACCCAGCTCACGGCCGGTATGCGACAGCAGCCATTCGATGGCCGCTTCGTCGATGGCCAGGCCACGTCGCAGTGCACGCTCGCGCAGCACCGCAGCGCGACCTTCCTCATCCAGCGGCTGCAGCAGCACGCGCACGCACTGGCCCAGGCGCGAACGCAGGTCCGGCAGCACCAGGCCCAGCGCTTCCGGCGCCTTCTGCGCCGTGTACAGCACGGTCACGCCTGCGGCGCGCGCGCGGTTGTGGAAATCGAACAGCGCGATCTCGTCCTCGCGGTTGCCGGCAACCTCGTCCAGGCCGTCCAGCGCCACCAGTTCGCGCGCCTCCAGCCCATCCAGCGCCGCACGCACGCGGCCGGCCGCGCTGGCCAGCGGCACATAGGTCGGCAGGCGCCCGGCCTGCTCGGCGCTGGAGCACATCGCCAGCGCCTGGTGGGTCTTGCCGGTTCCCGCCGCACCTTCCAGGTAGACCCAGTCGTGGCTGGCGCCAACCGCGATCGCGCGCAGCTGCGCCAGCGCGCCATCCGGCGCGCCGATGAAGGTCTCCAGGCGCTGGTCCCGCGGGTAATGCAGGGCCAGCGGCAGTTGCGGCACACCCATCACTTCAGGTCGGGGCCCTTGTCGTTCGGAACGATGATATGGGGGGCGTCCACTACGCCATCAAGCACGATCGCCGGCTTCTCGCCCACGTACAGCTCGCTCTGGCGGTAGCGCTGATGCGCATAGCGCAGCAGAACATTGGTCACCGCCGCCACCGGCAGCGCCAGCAGCATGCCGAGGAAGCCGAACAGCTGGCCGCCGGCCATCACCGCAAAGATCACTGCCACCGGGTGCAGGCCGATCTTGTCGCCGACGATACGCGGGGTCAGTACGTAGCTTTCCAGCAGCTGGCCCACGGTGAACACCACGCCCACCAGGATCAGCAGCTTCAGGTCGAAGCCCTGCGCCTGCACCAGTGCCGCGATCACCGCCATCAGCACGCCGGTGGTCGCGCCCAGGTACGGGATGAAGCTGATCAGGCCGGCAATCAGGCCGATCAGCAGGCCCAGCTTGAGGCCGACCAGCGACAGGCCGCCGGCATAGATCACGCCCAATGCCAGCATCACCAGGAACTGTCCGCGGATGAACGCGCCCAGCACCTCGTTGGACTCACGCGCCAACGCGCTGATGGTGCCGATCTGGTTGCGCGGAATCACCGACGCCACCCGCTCGACCAGCTTGTCCCAGTCGCGCAGGAAGTAGAACGCCAGGATCGGCAGCAGCAGGATGTTGACCACCCAGGTCACCATCGCAAAGCCCGAACGCGAGACGTAGCCCATGAAGGTGGTGGCGACGCCGCCGGCCTGCTGCCAGTGGCTGCGCACCCATTCGATCAGGCGGTCCGGATCCAGCCACTGCATCACTTCCAGGCCGGTCTTCTGCTCGAACCAGGGAATCCCCTTCTCCATCAGCCACGCCTGTGCCTGCGGCGCGACCGCAATCAGGGTGGTGATCTGGCGCTCGATCATCGGCACCAGCACCAGCAGCAGCGCCACGATCACCAGCACCATCGCCGCGAACACCAGCACCACGCCGGTCATGCGCGAACGGCCGGTGGCCTCGATGCGGTCCACCAGCGGATCGCCCAGCCACGCCAGCGCCAGCGCCAGCACGAACGGGGTCAGGATCGGCGCCAGCAGCCACACCACCCAGCCGACCAGGCCGGCGAACAGGATGTACTTCAGGCGGCGCAGGAACTGCGCGATTTCGGCTTCCGGGGTCAGGGTCATCGCAAGCGGTACTCGTTGCTGACCGGCGCGGCCACCGGGGCACCGGTAGTGTCATCGATCGGGGCCGGCAGGGCCGGCAGCGTCGCGCTGGGCACCAGCACGCCGTTGTCGCCCAGCATGCGGTTGAAGCCGGCCAGGCCGGTGGTCATCTCCAGGCTCAGCTCCAGCTGGCCGGCCGAAGCGTGCAGCGGGGTGACGTTGCGCACCACCGGCACCTCGCGCAGGCCGGCGGCAAGGCGCAGGTAGTCGTCGGCACTGTTGATGCCGGTGACCACCACGCGGTAGGTCCCGGCCTGGCCGACGGCGGCACCCGCCTTGGCATAGCGCTTGACCAGCGCGTCGGCGGCGCCATCGGCACCGGCGGCCATCGCGCGCATGGCGTTGGCGTCCTTGCTGGTCCACTTGTTCAGCTCACGGCCGTTGTCGACGAACACCCAGTCCGCCTGCCAGCCGCCGTTGGCGCGGTAGAGCTTGCCGATCAGCTGCATCGGCGGCGAGTAGCGCGAAGACGCACGGGCCACGGCGGCGCTGTCCTGGCGCCAGATGGCACCGGCCAATGCCTGTTCGGCGGCACCGCCGCTGGGCAGTCCGAGCTTGTAACCCCGCTCGATGGCGCGGTTCAGCAGCGGGCGGGCGGCGTTGGCCTGCTGCACGCTGACCAGGCGCGGGCCACTGCCGTCGTCGACGGCCAACCACACAACCGGCTTCGGCCGCGGCTGCGGCCACAGCGGCAGGCCCAGCGCCGAGACCAGCGAGTCGACATCATCCTCGCGGAAGCGGGCCACCAGCAGGGTCCTGAAGCTCGGCGCGCCACTGGCGCCCACGCTCTGGTCCTGCTTGTAGTCGTAGCTGGCCACGTAGTCCTTGGCGTTGCGCAGCGCCTGCACCACGCCGGGGCGGGACATCACGTTGCGGTCGCCGGACAGTTTGCCCAGCACCACGCTCAGGGCACGGGCCAGGGCGCCGTTGCGATCGGCTTCGGCCTGGCTGTTGACGGGCACTTCGGCCTCGTACGCACCCGAGGCAGTGGCAACATCTCCCTCGGTGCGCAGGCCGCTCTGGGCCATCGTGGCCACCGGCAGGCTCAGTGCAAGGAGCAGGGTCAGAATCAGGCTGCGGCGCATCAGGACATCCATTGGCTCGACGAATCCGGGGGAATTGTTGCCCGAATACGGCCTTTGCGCCAATGCGGCCTGTTAAAATCGCCCGTTCAACCCCTGCCAGCGCCGACGCCCGTGACCAACACCCCGTCTTCCGCCCCCTCCCCCCTTACCTACCGTGACGCGGGTGTCGACATCGACGCCGGCAACGCGCTGGTCGAGCGGATCAAGCCCCTGGTCAAGCGCAGCTTCCGCCCGGAAGTGATGGGCGGCCTGGGCGGCTTCGGCGCCCTGTTCGACCTGTCCAACAAGTACCGCGAGCCGGTGCTGGTGTCGGGTACCGACGGCGTGGGCACCAAGCTGAAGCTGGCCCACCAGCTGAACCGCCACGATACGATCGGCATCGACCTGGTCGCGATGTGCGTGAACGACGTGCTGGTGCAGGGCGCCGAGCCGCTGTTCTTCCTGGACTACTTCGCCACCGGCAAGCTGGACATCGACACCGCCGCGGCGGTGGTGGGCGGCATCGCCAACGGCTGCACCGAGGCCGGCTGCGCGCTGATCGGCGGTGAAACCGCTGAAATGCCCGACATGTATGCCCCGGGCGAGTACGACCTGGCCGGCTTCACGGTCGCTGCGGTCGAGAAGAGCGAGCTGAAGGACGGCGCCAGCGTGGCCGCCGGCGACGTGCTGATCGGCATCGCCTCGTCCGGCCCGCACTCCAACGGCTACTCGCTGGTACGCCGCATCTACGACCGCGCCGGCCGCCCGGCCGACCTGGAGCTGGAAGGCGGGGTGAAGCTGGTCGATGCGCTGATGGCACCGACCCGCCTGTACGTGAAGCCGATCCTGTCGCTGCTGAAGTCGCACGGCGACGCCGTCCACGGCATGGCCCACATCACCGGTGGCGGCCTGACCGAGAACATCATCCGCGTGGTGCCCGACGGCCTCGGCCTGGACATCCAGGCCTCGTCCTGGACCCTGCCGCCGGTGTTCCAGTGGCTGCAGAAGGAAGGCGCGGTGGCCGACAGCGAGATGTGGCGCACCTTCAACTGCGGCATCGGCTTCGTGCTGATCGTGGCAGCGGACCAGGTCGCTGCCGTGTCCGAGGCGGTCCAGGCCCAGGGCCTGGACCACTGGACCATCGGCCAGGTGGTCACCGCCGAAGGCGACGAGCGCGTCCGCATCGGCTGAACCCGACCCCGAGGAGCCCGTATGGACGCAACGCCCCCGTTGGCACCGGCCCCGGTACCGCCGCCGTTGGCGGCCGTGCCGGTCTTCAGCAAGCAGGACGCTGACCACCTGCGCGCACTGTCCATCGCGCACTACGTGTTCGGCGGCCTGATCGCGCTGCTCTCGCTGTTTTTCATTCTGTACATCGTGCTCGGCATCAGTGCGCTGAGCGGCCATCTGCCGATGAACTCCGGGGGCCAGCCCTCGTCGCCGGCCGAACAGCGCCTGTTCGGCTGGGTGTTCACGGTCCTGGGGACCGTGTTCGTCGCCGGTGGCCTGGGCATGGCCGCATTCGTCATCCAGGCCGGACGCTGCCTGGCCCAGCGTCGTCGCCACCTGCTGTGCCTGATCGTGGCCGGCCTGCTCTGCCTGTGCGCGCCGCTGGGCACCGTTCTGGGGGTATTCACCCTGGTTACGCTGCTGCGCCCGCAGGTCAAGGCCGCCTTCGATGCAAGTGGTGCAACGACATGACGACACCCGGCGCACCACCGCCGCTACCGCAGCAGACCTTGGCGCAGCTGCAGCTGGCCAGCCACCTGCAGACGCTGAAGGTGCTGTTCTACGCGCTGGCGGTTTTCCACTGGATGGCCGCGCTGGCGTTCCTCGGTTTCATCGGCCTGGTCGCCAGCTCGCGCGGGCTGGGCGATGGCGCAGTACTGGCCACGGTCTACGGGGTCGTTTCGCTGTTGGCGGCCGCGCTTGGCGTCGTACAGCTGCACACCGCACGCCTGCTGTCGCGCCGCACCGGGCTGGCCTGGTGCCAGCGCGCGGCCTGGCTGGCGGTACTGGCTGGCCCGCTGGGCATGGCCCTGACCGCCTATGCCTGGGTGTTCCTGTCCAAGCCTGACATGGCCGCACTGTTCGACCGCGGCGACCATCTCAGCGTCTGAGCTTGCCGGCAGACGCCCCCTTCCCTGATCGACTCCCCATGTCCGCGCCTGCCCACTGCACGACCACCTCGCCTACCGCTTCCCGTTTCACGGGCCCCAAGAAGCTGGCCTTCGCCGCCGTGCTGGCGGTGTTTGCGATCAGCTGGATCCACCCGCTGTGGCCCACCGAGCAGGCCCTGCACAGCACCCTGACCGTGATCGGGCTGGCCGCACTGCTATGGGTCGACCGCCGGGGTGGCTGGCTGGGCAATGGCGCCTTCATCGCGATCTGTGGATTCATCGCACTGCATTGCGTGGGCGCGCGCTGGCTGTACTCCAACGTGCCCTACGACGCCTGGGCACAGGCGCTGACCGGCTGGTCGCCGAATGCGGCGTTTGGCTGGCAGCGTAATCATTTCGACCGGCTTATCCACTTCCTGTTCGGCGTCTGCTTCACGCCTGCGCTGCTGCAGCTGGCACGCCATGCCTGGCCGGCGCTGCGCCGCGGCCAGGCTTTCACCCTGGCGGTGATGGCAGTGATGTGCGCCAGCCTGGTCTACGAGTGGTTCGAGTGGGCCATCGCGCTGGCCCTTTCGCCGGACGCCGCCGAGGCCTACAACGGGCAGCAGGGCGACATGTGGGACGCGCATGCCGACATGCTGCTGGCGACCGTGGGCAGTCTGCTGAGCTGGCCGTTGATCCGCCGGCGTGCCCCGCAATGACCGCGCCCAGCCGCATCGCCGTGCTCGCCTCTGGGCGCGGCAGCAACCTGCAGGCCATCCTCGATGCCATCGCGGCCGGGCGCCTGCGCGCCGAGGTCGTCGGCGTGTTCTCCGACCGCCCAGCCGCCGCCGCGCTGCAACGGGTCGGCGCCAGCCTGCGCTGGGCACATGCGCCGAAGGAATTCGAGGACCGTGCCGCCTACGAGCAGGCCCTGGGCGATGCACTGGCTGCGGTCGCGCCGGATTTGATCGTCTGCGCCGGCTACATGCGCATTCTCGGCGCCGCCTTCGTGCAGCGCTTCAATGGCCGCCTGGTCAACATCCACCCCTCCCTGCTGCCACTGCACAAGGGGTTGGATACGCATGCGCGGGCTTTGGACGCCGGCGATGTCGAGCACGGGGCCAGCGTGCATCTGGTCGTGCCCGAACTGGATGCAGGCGCCGTGCTGGCCCAGGCGCGGGTGCCGGTCATGCCCGGCGATGACGCCGACAGCCTGGCCGCGCGTGTGCTGGAGGTGGAGCATCCCCTGCTGATCGCCACCCTCCAGCTGCTGTGCGGCGGCCGCCTGACTGAACGGGAGGGGCAGCCGCACCTGGACGGTCACCCCCTGTTTAGCCCACTGGCCCTAGATTCCGCCGGGAACCTGAACCGGTAACGCCCACGCACACGCCCCGCTGACTGCGGGGCTGGCATCCTGCCCCCCTCCTGCAGCTCCTGCCCTCCATGAAGACCACGACCCTGCTGTCCACTTCATTGCTGCTGTCGCTTGTCGTGCTTCCCGGTGTGGGTTGGGGCCAGGTGCAAGCGCCTGCGGCCCCTGCGCAGCCGGCGCCCATAGTACAGCCGCCTGCGGAACCGGCCGTGCCGATGCCCCCGGCGCTGGCCTGGGAGCCGCCGCCGCTGCAGCCGTTCACCGCGACTTACCAGGCCTTCTACAAAGGCAAGGAGGCCGGCGACGCCAGCATGCAGGTCACCCACAGCGGCGGCAACCAGTGGCGGGTGGACATGCAGGTGGTCGGCCGCCGCGGCTTTGCCAGCGTGCTGGGCCTGAACATCGAACAGAGCACGGTGTTCGAAGAGCGCAGCGGGGTCTACGCGCCGCTCAGCCAGAGCACGGTGCGCAAGGGCCTGTTCCTGGGCAAGAAAGCGGTCGGCACGTACAACTGGCAGGCCGGCACCGCGCAGTGGAGCGGCGACGTCAAGAAGGAACGTGCGCAACCGATCCCGCTGCAGCCGGGCGACCAGAGCGCGCTGCTGATCAATCTGGCGATCATGCGTGATGCCCGCCCGGGCGCCACCATGCACTATCGCTACGTGGACATGGGCAAGGTCCGCCAGCACGACTACCAGGCCGCGCCGCAGACCGAGAATGTCGAGGTCGGAGACCTGTCCTACAACGCGCTGCGGGTGTACCGGACCAACGGCGGCAACAATGAAACCATCCTCTGGATCGCCAACGGTGTCCCCACCCCGGTGCGCATCCTGCAACGCGAAGACGGCGAAGACCGCGTCGATCTGCGCCTGATCGAATACCAAGGAGTCTGAGCATGAGCACCCTGACCCGCCCCCTCACCTGGATCGCTGCAGCCGCACTGTCGGTGGCCAGCCTGCCGGCCATGGCCCTGCAGCCATTCAAGGCCGATTACCTGGCCAGCTACATGGGCATGCAGGCCAATGGCAGCATGACGCTGAGCAGCGAGGGAGCCAACAAGTGGCGCTACACGCTGCAGGTGAAGAACCAGCTGGCCGACCTGAGCCAGAGCACCGTGTTCGAAGAGGTGCGCGGCCAGCTGCGCCCGCTCAGCAGCCAGGACCGTTCGGCACTGCTGGTGAAGAAGCGCAATGTGCAGGCCAACTACAACTGGAGCAGCAACCAGGCCACCTGGACCGGCGACATCAAGCCGGACCGTGCGGGCCCCATCGCGTTGAAGACGGGCGACATGGACGCGCTGCTGATCAACCTGGCAATCGCCCGCGACCTGGCCGCCGGCAAGCCGCTGACCTATCGCATGGTCGACGAAGGCCGCATCAAGAACATGACCTACCGTGTGGTCGGCAAGGAATCGATCACCGTGGGCGGCAAGAGCTACGAGGCCACCAAGGTCTCGCGTGCCGACGGCAACAAGGAGCTGATCGCGTGGATCGTGCCGGAATTCCCGGTGCCGGCGCGCATGCTGCAGCGTGAGAGCGGCCGCGATGCGCTGGACCTGACCATCAAGGCGATGAACTGACGGGCAAACCGGTAGTGCCGGCCGCTGGCCGGCATCTGTGCGGTGCTCCACGAGGTTGACGGGGTTGCCGGCCAGCGGCCGGCACTACCAAAAGAAAACGCCCGCTTCCGCGGGCGTTGTTCTTACTTCTTTTCCTCGGCCGCGGCCGGCTTGAACTCGGTGCGGCAGTCCACGCGGATCTGCTCGCCGGTGCTGCGCCAGACGAAGGTGCGGCAATGGCGGTTGCCGTCCTGGCTGTCGTTCACCGCGACCGCGTAGAACGATTCGATGATCTCGTCACGCGAGACCGTGCCGTCGCCGTTCCAGTCCATGTCCTTCTGCTCGATGCCCTGGGTGATGGCGATGTTGGCGTACCAGGCATAGCCCAGCCACGCCAGCACGATCAGCACCAGGGCCAGCAGCGCCTTGCGGCGCGGGCTGAACTTGCCGCGCAGGATCATGGCACGCGCCGGATGGTGGCGCCGAGCGAAGACAGCTTCTCTTCGATGTTCTCGTAGCCACGATCAAGGTGATAGATGCGGTCGATGGTGGTCTCGCCGCTGGCCATCAGGCCGGCCAGGATCAGCGAGGCCGAGGCACGCAGGTCGGTGGCCATTACCGGCGCACCGCTCAAGGTCTCGCTGCCACGCACGATGGCGGTGTGGCCTTCGACCTGGATGTCCGCGCCCAGGCGCAGCAGTTCGTTGACGTGCATGAAACGGTTCTCGAAGATCGTTTCGTTGATCACGCCGACGCCGTCGGCCACGCAGTTGAGCGCCATGAACTGCGCCTGCATGTCGGTCGGAAATGCGGGGTACGGCGCGGTGGTCAGGTTGACCGCCTTCGGTCGCTTGCCCTGCATGTCCAGGGTGATGGTGTCTTCGGTGGTCTCGATCTTCGCGCCGGCCTCGACCAGCTTGGACAGCACCGCGTCCATGGTGTTCGGGCGCGCACGGTTGACCGTGACCTTGCCGCCGGTCATCGCCGCAGCGACCAGGAAGGTACCGGTCTCGATGCGGTCGGGCAGCACTTCGTGGCGGCCGCCGGACAGACGCTCGACGCCTTCGATGACCAGGCGGGCAGTGCCCAGGCCTTCGATCTTCGCGCCCAGCGCGATCAGGCAATGCGCCAGATCGGTCACTTCCGGTTCCATCGCGCAGTTGTCGAGGACGGTGGTGCCTTCGGCCAGCACCGCGCCCATCAGCACGTTCTCGGTGCCGGTGACACTGACCATGTCGAAGGTGAAATGGCCGCCCTTAAGCCGCTTGGCGCTGGCCTTGATGAAGCCGTTCTCGACCACGATCTCGGCACCCAGCGCCTGCAGGCCCTTGATGTGCTGGTCGACCGGACGCGAACCGATCGCGCAGCCGCCGGGCAGCGACACTTCCGCCGCGCCGAAGCGGGCCAGCAGCGGGCCCAGCACCAGGATCGAGGCGCGCATGGTCTTGACCAGCTCGTACGGCGCAACGTGCTGGTTGACCGAACGCGGGTCGACCACGATCGCACTGCCACGCGACAGCGTGCCCTGGTCGATGGTGACCTTGGCACCCAGCTCGCCCAGCAGCTTCACCGTGGTGACCACGTCGTGCAGGTGCGGCACATTGGTGATCTCCACCGGCTCATCGGCCAGCAGGGTCGCGCAGAGGATGGGGAGGACGGCGTTCTTGGCGCCGGAGATGCTCACTTCACCGTGCAGCGCAGCGCCGCCGGTCACAACGATCTTGGCCATGTATTCGGGATCTTCTGCGGTTCAGCCGGCTTCGGCCGGGGTCACGGTTTTCAGCGCCAGCGCGTGGATCGCGCCGCCCATCAGGTCGCCCAGCGTGGCATAGACCATGCGGTGGCGGGCCAGCGGCATCTTGCCGGCGAAGGCCTCGCAGACCACGGTCGCTTCGAAATGCACGCCATCATCGCCCTGCACATCGGCGCGGGCGCCAGGCAGGCCGGTTTCGATCAGATTGCGGATGGTGTCGGCGTCCAACGGGCTTTCCTAATAAAATGTGCCTCCATTCTACTTCCGCTGCGTGGCGTCCGCATGGCCGAATCCCTGTTGCCCCCCCGTTCCGTCGCCCCTGCCGGCCTGGTCGCCAGTGGCCGCCGCGTGTTCGAGATCGAGCGGCAGGCGCTGGATGCCGTGGCCGACCGCCTGGGCGAGGCCTTCCAGCAGGCCTGCGAGGCGATCCTGGCCAGCCGCGGCCGGGTGGTCGCCACCGGCATGGGCAAGTCCGGCCACATTGCCCGCAAGATCGCCGCCACCCTGGCCTCCACCGGCACACCGGCGTTCTACGTGCATCCCGGCGAAGCCGGCCACGGCGACCTGGGCATGATCACCGAGGCCGACGTGGTGCTGGCCCTGTCCTATTCGGGCGAGTCCGATGAGGTGCTGATGCTGTTGCCGGTGCTCAAGCGCCAGGGCAACCTGCTGATCTCCATGACCGGCCGCCCGCAGTCGAGCCTGGCCACCGCCGCCGACATCCACCTGGATGTGAGCGTGCCGGCCGAGGCCTGCCCGCTGGCGCTGGCGCCGACCTCCAGCACCACCGCCTCGCTGGCGATGGGCGATGCGCTGGCCGTAGCCTTGCTTGACGCACGCGGCTTCACCGCCGACGACTTTGCCCGCTCGCACCCGGCCGGCAGCCTCGGCCGTCGCTTGCTGCTGCACATCACCGATGTCATGCATACCGGCGAGGACCTGCCCAGCGTGAACGCCGATGCCAGCCTCAGCGAGGCGCTGGTGGA
Organism: Stenotrophomonas sp. YJH_SMC_122; assembly: GCF_059369535.1. NCBI lineage: Bacteria > Pseudomonadati > Pseudomonadota > Gammaproteobacteria > Lysobacterales > Lysobacteraceae > Stenotrophomonas > Stenotrophomonas sp. YJH_SMC_122. The sequence goes on along the minus strand of NZ_JCAFST010000001.1, from coordinate 93,825 downwards.
AATGAGCCGCAAGCGGCTCGGCATGACCGCCGTGGTCGACGCCGATGGCGTGCTGATCGGCCTGTTCACCGACGGCGACCTGCGCCGGGCGCTGGACAGCGCGCTGGACGTGCGCACCGCGAAGATCGCCGACGTGATGACCCGCAACCCGCGCACCATCGGTGCCGACCAGCTGGCCGTAGAGGCGGCGCGGCAGATGGAGACCCAGAAAATCAACGGCCTGATCGTGGTCGATGGCCAGGGCCGTGCGGTCGGCGCCCTGAACATTCATGACCTGTTGCGGGCCCGGGTGGTTTAACCGACAGTCCGTAGACCCCATTCAGTCTGTAATGCCCCACCCGCCCCCACCGAGCCTGATCGCCTGATGCCCTGGTCCCCGCTGCCCGCGTTCCCCGCCCACCTGCACGCCGCTGCGGCCCGCGTCCGCCTGGCCTGCTTCGACGTGGACGGTACCCTCACCGACGGTCGGCTGTACTACGACAAGGACGGCAACGAGAGCAAGGCGTACTTCGTGCAGGACGGTCTGGGCCTGAAACTGCTGCAGCAGCACGGCATCCACCCCGTGCTGATCACCGCGCGCAACAGCCAGTCCGCGCTCAAGCGCGGCGCCGACCTCGGCATCGACACCCAGATCGCCGTGGGCGACAAGCTGGCCAGCGTGCAGGCGCTGTGCGCACAGCATGGCATCGGCCTGGAGCAGGTGGCCTTCATGGGCGACGACCTGCCGGACCTGGCACCGCTGGGCGCGGTCGGCCTGGCGGTGGCGCCAGCCAACGCCCACCCGTGGATCGCCGAGCGCGTGCACTGGCAGACCCGCGCCGATGGCGGGCGTGGCGCCGCCCGTGAACTGTGCGACATCCTGCTGGCCGCCCAGGGCCATGTGGACGCGGTCCTGGCGAGGTTCGGCGCATGAACCTGCCCACCCTGAACTGGCGCACCGTGCTCGGCATCGGCCTGCTGCTGGCGGCCCTGCTCAGCAGCTGGGCGGCCCTGCGCAACCGCGACAAGGGCACGGCCACTGCCGGCCAGGACGCCGGCGTGGACTACATCCTGCACGACTTCCAGATCGTCGCGCTGGATGAGCAGGGCAAGGAATCGACCACCCTGCGCGCACCGCGGCTGGAACGCCAGCGCGGCGACCAGACCATCAACATCGCCACCCCGCTGTTCGAGATGCCGGACAAGGATGGCAAGCACTGGACCCTGCACGCCGAGACCGGCTGGCTCAGTGCCAAGGGCGACGAGATGAAGCTGCGCGGCAATGTCGCCGGCGACAGTCCGGCCGATCCGGGCGTGGTGCCGACCACTTTCCGCACCGACCACCTGGACGTGTTCCCGAAGGAGAACCGCGCCCGCACCGATGCGCGGGTCACCATGACCCGCCCCGGCATGGAACAGTCCGGCGTCGGCTTCGAGGTGGATTCGAAGAACAACACGTATCATTTCCTCAGCCAGTCCAAGGGCCGTTACACGCCCCGACGCTGATTCCGCCACCCTCCTGCGACGTCCCCGGACCGGCGCAAGGAAGGCGGCCCACCCACCCGCCGCCGGTTTCCCGGACGGCCCCACCGGTAGAACGGACCCCGATGAAGATCCCCTTTGCAGCCGTACTCGCGCTCGGTCTCCTGGTTCCCAGCGCCGCCTTTGCCAAGTCCACCGATCGCAACGAGAACATGAACATCGAGTCCGGCGCCCAGTCGGGCGTGCTTACCGGCGATGGCAAGACCGTGCTCTCGCAGGGTGTGACCGTCACCCAGGGCACGCTGGACATCCGCGCGTCCGAAGCGGAGATCTACCTGAAGGACGGCGAGGCCGTGCGTGCGGTGTTCTCCGGCAAGCAGGCCACGATGAAGCAGCAGCTTGACGACGGCACCTGGATGGACGCGGTGGCTGATCGCATCGACTACGACATCAAGACCGAGATCATCACCCTGACCGGCAACTACAAGGTCACCAGCGCGCGCGGCACCAATGCCGGCCAGCGCATGGTCTACAACACCCGCAGTGGCGAGATGAATTCCGGTGGCGATGGCAGCCGCGTGCGCACCGTCATTCCGCCGAAGAACAAGAACGCGGCGGCGCAGCCGGCCGCCGCACCCAAGGCAGCGGCTCCGGCCAGCACACCGGCCAAGCCGGCGGGGAGCAAGAAGTAATGCTCGTCGCCAAGGGCCTGCGCAAGCGCTACAAGCAGCGCGAAGTCGTCAAGGATTTCGGGCTGACCCTCGACGCCGGTGAAGTGGTCGGCCTGCTCGGCCCCAACGGTGCCGGCAAGACCACCTGCTTCTACATGATCGTCGGCCTGGTCGCCGCCGATGCAGGCAGCATCGTGCTCGACGGCAAGGACATCACCAGCGACCCGATGTACACCCGTGCCAAGCAGGGCGTGGGCTACCTGCCGCAGGAACCGTCGGTGTTCCGCAAGCTGACCGTGGCCGACAACCTCCGCCTGGTGCTTGAACTGCGCGAAGACCTGGATTCGGCCGGCCGCGAGCGCGAATTGAACAGCCTGCTCGACGAGCTGCAGCTGGGCCATGTCGCCGACCAGCTCGGTGCCAGCCTGTCCGGTGGCGAACGTCGTCGCTGCGAGATCGCCCGCGCACTGGCCGCGCAGCCGCGACTGATCCTGCTCGACGAACCGTTTGCCGGTGTCGACCCGATCTCGGTGGGCGAAATCCAGCGCATCGTCACCCATCTCAAGCAGCGTGGCATCGGCGTGCTGATCACCGACCACAACGTGCGCGAGACCTTGGGAATCTGCGACCGCGCGTATATCCTCGCCGAGGGCACCGTGCTGGCCCAGGGCTCGCCGGAGGCGATCCTGGACAACGCTGACGTACGTCGCGTCTACCTTGGGGATTCCTTCAAGCTGTGACCGCAGGTGCTGGGTCCCTTTCCTTCCGTTCGGCACAGGCATGAAGACTCGGCTGCAGACATCGTTGGGACAGCAGCTGGTGCTCACCCCCCAGCTTCAGCAGGCGATCAAGCTGCTGCAGATGTCCACGACCGAGCTGGAGCTTGAAATCGCCCAGGCCGTGGAAAGCAATCCGCTGCTGGACTGGGCCGACGGCAACGACAGCAGTGTCGCCAATGAAGGCGGCGACAACACGGACGCCGAGACGGCGGCCGAACGCACCGACAATGGCGACGACTGGGCACCGGCCGAGCTCGACTGGAGCGCCGCCGGCAGTGGCGGCAGCTTCGACGATGATGATGACGCCGGCAGCGCCGCCGAGCGCGTGGCCGAAACCGAGACGCTGGCCGACCACCTGCTGTGGCAGCTGCACCTGTCGCATCTTTCCATGCATGACCGCAGCATCGGCGCTGCGCTGATCGATGCGTTGGACGACGACGGTTACCTGCGCGAACCGCTGGCCACCATCGCCGAAACCCTGCTGCCGTCGGTCCATGCCGATGAGGATGAAATCCTTGCGGTGCTGCATCGCATCCAGCGCTTCGACCCGGTCGGCGTTGCCGCGCGCACGCTCGGCGAATGCCTGCAGCTGCAGCTGGATGTGTTGCCTGGTGACACCGCGGGCCTGGCGCTGGCGCGGCAGATTGCCGCAGGCCCGCTGGAACGGCTGCCACGCAGTGGTGTCGCCGGTCTGGCCCATGAACTGAAACAGCCGCTGGACGAGGTCGAGACAGCGGTCGCCCTGCTGCGCTCGCTGGACCCGCGTCCAGGGACTCAGATCGCGCCGCTTTCGCAGGATACCTATGTGGTACCCGACGTGGTGGTGTGGCGGCAGAACGGCATCTGGCGCGCGGCGCTGGCCGCCCATGCCGGGCCGAAGGTGGTGATCCACCGTGGCTACGAACAGCTGATCCGCCGCTGTGGCGAGGCCGACGCCGGCTACCTGCGTGGCCAGCTGCAGGAGGCGCGCTGGCTGCTGAAGGGCCTGCAGCAGCGCGGTGAAACCCTGCTGCGGGTGGTGCGCAGCCTGATCCATCAGCAGGCCGGTTTCCTCGAGTTCGGCGAACAGGCGCTGCGTCCGCTGACCCTGCGCGAGATCGCCGCCGAACTGGGCCTGCACGAGTCGACGGTGTCGCGCGCGATCGCCCGCAAGCATGTGCGCACGCCGCGCGGCACGCTGCCGCTGCGTGCCTTCTTCGCCTCGGGCATCGATACCGAAGGCGGTGGCGAGGCGTCCAGCACCGCCATCCAGGCGATGATCCGGCGCCTGATCGACGACGAAAACCCGCGCAAGCCGCTTTCTGACGCCAAGCTGGCTGACCTGCTCAAATCGTCGGGAATTCCAGTAGCGCGACGCACCGTGGCGAAGTATCGTGAAGCCATGAACATCTCCGCCTCGCACGAAAGGGTCAGAATCGCTTGACGCGCCGCCGCGCCCGGCGGAGAGGTTCATTGGCACATCCGAACACAGGAGAAACCCGATGCGCATCGAAACGTTTGGCAAAGACGTCGAAGTCACCCCGGCCCTGCAGTCCTATGTGGAGGAGAAGCTGGCCCGGATCGGAAAGCACTTCGACCAGCACTGCGAAGCGCGGGTGACCCTCAAGCTGCAGAAGACCGAACACCACGTCGACGCCAGCCTCAACATCCCCGGGCAGACCCTGCACGCCGAGGCCGGCGGCCAGACCATGTATGCCGCGATCGACCTGCTTGCGGACAAGCTTGACCGCCTGGTCATCAAGCACAAGGAGAAAAAACAGCAGCACGCACCGCTGCCGGTGGGCGACAATGGTGGCTGATCGCCACCGTTCCCCGCAGACATGCCCCTGACTGACCTCCTGGCGGCCGTGCAGACCCAGCTCTGCGCGGCCACCGACCGTGACAGCGTCCTGCAGGCCGCCGCCGGGTTGCTGGCCTGCCGCCAGGCCAATGCCGAACAGATCTATCTGAACCTGTGCCAGCGCGAAGCCCTGGGCAGCACCGCGATCGGCCACGGTATCGCTATCCCCCACGGCCGCGCGCCGACCCTGGACCGCCCCCGTGGCGCCCTGCTGCGTCTGGCGGCCCCGGTCGACTTCGGCGGCGATGAGCCGGTGGACCTGGTGTTCGCGATGGCCGTCCCGGCCCACTACACCCACCAGCACCTGATGCTGCTGTCCGAGCTGGCCGAGCTGTTTTCCGCGCCGGATATCCGCCAGGCCCTGCGTGAGGCCGGCGATGCCCGGGCCCTGCGCGAGGCGCTGGACATGACCCCACCTGCGAGCGCCGCATGAATACCAGCATCACCGCCCGTGAACTGTTCGAACAGCAGCGCGAGCGGCTGGGGCTGCGCTGGGCCGCAGGCAAATCCGGTGAGAAGCGCGAGCTGGAGGCCGGCAATACCGTTTCGCGGCGCCCCTCGCTGGCCGGCTACCTCAACGCCATCTATCCCAACAAGGTGCAGATCCTGGGCACCGAGGAACTGTCCTGGCTGGATGCGCTGGAACCGCGCCAGCGTTGGGAGACCATCGAAAAGATCATGCAGTCGCACCCGCTTGCACTGGTGTTGACCCGCAACCAGGCCTGCCCGGAAGACCTGCGCGCCGCCGCCGATGAATCCGGCACGCCGCTGTGGCTGTCGCCCAAGCGCGGCCACGAACTGCTCAACCACCTGTCCTACCATCTGGCGCGCACGCTTGCGCCGAGGGTGATCCTGCACGGCGTGTTCATGGAGATCTATTCCATTGGCGTGCTGATCACCGGCGAGGCCGGGTCGGGCAAGAGCGAGCTGGCACTGGAACTGCTCAGCCGTGGTCACCGCCTGGTCGCCGACGACGCCCCCGAGTTCACCCAGATCGCCCCGGATGTGCTCGACGGCACCTGCCCCGAACTGCTGCAGGACCTGCTGGAAGTGCGCGGTCTGGGCGTGCTGAACGTGCGCGAGATGTTCGGCGACACGGCTGTAAAGAAGAACAAGTACCTTCGGCTGATCGTCCACCTGACCAAGCCGATGACCGAGCCCACGCCGCATGGCTACGAGCGCCTGACCGGCGACTCGGGCACCCGCCATGTGCTGGACCTGGACGTTCCGCTGATCACCCTGCCGGTGATGCCTGGCCGCAACCTGGCCGTGCTGACCGAAGCCGCCACCCGCCTGCACATCCTGCGCACCAAGGGCATTGACCCGGCGGCCATGTTCATTGCCCGCCACAGCAATCTGCTGGAACGGCGAACACCCTGATCCCACTGCCCCTCGAAGAGCCTGTCCATGAGCACCGCAATCCCCACCGCCCCGACCCTGATCATCGTCAGCGGCCTGTCCGGCTCGGGTAAATCCGTCGCCCTGAAGACCTTCGAGGACCAGGACTACTACTGCTCGGACAACCTGCCGATCCACCTGCTGCCGGACTTCGTGCGCAGCCTGCTGGCCAACCACGACGGCAGCGCACCGCGCCGCTTGGCCGTAGGCATCGATGTCCGCGGCCAGGCCGACCTGAGCCAGCTGGGCGACTGGCGGCAGCTGGCCACCGACGCCGGCGTGGAAGTGAAGGTACTGTTCTTCGAGGCCAGCGACGAAACGGTGCTCAAGCGCTACGCCGACACCCGTCGTCGCCATCCGCTGAGCCAGCTGGGCCTGTCGCTGCCCGAAGCGATCGCCCGCGAGCGCGAGCTGACCGCGCCGCTGCGGCGTGAGGCCGACGCGGTGATCGATACCAGCACCCTCAACGTGCACCAGCTGCGGCGGCGGATCATCACCGAGTTCGCGATGGACCATGCCACCGGCCTGTCGCTGCTGTTCGAATCATTCGCCTACAAGCGCGGCGTACCGGCCGAGGCGGACTTCGTGTTCGATGCGCGGGTGCTGCCCAATCCACACTGGGACCCGGACCTGCGCGCGCTGAGCGGCCGCGAGCCGGGCGTGCGCGACTATCTGGAAGCACAGCCGGACGTGCAGCGTTACCTGGCCCAGCTGATGGATTTCCTCGATACGTGGCTGCCGAAACTGGGGGATGGCACCCGCAGCTACGTGACCGTGGCGTTCGGCTGCACCGGCGGCAAGCACCGCTCGGTGTTCCTGGCCGAGCGCATGGCCCGGCACACCCGCGAGAGGGGCTGGCAGGACGTGGCCACCTACCACCGCGAACAGGATTGAGGGGGGTCGGCCGGGCTGCGCCCGGCACCCGCCGGTAGTGCCGGCCGCTGGCCGGCAACAGCAACAGCAAAAGCGGCAGTCCGTGGGATGGCGGGGCGGTGTGGGCAGGCAGGACACGCCGTGAACCCCTCCTTGGGGGCTCGATGGCGCCATCCATGGCGCCAACGGTCCTGCCTGCCCACACCGCCCCGCCTCTGACAGATTCCGTGTGCTGTTGGTGGGTGTCGACCTTGGTCGACACGGTAGATCCACGCCATGCGTGGATGAATCGCTTTCAGGCATCGAAAAACGGATGGCGTAGGATCTCTTTTTCAACGAAAAAGGGCTCGCCAGCGAGCAACACTGAATACGGGACACAGTACCCCTCATCTGCTGCTATCGCCGATTCACCTTGACCTGTTAACGTGCGGTAATGACCTGTGGCATTCTCCTCGTAACACATCCCGGGGTCGGGACCGCCCTGCTTGACGTGGCGACCCGGCTCCTGCGGCAGTTGCCGCTGAAAACCGAAGCTTTCGAAGTACCGTTCGACGCAGACCTGGACGCCCTGCTCCCGCTCGCCTCGACCGCTTTGCGGCGGGTCGACGGAGGTCACGGCGTGCTGATCCTGACCGACCTGTACGGCGCCAGCCCCGCCAACCTTGCCGGGCAGCTGGCCCGGCTGGGGACCCCGGTTCGCCGGGTATCGGCGCTGAGCCTGCCGATGTTGCTGCGGGTGATGAATTATCCGGAACAGGGACTGGATCAACTGCCCGCCACAGCCGCGGCGGGTACCCGTAATGGAGCGATAGTCGACGATGCTTGAACGAGAACTCACCGTCAGCAACCGCCTGGGCCTGCATGCCCGGGCCACCGCCAAGCTGGTGCAGACCCTGGCGCCGTTCCGCTGCAACGTGACCATGGCCGCCAAGGGCCGTGAGATCAACGCCAAGAGCATCATGGGCGTGATGCTGCTGGCCGCCGGCCAGGGCACCCCGGTCACCGTGCGCATCAACGGCGAGGACGAAGCCGCCGCGATGGAAGCGGTGGTCGCACTGTTCGAACGCCGCTTCGACGAGGACAGCTGAGCGTGCCGCGCGCACGCGCCGGCCAGGTCCCTTCCGGCCAACGGCCGGTACAGCTGCTGGCCGGCCACGGCGCCGCGCGTGGAACGGCGATGGGCCGGGCACGCGTGCGACTGCCGCATGCGCTGGAGGTGGCCGAGCAGCGCGTGGCCGCCCACCAGGTCGAGGCCGAACTGGCGCGCCTGCACCGGGCGCTGGATGCCGCGCGTACGGAAATGCACGAACTGCGCCAGCGCCTGCATGGCGCCCTGAACCAGGAAGTGGGCGAGTTCCTCGACCTGCACGCGCTGCTGCTGGACGACCCCGAGCTGCTGTACGGCCTGGACGAGCTGATCCGCAGCGGCCCGTACAGCGCCGGCTATGCCTTGCGCCTGCAGCGCGACCGCCTGGCCAAGGTCTTCGATGGCATGGACGATGCCTACCTGAAGAGCCGCATGGACGATCTCGACCATGTGATCGGGCGCATCCACGCCTTCCTGCAACCCGAACGGCCGTCGGCGGTGAAAGGCCTGGCCGGCGAGATCCTGGTCTGCGACAACATCGCGCCCTCCGAGTTGGCGCAGCTGCAGGCACAGGGCGTGGTCGGCATCGTCACGGCCGCCGGCAGCGCGCTGTCGCACAGCGCGATCCTGGCGCGCAGCCTGCACCTGCCCCTGATCGTCAACGTGCCGCAGCTGCTCAGCCGCATCGCCGATGGCGACGTGCTGATCATCGATGGCGCCGACGGCAGCATCACCGTCAACCCGCAGGCCGACAACCTGCGGGACTACCGCGTCCGGCTGAAGGAGCACGCGCGCGAGCAGCGCGAGCTCGGCCGCCTGCGCAGCAAGCCCAGCCGTACCCGCGACCAGGTCGACATTGCCCTGCTGGCCAATGCCGAATCGCTGGAAGACGTGACCCAGGCGCATGCACTGGGCGCGCAGGGGCTCGGCCTGTACCGCACCGAATTCCTGTTCCTGCAGCGCAATGAGCTGCCGGACGAAGAAGAGCAGTTCCAGACCTACCGCGATGCCGCGCTGGGCATGAGCGGGCGGCCGGTCACCATACGCACGCTGGACCTGGGCGCGGACAAGGCCGACCGTACCGGCCTGACCCTGAGCAACGAAGAGAACCCTGCACTCGGCCTGCGCGGAGTGCGCCTTTCGCTGGCACGGCCGAAGGTGGCCGACACCCAGCTGCGCGCGATCCTGCGCGCGTCTGCGTACGGCAAGCTGCGCGTACTGGTGCCGATGGTCAGCACCCGCGAGGAGCTGCTGGCCGTGCGCCGGCGCATGCTCAAACTGACCGAACAGCTGCGCGGCGAAGGCCACATGGTGTCCGACCACGTACCGCTGGGCGCGATGATCGAAGTCCCCGCCGCTGCGCTGGCGCTGGAGAGCTTCATCGACCTGGTCGATTTCCTGTCGATCGGCACCAACGATCTGGTGCAGTACCTGCTGGCTGCCGACCGCAACAACGAGGCGCTGGGCGAACTGTATTCGCCACTGCATCCCGCCGTGCTGCGGCTGCTGCAGATGGTGATCGAGACCGGCGCGCGCCACCGCGTCCCGGTGGCGGTCTGCGGCGAGATGGCCGGTGATGCCCGGATGACCCCGCTGCTGCTGGCGCTGGGCCTGAGCGAGTTCAGCCTGCACCCCGGTACGTTGCTGGAGGTACGCCGCGCGATACGCGACGCTGACCTGGGCGCACTGCGCGCCCGTGCACCGAAACTGCTGGCCGCGCGCGACCGCCGCGCCATCGAGCGCTGGCTGGCGCTGGTGGCCGAAACGGCCTGACAGCCGAGGGTAGTGCGGGTCGCTGGCCGGCAATCTCATGGACTTCGATGGGGACGATTGCCGGCCGGTGGCCGGCGCTACCACCGCCCCTCGGCTATGCGTTGAAACATCCCCTTGCGATAATGACGCGCTGAACACCCCTGTTGCCGCATCCTTGCCGGGATCGCGGCTTTTCTTATCCCGCGGGAGCTGCGATGGCTGAAGCTGTACGCCACGACAAGACTGCGCGCCAACTGCGGATGCTGTCCGATGCACTGGACAGCGGCCGGCTGGGCCCGGTACGTCGCCTGGTCAACACCCTGGCCCCGGCCGAGATCGGCAACCTGCTTGAATCGCTGCCGCCGGGCAAGCGCGAGGTGGTGTGGGGCCTGGTCGATCCTGAAGACGACGGCGAGGTGCTGGTCCACGTCGGCGAGGACGTGCGCGAGAGCCTGCTCGCGGACATGGACCCGGACGAGATCATCGCCGCGGTCGAAGACCTGGACATCGACGATCTGGCCGACCTGGTCGAAGACCTGCCGGATACGGTCATCGATGAAGTCCTCAAGTCGATGGACCGCGAGAACCGCGAGCGGCTGGAACAGGTGCTGTCCTATCCCGAGGACAGCGCCGGCCGCCTGATGAACCCGGACGTGGTGACCGTGCGCGCCGACGTCAACGTCGACGTGGTGCTGCGCTACCTGCGCCTGCGCGGCGAACTGCCGGACCACACCGACCACCTGTTCGTGGTCAGCCGGCGGCACCAGTATCTCGGCCGGGTGTCGCTGGCGGCGCTGGTGACCCACGAGGACACCACCCCGATCAACCGCCTGATCGACGACGAGCAGCCGGCCATCGACGTCGGCGAGAGCGACCAGGAAGTGGCACGGCAGTTCTCCGACCATGACTGGATCTCCGCACCGGTGGTGGACGAGAACAACATCCTCGTTGGCCGCATCACCATCGATGACGTGGTCGACATCATCCGCGGCCAGGCCGAGCACCAGGCGCTGGGCGCCGCCGGCCTGGACGAGGACGAGGACCTGTTCAGCCCGGTCTGGCGCGCCATGCGCCGCCGCCTGATGTGGCTGTCGATCAACCTGTGCACGGCCTTCCTGGCCTCCAGCGTGGTCGGCCACTTCGAGGGCACGATCGACAAGCTGGTGGCGCTGGCGGTGCTGATGCCGATCGTGGCCGGCCTGGGCGGCAATGCCGGTACCCAGGTGCTGGCGCTGATGGTGCGCGGCCTGGCGTTGGGCCAGGTGGGCGCTTCCAACGCGCGCACGCTGCTGTGGAAGGAAGTGCGGGTGGCCGCGCTCAACGGCCTGCTGCTCGGCTCGATACTGGGGCTGATCGTGCTGGTCTGGTTCCACTCGCCCGGGCTGTCGGCGGTGATCGCCATCGCGCTGACCTGCAACCTGCTGTTCGCTGCACTGGCCGGCGTACTGGTGCCGCTGACCCTGAAACGCTTCGGCTTCGACCCGGCGCTGGCCAGCGGCATCTTCCTGACTGCCGTGACCGACTCGATGGGCTTCTTCACCTTCCTCGGCCTGGCCACGCTGGTGCTGCTGCACTGATCCCTGCCGGGCCGGATCCCCGCAACGCGGAGCTCCGACCCACGCCAAAACCCAGGGTCGGATCCCCGCTGCGCGGGACTCTGGCCCGATTCCAACTGGACCCTCATGGCCACCACGATCGAAGACTATTTCCAACCCGGCTGGCGCGACCAGCAGCACACCTGCCCGGCCTGCGAATGGAAGGGCAGTTCGCGCGCCATGGAGATGGAACTGGACGAGGACGCGACCGAGTACGCCTGCCCGGTCTGCGAAAACCCGTTGCTGGTGGTGCTGCACCCGGACATGGCGCAGGTGCAGGCTGCGGCGGCGGCAGGCAATGCCGAAGCGCAGGAACAACTGGACATCATTGCCAGCTTCCCGCGCACGCAGTGATGCGGCGCAAGATGCCGCGTTGACCTGCGGCGGACTAGGATGCGGCTGAACCCACCGCTCCTGGAACGTCGATGGTCCGTACGATGATGCGCTGGCTGCCAATGCTGGCGATCCTGATGATGGCCGGCTGCGCCTCGCACCCGGACAGCGCACGTGGCCGCTTCGAATCGCGTGCGGTGAAAGTGGATGGCCGCACCGCCTATTACCAGGTGTTCATTCCGGCAACCGCGGCGCGCACGCCTGGCGCGCTGCCGGTGGTGCTGTTCCTGCATGGATCCGGCGAGCGTGGCGGCGACGGCGTCAAGCAGACCCATGCGGGGCTGGGGCCGCACCTGCGCAGGCACGCGGCCGACTTCCCCGCGTTGGCCGTATTCCCGCAGGTGCCGGGCCGCCAGGAATGGAGCGGGCGCAACAACCGCGTTGCGCTGGCCGCCCTGGACGCCACCATCGCCGAGTTCGGTGCCGATCCCTCGCGGCAGTACCTGACCGGGATGTCGATGGGCGGTTATGGCAGCTGGAACATCGCGCTGGATGACCCCGGGCGCTTCGCCGCGATCGTGCCGGTATGCGGCGCGGTGCTGGCGCCGCGCGCGGTGCGTCCGACGCTGTTCGTCGAACAGGTGGCCCAGGAATCCGATCCGTATGCCGCGATCGCCAAGCGGCTTCGGCACACACCGATCTGGATCTTCCATGGTGCGCTGGATGATGTGGTGCCGCCGGACGACGACCGCAGGCTGCACGCCGCCTTCCAAAGCGCCGCTGCACGCGACGTGCGCTACACCGAGTACCCGGAGGGCAACCACAATGCCTGGGATGCCACCTACGCGGACCCTGCAATGTGGGCGTGGCTGTTCGCGCAGAAGCGATGAACCGCAGCTTCTGCTGGGAAGGATGCAGGATTGCCCGATCCGGGAATGGCGGCCAAGGCGTAGGCGTGCGCGGTTCATGGGCCCAAGCGTGCGCCTGCCGGTATCGCTCTTCTATCGGGCAACCACGTCAGTACAGGTAGGCCCGGACCCATTCAATGGCCAGGCCCCCACTTCACCGCACTGATGGTTCAGTGCCGACCAACGGTCGGCACCCACCAAAGTGGTCAGCTCAGCAAGGTTTCCAGCACGGCCATGCGCACGGCGACGCCGTTGGCGACCTGGCGCAGCACCCACGATTGCGGGCCATCGGCCACGTCGTCGGTCACTTCCACGCCGCGGTTGATCGGGCCCGGGTGCAGTACCGCAGCGTCCTTGCCGGCACGCGCCAGGCGCTCGCGGGTCAGGCCGTACTGCGCGTGGTACTGCTCCAGCGACGGCACCAGGCCTTCTTCCATGCGCTCGCGCTGCAGGCGCAGCATCATCAGCGCGTCGACGCCTTCCAGCATCGCGTCGAAATCATCGCCGACCACGCAGCCCTTCAGGGTCTCGTCATCCGGCAGCAGCGACTGCGGGCCGCACACGCGGATCTCGCCCACGCCCAGCGTGCGCAGCGCATGCAGGTCGGTGCGGGCCACGCGCGAGTGCTTCACGTCGCCGACGATCACCACTTTGAGCTTCGAGAAATCCGGGCCCTTGGCCTGGCGCAGGGTCAGCATGTCGAGCAGGCCCTGGGTCGGGTGCGAGCTGCGGCCGTCGCCGGCATTGATCAGCGCGGTGCCCTCGCCCGCGGCGTCGGCCAGCGCGGCCACGGCGCCGTCATCGGGGTGGCGCACCACGAAGCCGCGCACGCCCATCGCTTCCAGGTTGCGCAGCGTGTCGCAGGCGGTTTCGCCCTTGCGCGTGGACGAGGTCGAGGCATCGAAGTTCAGCACATCGGCCCCGAGGCGCTGCGCGGCCAGCTGGAACGAGCTGCGGGTGCGCGTGGACGGCTCGAAGAACAGCGTGCACACCGCCGAACCGGCCAGCACGTGGCGCTTGTTGCCAACTCGGCCGACCGCGGCATCGCGGATCTGCCCTGCGCGGTCGAGCAACTGCAGCAGGGTTTCGCGCGGCAGGCCCTCCAGGGTCAGCAGGTGGCGCAGGCGTCCGGAGGCATCGATTTGCTGGGCAGTCATGGCGGGAGTCGTGCAGTCAGGGGATGGGGGTGGCGTCGTCGGGGGACGACAGCCAGCGGTCGATGATCACCGCCGCGGCGACGGCATCGAGCGCGGCCGCATCACGGCGGCGCTTGCGCCCTTCGGCGCGCTCGACGGCGAAACGGCGGGCCGCCTCGACCGAGCTGGAACGCTCGTCGATCATCACCACCGGCAGCTTGAAGCGTTCCCGCAGCTGGCGGGCAAAGCCCTGCGCACGCTTGCGGTTGGGCTGGTCCTGGCCATCCAGGGTCAGCGGGTCGCCGACCACCAGGCCGTCGGGCTTCCATTCCTTGAGCAGGCGTTCGATCGCGGTCCAGTCCGGGCCGTTGCCGTGCACATCGACCACGGCCACCGCGCGCGCGTGCGCGGCGAAGGCACTACCGATGGCCACGCCGATCCGTCGCGAGCCGACATCAAAACCCAGCACCGTGCCGTCGCGACGGATGGCCGGGGCAGCAGGAACCGGGGCGGGCGTGATGGGCTCAGACATGGCCGCTGTAGTCGGTCAGCCGGAACAGGTCCACGCCAATGCGCGAAGCCGCCCCCTGCCAGCGCTGCTCCAGCGGCAGCTGGAACACCAGCTCGGCATCGGCCGGCACGGTCAGCCAGCTGTTCTCGGACAGCTCGCTTTCCAGCTGCCCTGCGCCCCAACCGGCACAGCCGAGGGTGACCACGGCATTGGCCGGGCCTTCGCCACGCGCCATCGCTTCGAGGATGTCGCGCGAGGTGGTCAGGTACAGGCCATGGCCCACGGTCAGGCTGGAATCCCACGCGCGCGCGTCGTCATGGATGACGAAGCCGCGCTCGGGATGCACCGGGCCGCCATTGAGCACCATGCGCGCCTGCAGGTCGCCATCACCGGTGGTGATGTCCATCTGCGCGAGCACTTCACCCAGCGTGTATTCGGAGGGCTGGTTGACCAGCACGCCCATCGCCCCGTTCTCGTCGTGCTGGCAGATCAGCGCGACGCTGCGGGCAAAGGTCGCGTCGAGCAGCGACGGCAGCGCGACGAGCAGGTGATCGGCAAGGGAGGTCGGCATTACAGGCATGGGCCCATTCTACCTGCTGGGGGCGGGATGGTCGCGCGATGGCGCCGAACCGCGATGGGCTAGGATGGTGCTTTGCCACGGAAGGTCATTAGATGCAGTCTTCATCGCCCCTGACCCTGCCGGCACGCAGCGCCATCGTCCTGCTTGCCCTGCTGCAGGGCCTGATGCTGTATGCCGCGCAGGAGCTGTCCGACGCGTGGCCGTTCCGCGATATCGGCTGGCGCTATTGCTGGTACGCCTGGGTGCTGGCCGTTCCGAGCGCGGTGGCGCTGAGCCTGGTCGAGCTGGGCCAGCGCCGACTGTGGCTGCAGGCCGTGCTCGGCTCGGCGGTGGTGCTGGCGCTGGCCGGCTGGATCGGCTGGAACCTCAATGGCGAAACCGCACTGGAATCGGGCGCGCTGCAGTTTCCGTTGACCCTGGGCATGGCCGTGGCGGTGTTCGTGGCCCTGCCCTGGTGGCAGTTCCAGCTGCAGCATGGGCACTGGCGCGCCAGCTACCCCGAGTTGTTCGAGCGCGCCTGGCAGAACGGTTTGACCCTGGCCCTGGCGGCGCTGTTCACCGGGCTGACCTGGCTGCTGCTGTGGCTGTGGGCAGCGCTGTTCCAACTGCTGGACGTGAATGTCTTCCGCGACCTGTTCCGGCAGGACGCTTTCATCGCACTGGCCACTGGCAGCCTGGCCGGGTTCGGCGTGCTGATCGGGCGCACCCAGCACCGCGCGATCCAGATCACCCGCCAGGTGCTGTTCGCGATCTGCCGTGGGCTGCTGCCGCTGCTGTCGTTCATCGCCGTATTGTTCGTGCTGAGCCTGCCGCTTACCGGGCTGGAACCGCTGTGGAAGACCCGTTCCGCCGCCAGCCTGCTGGTGGTGGTGTCACTGCTGCTGGTGACGTTTACCAATGCGGTCTACCAGCAGGGGGAAGACAGTGTTCCCTACCCTCTGGTGCTGCGCAGGCTGGTCGAAGCCAGCCTGCTGACGCTGCCGGTTTATGCCGTGCTGGCGCTGTATGCATTGGGCCTGCGCGTGGCGCAGTACGGCTGGACCCTGGATCGCTTCTGGGCGGTACTCGTCGCATTGGCCACGGCCGGCTATGCCGTGGGCTACGCGCTGGCCGTGCCGCGCCGGCAGCGCCGCTGGCTGCAGATGCTGGAGCCGGTCAACCGCTGGATGTGCTGGGTGGTGCTGGCACTGGCACTGCTGGGCAACTCGCCCCTGCTGGACCCGGTGCGGCTGACCCTGTCCAGCCAACTGGCGCGCCTGCGCGCGGACCCGCCAGCGATCACCAGCAGCGACGTCAACGTGCTGCGCTTCGATCTGGGGCGCCGTGGCGTGCAGGCGCTGCGCGAACTGCAGCGCGATCCGGCCATCACCGCCGATGCCAACGCGCCACAGGTGATCGCTGCAGCCCTGGCACGTACCTCACGCTGGGACGACGGCCACCGCCTCGACAAGGGGCCGCAGGACGTCGCCGCCCTGCAGCGCGCGCTGAAGCTGGCCAAGGGATCCAGTTCGCCACCGGACGACTGGTGGAAAGCTCTGGCCACCCGATCGATCAATGGCGAATCCTGCGCCCAGAGCGAGCGCGACTGCCTGATCGTGCATCGCGACCTGGACGGCGATGGTAGCGGCGAGGTGCTGCTGTGCGAGCTGAACACCCACCGTGGACCGGACTGCGTGCTGTACGCACGTGGCAAGAATTCCCAGTGGCGCCGCGCCGGTGCGCTGTTCGGCACCGTCAGCGGCCAGGCCGAGACGATCAACCACGCCCTGCGTGACGGCAAACTCACTCTCGTGCCGCCCCGCTGGCCGATGCTGTCCATCGGCGGGCACCCTGCGGTGGCCATCGATCCCGAATCCGAATCCGAATCCAGCGAGCCTTCCCCATGAGCGGCTACTGCCTCATTGCCCCGGGCCATCCGGTGCACGACTACTACCACGCCAACGAGTACGGCTTCCCGCAGCGTGACGAGCGCGAGCTGTTCGAGCGGCTGGTACTGGAAATCAACCAGGCCGGGCTGAGCTGGGAAACGATCCTGAAGAAGCGCGACGGCTTCCGCGCAGCCTATGACGGCTTCGATGTGGACCGCGTGGCCGCGTATGCCGAGCAGGACATCGAGCGCCTGCTGTCGGACGCGGGCATCATCCGCAACCGGCTGAAGGTGCTGGCGGCGATCCACAACGCGCAGGTGATCCAGCAGCTGCGGGCCAGCCATGGCAGCTTCGCTGGGTGGCTGGATGCACACCACCCGCGCAGCAAGGCCGACTGGGTGAAGCTGTTCAAGAAGACGTTCAGCTTCACCGGCGGCGAGATCACCGGCGAATTCCTGATGAGCCTGGGCTACCTGCCGGGGGCGCACGCCGAGGATTGCCCGGTGCATGCGCGGCTGCTGACGCTGTCGCCGCCGTGGTTGCAGGCCGCCGCCCGCTGATGGATCTCCGCGCGTGGGTGCCGGTGGTGCCGGCCGCTGGCCGGCAACCCCGCTGAACGGTCACACGCCCATGTAGCGGCCAGGGCGGTGGTTGAACATCAGCACGAGGCTGAGCACCACCGCGCCGATGGCCGAGTACAGCACCTTCGACGGCGACAACACGAAGAACGCGGCCACCATCAGGCAGGCGTCGTAGGACATCTGCACCTTGCCCGCGCTCCAGCCACGGGTGCGCTGCAGGTACACCGCCAGGATGCCGATGCCGCCAAGGCTTGCACGGTGGCGGATGAAGAACAGGATGCCCAGGCCGGACAACGCGCCACCGACGATCGCCGAATACAGCGGGTTGATGTGCGAGAAGTCGATCCAGCGCGGCAGCAGGTCGGTCAGCACGCCACAGGCGGTGACCGCGGCGAAGGTCTTCAGGGTGAATTCCCAGCCCATGCGCCGCAGCGCCACCCAGTAGAACGGCAGGTTGACCAGCACGAACACCAGGCCGAAGTTCCAGCCCATCGCGTAGTGCAGCAGGAAGGCCATGCCCGCCATGCCGCCGATCATCAGCCCGCCCTTGGCGAAGATGGCCAGGCCCAGCGAGGCCACCATCGTGGCCAGCACCATGCCCTGCACGTCCTCGGCGATCGAGTGACGCAGCGCTTTGTCGTCGGCGGTGGTGCCGGCGCTGTCGGGCGGCGGGGTCAGCGGACCGGCGGTGACCAGGTGGCCGTCAGCGTCGTCGCACGGCGCGGGGCCATGGGAGGGAAGGGACATACGGGTGGGGAACAGCAGGTGGGGAGCGGTATTAGACACGATCTGCATGACAGTTGCAGATGAAATCGTTCAGCTGAATTCGCCCGCCCCATGCCCCCTGCCCGCCGCTGCTCAGCCCTTGCCGGCCAGATGGTGCGCCACCAGCGCGTTGGCATGGCCATGGCCCAGCCCATGCTCACTTTTTAGGAAGCTGACCAGTTCCATGTGTTTCAGGCCCGTCTGTCCCGCCAGCAGCCCCAGCCAGTGCGCCACCGGTTGCCCATAGGTCCTCTCGATGGAGGGGAAGTAGGAGGCCAGGCCCTTGGGCCTGGTGTCAGTGCTCATGCGGAAGCTCCTTGCGTTGGATGTACCGTTGCGACGAACCGGGGAGCCGGAAATCGACAGATCCGTTCAATCCGGGAGCCGTATCATCCCGTCATGCCCCGTGAAAACCTCAACGACCTGCAGGCCTTCGTCCACGTTGCCCGCGAGGGCAGCTTCACCAAGGCCGCCGCCCAGCTGGGCGTGTCCCAGTCCGCGCTAAGCCATGCCATGCGCGGCCTGGAGCAGCGCCTGGGCGTGCGCCTGCTGACCCGCACCACCCGCAGCGTCTCGACCACCGAAGCCGGTGCCCGCCTGCTCGATACCCTGGCCCCGCGCCTGGCCGAGATCGAGGACGGGCTGGCCGCGCTGGCCGAGTACCGTGAACGCCCGGCCGGCACCATCCGCATCAATGCCACCGGCCACGCCGCCGAGTACATCGCCTGGCCCAGGCTGGCGCCGCTGCTGCAGCAGTACCCGGATTTGAAGGTGGAACTGGCGGCCGACTACGGGTTGGCCGACATCGTGGCCGAGCGCTACGACATCGGCATCCGCCTGGGCGAGCGGCTGGCGCGCGACATGATCGCCGTACCGATCAGCCCGCCGCTGCGCATGCGCGTGGTCGGGGCGCCCAGCTACTTCCGCCAGCACCTGGTGCCGCGGCACCCGGACGACCTGGCCGGGCACAACTGCGTGACCCTGCGCCTGCCCACGCATGGTGGGCTGATGCCGTGGGATTTCGGCCAGGACGGCAACGAACTGAGCGTGCGCGTGAGCGGCCAGTGGACGTTCAACACCATGGGCATGACCCGCGCCGCGGCGCTGGCAGGCAGCGGATTGGCCTGGCTGCCGGAAGACCAGGTACAGCCGATGCTGGACGATGGCCGGCTGCAATCAGTGCTGGACGACTGGTGCCCGCACTTCGATGGCTACTACGCGTACTACCCTTCGCGCCGCCACGTGACCGTGGCGATGCGAACGGTGCTTGATGCGCTGCGCGGGCCGATGGGGTGAGGGTCAAGGCGTGCGGACCAGCGGTCCGCACCCACCACCAGCGGTCCGCACTCACCGGCCGGTCAGCCCTTGGCCTGTGCCGCACGCTGCGGGTTGTAGCGCTCGCCAACGATCGACACTTCGTCCAGCGCCTGCGCGATGCGTTGCAGTTCTTCCGGCGCCAGCTGCAGGTCGGCCGCGCCCAGGTTTTCTTCCAGGCGATGAACCTTGGTGGTGCCCGGAATCGGCACGATCCACGGTGCCTGCGCGAGCAGCCAGGCCAGTGCGACCTGCGCAGGCGTCGCACCGCGCGCTGCCGCAATCGTGCTGATGCGATCCACCAGCGCCTGGTTGGCGCGGCGCGCCTCCACTTCGAAACGCGGCACGCTGTTGCGGAAGTCGTTGGCGTCGAAGGTGGTATCGGCGTTGATCGCACCGGTCAGGAAGCCGCGGCCCAGCGGGCTGAACGGCACGAAGCCGATGCCCAGCTCCTGCAGCGTCGGCAGCAGTTCACGCTCCGGTTCGCGCCACCACAGCGAGTACTCGCTCTGCACGGCGGTGACCGGCTGCACCGCATGCGCGCGACGCACGGTGGCAGCACTGGCCTCGGACAGGCCGAAGTGGCCGACCTTGCCCTCGGCGATCAGGTCGCTCACGGTGCCGGCCACATCCTCGATCGGCACGTTCGGGTCGACGCGGTGCTGGTAGAACAGATCAATATGGTCGGTACGCAGGCGCTTGAGGCTGGCTTCGGCCACGGCACGGATGTTCTCCGGGCGGCTGTCCAGGCCGGCATCGGTGCGCGCGTCCTTGAAACCAAACTTGGTGGCGATCACCAGCCTGTCGCGGTAGGGCGCCAAGGCCTGGCCGAGCAGGTCTTCGTTGGTGTACGGGCCGTACACTTCGGCGGTATCGAAGAAGGTCACGCCGCGCTCGACGGCAGCGTGCAGCAGGGCGATGCCCTGGCTCGGTTCAACCGGCTGGCCGTAGGCATGGGTCAGGCCCATGCAACCCAGGCCCAGGGCGGAAACCTTCAGGCCGCTGCGGCCGAGTTCACGTGTCTGCATCGTCGTACTCCAGAGGGGGAGTGCTGACGATACGCCTGTCGTGGCGCTGGATTGAGCCAGCCCGGCCGCAGTCGGT
Organism: Stenotrophomonas sp. YJH_SMC_122; assembly: GCF_059369535.1. NCBI lineage: Bacteria > Pseudomonadati > Pseudomonadota > Gammaproteobacteria > Lysobacterales > Lysobacteraceae > Stenotrophomonas > Stenotrophomonas sp. YJH_SMC_122. The sequence goes on along the minus strand of NZ_JCAFST010000001.1, from coordinate 73,269 downwards.
CATGACCGGAATTCATCAATCGCCTGTGGTGCCCGTCACTCCATGCCCTGCAGGGTGTCAGTGCAACCCGCCAGTTCCACCATCATCCTGCCGGTGTTGCGGAACGCCGGATCCCGCGGCACCCATCGTGCGAACCAACGTTGCTCGCCGTCCACCACGGACTCGAACATCCACGATGAGCCGTCAAGCCCAGCGCTCGAATCTTCGCCCTGCAACAGCGCAAACGCGGCGGCGATGGCGTTCCATTCCTGCGCACTCAGCGCGCGCGGTGGAGCGCACGTGCCACCCTTGATGACGGTGGCTGGGCTTCCGGGTAACGATCCGGAAATCTCGAAATCGCGCGCACTGCGCCCGACGATCCACGCGTGGCCCGCTGCATTGCGCTGCGCGCGAATGAGCACGCCCGGGAAGAATGCAGGATCCCAGACGAAGCGATATGCCTGTGCCGGTACGCTGCCACAGCGGAACGACGGCTCCGGCAAGCCATCGAGATCCCGCAACCGGGCATCATAGATCGTCCTCGCTGACCCGGTGAAATCGATGAACGGCGGCAGGTCGCCGCCGTGCTTCGTCGCAGGCGGTGGCAGCAGATACCAGGCATGCGCCTGTGGATCGTCGCAGCCCGCGGCCGCGGCTGCCGGTTCGGGGGTACGGGCACAACCGGCCTGCAGCAGCACGGCGATGGCCAGTATCACGCTCGTAGTCACACGCATGCAGGCCTCCCTGGCAGGTTCACGCGGGCGTGCATCCGGCGCCGCGGCCATCCCGGAGCAGCGGGCGCCCGCAGGCGCCCGTCCGGTCAACGGATCTCCGAGATCTCCACGCCATCCAGTCCCTGCGACAGGGTGCGCGCGTCGCCGCCCTGGCTGAGCTTGATGCGCAGGCGCACCTCGTTCTGCGAATCGGCGTAGCGCAGCGCGTCCTCGTAGCTGATCTCGCCGGCCTGGTAGAGCTCGAACAGGCTCTGGTCGAAGGTCTTCATGCCCAGCTGGACCGAGTCCTTCATCACTTCCTTCAGCTTGTGGATCTCGCCGTCGCGGATGTAGTCCTGCACCAGCGGCGTGCCCAGCAGGATCTCCATCGCCACCTTGCGCGAGCGGCCATCGGGCGACGGCACCAGCTGCTGCGCGACCACGCCCTTGAGGTTCAGCGACAGGTCCATCAACAGCTGGTTGCGGCGGTCTTCCGGGAAGAAGTTGACGATGCGGTCCATCGCCTGGTTGGCATTGTTGGCATGCAGCGTGGCCAGCACCAGGTGCCCGGTTTCGGCGAACGCGATGGCGTGGTCCATGCCTTCGCGGGTACGCACCTCGCCGATCATGATCACGTCCGGCGCCTGGCGCAGGGTGTTCTTCAGCGCGGCTTCCCAGCTGTCGGTATCGATGCCGACCTCGCGCTGGGTGATGATGCAGCCCTCGTGCTTGTGCACGAATTCGATCGGGTCTTCGATGGTGATGATGTGCCCGGTCGAGTTCTGGTTGCGGTAACCGATCATCGCCGCCAGCGAAGTCGATTTACCGGTACCGGTGGCACCGACGAACAGGATGATGCCGCGCTTGGTCATCGCCAGCGTCTTGATGATCGGCGGCAGGCTCAGCTCTTCCACGGTCGGAATGCGCGTCTCGATGCGACGCAGCACCATGCCGACCTGGTTGCGCTGGTAGAAGCAGCTCACGCGGAAACGGCCGACACCGGACAGGCCGATGGCGAAGTTGCATTCGTGGGTCTTTTCGAATTCCTCGCGCTGTGCCGGGGTCATCACGTTGAGGACCAGGTCGCGGCTCTGCTGCGGCGTCAGTGGCGTCTGCGTGATCGGCGAGATCTTGCCGTTGACCTTCATCGCCGGTGGCATACCCGCAGTGATGAACAGGTCCGAGGCGCGCTGGTGCGCCATCAGCTTGAGGAACGAAGTGAAATCGATGGTGGTCGCGGTGGTGTTCACGGCGGGCTCCCGGAAAGCGGTTTACCAGGTAACGGTCGGTGGAGGAAACAACACGGAGCGGCCGCGCCATTGCGCGCGCCGCCCGTCGCTGTCCCGCCTTACTCGAACAGGCGCTTGTCCTTGGCGTACTCGCGGGCCTGGTTGCGGGTGATCAGGCTGCGCTTGACCAGGTCCTGCAGGTGCTGGTCCAGGGTCATCATGCCGTACTGCTGGCCGGTCTGGATGGCCGAGTACATCTGCGCCACCTTGTCCTCGCGGATCAGGTTGCGGATGGCCGGGGTGCCGACCATGATTTCCCACGCCGCGGTACGGCCGCCGCCGACCTTCTTCAGCAGTGCCTGCGAGATCACCGCACGCAGGGACTCGGACAGCATCGAACGCACCATCGGCTTTTCGCCCGCCGGGAACACGTCGATGATGCGGTCGATGGTCTTGGCCGCCGAACTGGTGTGCAGGGTGCCGAACACCAGGTGGCCGGTTTCCGCGGCGGTCAGTGCCAGGCGGATGGTTTCCAGGTCGCGGAGTTCGCCCACCAGGATGATGTCCGGGTCCTCACGCAGTGCCGAGCGCAGTGCTTCGTTGAAGCCATGCGTGTCACGGTGCACTTCGCGCTGGTTGATCAGGCACTTCTGCGAGGTGTGCACGAATTCGATCGGATCCTCGACGGTGAGGATGTGGCCGTATTCGTTCTTGTTGATGTAGTCGATCATCGCCGCCAGCGTGGTCGACTTGCCCGAGCCGGTCGGGCCGGTCACCAGGATCAGGCCCTGCGGTTGCTGGATCACCTCGCGGAACAGCGGCGGGCAGGCCAGGTCTTCGAGGGTGAGCACCTCGGACGGAATGGTACGGAACACCGCACCGGCGCCGCGGTTCTGGTTGAACGCGTTCACACGGAAGCGCGCCAGCGACGGGATCTCGAAGGAGAAGTCCACTTCGAGGAATTCCTCGTAATCGCGGCGCTGCTTGTCGGACATGATGTCGTACACCAGCGCGTGGACCTGCTTGTGGTCCAGGGCCGGGATGTTGATCCGGCGAACGTCGCCGTCCACCCGGATCATCGGCGGCAGGCCTGCAGACAGGTGCAGGTCGGACGCTTTGTTCTTTACGGAAAACGCCAGCAGTTCGGCGATATCCATGAGCGGCTACTCCCCAATAACGGCTTCGACTGGAAGGATCTTTCCCCGGGCGGCAGTATAGCCTCCTGATTCAACGGAACGCGTTACGTGGCCACTCCCCTGCCCCAGATCCTGAGCAACCTGCATGCCGCCGCCGAGGCGGCCGGCCGGCCCGATCCGCGCCTGCTGGCGGTTTCCAAGACCCAACCGGCCGAGGCCGTGGCCGCGCTGGCCGCGCAGGGCCAGCAGGCCTTCGGCGAAAACTATGTGCAGGAAGCGCTGGCCAAGATGCAGGCGCTGCAGCACCTGGCGCTGGAGTGGCACCTGATCGGCCACCTGCAGTCGAACAAGGCCGAGGCCGTGGCCACCCACTTCGACTGGGTGCAGAGCGTGGACCGGCCCAAGCTGGTAACGGCGCTGGCGCGCCATCGCCCGGCCGCGCGCGGCCCGCTGAATGTGCTGATCCAGGTCAACATCGACGATGAATCCAGCAAGCACGGCTGTGCACCGGAGGATGTCGAGGGGCTGGCCGCTGCGATTGCCGCCGAGCCCTCGCTGTGCCTGCGTGGCCTGATGGCGATTCCTGCGCCGTGGCCCGAGGTGGAGCGCCGTCGGGATGCGTTCGTGCGCATGCGCACACTTTTTCAGTCGCTGGCCGCCCAGCACGCGCAGGTCGACACGCTGTCGATGGGCATGAGCAGCGACTACGCCGACGCCATCGCCGAGGGCGCCACCCTGGTGCGCATCGGCACCGCCCTGTTCGGCGCGCGTGCGCGCCCAGCCTGATTTTCCAAGGAGACGTCCATGGCAGCTGATTCCATCACCTTCATCGGCGGCGGCAACATGGCGCGCAGCCTGATCGCCGGCCTGATCCGCCAGGGCGTGCCGGCCGCGCATATCCATGTGGCCGAACCGGTTGCAGCGCTGCGCGAGTCGCTGGCTGCCGACTTCGGCGTGCAGGTGCACGACAACGCCACCGATGCCGCCGCACAGGGCAGCGCCTGGCTGCTGGCGGTGAAGCCGCAGGTGCTGCGTGAGGTCTGCCAGTCGCTGCAGGCGCTGGCCCAGGCAAACCGGCCGCTGGTGGTGTCGATCGCTGCCGGCATCACCAGCGCACAGCTGGAGCGCTGGCTGGGTGGCAACCTGCCGGTGGTGCGTGCGATGCCCAATACCCCCGCTCTGCTCGGCGCCGGCGTGACCGGCCTGTATGCCACGCCCTTGGTGGATCCACAGCAGCACGCGCAGGCCGAACAGGTGCTGGCCAGTGCCGGGCGCACGGTGTGGATCGAACGCGAGGCACTGATGGATTCGGTCACCGCCGTGTCTGGCAGCGGGCCGGCCTACGTGTTCCTGCTGGCCGAAGCGATGGAAGCGGCGGGTATCGCCCAGGGCCTGCCGGCCGACGCCGCGCGCACGCTGGTGGTGCAGACCCTGCTGGGCGCCTCGCGCATGCTGGATGAGGCCGGTGAGAGCCCGACCGAGCTTCGCCGTCGCGTGACGTCACCCAATGGCACTACCCAGGCCGCGATCGAGAGCTTCCAGGCCGGAGGTTTCGAAGCGCTGGTGGACACCGCACTGCGCGCCGCGCAGGTGCGTGGACAGGAATTGTCTGCGGCGAATGATTGATCCCGATGTGTGCCGACCAACGGTCGGCACCTGCCGATCATCCACGCATGGCGCGGATGCTCATTGCCCCAACGTGGTCATGACGAAATCCACGAAGCACTGCAACCGCGGGCGCGGGCGGCGGTCGGGCAGGTAGATCAGGTGCATCGGCCGCGGTTCGGGCAGGTAGTCGCGCAGCAGCGGCTTCAACCGCCCCGCTGCGATTTCCGCCGCCAGCAGTGCGGTGGGCTGCAGTACCAGCCCGGCCCCGGCCACGGCGGCTTCACGCAATGCGAAGCCATCATTGCTGCTCAGCCGTGCCTCCCAGTCGACGTGTTCGCCGTTGGCCAACTGCCAGCCATGCCCGCCGCGCCAGGCCAGGTGGCTCAGGCAGTCGTGCCCTTGCAGGTCATCCGGTGTTCGCGGCGTGCCGCGCCTGCGCAGGTAAGACGGCGCCGCGCACAGGCTCATCGCATACGGCGGCAGCGGCCGCGCCACCACCTCCTGCGATGGCAACGGCCCGACCCGGATCGCCGCGTCGAAGCCATCTTCGATCAGGTCCACGCGGCGGTTGTTCAGGTCCAGCTCGATATTCAACTGCGGCTGCGCGCGCAGCAGGCCGGCCAGCTGCGGCGCCAGCACGCAGCTGCCCCAGGTGGTGGGCGCGCTGACCCGCAACAGGCCACGCGGCTGTACCTGCAGGCCGGCCACATCGGCCTCGGCCTGCTGCACCTGCTCCAGCACCTGCCGGCACCCGGCCAGGTAGGTGCTGCCGGCTTCGGTCAAGCGCTGGCGGCGGGTGTTCCGTTGCAGCAGTCCGGTGCCTAGGTGCGCCTCCAGCTGCTGGATGTACTTGCCCACCATCACCGCCGACACCTGCAGCTGTTCGGCGGCGCCGGCAAAGCTGCCGCGCTCGGCTACCGCCACGAAGGCCCGCATGCAGCGAAGGGTATCCATTACTAATCCAGGGTTAGGAATCTGCGAATCATACGCCGCTTACCTAACTCCGCTGTGACGGCGCAGACTGCGCTCACTCCCACACGCAAGGAACGGCCATGAAGATTCTCCTCGTCGGTGCCAGCGGCACGCTCGGCCAGGCAGTCGCCCGCCAGCTCGGCCAACAGCATCGGATTCTCGCCGCCGGCCGCAACAGCGGCGAACTGCGCGTGGACCTGACCGATGACGCCAGCGTTGCCGAACTGTTTGCGCGCACAGGCCCGGTAGATGCGGTGATCTCGACCGCAGGCAAACTGCATTTCGGCCCGCTGCAGGACATGACGCCCGAACAGTTCACTATCGGCCTGCAGGACAAACTGCTTGGCCAGGTGCGCTTGGCCTTGGCCGCGCAGCACCACCTCAGTGCGGGCGGCTCGATCACCCTGACCAGCGGCATCGTCAGCGCGCAGCCGATCCGCGACGGCGTCAACGCCACCGCAGTGAATGCCGCACTGGAAGGCTTCGTGCGCGCCGCCGCCCTGGAGCTGCTCCCGCGCGGCCTGCGCATCAACGTGGTCAGCCCGAACGTACTGATCGAATCGATGGCGGCCTACGGCCCCTACTTCCCGGGCTTCGAAGCGGTAAGCGCACAACGCGCCGCACTGGCGTTCCAGCGTGCAGTGGAAGGCATCCAGAGCGGCGAGACGATCACGGTCTGGTAAGAAAAAGGGGACGGAGGGGATTAAGTCGTTTGTGCACTTGCGACTTAATCCCCTCCGTCCCCTTTTTCATTCCCAGCGCATCGGACCGTCGCCGCGTTCGCCGAGAACGTCGCCAGGATTGGCCAGGCGGCAATGCTGCAGTGACAGGCAGCCACAGCCGATGCAGCCGGTCAGTTCATCGCGCAGCAGCTGCAACATGTGGATGCGCTCTTCCAGCTCGGTGCGCCAGCGCGCAGACAGCTTGGCCCAGTCAGCCTTGGTCGGTGCACGGCCTTCAGGCAGGCTCTCGAAGGCGCGGCCGACCGCTTCCAGTGGCATGCCCACCCGCTGCGCAACGCGGATCACTGCCAGCCGGCGCAGCACGTCGCGGCTGTAACGGCGTTGGTTGCCCGAGGTGCGCAGGCTGCTGATCAGGCCCTTGCGCTCGTAGAAATGCAGTGCGGAAACGGCCACGCCACTGCGCTGGGAGACCTCGCCAACGCTGAGTTCCTGGGATGCCATTGCTTGACCTCAACTACAGTTGAGGTGGCATGCTGCTATCTTCGCCGCCCGTTGACAAGCGCGGCCCGCCCCTGACCGGTATGACCCCGACCCTCTCTCCCGCCGACACCCGCCTGCCGGCTGACACATCGATCCTGTCCGCGCGCTACCGCGCCACCACCCTCGGCATGGTTGCGCTGGTCGCGCTGCACGCCTTCGAAGCATTGGCCGTCGCGGCCGCGATGCCCACGGTGGCCGAAGCACTCAGTGGCCTGCGCCTGTATGCGCTTGCGTTCGGCGGCACACTGGCCACCAGCGTGATCGGCATGACCCTGGCCGGACGCTGGGCCGACCGCCAGGGCCCGGCACGGCCGCTGTGGTACGGCCTGGCCTGCTTCGTGCTGGGCCTGCTGCTGGCCGGCTTCGCCGTGCGCATGGGCATGCTGGTGGCCGGGCGCCTGCTGCAGGGCCTGGGTGCGGGCGCGATTTCGGTCTCGCTGTACGTGATGGTCGGCCGCAGCTACCCCGAGCACCTGCGGCCGAAGGTGTTCGCGGCATTCTCGGCGGGCTGGGTGGTGCCCTCGATGGTCGGCCCGGCGCTGAGCGGCCTGATCGTCCAGCATCCCGGCTGGCGCTGGGTGTTCCTGGCGGTGCCGCTGCTGGCAGTCCCTGCTGCCCTGTTGCTGCGGCCTGCGCTGGCGCGCATGCAGCCCTCCGCCGACAGCAGCAACGACGAGGGGCGCGGCAACGTCGTGCGCTGGGCCAGTGGTGCATCGCTGGCGGCGCTGCTGCTGTACTTCGGCGGGCAGCAGCACGGTCCGACCGCCCTGCTCTGCATCGGCGTGGCGATGCTGGCGCTGCTGCTATGCGTGCATCGCCTGCTGCCGGCCGGGACGCTGATCCTGCGCAGGGGCCTGCCCAGCGTGATCGCACTGCGCGGCATCGCCGCTGCCGCATTCTTCGCCTGCGAAGCCTACCTGCCGCTGCTGCTGCAGCGCGAACGCGGGCTCCCGCCCAGCTGGGCCGGCGCGGTGCTCAGCCTCGGCGCACTCGGTTGGTTCGCCGGCTCCTGGCTGCAGGGTCACCAGCAGCGCGGCTGGTCACGCCAGCAGCTGCTGCGCGTCGGCACGGCGATGATGACGGTCGGCATCGCCGCAACGCTTGCGGTGTTGTTCAATGCAGTGCCATTGCCGGTGGCTCTGGTGGGCTGGACGGTCACCGGTTTCGGCATGGGCATGATCTACGCCAGCCTCTCGGTACTCACGCTTTCGCTGTCAGCAGCGCATGAGCAGGGTGCCAACACGTCGGCCCTGCAGCTGAGCGAGGCCCTGTCGGTGACCACCGCATTGGCGGTCTCCGGTGCGTTGTTCGCGCTGTTCGTGGAAAGCGCGCCGCACACCGGCTACCTGCTGTGCCTGGCGATCACCTTCGGCCTGGCGATGCTGGCCGCGGTGATCGCGCGACGGGTGTAGCGCCGCCGAATTTCGGTAGTGCCGGCCGCTGGCCGGCACCATCACGGGATTCCCGCGTGCGCGGAGAGTGCCGGCCAGCGACCAGGACTACCGGGTCCCCGTGCCCACGTCATCGATATCCCGGTGCAGGATGCGCCGCACTTCCAGCACCGCCTGCGGGGTCTCCTGCACGCTGTGGCCGGAAATGATGACCTTCTCCGACTGTGCACCCGGCAGGTGCGCACTCCAGTACGGCACCAGTCCGTCATCGGACTTTTCCACCGGCAGCTCCGGCTTGCGCTGGGCGATGATCGAGTGGTACTTCAGGCCCGCTTCGATCGGCAGCTGCGCTGCGGCCTTCACGAACGGATCGCTGGCCTTGAGGTTGTCGATGCTGTTGGGAATCTTCGGCTTGGCGGTGCCGTCGACCTGCTGCTCGGCCTGCGCCAGCGCCATGAACACGTCCTCGAACTTGCCGAGGATGGTCAGCGGCAGGCGCACCAGCCGGCCCAGCAGGCGCCCGACCTTGTTGCCGGCGATGTCCGTGCCCTGGTGCGGCGCGGCGATGAAGATCGCACGCTCCACGTTCGGCTGTGCCTTGAAATGCAGCAACGGCCCCAGCTTGTTCTGGACGCGCTTCAGACGCTCGCCCTTCAGGTCATAGTTGGCCAGCAGGTCGTTCCACAGCACGTCACCGGAATCGCTCACCAGCAGCCGCGCGAGCACGCCGCCCATGCTGTGGCCGATGTAGACCATGTCCTTCGATGCACGCGTGCTGCCATTGGGATCGAAGTGCTTGAGGGTGTCGTTGAACGCGTTGGCGATCTCGTAGCGGTTCAGCGCGATCGGTGCGTTGGTCGGGTAATAGACCTGCCACACCTGGAACTGCTGGCGCAGTTCGGGGTCGCCCATGATCTCGTTGGCCAGGTTCACCCAGGCTTCCGGGCTGCTGGCCAGGCCGTGCAGCATGAAGATGATGCGGCGGTTCGGGTCCCACGGCTGCATCAGGTAGATGTGTGGCTCGCCGATGCCCTCGCTCATGCCGAACAGGGTGCGCAGTGACTGCCGGGCGAAGCCGCTCTGGGCAAGCCACAGGCCGTAGGCCGCGGTGAAATTGCCGGCCAGCGGCACCTGCTCGCCGTGCAGGGTGATGCGCTCGGTGGCTTCCGGCGAATAGGCATCCAGTTCAACCCGGCGCGTCCGCATCACATCGTCCAGGCTGCTGCCTTCGAAACGCAGCAACGCGGTGACGTTGATCGAGGACATCTCGCTGAACTCGGGCACCGAATCGTCATGACGGTGGCGACGGCCGCGGCGCTCGTCACCGCCATCATCCGCTGCCGTTTCGGCCTTCGGGCCATCCGCTGCGATCACCGGTGCGACCAGCTTCGGCGGGTCCATCACCATCACCAGCTCGGCACCGAAGCCATCGCGGCGATAGGTACTGCGCAGGCCGACGAAGCTGACCGTGCCGGCCGGCACCAGCTGCGCGGGAATGCTCTTCAGGTTCAGCTGCTGGTAGTTGGAAGCCAGCGACCAGCTGCCGACCGAGATCGGCTTCGTGTAGTCCTCGCCCGCCAACGCAGCGGCGCGCGCGCGGACGAACAGCACCACCGCCGCCTTCTCGGCCGCGTAGTTGTAGTAGTCACGCACCTGCGTCTGCCGGTCTTCGAAGGCGCGATCCGATGGTGAGCGGCCGCTGTAGAACAGGTAGGCATAGGCGTAGCGCGCGGCTTCCAGCCAGGCGTCCAGCGCTGCGTCGCTCATCGGCGGATCACCGGCTGCGGTCTTCTTCGGCGTCAGCGCCAGCGCGGCCTTCACCCACAGTTCGGACAGCGCCGACAGCCGCTGCTCGACATTGAGATCGTCGGTCATCAGCAGCGTGCTGCGGCAGACCAGGAAGTCCTTCTCGCACTGCGATTCGTCCAGGCCTGCCGCGCTGAGCGTCTCTCGCGCGGCGGGGCTGAGCTTGCCGGTATTGAGCACGTCGGCACGCTTGTTGACCAGCGAATCGCTGGACTTGACCTGCTTGACGGTGACCATCGCGCAGCCACTGCTGCCCAGCAGCAGGAAGGCGGCGAACAACACCGGCAGCGCACGCTGCCAGCGGATCAGGAGGAGTCGAGTCATTACTGCGGGTCCTGCTCGGTGCCAGGTACGCCCTGGCGGATCACGGTGGAGAAGTGTTCGCCGCTGCCCAGGTCCAACGCACGCTGGGTGATGCGGCCCTTGTCGTGCAGCTCGGCGTACGGCACACCCGGGGTCAACGCACCCACCTCCTGTGCGTACTCGGCCAGGTAGCCGGACAGCAGCAGGCGGTAGTCCAGCGGCAGGCGCGGCGCGATGTGGCGGGCCAGGTCGAAGACGATGGTGGTGCAGTTGCTGGTGAGCGTGTTGTAGAAGCCCGGCTTCGCATCCAGTTCGCGTGCCTGTGCGATGTACGCGGCAAACAGCTCCTTCAGCTGCGCACGGTCCATGCCATGCAGGCGGTACAGGTAGACGTCCTCACCGCGCGCATTGGTGCGGGTGCGGATGATGTCGGTCTCCTCCGCGGCCACCAGGGTCATCTCGAACTTGCGGAAGAAGCCGCCCAGTGCCGAGAACGATTCGCCGCGTTCCTTGCGGATCTCGAGCGAGAACACCACGTGGCGCCCATCCTCGAAGCCAAACGAGATGAGGGTGTGGGCGATCGCCGGGCCCATCCAGTACGACAGCACCAGGTCGGCCGAGCGCAACTGGTCCAGGTCGTACGCGCGGCGCACCCAGTGCGCGTCGTAGTCGGTTTCGCTGCGCCAGGTGAAATCACGCACGTTGTCGAGCACCACGTGGCGGCCGTCGAAGGACACCACATGCAGGCGCTGGGCCACGTCATCGGCCCATACGCGGTCCTGGCGCGGGGTCAGCAGCAGCCACCACAAGCCAGCCAGCGCCAGTGAAGCGCCGAACGCCAGGCCCAGGCGACGGCTGCTGCGGCCACGCGCGACCCGCCACGACGCCCACAGCGCAACCAGCAGCCACAGCGCCGCAACGCCATTGGCCAGCCAGCCCGGCCCCGGCACCTGATAGGCCAGCAGCCCGGTCACCCACAACGCCGCCAGCGCCATGGCACTTCCTGTCATCCAACGTCCTGCGGCTCTCACTGGCATCCTGTCGCGGTCCCGAAGCCGCATAGTTAGCCACAAGCGGGTTCACCGTGGCATCTACGGCCCGTTCAGGCACGCCGGCGCACCGTCTCCGGCGGCCGCACGGCCAGATGAATCACACAGGAGCAATGATGGGCATCACTTCCGTGGCCGGCGTTCCGGTCCAACCCCGGCACCGCGCAACCTGCCACTGCGGCACGGTCGAGCTGCTGCTGGACCTGCCGGACGGCATCGTCGATCCCCGCCGCTGCGACTGCTCGATGTGCCGGCGCCGGGGTGCCATCGCCGCCAGTGTCCCCCGCCAGGGCCTGCAGGTGGTGCGCGGGCAGCATCACCTGCAGAAGTACCAGTTCAACACCCATGTGGCCGAGCACTACTTCTGCGGCGTGTGCGGCATCTACACCCATCACCGGCGCCGCTCCAACCCCGACCAGTACGGCTACAACGTGGCCTGCCTGGAGGGCATTGATCCGTTCGCGCTGGGGGTCATTCCGGTCAGCGACGGGGTCAACCATCCGTCAGACCGCACCGGCTAGTGGCGCGTGCGCCGCGGCGGCGTGGCGACCTTCTGCCAGGGCGCCATGCCGCTGCGCCCCGCCCGCGCGGGTCGTTTCAGCCATGGCCGGCGCGGCGGTGCCTGCGGCGCATCCGCGGCCGGGGGAGGAAGCGGTCGACGGCCAGGCCAGAGATGATCGAGCAGCCACATGGCGGGTCTCCGTGGGGGGACGGGGACGATCAACATTAGACCCGGGTGGGCATGGGCGGCGTGAGCGGAAGACGACAACGGGATGACGGCGAAGGCGGGCGATGAGCCTGCTACGCAGTACGCCCGACCAACGCGTCTTTATGTTGCCGCAGCAACAGGCGCAACACGGCGGCACAGGCGGCGGTCAGCAGCGCCAGTACCCGCAGCAGTGTTGCCAGCGCCTCACCACTGGCGTGCTGCAGCTGCATGCGGCTCATCGCCGGTAGCAGTGCCTGCGCCTGTTCCCGCGCCCCCGTGGCCAGATAGGCACCGGCACGCGCCAGCGATGCCGGCGACGCGCCCTGCAGCTGATGGCCGATCAGCAGCGCAAGCAAGGCAGTGACTGCGGCCAATGCGATGCCTTCACCGGCCACCCGCACGGTTCCGAAGATGCCAGCGGCCATGCCCGCACGCTGTACCGGCACCACGCTGACCGACAGCCCATCCATCAGGCCCCACGGCAAGGCCGTTCCTGCGCCGATCAGCATCAGCAACGGCACCCACTGCGACGGCGACGGATGCGATGCGTGGCGCGACAACAGGTACAGACCAGAGGCACAGGCCAGCAGGCCCAGCGTGCACAGCCGCGCACTTCCAACGCGCTCCGCCCAGCGCGCGGCCAGCATCGGCAGCACCAGCATCGGCGCGGACAGGGCCAGCATCTGCAGCCCCACCAGGGTCGCGCTCTGTCCGTGCACACCCAGCAGCTGCAGAGGCAGTACCACCAGCAGCACCACATAGCCGAAGCAGGTTGCGACCGGCAGCAGCTGGACACCGAGGAACGCCGGTTGCGAGAACAGCGAGAGGTCCAGCAACGGTGAGCGGTGCAGCCGTTCGATGCAGACGAATACCCCGCCCAGCATCAGCGTCGCCAACAGCGCCAGTTGCACGCGCACGGTATGCAGGCCGAACTCGCCCAGCCACAGCAGGGCCAGGGTCAACGCTGCCAGCATCAGGCTGAAGCCCAGCATGCCGCCGACATCCAGCCGCCCGCGTTCACCATGGCTTTCGGGCAACACACGCGCGCTCAGTACGAAGGCGGCCAATGTCAGCACGCCGCCGACGGCGAACACACTGCGCCATCCCAATGCCTGCAGCAGCAGACCCGCAAGCAGCGGCCCCAGCGCCAACCCTGCACCGAATGTGGCGCCCAGCAGAGCGAAGACACGGCCACGCATCGGCCCCTGCCAGGCATGCGCGAGCGCAGCCGTGCCCGATGCCAACGCCGCTGCGGCGGCAACGCCCTGCAACCCACGCGCCAGATCCAGCGAGGGCAGCGTGGGAGCAAGGCAGACGGCGGTCGTGGCAATGGTGAAGCCTGCTGTGCCCAGCAGGAACAACCGCCGCCGGCCATAGCGGTCGGCCAGGCCACCGGCAGCGAGCAGCAGGCTGCCGAAGGTGAGCATGAAGGCGTTGGTCACCCAGGCCAGCACGCTCGGCGACGACGCTACGGAACTGGCCAGCGCGGGCACCGCGACCGCACCGGCCGAGAAGGACAACGGCAACGCCAGTGCGGCCAGGCAGACGGCAAGCAGGGTCCAGCGCTGCTGCGTCTTAACAGGTACAGGGAGCATCGAAACCGGGGCCATACGGGCCTCCATCCATCAGGGGCATTGATGATGGACACGCCGCTATTCCTGAAAAACAGGCTCGATGGACGTTGATTACGGCCAGATGTTCCGCAATCATCCCCACATGGACTCCATTTCTGCCCTGCTCGCCTTCGTCCGCACCGCGGAGGCCGGCAGCATCGTGGGTGCTGCGCGTGTACTTGGCCTGTCCGCGTCGGCGGTCGGCAAGCGCATCGCCCGTCTTGAACAGGACCTGGGCACCCGGTTGTTCCAACGCACCACCCGCCGCGTGCATCTCACCGACGAAGGCGAACTACTGCTGCAGCGCTGCCGGCGTGCACTGGACGAGCTTTCCGAAGCACAGGCGGACCTGGCGCAGCGACAGCACGCCCCCAGCGGGCTGCTGCGCATCGGCCTGCCCACCATCGGCTACCGCTTCCTGTTGCCGGTGCTGCCCGGCTTCCAGCAACGCTATCCGCAGGTGCAGCTGGAACTGGACTTCAACGACCGCATCGTCGATGTGGTCAGCGAAGGCCTGGATGCAGTGATACGCAGTGGCGAACTGGCCGATTCCAGCCTGACCGCACGGCGGCTGGGTGGTTTTCGTTTCATTCTCTGTGCGGCGCCGGGCTATCTGCAGATGCATGGAACGCCCGGCGATGTGGGCGACCTGCGCATGCATACCGCGCTGCGCTTCCGTTACCCCACCACGGGAAAGCTGCATCCCTGGCAGCTGCCGGGCATCGAAGGCGATGCCGGAGCGCGCCTTCCCACGGCGATGACCTGCAACAACATGGAGGCCGTGCTGGCCGCTGCGATCGGTTGCATGGGCCTGGCCTGGATGCCTGACTTCCTCGCAGACGACGCGCTGGCCGATGGCCGCCTGCAACGGGTACTGCCCGCGCTGCCGACGCACCAGGGGCAGTTCTCGCTGCTATGGCCCGGTGGGCGCCATCCCAGCGCACGCCTGCGGGTGTTCATCGACTATGCCGTTGCGCATCTTTTCCGCGGCTCCCCAGAAAAGGGGACGGAGGGGATTAAGTCGTAATCGGGTCTGCCATGCCTGAAACGACTTAATCCCCTCCGTCCCCTTTTTCCTAGCGGCTGAAGCGGCGCGCGCCGGCGACGCAGATCACCGCGACCAGAGTCACCAGCACCATGCTGAGGCTGACCGATTCGTGCAGCAGCAGCGCGGCCAGGGCCAGGCCGAAGAACGGCTGCAGCAGCTGCAGCTGGCCGACGGCAGCGATGCCGCCCTGCGCCAGCCCGCGGTACCAGAACAGGAAGCCGATCAGCATGCTGAACACCGCCACGTAGCCCAGCGCCCACCACGCCGAGGCACCGACCGCCGTGAACGAGGCCGGGCGCATCAGCACCGTCAGTGGCAGCATCACCGGCAACGCCAGCAGCAGTGCCCAGCTGATCACCTGCCAGCCGCCCAGATGACGGGCGAGCCGGCCGCCTTCCGCGTAGCCCAGCCCGCACACCACGATGGCCGCCAGCATCAGCAGGTCGGCCTGCAAGGACGCCTCGATGCCGTTGCGCACTGCATAGCCGACCACGCAGGCGCTGCCCAGCAACGAAAACAACCAGAACGCCGGGCGCGGCCGATCACCACCGCGCAGCACGCCGAACACGGCGGTGCTCAGCGGCAGCAAGCCGAGGAACACGATGGTGTGTGCCGATGACGCATGGCGCAGGGCGAGCGCGGTCAGCAACGGGAAGCCGACCACCACGCCAAGGCTGACCACCGCCAAGCCGGGCACGTCGCTGCGCCGCGGCCACGGTTGGCGCAACAGCAGCAACAGGCCGAGGCCGAGTACGGCGGCGATGGTGGCGCGCGCGGCGGTGACGAACCCGGCATCCAGCTGCAGCACCGCCAGGCGAGTAGCCGGCAACGAGCCCGCGAAAATCACTACGCCAATGAAGCCATTGATCCAACCACTCGCCGACCGTTCCACGCCTGTACTCCTGGGGTGCCGGACGGTGCCCGGCGGGATTTCCATGGAAGCACCTGCGCCCCCATCGCCCCAGCTACAATCCAGTACAGTCGCAAAGAACTGTACTGCCTACACTTCCAACACACTTTCACCGTGTCACGCCCGCTTACCCGCATCGAATCGGTGATCCAGGCCGTCCGCAACCGCATCACCGCGCGGGTGGATGGCCCCGGCTCCCGCCTGCCTTCGGTGCGCGCGCAGGCGGCAGCGATGGGCGTGTCGGTCTCCACCGTGGTCGAGGCCTACGAACGCCTCGCTGCCGAAGGGTTGATCAGCGCGCGGGCCGGTTCCGGCTTTTACGTCAATGGGCCGGCCGCACCGCTGGCACTGGCCGAGATGGAACCCCGGCTTGACCGCGCGGTGGACCCGCTGTGGGTGTCGCGGCAGTCGCTGGAAACCCCGCCGGGCCACCTCAAGCCGGGGTGCGGCTGGTTGCCCAGTGACTGGCTGTATCACGATGGCATGCGCCGCGGCCTGCGTCGGCTGGCGCGTGCCGATGCAGTGCACCTGGTCGACTACGCCGGCCCACTCGGGCTGCCCGCATTGCGCCAGCTGCTGCAACGGCGCAGCGCCACGCTGGGCATCGATGCACCGATGGAGCAGATCCTGCTAACCGAATCCGGGACACACGCGGTCGACCTGATCTGCCGTTTCCTACTCAAGCCCGGTGACTGCGTGCTGGTCGATGACCCGAGCTACTTCAATTACCACGCGCTGCTCAAGGCACACCAGGTGCAGGCAGTGGGCGTGCCGTACACGCCCAACGGCCCGGACCTTGAGGCGTTCGAACGCGCATTGCAGGACCATTCGCCGCGGCTGTACATCACCAATTCCGGATTGCACAACCCGACCGGCGCGGTGCTTTCCGCGAGCACCGCACATCGCCTGCTGGGCCTGGCCGAACGCAGCGAACTGATCATCATCGAGGATGACATCTTCGCCGACTTCGAACTGCAGCCGGCACCGCGGCTGGCCGCGCTCGATGGACTGTCACGGGTGATCCACGTCGGCAGTTTCTCCAAGACGCTGTCGGCAGCCTCGCGCTGCGGCTACATCGCTGCACGCCATGACTGGATCGAAGCGCTGACCGACCTGAAGCTGGCGACCAGCTTCGGCGGTGGCCATCTGGCTGCGCAGCTGATGCACGTCGCGCTGACCGACAGCGGCTACCGACGCCACATGCACTCGGTGCGTTCGCGTTTGGCCGATGCGCGCCGGCACACGCTGCGCAGGCTGCACACGCTGGGCATCACGCCGTGGCTGCAACCGGAAGCGGGCCTGTTCCTGTGGTGCCAGCTGCCCGATGGCCGCGACGCCGCCGCGCTGGCGCGGCAGTGCCTGCGCGAGGGCATCGTGCTGGCACCGGGCAACGCGTTCAGCCAGTCGCAGCGCGCGGCCGACTATCTGCGCTTCAACGTTTCGCAGTGCCAGGACCCGAGGATCTGGCAGGTGCTGGCACGCGCGCTGCGTTGAGCTGGTAATGCGCGACCAGCGCATCCACCACCACGCGCACGCCCGGCAACTGTCCACGACGATGCGGCAGCAGCACGCTGGTGGTCACTTCGCCGGCATGCCACGCCGGCAGGACCTGCTGCAGGCGGCCGGCCGCAATCGCTGCGGCACACAGGCTGTGCGGCAACACAGTGATGCCAAGGCCCGCTTCGGCCGCCGCGACCAGAAGCTGCGACTCATTGCCGACCAGCGCCACCTGCGGTTCCACCTGCACGGTGCGCGCATCGGTGCCGTGCAGTGTCCAGCGCGTTGCGTGGCGCGCCGTCAGCAGGCCGGCATGCGCGCGTAGCTGCTCGGGCGTATCCACTGCTGGCGCGGCTGCCAGATAGCCAGGGGACGCCACCAGCACGATACGTTCGCTACCGAGCATGCGTTGCACCAAACCGGAATCCGGCAGCGGACCGAAGTGGCTGCGCAAGGCGATGTCGATGCCCTCCTGCGCCAGATCGATGAAACGATCACTCACTTCAACTTCGATGCGCAGCCGCGGATAGCGGCGGGCCAACGCGGGCAGGCACGCGGCGAGCTCGCCCTGCACCACCGGAATCGAAGCGCTGATGCGCACGGTGCCACTCGGTTCGGCCTGGCGGTCACGGACAATGGCCTCGGCGGACTCCACTTCGGACAACGCCGCGCGTGCGCGATCGAAGAACGCCTGGCCGACTTCGGTCAGCGCGAAGCGCCGCGAACTGCGTTGCAGCAGCCGTACCCCGAGGTGTTCTTCCAGCAGCGCCACGCGCTTGCTCAACGTCGAGCGGGGCAGGCCCAGATGGCGTCCGCCTGCTGCAAAACCGCCCTGCTCCACTGCGGCCACGAACAGGGCCAGATCGTTGAGGTTGAGCATGCACAACGTCCACAGGTGTGGACTTCAGGATGCCATTCGAACAGCTTCCGGGGCAATGTCCACGCAGGCACGCTTTCCTCACCCGCCGCATCGCGGCTTGAACCGGAAACCTGCCATGACCCCGATCCTCTTCTACGGCGTGCCCTCGGGCTGCTCGTTCGGCTCCATCGTCGCGCTGGAATGGCTGCGCCAGCCGTATCACCTGTGCCGTATCGACATGCCCGGCCAGGTGCAGGGCGAAGACTATCGCCGCCTCAATCCACTGGGCGAAACCCCCACGCTGCGGACCGCGCAGGGCGAACTGCTCAGCGAGAGCCTGGCCATCCTCAACCACCTTGCCGCCAAGGGCGTTACGCAGGGGCTGGGCTTCGCACAGGGCACCTCCGGCTTCGACCGCCTCAACCACCGGCTGGCCTATCTCAACACCAGCTTCTTCGGTGCCTACGCCCCGCTCTGGCACGCGCTAGAACACGCCGAGGGCGATGACGGCAAGGCGCTGCGTGCCTATGGCACCACCAAGGTGCGCCAGGCCCATCAGGCGCTGGAGCAGATGCTCAGCACCGGCCCGTGGCTGCTGGGCGAGCAGCGCAGCTTCGCCGACGCCTACTTCGCCGGCATCGCGCGCTGGAACGATTACCACCAGGTGGTCGATCGCCGCGAGTTCCCCAGGGTGCAGCAGCTGTTCCAGCGCTTGCAGGACGACGCCGGCGTGCAGTTCGCTCACGCCATCGAAGCACAGCGGCCGGCTACCAGCAGCGGTGGCTTCCTCGGCGAGGTGCGGCTGGAAGACGTGCTTGAGGCCGCGGCGGCCTGAGCCCTGCCCTGCCTGTGCGGCAGCGGCGCGCAATGCCCCTTGCGCGCCGCGCTACAGTGGTCTGTCCCCGTCGAAGGAATCCGCACATGTCCACGTTCTCCGACCCGCAGGCGGTGGCCCGCTATGCCGAAGCACCGCTGCGCCAGGTGCCCGGTTTCCTCGCGTTGCAGCAGATGAGCCGCCTGCTGCTGGCCGAACGCGTTCCCGCACAGGGCCGCGTGCTGGTACTCGGTGCCGGTGGCGGGCTTGAGCTGAAGGCCTTCGCCGAGGCACAGCCGGGCTGGCAGTTGCTCGGCGTGGATCCGGCCGCACCGATGCTGGCCCTGGCCGAACAGACACTGGGTCCGCTGAAGTCGCGCGTGCAGCTGCTGGAAGGCTACATCGACGATGCGCCCGATCTGCGCTTCGACGGTGCCAGCTGCCTGTTGACCCTGCACTTCCTCGACGCCGCGCAGCGCCTGCACACGCTCCGCGAGCTGCACAGGCGCCTGCAGCCCGGCGCGCCGCTGGTGGTGGCGCACCACAGCGTGCCGCAGGATCCGGCCGGCAAGCTGCGCTGGTTGCAGCGCTACGCCGCGTTCGCCGAAGCCTCGGGGGTTGCCCACGCCGATGCACAGCGCGCGATCGACGCCATTGCCGAGCGGTTGCCGCTGCTGGCCCCCGAACAGGAGGTCGCGCTGATGCAGGAGGCGGGCTTCGATGGCGTGGAGCTGTTCTACGCAGGCTTCAGCTTCAGGGGCTGGGTGGCGTACGCCGGGTGATGCCTACGGCACCACCGTGATGCCGATGCGCTGCATCAACAGCGCCACCTGCTGCACGTCCAGCGTGGCGCCACGCAGGTTGGTGCTGCGCAGGTCCAGCTCGCCCAGCTCGGAGTTGGTCAGGTCGCAGTCGGTGAAGTTGGCGCTGTTCCAGTCGATGCCCTCGAACTGGCCACCGGACAGGTCCGAGCCCGCGAAGCTGGCGCCGCTCACGTTCGCACCGTCCCAGCGGTTTTCCCACAGTTCGCATTTCTCCAACGTGACCCGCGAGAAATTGGCATAGCGCAGGTTCGACTTCTTGATGAACGCGCTGCAGAACCAGCTCCGCGTGGTGATCTGGTTCATGAAGCTGGCGCTGCTGAAATCCGCGCCCTGCACGCGGCACTCGCTGATTTCCAGGCCCAGTGCCTTGATGAAATTGAAGTGGCACATGCTGATGTCGCAGCTGCGGAAGCTCGCTTCCTTCAGCGTGGCGCCGTTGAAGCGGCAGCCGGCGCGGCTGTCGGCATCGTAGAAGCTGCAGTTGATGAACTCGGTAGCGGTCAGGTCCGCGCCGGAAAAATCGCATTCGTGGAACTGCTGGTCGACCACTTTCTGGCCGGTGTACTGGTCCGCGCCGATGCGCAGCTTGCGGTGAACGGTGGGGGACATCAGGGATTCCATGCCAGGTGCCCCGCCATCTTGCCGGGTCGCGAGGACGATCCATAGACGTGGGCGCGGGAGGATTCACCGGCAGTCCAGCCGCCCTGTGCCCCCAACAGCGTATGCACGTTGTTGCATGTTAATGCACGAACGTGCAGACTTGCAGCATGAGCTCCGATCCCAGCCCCCTGCCCGCCCAGCGCACCCGACAGATCCTGGAGGAACTGCGCCAGCAGGGCCGCGTGGTCGCCGCCGAACTGGCGCGCCGCTATGCCGTCTCTGAAGATTCGATCCGCCGTGACCTGCGCGAGCTGGCTGCACAGGGCCTGTGCCAGCGTGTCTACGGCGGCGCCGTGCTGCCGCCGCCCAAGGAACGCCCGCTGCGCGAGCGCCTGACCCGCGACCGCGGCGACAAGGCCGAGCTGGCCGCCCGCGTCTGCGCATTGCTGCAACCCGGCCAGGTGGTGCTGCTTGATGCCGGTTCGACCAACCTGGCCATCGCCCAGCAATTGCCGCTCGAACTCGGGCTGACAGTGATCACCAATGCCCCGCAGATCGCCACCGCCGCCAGCATGCTTGAAGGCACCTCGGTGCAGCTGATCGGCGGCCGCCTGGCCAGCGGTGGCGGTGCGGTCGGTGCCGAAGCCTTGGCCCAGGTGCAGCGCCTGCGCGCCGACGTATACCTGCCCGGCCCCTGCGCGGTGGACGGCGACACCGGCGTGTGGGCAATGGATGCGGAAGAAGCCTCGCTGAAGCGCGCGATGGTCGCGTGCAGCAGCCGTGTCATCGTCGCCGCCACCACTGAAAAGCTCGGTGCCCGCGGCCACTGGCAGATCGCCAGCCTCGACGAGATCGACGACCTGGTGCTGACCACCACCGCGCCCCCCGCATTGGCGGCACGCTTCCGCGCCGCCGGCATCGCGGTGCACCCCACTCCGCCCTGACCGTACCGCTCATGTCCCTTGCCAACCGCGCGCGTGCCGAACAGCACGCGACCCGCGCTGCGTTCTTCATTCCCGGCTTCGCCACCGCACTGTGGGCCACACTGGTACCGTTCGCCAAGGCGCGCACCGGGATCAACGACGCCACGCTGGGGCTGGTGCTGCTCTGCCTCGGTGCCGGTTCGCTGATGGCGATGCCGTTGTCCGGCGTGCTCGCCGCGCGCCTCGGTTGCCGCCGGGTGATGGTGGCCAGCAGCCTGCTGATCTGCCTGACCGTGCCCGGCCTGGCGCTGGCCGGCTCAGCGTGGACGCTGGGCCTGTTGTTGTTCGTGTTCGGTGCTGCGGTGGGCGCGATGGACTGCACGATGAACGTGCAGGCCGTCATCGTCGAGCGCGAAGCACGGCGGGTGATGATGTCCGGCTTCCATGCCTTCTTCAGCATCGGCGGCTTCCTCGGCGCGGCCACCATGACCGTGCTGCTGTCCGCACAGTTGCCGCCCTTGGCATCCGTGCTGATCGGCGTCGGCGCCATGCTGCTGGTGATGCTGCTGTCAGCGGCGTACTGGCACAGCGAACGCATGCCGCATGACACGCCGATGCTGGCCCTGCCGCATGGCATCGTGCTGCTCATCGGCGTGCTGGCGTTCGTCGCCTTCCTCGGCGAAGGCGCAATACTGGACTGGAGCGCAGTGTTCCTCAGTGACGTGCGTCGCGTCGATGCCAGCCTGGCCGGCGTCGGCTACGTGACCTTCACCCTGACCATGACCGTCGCGCGCCTGTTCGGCGATGCACTGGTGGCGCGCGTGGGCCGCCAACGCGCGATCGTGTTCGGGGCCCTGCTCGCCGCTGCGGGCGTGCTGGTGCTGACCCTGGTCACGCCGTGGCAGGCATCACTGCTCGGCTATGTACTGGTCGGACTCGGCTGCGCCAACATCGCGCCGGCGCTGTTCTCGCTGGCTGGCCACCAGACCCGCATGCCCGGCGCGCTGGCCATCACCGCCGTTTCCACGCTGGGCTTTGCCGGCATTCTCGCCGGGCCGGCGCTGATCGGCTTCGCCGCAAACCATTTCGGCCTGATCGCCGCGTTCATCGGCGTGGCCACGGCCTTGTTGCTGGTGGCCGTGTCCACGCGCTGGCTGCGGGTGTAGCCAAAGGCATCAACGCCGCCTGCGGCGCAGCTTCATCCGCAAGCGCCGATAGCCGATCACCGTCGCCGTGGCACACAGCGCGGTGCCAGCAGCGCTCAGCAGCAGCAACACCGCCAACCGGACACCTTCCTGGCGCAGCATCGCCGGCAGATCCCAGCTGTGCAGGAAGGAGAACAACCAGCGCCCCACCCGCTCGCGATGCCCCATCGTCAGCAACGGATCGCCGGTCGCCAGATCGAGATAGACGCGCGTCGCCTCGGCATCACCGAAGTCCACCACAGCCACCGGGAAGCGGCGCACTGCTGCGCCACTCATGGCCTCGGGCGCACGCGGGTAGAAGTACGCATCCGCTGCCTGCAGCACCACGAAAACCTGCATGGGCGCATCTGACAGCGCGCGCGCCTTCTGCTGCAGCCATGCGGTCGGCAGCAAGCGCGCGACTTGCAGATCTCCATTGCTGCCGGACATGATGCGGGTCTCGCCTCGCCCGTCCAGCAGTACCGCGAACAGCTCACCACCGATGCGTCGCCACTGGATCTCCACCGGCTGGAAGCGCGTGGCTTCGGCCACTGCCAGAAGCTCGTCAGGATCACCCAGCGCACCGTCCACCGCCACCGCGCCGCCCCGATAGCGTCCGCTGTCGATCGCCTCGCGCGTGCTGCTGAAGACGCCCAATGGATTCATCGACATCAGGCCGCTGAAAATCCAGGTGAACACGAAGGCCGCAGCACACAATCCGATCAGATGGTGCCAGCGCATCCACGGCTCGACGTACGGCGTCTTCGCACCGGAACGATAGTGCCCACGGAAACGCCAGCGCCACACACCCACCACGATGCCGCTGATCGCCGCCAGCGTGCACAGTGCGGACAGCACGATCACCCCCCACGTCCACACCGGGTCCACCGACTGCATGCGCAGGACGTACAACCAGTGCAGCCAGGCGCCCACGTAGTTCCAGCGCTGCTGCACATGCGGCGCGTCCAGCACGACTTCACCGGTGCGCGAGGACACATACAGGTCGCCCGGTTGCTCACCGCCCACCTCCACCCGGTACATTGGCCGATGCGCATCCAGAGCGCGCGAATGCGTCCAGCGATCCTCGTCCACGCGCGTTGCGCCGACGAAGGCCTGGCCGCCCGCGAACTGTGCAGCGGATGCTTCGGCACGCTGTGCCGACACCGGCAGCAGGGCCTGGCCGGTCACGGCAGACCAGGCGCCCACGTTGCTGCCACTGCGCACCACATACGCTGGCTCGCCACGCAGCGTGGTCAGCGCCACGGCCTCCGGCTCGGCCTGCACAGCGGCTGGCAGTACCGACAGCCCCTGCAGGTCGCGGGCCTCACCGAGCACCGGCAACGCCGCCAGCCGCTCACCGGGTGTCAGCTTCGGGTAGCCGATGAACAGCATCACCATGCCGCTGACAAACCACAGCAGCATCAGCAGGCATCCGCCGATGCCCAGCCAGCGGTGCACCAGGTAGGTCCAGCGCTTGGCGGTGGATCGCAGCGTCATCGTCAGCGCCCTCAGAAGCGATGGTCGACGGTGAGTTCGACGCGCCGGTCCGCACCCAGCAACCACTGCGTGCTGGTGTAGTACGCGGTGGCGTAGTACCCCTTGTCGAACACGTTGAACAATCGCGCGGACAGCCGCGTGCGCGGTGCCGCCTGCCAGGTCAGCGCAAAGTCAGTGGTGCTGAAGCCGGGAAGTTCCAGTGTGTTGGCATTGTCAGCGTAACGCTTGCCGACATAGCGGATGCCCGCCGCTGCGCTCCAGTCCGGCAGGAACTGCCAGCTCAACCATGCATTGGCCAAGCGCTCGGCCACATTCGGCGGCACGTTGCCATCTCGCGACACCAGCACCGCCGGCGAACCGGTGGTTTCCAGGAAGTCCTCGAACTCAGCCTTCAGCACCGTCGCGTTGGCATCCAGCGACCAGCGCGGCGCGAAGTTCCAGTTCAACGACGCTTCAATACCGCGCGAGGTCTGCGCGCCCACCTGCACCCGGCGATCCGGCAGCAGCGGATCACGGCTGAGCAGCCCGGTCTTGCGGATGCGGTACGCCGCCAGCGTCCACTCGCCGCCATCGAAGGCCTGCTTCAGGCCCACTTCGATCTGCCGCCCCTTGGCCAGATCGAATACACCATTGGCCGGGCTGATCATCAGCAGTCCACTGACCGGGTCCGCCGCCTGCGAGTACTGCGCATACAGGCTCAGCGTCGGCTGCAGCGCGAATACCGTACCCGCACGCCAGCCGGTGCTGCTGTAGGTCTTTGAGAACGCATTCTGGCCGCTGATCAGATCGGTGCGATCGATGCGCGCGCGGTCGTGGCGCAGCCCACCCAGCACCGACCAGCGCTCGCTCAGCGCCACCCGGTCCTCCATGAACAGCGCGTACTGCTCGGCACGGTTGCGGTAGCGCGGCAGGTTCGGCGCATCGCTGGCGAACTGGCCCGGGACAGGATCGAACGGATCGACCGAGCCCGAGCTGCCGGCATAGGTATTGTTGGTGTGCTTGAAGTGCGCGCGGTTGGCATCCAGGCCCACCGCGAAGGCGTTCGCCCAACTGCCCACATGGCCCTGCACGCGCAGCGTCGAGGTCAGACCGGTCTGGTCCTGGTTGTGGGTGATCTCGGTATTGCCCGAGCGATCGATCAGGCCGGTAGCGCGGTTGTAGACATAGGCCTCGGCATTGCGCCAATCGCGCTGGCTGTCGATCTGATAAACCCGCGTGCGCCATTCAACGTTCGCGTTCGGCGTCCACAGCGCATCGAGCTGGGTCCAGCGGTCGCGGAAGCGGATCTCGCTGTCGTCCACGTTGTAGTTGCGGTGGCGCAGCGCCTCCAGCTGGCGGCCCTCGACCAGCGGCGTGCCGAAGTAGCGCATCGGTTGCTGGTAGCCCTGCGCATGGGTGAGCGTCAGCTGCAGGTCCGGGCGGGCCTGCCACAGCAATGCGCCGGAGAAGGTGGCGTCATTGTTGCGGCCACGGTCAACCCAGCCACCGCTGTAGTTGCCGCTCACATCAACCCGGTAGGCCAGCTCGGGCGTCAGCGCGCCACCACTGCCGAAGCCCAGCCGCGCGGTGTCCTCGCTGCCCACGGTCATGCTGATCTCGTTCTCGATGGCGCCGCGCGTGGGCTTCTTCGGCACGATGTTGATCACGCCGCCGATCGCACCGTCGCCATGGATCACTGAGGCCGGGCCGCGCAGCACTTCGATGCGCTCGATCGACCAGGTATCGAACGGGAAGGTGATGCCCACGCCGCCGTACTGGCGCAGCCCGTCGTACAGCCGCATCACCGAAGCACCGTCGGTGAAGCCGCGGCTGGACAGCGCACTCAGGCCATTGCCCGGGTGCGGCATCGCACTGATCGCACCCGCCCGGCTGATCGCATCGTTGAGGTTGCTGTCGCCGCGCTGCTCCAGTTGCTCGCGCGAGATCACCGCCAGGCTGGCCGGTGTCTGCAGCACGCTCAGGCCCAACGCAGAGCCGGCGCTGGCGGCGGAGGACAGCTCGCCGCTGCGGGTATCGACCACCCGCACGGTCTCCAGCGTGGTCGGGGGTGCCGCGTCAGCAGCAACGGCAGAAGTGGAGTGCAGGACCAGCGCGCACACGACAGGCAGCGTCGCCCGGCGCAAGCGTGCGGGGTTGGGGTTCGTTTTCATTTTTTCACGGCATGCAAGGCCACCCCGCAATGGCAGGGCAGCAATCAGAAACGGACAGACACGCGCGTGCGGGCACCGGCCGTGGCCGGCAACCTCATGGAAGAACGTTCAGTGCAACGCGCGTGCGGCTCAGGCGGCCATCAAGGCCGGCGGCCCACGCGCTCCCAATGTGCCGCTGATCCGTTGCGGCAACGTCTGCACCGCACCGCGCAACGCGCGGCACACCGGTGCCATCGGCGCCAACAGCAGCACGGCCGCCACCAGCAGGGTGATCAGCCGCGCAGCGATCAGGCAGTAATCGCAGTCCACGCCCATCTCATGATCGGCGTGTGGATCGGCGGGCGGCTTCTTTGCGGCCTCGCCGTGCGGCATCGCCATCGCGTGATGGTCGTGGTGCCCTTCCATCGCGTGCAGCGCATGCTCTGCGTGCATTGCGTGGTCCATGGCTGCCACCGGCGCAGCGGCAGCCACGTGACCATGCGCCAGCCAGCGGCTCACCAGCGGGGCGAGCAGCACCAGCAGCATGGCAAGCCATGCCAGGGCCTGGAACCGGCGGTGGAGAGCAGAACGGCGCACGCCGCCATTCTACGGGGCCATGGCCAACCTTGGACCCCGTTCAGGGTTTGCCCCCTGCGACACGGTGACGCAGGACTGTCCTCCCCCGCGCACGCCCTCCATTCAGTAGATCCACGCCATGCGTGGATGCTTTTCGCCCATCAACTCACGTACTGGGCCACACCATTACCAAACGACCAATTTTCCCGCTTCACTTCCACCAGATTGATGAACACGTCTTCGCGGCGGATGCCCACCGCCGCATGCAGGCCGTCGGCGATGCCCAGGTACAACGCCTTCTTCTGCTCCAGCGTGCGCCCTTCGTTCCAGGTGATCTGGATGCAGATGAAGTCGTCGGTACGGTCCACGCCCAGGTAGCCCGGGTCGTAGATCAGCGTGCCGGGCGCGTGTTCCTGGAAGATCTGGAAGCGATCGTTTTCCGGCACACCCACCGCGCGCATGGCCTGGTAGATGGTTTCGCCGACGCGTTGCAGGTAGTCGGCGGATTTACCTTTGCGAAGGTCGATGCGGGCGAGCGGCATGGTGGCACTCCAGAGTGGATGGGCACGGCAACGGACTGAGACTACGCCTGCCCGGGGCGGCGGGACAACGCTGGGATGGAGCCCTCTGGCTCCATGCGTGGCATGGTCCCGCCTCCGCCGCGCGGGGTGACGCGATTGCCGTGGTGGCTCCGCTGTGGAGTCGTCTCGTGCATGGTCGGAAGGTGCGGCGATGTGCGCCATCAGTGATGGGCCGCACTACTCGCGGGTGCTGGACGGCACACATCGGGAAACATCTGGCCTGCCTAGGGACAGTTGAGAATTTTCCTTACAGACCGATGTGATTGTCCGGCTTGAAGATCGCCGCGCCGAGGCAAGACGCCTTGGCCGGGATTGGCGTCTCGAATAAACGAACAAGCTACTGGAAGTTGCGATCTTGATCGCAGCAAAGAGAATGCACCGACTGCCTTCCATGGCGGGCGGTGCGTGGGGATCGGAAGATCCGCCAGGCTTTTTCTCCCAGTGAGCTTTCGTGCCTTGGTACGCCAACCCGCACCGTCCGCCACCTTCGCTTCGGAAGGTGGCTTCACGCCAGTGAGGGTTTCGCCATGACCAACTGCACCGCCATCCATCCCCGCCTGCACGCCTTGATCGGCGACGTCGCCGCCGATGTGCCCGAAGACCTCGCACGCGAGATCGAGTGCGCACTGAACGAACAGAACCTGCCGGCGCAGTCGGCCACGTTCTTCGCCCGTCTCAGTGCGATCAACCATGCTGACGGCGATGACGGACAGCCGTGCATCAGCCTCACCCTCGGCGCCAGCAATCACGCTTCGTTGCGCCGCTCGCTATCTGGGCTCGGCGCGTTGCTCGATCTGCTGCAGGCCGCCGACCATGCGCGCAACGAAGCCGGTCCTAACGAGCAGTTGGGCGCCTTCCATATCGACGGACTGATCTTGGCCGCACGACAGCTGGTGCGCGAGGCGCATCATTGCCTCTTCAGCGGCGATGCCTGACCGGCCCGGATGTGCTGCCGCTACAATCGCGCAGGGAGCGCAGGAGACCGCAATGGACGCCGAACACCTGGAGTACTTCAAGGCCGCACTGGAAGGCCGCGCAACCGTGGGCTGGAACGTCTGGTTCGCGGCCAACCAGCACGCGCTGGCACAACAGCTGAGCCGCCCTGCACTGCTGCGCTTGAAGTTCAGCACACTGGATGAAGCCGAACGCCTGCTGGCCGAAGCCGGCATCGTGCCCCGCAGCACAGCGGGCAAGCGCTACGAAATGTACTGCGCGCAGTTCTCGCCGGACGTGGTGGACGCGAACGGTCGCCCGCTACCGGCCCTCTGGCGCGCGGCGCACGGCGGTGCCATCGGCCTGCTGGCCGATGGCGAGCAGGAGGCCGGCCAGGCGAAGCTGCTTGCGGAATTCCGCCGGGTCCGCAAGCGCGGGCTGCAGCAGGCCCATGAATGGTTGGCCGATCTGTGCTTTGAAGGCGAGATGGAGCTGACCAGCGGCAATGCCGAGGTGGGCCGTAGCCTGCTGGCGGTGGTGGTGCAGGCCGGCAGCGGCCACGACCTGTTGGATGCCACGGCGATGATCGCGCGCGAGCTGCTGGAGCGGCACGGCTGAAACGATGTGCGTTTCCGGCTGATCCTGCCGGATGACAGGCAACAAAAAAAGCCTCCATTGCTGGAGGCTTCTTTCGTTCTGCAACATGGTGGGCGGTACAGGGATCGAACCTGTGACCCTTGCCGTGTGAAGGCAATGCTCTACCGCTGAGCTAACCGCCCGGTGTGTTGCTGAGCCGCTCATTATAGGGGCTTTTCAGAGGCCGTCAACAGTTTTTCACATTCGTGTTCACGGGGGTTTTCGGGCAACGGCAGTCGAGCATGGCTCGACTCTACAGGGCCGCGCGGCGCGGCCTCACATCGTATGGGTCGGTTTGTCCGAACCGGTCAGGCCGGCCAGCAGGGTCTCGATCTTGTGGCGCACGCCCTCGCCTTCGGCACCGTCGGCCAGCTGCACGCCGATGCCGGCGGTGCGGTTGCCCTGTGCGCCGGCCGGGGTCACCCAGATCACCTTGCCGGCCACCGGCAGGCGCTCGCTGGAATCGGGCAGGGTCAGCAACAGGAACACCTCGTCGCCCAGGAAGTAGCGCTTGGGCGTGGGCACGAAGATGCCGCCATTCTTCACGAACGGCATGTACGCGCTGTACAGCGCGGCTTTGTCCTTCACAGCCAGGGACAGGATGCCCTGGCGGGCGTTGCTGGCACTCATCGATTTCCCCTTGCGGCAGGCCGCTCGTTCACCTTGTTCCAGGCCAGCAGCAACTCGACCACCGCAAGGTCTGCACGCACCGTGGTGCGCAGCAGGTCGCGGGTGCGGTTGGCCGCATCGAACCAGGCTGCAAGCTTGTGCAATCGCTCCGGCGTGGTCAAGGCATCGGTGCTGGCCTGGGCCAGCGCCAGGTCGGCGGCAAAGCGCAGGCGCAATGCCGCGTTTTCATCGCCGCACCACTTCTGCGCCAGTTCCACCGCACCGGTCTTGCCGGCAGCCAGCTGTTCCAGCTCACGGCCTACTTCTCGGCGCAGGCTCAGGCCATCTTCGCGCAGCCAGTTGTCGGCCTGGCCGGGATGGCCGCGCGCGGCGTCCAGCGCTTCGCGCGCCAACGCCTCGCTATGGCCCTGCTGCTGCAGCCAGGCCAGTGCCTCGTGCTGCGGCGGCAGCTTGAACTCCAGGCGCTGGCAGCGGCTGCGGATGGTCTGTGGCAAGCGTGCCGGGTCGCTGCTGATCAGCCACAGGTAGCGGCCGGGCTGCGGCTCTTCCAGCGTCTTCAGCAGTGCGTTGGCCGCCGAGCGGTTGATCGCATCGGCCGGATCGACGATCACTACCTGCGCCACGCCGTACTGCGGGGTCAGCGCCAGCTTGTCGGTGATCTCGCGCACCTGCTCGATGACGATCTCGGTACGCAGCTTGTCGCCGCTCTTGTTCGGAATGAAGCTGACCAGCTGCAGGTCCGGGTGTGTGCCCGCTGCGATCAGCTGGCGCGTACGCGTTGCGTGGGCTGCATCGCCCTGCGCCAGCACATGGTCGGCCAGCGCCAGCGCGACCTCGTGCTTGCCCAGCCCGGCCGGGCCGCAGATCAGCAGGCCATGACCGAGGCGACCGGCGTCGAGCGCGGCAACCGTCTGATCGAACGCGCGCTGCTGCCACGGTGAAAAGGTACTCATGCGCCCTCCCCGTCCTGCAGCCAGCGCTCGACACGCGCGACCACGTCGGCGGCCACGCGCGCCTGCTCCTGGCCCGCATCAATCAACGCAAAGCGCTGCGGGTCCTGCTGCGCACGGCCGCGGAACACTTCGCGCACGCGCTGGAAGAAATCGTCCTGCTCGCTCTCGATGCGGTCCGGCCACAGGTCACGGCCGTTGGCGCGCGCGCGGCCGACGGCCACGTCCACGTCCAGCAGCAGGGTCAGGCCCGGCAGCAGGCCGACCGCGCGGCGCTCCAGGTCGGCGATCCACTGCGGGTCGAGGCCACGGCCACCGCCCTGGTAGGCATAGCTGGAATCGGTGAAACGATCGCTCAGCACATAGGCGCCGCGCTGCAGTGCTGGCTGGATCACCTGGCGCACGTGCTGCGCGCGCGCGGCGAATACCAGCAGCAGCTCGGCTTCGGCGCTGAGCGGTTCGGCGGCGATTTCGGCATCGGGTTTCAGCACCAGGCCGCGGATGCGCTCGGCCAGTGGCGTGCCGCCCGGTTCACGGGTCAGCACCACCTCGTGGCCGTGGCTGCGCAGGCACTCACGGATGGCATTGATGGCGGTGGTCTTGCCCGCGCCCTCGCCGCCTTCCAGGCTGACGAAACGCGGGTGGCGAAGCAGCGCGGGACTCATTGCGCCTGGGTCTCCTGGGTACGTTGCTGTCGCAGCTGCTGCAGGTAGCGGGCTACGGCGGCGTTGTGCTGGTCCAGGCTGGGCGAGAACACGTGCGCGCCGCTGCCATCGCCGACGGCGACGAAGTACAGCGCGTCGCCCGGCGCCGGCTGTGCGGCGGCCATCAGCGCGTCACGGCTGGGCATGGCGATCGGGGTCGGGGTCAGGCCAGCGCGGGTATAGGTGTTGTACGGCGTATCGGTAGTCAGGTCGCGACGGCGGATGTTGCCGTCGTACGCAGCACCGAGGCCGTAGATCACGGTCGGGTCGGTCTGCAGGCGCATGCCGATCTTCAGGCGGCGCATGAACACGCCGGCGATCTGCGGGCGTTCGCTGGCCAGCGCGGTTTCCTTCTCGATGATCGAGGCCAGCGTCAGCAGTTCGTAGGGCGTGTTGATCGGCAGGTCCGGCGCGCGGCTTTCCCAGGCTTCGTCCAGCGCCTTTTCCATTGCGGCGTGGGCGCGCTTGAGCACGTCCAGATCACTGTCGCCGCGCTGGTAAACGTAGGTCTCCGGCAGGAAGCGGCCTTCCGGATGCTGGCCACCGAAGCCGAGGCGCTGCATCAACGCGGCGTCATCCAGGGTATCGGTGGTGTGCAGCAGCGGCTCGGCGCGCTTGAGCGCGGCACGCAGCTGGCGGATGTTCCAGCCCTCGACAATGGTGACGCGGTGCTGCAGCACCTTGCCGGCGCGCATGCGCAGCAGCAGCTCGCGCGGGGTCAGCTCGCCACTGAGCGCGTACTCGCCCACTTTCAACTTGCCGGCCGCATCGAGCTGGCGCGCCAGCAGCTGCCACTGGGTGTCCTGGCCCTCGTCCACGCCGGCCTCGCGCAGCTTGCGCAGCACGCTGTTCATGCCATCGCCGCTGGCGATGACCACGCTCTCGGCGGTCGGGGTGATCGGGGCATCGGCGAAGCGGGTCTGCTGGTAGAAGAACCACGCGCCCGCGCCGGCAACGACGGCGGCCAGCACCACCACCAGCGTTACCACGAACAGACACCCGCGCTTGGCTCCCGCCATGGACTACCTCTGAACTCGATTCCGTCGTGCAGGATACCGTGCCGGTGGATCGGGGTCATGACCGGGGCGGCGCCTGCGTGCCGACCAACGGTCGGCACCCACCACAACACTGGCACCCACCGGTACGGTAGTGCCGGCCGCTGGCCGGCAATCGCGCGGATCATGGATGAATGAGGTTGCCGGCCAGCGGCCGGCACTACCGGTGCACGCCTACCCCTGCTGGCCCAGCGCGCGCAGCAGGCCGCGGGCCTTGGCGCGGGTCTCGTCCAGTTCCTTGTCCGGGTCCGAATCGACCACGATGCCGGCGCCTGTGCGGAAGCTCACCTCGTGGCCATCCACTTCGGCGGTGCGGATCAGGATGTTCAGGTCCAGGTCGCCATCGCGGTTCAGCCAGCCGAACGCGCCGGTGTAGGCACCCCGCGGCACCTGCTCCAGTTCGCTGATGATCTGCATGCAGCGCACCTTGGGGCAGCCGGTGATGGTGCCACCCGGGAACGTGGCGGCAATCACCTCGCCGGGCGTGACCTCCGGGCGCAGGTGGCCGCTGACGTTGCTGACGATGTGGTGCACATGCGCGTAGCTCTCCACGGTCATCAGCTCATCGACCACCACGGTGCCGGGCAGGCAGATACGGCCCAGATCGTTGCGCTCCAGGTCGATCAGCATCACGTGCTCGGCACGCTCCTTCGGGTGGCCGACCAGCTCCTGGATGCGCGCGGCATCATCGTCGCCTTCAAAACGCGGTCGCGTACCGGCAATCGGCCGGGTCTGCGCGTGGCCGGCATGCACCGACACCAGCCGCTCCGGCGAGGAACTGACCACATGGCGGCCGTGCGCGCTGAACAGGCCGGCAAACGGCGCCGGGTTGGCGCGGCGCAGCTGCGCGTACAGCGCCTGCGGGCTGACCGGCGCAGCGAACTGCGCGCTCCAGCGCCGCGACAGGTTCACCTGGAACACATCGCCGGCGCGCAGGTACTCGATCACCCGGCGCACGCCGCCGGTGAAGCGCTGCGGCGCATCCTCGCCCACCGACTGCGGCGGCTGCCAGCCGTGCCCGGCCTCCGGCAGTGCCTGCGACGCCAAGGTCACCAGCGCCTCCAGCAGGGCCTGCTCACCGGCTTCGGCGATGACGAAGCTGGCGTCGTTCTGGTGGTCGTGCAGCAGCGCGGCCGGGCAGCGCAGCGCCAGCGCGGTCGGGCGGCCGTCCTCGCGCGCACGCGTTGGCAGCACCGGTTCGATCTGGCTGGCCACTTCGTAGTCCAGCATCAACGCCCAGCCGCCGCGGAACGGCAGGCTGTGGCTGCCGTCGTGCGGCAGGCGTTCGTGCTGCCAGGCGCGATCCAGCGCCTGCAGGAACGTGCCGGGCTGCACGGCACCCTGCAGGTCGCGCACCTGGCCATCGGCGTCCAGACGCAGGCCCTCGCCCTGCGCGGCCAGCAGCAGGCTCCAGCGGCCCTGGGCGGTGCCCGAGGCGGTGGATTCCATCAGCAGCGGGAAGCGCGCCGGGTCGTGCTGCTGCAGGGCCAGCAGATCGATCGGGTGCGGCAGCGGGTGGATCAGCGGTGCGTGGGTCATGGCGGCCAGTTCGGGGGATCAGATGCACGGAAGCCGCCTTGCGGCGGCCTCCTCGTGCGTGACGCACGTTCAGTCGAGCATGGTTCGACTCTACACAACGGCGGAGTCGAGCATGGCCCGACGCTACAACTCGGTCAGACGCGCTTGAAGATCAGCGTGCCGTTGGTGCCGCCGAAGCCGAAGCCATTGGACATCACCACGTCGACCTTGGCCTGGCGTGCTTCGTTGGGCACGTAGTCCAGGTCGCAGCCTTCGCCCGGCTGCTGCAGGTTGATGGTCGGCGGAATGACGTTGTCCTGCAGCGCCATCACCGAGAAGATCGCTTCCACGCCGCCGGCCGCGCCCAGCAGGTGGCCGGTCATCGACTTGGTGGAGCTGACCATCATCTTGTAGGCGTGGTCGCCGAAGGCGGTCTTCATCGCCATGGTCTCGCCCAGGTCGCCCAGCGGCGTGGAGGTGCCGTGCGCGTTGAGGTAACCGACCTGCTCCGGGCTCACGCCGGCGTCCTTCATGGCCATCACCATGCAGCGTGCGGCGCCTTCGCCGTTCTCGCTCGGGGCGGTCATGTGATACGCGTCGGAGCTGGCGCCGAAGCCGGCCAGTTCGCAGTAGATCTTCGCGCCACGGGCCTTGGCGTGCTCGTACTCTTCCAGGATCAGGATGCCGGCGCCGTCACCCAGCACGAAGCCGTCACGGTCCTTGTCCCACGGGCGCGAGGCCTGTTCCGGTGCGTCGTTGCGGGTGCTCATCGCCTTCATCGCGCAGAAACCGCCCAGTGCGGTCGGCGACGAGCCGCGCTCGGCACCACCGACCACCATCACGTCGGCATCGCCGTACTGGATCATGCGCATCGCGGTACCGATCGAATGGTTCGAGGTCGCGCACGCCGACACCGCCGAGAACGACGGGCCCTTCAGGCCGGTGATGATGCTCAGCTGGCCCGGCAGCATGTTGATGATGGTCTTGGGCACGTAGAAGGGCGAGATCTTCTTGCCCTCGTGGAACTCGATGGTCTGCTCTTCGATACCGAGCAGGCCGCCGATGCCGGCGCCGACAATGGCGCCGATGCGCTCGGCATTGGCGTCGGTGATCTCCAGGCCCGAGTCGTGCAGGGCCATGAACGAGGCACCGAGGCCGTAATGGATGAACGGGTCCATCTTCTTGGCATCCTTGCCGCTGACCCGGAATTTGCCGAACAGTTCGTTGTCGGCGGTGATGTCAAAGCCCTTGACCTCACCTGCAATCTTGGTGGTGAACCGGTCCAGGTAGGCATCGGCAACGTTGGTCAGCGGACCGATGCCCGAACGACCGTGGGTGATGCCTTCCCAGCTGCTGGCCAGATCATTGCCCAACGGCGAGACGATACCCAGGCCGGTTACGACGACGCGACGCTTCATTGCTGATTCTCCTGACCCGAAGGTTCAATCGGGTAACACGGTTTGCTTCGGTGTGATGCTCAAACACACGGGGCCGCAACTGCGGCCCCATGGGGTGCGGTGCGCGGCGAGCGGAGACCCGCGCGCGCACTGCCGTCTGACATCAGGCCTTGACGTGGGCCTTGATGTAGTCGATGGCGGCCTGCACGGTGCTGATCTTCTCGGCTTCTTCGTCCGGGATCTCGCACTCGAATTCTTCTTCCAGGGCCATCACCAGCTCGACGGTGTCCAGCGAGTCAGCGCCCAGGTCATCGACGAACGATGCGCTGTTGGTGACTTCTTCTTCCTTGACGCCAAGCTGTTCGACGACGATTTTCTTGACGCGTTCTTCGATGGTGCTCATGGGATCTCGCTCCAGATGGAGTTGTGGTTCAAAAGTGGTCGCCATCAAGGGCGATGGCCGTGGGATAGTGTAGTGGAAACCGGCGCGGCCTTGCATTGCAGCAAAAACCTCCGCAGATCAACCACTTGCGGCGCAATCCCTGCGCCCCTTGCTTACGGCATGTACATGCCGCCGTTCACATGGAGGGTTTCGCCGGTGATGTAACCGGCAGCCGGGCTGGCCAGGAACGCCACCGCATGGGCGATGTCCTCCGGCGAACCCAGGCGTTCGAGGGCGATGTCGTTGATCAGCGCGGTACGCGCTTCTTCCGGCAACGCCTTGGTCATGTCGGTGTCGATGAAGCCGGGTGCGACAACATTGACGGTGACGCCGCGCGAACCGATTTCCTTGGCCAGCGACTTGCTGAAGCCGATGATGCCGGCCTTGGCCGCGGCGTAGTTGGCCTGGCCGGCATTGCCGGTCACGCCCACCACCGATGCGATGTTGATGATGCGGCCCTTGCGCGCCTTCATCATGCCGCGCATCACCGCCTTGCTGGTACGGAACACGCTGGTCAGGTTGGTGTCGATGATCGACGCCCAGTCCTCGTCCTTCATGCGCATCAGCAGGTTGTCGCGGGTGATGCCGGCATTGTTGACCAGGATCGAGATCGGGCCGAATTCCTTGGCGATGCCATCGAGCACGCTGTCCAGCGCAGCGGCGTCAGTGACGTTCAGCGCGCGGCCGTGACCGCCGTGGGCGGCCAGGCGCTCACCGATCGCGGCGGCGCCGGATTCGGTGGTGGCGGTGCCGATGACGGTGGCGCCCTGGGCGGCCAGCAGATCGGCGATGGCGGCGCCAATGCCACGGCTGGCACCGGTGACCAGTGCGATTTCACCCTGCAGGGGCTTGCTCATGATGTTTTCCTCAGACGGGAGCGGCCGCCGCACCGTGCCGCTTGCAGCGGCCACCGGTACGGCCGGCAGGAACAGGGAAGGTCAGGCCGACCATGCCTCGCGGGCGGCTTCGAAGTCGCCCGGCGTGGCCAGCGGACGGCCGTCGATGGCCTTGTCGATGCGCTTGACCAGGCCGGTCAGCACCTTGCCCGGGCCGCACTCGGCGATCTGGGTGATGCCGCGGGCGGCCAGCGCCTGCACGCACCCGGTCCACTGCACCGGCTGGTACAGCTGCTGGACCAGCGCGGTGCGGATGGCGTCCACGCCGTCGTGCACCTGGGCATCGACGTTCTGCACCACCGGCAGCTGCGGCGCCTGCCAGGACAGGCCGGCCATCACTTCGGCCAGGCGGTTGGCGGCTTCGCGCATCAACGGGGTGTGCGAGGGCACGCTGACGGCCAGCTTGACCGCCTTGCGCACGCCCTTCTCGGCCAGCAGCGCCAGCGCACGGTCGACCGCATCGGCGTCGCCACCGATCACGATCTGGCCCGGCGAATTGAAGTTGGCCGGCACCACTACCTGGCTGCCTGCGGCTTCGGCACAGACATCCAGCACCAGCTGGTCTTCGGCACCGAGCACGGCGGCCATGGCACCGACACCGGCCGGCGCCGCTTCCTGCATCAGCTGGCCACGCAGGCGCACCAGGTGCGCACCGTCATGCAGGCTCAGCGCGCCGGCGGCAACCAGGGCGGTGTACTCGCCCAGGCTGTGGCCGGACAGCACCGACGGGCGCGGACCGCCCACGGCGTTCCAGGCGCGCCACACGCCGATGCTTGCGGCCAGCAGGGCCGGCTGGGTGTATTCGGTACGGTTGAGCATTTCCTCCGGGCCGCCCTGGGACAGCGCCCACAGGTCGACGCCGGCACCATCGGATGCCTCGGTGAAGGCTTCACGCACCTGCGGGTGCAGTTCGGCCAGCTCGGCCACCATGCCCACAGACTGCGAGCCCTGGCCGGGGAAGACAAAAGCGAGGGTGGATACGGTCACGCGGTCATCCGCTTGTTGCAATCGAAGCGGGCCATGATAAGGG
Organism: Stenotrophomonas sp. YJH_SMC_122; assembly: GCF_059369535.1. NCBI lineage: Bacteria > Pseudomonadati > Pseudomonadota > Gammaproteobacteria > Lysobacterales > Lysobacteraceae > Stenotrophomonas > Stenotrophomonas sp. YJH_SMC_122. The sequence continues at coordinate 35,905 of NZ_JCAFST010000001.1, read as the reverse complement.
GGAATCCGCTGTGTCGTCTGTACGTGCGCGTATGCAGGCGTATGGAGCAATGACAGGGTCAGATCCCTTTTCCACGGGAAATGGGATCTGACCCCGGCCGACGATCAGCAGAACAGCTGCAGGACGTCCAGATCGCCGTCGGCGAGGAAATCCACGCACAGGCCCACCAGCATCAGCACGCCAGCAGTGCTGGCACCGTGGGTGATGAAGATCGAATGGGCCAGCGCGCGCGCTGAGCGGCCCAGCTTCATGCAGACCCTGGCCAGGCTGCGCAGGCGGCCACTGACCGCATGCACGTGCTCGCGCACCGGCGCCTGGACCCCGCCCATCGCCTCGGCCATCATCGCCTGCAGATGTTCGGGGCGGTCGGCGTAGTACTTGGCCACGCCATAGCCGAACATCAGCCAGTCGCGGGCCTGCGCTTCGGACAGGTCCATCACTTCCAGCGGATCTTCCTCGAAATCGATGAAGCCGACCTGCTGCCCATCCCAGGTGAGATTGCGCGGCAACGGCTGGCCGAAATAGGCGCCGCGCGCATGCGCTTGGGCAATGGCCTGCATCGCCGCCATCACCAGCCGATCACGACCGGCTTCGTCGGCTTCGCGCAGGCAGGTATTGAACGAACTTCCGTTGTCGCCGATCACCAGCGCGGCATGGCCGGTGCCCAGCACGTCCGGTACGTTCACGCCTTGCGCCTGCAGCTCTGCAAGGCGGCGGGCCTCGGTTTCGCGCGCGGCGTCGCCACCACGGTGCGGCGGCGGGCGCAGGGCATCGAGATGGAAACGGCGCGCAACAAAATTGAGCAGGCCCAGGGCCAGTGCTCGGCTTCCCTTGCCGTACTGCTTCAGCCAGGCACGTTGCCCTTCGATGACGATGGGCTCAACCATGACAGGTCCTCCTTAAACGCGTTACGGCCCCGGAGGGCCGCAACGACAAGACTTCACGTTGTCGTAACTTGCACTATCAATAGCGCAGCAGGGCCGAACCCCACGTGAAGCCGCCGCCGAAGGCCTCCAGCAGCAGCAGCTGGCCGCGCTCGACCCTGCCCGACCGCACGGCGGCATCCAGCGCCAGCGGCACTGAACCGGACGAGGTGTTGCCGTGCTTGTCGACGGTCACCACAACCTGGTCCATGGACATGTCCAGGCGCTTGGCGGTGGCTTCGATGATGCGCAGGTTGGCCTGGTGCGGGATCAGCCAATCCAGGTCGGACTTGTCCAGGCCGTTGGCGGCCAGGGTCTCGTCCACGACCGAGTCCAGCGCCTTGACGGCGTACTTGAACACGTCGTTGCCCTTCATGTTGATGGTGCCGCCACCATTGGCGCCATCCTTGAAGCCGGTCGAAACGCCGACCGGGTTCCACAACAGCTCCTTCTTGCTGCCATCGGCATGCAGGTGAGTGCTGAGGATGCCGGTTTCTTCGTCGGCCTTGAGCACGACGGCGCCGGCGCCATCACCGAACAGCACGCAGGTGGTGCGATCGTTCCAGTCGACCATGCGGGTCAACGTTTCGGTGCCGATCACCAGCACGTGCTTGCAGTCGCCGGAGCGGATGAACTTGTCGGCCACGCCAAGCGCGAACACGAAGCCGGAACAGGCTGCGTTGACGTCGAAGGCGGGGCACCCGGCCACACCGAGCTTGGCCTGGATCAGGCACGCGGTGGACGGGAAAATAAGGTCAGGAGTGGTCGTGCCGACCACGATCATGTCGAGCTGCGAGGCATCGATGCCTGCGGCTTCAAGCGCGCGCAGGGCGGCGTTGTAGCCAAGGTCGCTGGTGGTTTCGCCTTCGGCCGCGATGTGCCGTTCACGAATTCCGGTGCGCGACTGGATCCACTCATCCGAGGTTTCGACCATTTTTTCCAGGTCGGCGTTGGTCAGGACTTTCTCCGGCAAATAGCTACCGGTGCCCGCGATCCTCGAATAGATCCGCTTGCTCATCATGTTTCCTGTTGCGCGGGCCGCCGATCACCGGCACGCCCGGGAAAGAAGGCAAAGGCCGCTGCCCGGAGGCAGCGGCCTTCCCGGCACATCAATCTTCTTCGACGGCCGAGGTCTTGGTCTGGATGACCTTCTTGCCGCGGTAGAAACCATCGGCAGTGATGTGGTGACGCAGGTGCACTTCGCCGGTGGTCGGGTCGGTCGACAGCTGCTTGGCGCTCAGGGCGTCATGCGAACGGCGCTGGCCGCGGCGGGACGGGGTAACACGGGATTTCTGCACAGCCATGGGATTGCTCCAAACTCGGTTCGTTTTGCTTCGTCGTATCGTCGCGCAGGACGCCAGCGCCCAGCACACTTTCGCTTTCGCCGCAGCCGCCGACGACAATCCGGCTGCTATTGTTTCTTCAGAGCTGCCAACGCCGCAAACGGGTTGGCCTTCTTCGTTTCTTCTTCGCTCGGCGCCCAGTCCTTGTCGACTGCCTCACCGTCGGGTGACAGCGGCACCACAGGCACCGCCAGCACCAACTCGTCCTCGACCAGGTCCAGCGGACGCAGCTGGCCGTCTTCCGGCACCAGCAACGCCTCGTATTCCTCCGGCAGGGACGATTCCTCGTCCTCGTCGCGGATCAGGCCAAGCCTCTGGGTCACCTTCACCGGCAACAGGAATCGCTGCATGCTGCGCTGACAGGTCAGCGGCAACGCGGTGTCGATGGTCAGTTCCACATAGGATACCCGCAAGACGTCGTCGCGACCGAATTCAAGCGAGTAGACACACTCGCCGTCGGTATCTGCGACCAACCCCTGCAGGCGGGTCAATTCAGCCAGGGAGACCTGACCGTCGAAGCGCCTTCGCGCTACAACCATCCGCCAGGCATCCAGCGTTTCGGGCACGTTCGCGGACATAAGCCGCTGAATACTAAGGATCGCACCGCCCGCTGTCAAATGCCCGCCATACAGGACTTGCTGCTGGCGTTGCCGGCGGGCCAGACTGCCGCACCCTGCCCCGGTATTCTCGCATGTCACTGGTCCTGGCCTCCACCTCCCGCTACCGTCGCGAACTGCTGCAACGGCTGGGCCTGCCCTTCGACTGCGCACGCCCGGAGGTGGATGAAACGCCGTTGAACGGCGAGGGTCCGCTGGCCCTGGCCACGCGCCTGGCCGCCGCCAAGGCGGCCGATGTCGCCACGCGGCATCCGGGTGCCTGGGTGATCGGCTCGGACCAGGTCGCCGACCTGAACGGCCAGCCGCTGGGCAAGCCGGGCACGGTCGAGGCGGCCTGTGCGCAGCTGGTGGCGATGTCCGGGCAGACGGTACGCTTTCACACGGCAATCAGTCTCAGGCGGGATGGAGAATCCCTGGCCGCCCTGGATCTGACCGAAGTGCACTTCCGCGCGCTGGGCTCGCAGGAGATCGCCCGCTACGTCGCCGTCGAGCAGCCACTGGACTGCGCCGGCAGCTTCAAGTGCGAGGGCCTGGGCATCAGCCTGTTCGAGGCGATCGACAACCGCGACCCGACCGCGCTGGTCGGCCTGCCACTGATCGCGCTGTGCGGCCTGCTGCGCAGGGCTGGATTCGCGGTGCCGTGAACGGTGGAGCCGAGCCCTTGCTCGGCCGTTTTTTTCGAGGCTGCCCGCCATCTGTAGCAGAAGCAGCCGAGCATCGGCTCGGCTCTACAGGACCAGGGACCTCAACGAACCTCGAACGGCTGCTCCTGCCACGCCTCCACGCTGCCATCGCGCCCGTGCAGGCGCAGGCCGAGCCAGTGCCGGCCCGGCGCCAGCGTGGTGGTGTCCAGCGACGCGTCGAAGCCCACCGCCGGATGCTGCGGATCGGTACTGCCCGGCCAGGCGGGGCGAACGTCGAACACGCGCCCGTAACGCGCGTCACCGATCGAGCGGCCATCAACCAGCACTTCAACCCGCGCCAGCCCGACCCCATCCTTGAATGCCCACCCCTTGATGGCGAGCGTTCCGGAGACCTTTTCACCGTTGGACGGCGCATCCAGCCAAGCCATCGCGGGCGTTACGCAGGGCCCCTGTGCACGCTTGGCCGGCAGCCGGAACAGCAGGAACCGCTGGAAGCCATGATCGCTGCTGACCACGCGCGGCGCCGGCAGCGGCCCCACCTGCTCGCAGATGGTGTGGTAGCGCGCCAGCAGATCGCGGTAGCGCTGGTCACTGGGTGACAACACCAGCAGCATCGGCATACTGCGCGGGCCTTCGTGCAGCAGGTCCCACTGCGCCAGCTGTGCGGTGCGCCCATGCTTGTCGTTGAGCGGATGTGGCAACACCTCGATATCACCGTTGCCCAGCTGGAAACCCAGTTCGGCACCAACCTTGAAGTTGCCCGCCAGCACACGCGTACCCGGTGGCATCTGCCGCAGTTCGTCACGCACCGCCACGGCCAGTGGCTGCCAGCCGGCAAAGTTGCGCGGGTAGTACTTGCTGCCGGCCATCTGCTCGCGCAGTGCCGGCGTGGACGCCATCAGGTAGTAGCCGAACGCCAGCACCGTACCTGCAGCAGCCAGCCACCAGCCGGTACGGCGCAGCCAGCGCGGCCAACCGTTGAGGACCACCGGCACGGCCACCAGCAACGCCAGGTAGCCTGGCAGCGGCCAGTGGAAACTGATCCGCTCGACATCGGTGAAGAAGCCCAGCAGGAAGATGCCCAGCGTCGACACCCCGCCCACCAGGCCGAAATAGCGCCACTGCACCCGCGCCCCACCGCCACTGCGGGTGCCCGCGAGGGCGACCTTCCACATCGCGATGCACAGGATCGGCGTCACCAGCATCGGCTGGATCACCAGGAACCACAGCCCCTCCCACTCGAACGCCCACGGGTGGCGCTCGACCACCTGGAACTTCAGGCCGGCATCGTGGTTGTCGGCATTCCACGCCAGCAACGGCAGCCAGGCCAGCACACCCACCGCCAGCGCCACCCATACGCGCGGGTCAGCCAGCATGCGACGGCCCTGCGGCAACGCCAGCAGCGCAATGAAGCCGACCCCGATGACACCAATGAAACGGTAGTGGCTGAGCGCACCGATCAGCAGGCCCAGCGCCAGCTTCATCGCCGAGGACGCATCCACGCTGTGCAGCAGGCGTGCACCTGCGTGCAGGCAGATCACCGCCGCCAGCGCCATCGGCACGTCCGGCACGGCCAGCAGGCCCAGCGTGGCCGACAACGGCATCAGCAGGGTCAGGCTGCCCGCCTGCCAACCGGCCACGTTGCCGAACCAGCGCGTGGCGATGCGCACCACCAGCATCGGCAGCAGCGCGCCGATGGCCAGGAACGGCAGGCGCAATGCGAGTACGTGATGGCCACCGATCTCCACGCCCAGGCGTGCCAGCCAGGCGGTCAGCCCAGGCAGGTCGGAATAGGCAGCGGCCAGATGCTGGCCTTCCTGCCAATAGAACGCCTCATCGACGAACAGCGGCAGGCGCGCAGCCACCACCAGCTTGGCCGCTGTGACCAGCGTCCACAACCAGAGAAATATCGTCCGCGCGCGCTGTTCGCCTTGCATTGCTCTATGGATAATCGAATGGATTCCAGACCTGAGACGATCATGCCAGCCTCGTCCCCCAATCCCAGCATGCTAACCGATCAACTGCGCCAGGCCCTGCGGGAGGCACAGGATCAGGTGAACGCACTGGTGCTGGGCAAGGTGCCGGAAGTCAGGCTGGCCTTTGTCGCCCTGCTTTCCGGCGGCCACCTGCTCATCGAGGATCTGCCCGGGCTGGGCAAGACCACGTTGGCGCACGCATTGGCCAGCAGCCTCGGCCTCAGCTTCCAGCGCGTGCAGTTCACCTCCGACCTGTTGCCGGCGGATGTACTTGGCGTTTCGGTGTACGAGGCCGGCAGCCGCCAGTTCCAGTTCCATCCCGGCCCGGTGTTCACCCACGTGCTGCTGGCCGATGAGATCAACCGCGCACCGCCGCGCACGCAGAGCGCGTTGCTGGAGGCGATGGCCGAGCAGCAGGTCACGCTGGATGGACAGACACATCCACTGCCCGACCCGTTCTTCGTCATCGCCACGCAGAACCCGGTCGACCTGTCCGGCACCTTCCCGTTGCCGGATTCGCAGCTGGATCGTTTCCTGCTGCGGCTGGCGATGGGCTACCCCAGCGCGCAGGCCGAGCGCGAGCTGCTGCGCGGCAGTGATCGCCGCGACCTGATCGCACGCGCGGTGCCAAAGCTGGACGACACCCAGGTGCGTGCCTTGCGTGAAGCGGTTGGCCAGGTGCATGCCAGCGACGCGTTGATCGACTACGTGCAGGCGCTGCTGACCCGCAGCCGACACCATGCCGGCGTGCGCGTAGGCCTGTCACCGCGCGCGGGACTGGCCCTGCTGCGTGCCGCCAGGGCACACGCGCTGCTGCTCGGCCGCGGGCATGTGGTGCCCGAAGACGTGCAGACGCTGTTCGTGGCGGTGGCCGGCCATCGCCTGGTGGCCGAAGCCGAATCCAGCTCCGGGCCGGCGCTGGCGCGGGCGATCCTGCAGACCGTCGCGGTGGACTGAAGGTGGCCACACGCTGGGCACGCATGCAGCTGCTGGCACGCCCCCGCAGGCCCGAAGCCCTGCCGCAGCGACTGGACCGCCATCGCATCTACGTACTACCGACCCGCTTCGGCCTGTTCGTCGCCACCCTGCTGTCGGCGATGCTGCTGGGCGCATTGAACTACAACAACAACCCAGCCCTGCTGCTGGCGCTGCTGCTGGCCGCGGCAGCGATCGCCAGCGCCATCGCCGCGCACCTGCAACTGTCCGGCATACAGATCGACGCGATCTCCGCCGAACCGGTACCGGCCGGGCATCCCCTGCGCCTGCGCGTGGACCTTTCGTTGCGCGACCCGCGCGCGCGCCATGGGCTGCACCTGCAGCTGGGCGCAAGCGAGGCCTGGGTTGCACTGCCTGCACACGGTCGCGGCGAAGTGGAGCTGGATGTTCCCAGCGAGCGCCGCGGCTGGCTGGAACTGCCCTGCATCCGCCTGTCGAGCACGCAGCCGCTGGGACTGGTGCGGGCATGGTCGTGGGTGTGGCCGGAGCAGCCGCTGCTGGTCTACCCGCTGGCCGAGGCACTGGCACCGCCGCTTCCGGAACGTGGCAACGACCCACTGCACACCCGCGCCCATGCCAGTGGCGATGAGCTGCACCAGTTGCGCCCCTATCGTGCCGGCGATGCCCCGCGCAGCATTGCCTGGAAACACTCGGCGCGCCGCGACAGCCTGCTGGTACGCGAGTACGAGAAGCCGATCGGCATCGAAGTGGTGCTGGACTGGCGCACGCTGGCACCGCTGGGCCATGAAGCGCGCATCGCGCGCCTGGCACGCTGGGTCGACATGGCCGAGCGCGAAGGTCGTCGCTATACGCTGCTGCTTCCGGCCCATCCGCCGTTGGGGCCCGGCCAGGGCGCCAGCCACTACCACCTGTGCCTGCGCGCACTGGCATTGATGCCCCATGACTGAGCCTGCCGTCCTGCTCGACCGCAATGCCCGCAGCTGGACCCTGGCCAGCGCAGCGCTGGCGCTGCTGCCACTGCTGCTGCAGCTGCCGCCGGTGCTTGCCATCGTGATCGCGATCGCCGCGGTGCTGACCACTGCGCTTTCGTGGCGGCGGGTGCTGCCGATGCCGGTTCGCCTGTTGCTGGTGCTGGCCATGCTTGCCACCATCGTCTGGCAGATGGGCATGGTGCGGCCGGGCCGCGATACCGGCTGCGCATTGCTGGCGGCGATGCTGGCGATCAAGTCCAGCGAACTGCGCAACCTGCGCGATGCGCGCAGCCTGCTGGGCTTCGCGTTGTTCTCGCCGTTCGCGGCCTTCCTGCTCGACCAGGGGCCGCTGACCACCGGGCTGGCAGCGCTGGCCGCAGTTGCCGCACTGCTGGCCCTGCAACGCCTGGCCCTGGACGAGGGCCACAGCCCTCGCCTGCCGCTGCGCGGACAACTGCGTGGTGTCGGCCGCCTGCTGGGGATCGGCCTGCCACTCGCGCTGGCCTGCTTCTGGCTGTTCCCGCGCTTGTCCACGCCGCTGTGGGGCGTACCCGAGCGAGCGGTGGGCACACCGGGCCTGGCTGACAGCATGGCGCCGGACCAGTGGCTGGACCTGATGGCCGACGACACCCCCGCGTTGCGCGTGCAGTTTTTCGGCGCGGTGCCCGAACCTGCGCAGCGCTATTGGCGCGGCCCGGTGCTGACGTCGTTCGACGGCCACCGCTGGAGCCGCGATCGCGCGACGGCCGGGCGCCCCGCACCGGTGGTCGAAACCACCGCACTGGGCTGGGACTACCAGATCGACTACGAGCCCACCGACCGTCGCCTGCTGGTGGCACTGGACCTGCCCAGCCGCGCACCGGAGGGCAGCAGCTTCGATGCCGACATGAGCCTGCGCAGCGACCGCACGCTGTCCGCGCTCAGCCGCTGGCGGTTGCATTCGGCGCCGCCGCAACGGTTCGACACCGATCTGTCGCCGTACCTGCGCCGCGCCGCGCTGCAGCTTCCGCCCGGCTTCAATCCGCGCACCGCCCAGCTCGCGCGGCAATGGCGGCAGGAGGCCGGCAGCGATGACGAGGCCATCGTCCGCCGTGCGCTGCAATGGATTACCCGCGACTTCTCCTACACGCTGGATACACCGGTGGCGGGGCGCGATCCGGTCGACGATTTCCTGTTCAACTACAAGGCCGGCTTCTGCCAGCACTTCAGCTCGGCCTTCGTGGTGCTGATGCGCAACGCCGGCATTCCGGCCCGGGTGGTGACCGGCTTCGCAGGCGGTACCCGTAACCGCATCGGCGACTACTGGGTGGTGCGTCGCATGGATGCCCACGCCTGGGCCGAAGTCTGGCTGCCGCAACGCGGCTGGGTGCGGGTCGACCCGACTGCCGCCGTGGCACCCGAACGCATCCTGGACACCGTGGACGACCGCCTGCAGGCCGGCACCGATACCCCGCTGCAACAGCGCTGGCTGCAACTGGGGCAGATGGGTGACTGGCTGCGCCGCGGCTGGAACGACCTGGTGCTGTCCTTCGATGCACGCCGCCAGCAGCAACTGCTCAAGCCGTTCGGGCTGGATGACCTCGGGCCGGCGCAGCTGGTGACCGGATTCGTGGTCGCCGCCCTGCTGGCACTGGCGTGGATGGCCTGGCTGCTGGCCCGCGGCGAGCGCGAGCGCGACCCGCTGCTGCGCGCCTGGCACCGGCTCGGGCGGCGGTATGCGCGCCTCGGCCTGGCCCGCGAACCGCACGAAACCGCACAGGACTGGGCACAGCGGGTTCACCGGCAGCGCCCCGACCCGACCCTGCTCGCGCTCAGCCAGCGTTTCGCCGACGCGCGCTACGCTGGAACTTGCACCGACCTCGCTTCATTATTGCGGGACCTGCGCAGGCATCGCCCGACTTCCGGAGCCTCCCCATGAACACCAAGTTCCTCCTCACCGCTGTGGCCACGCTGGCCCTGTCGGCCTGCGCCACGGCCCCCAAGCCGCTGCAGGGACAGTTCAGCCTGGTTTCCCCGCGCGACTCGGTCGCCACCCAGCAGGTCGGCACGCCGGTCCGATGGGGCGGCCGCATCATCGAGACCAAGCCCGGCCAGGGCGAGACCTGCTTCCAGATGATCTCGCGCCCGCTCAACGCCAGTGGCCGCCCGAACACCACCTCGTCCGACGCCAGCGACGGCCGCTTCATTGCCTGCCGCGCCGGTTTCTACGACCCGGCCGTGTTTGAACCCGGCCGTGACGTGACCTTCATCGGCAAGATCGACGGCTACCAGAACACGCGCATCGGGGACTACGACTACCGCCTGCCGAAGCTGTCGGCCGATGTGATCTACCTGTGGCCGGAACAGCGCCAGGTCGATGTGGTGCCCTACCCCTATGGCCCGTGGGGCCCGGGTCCGTGGGGCCCGTACTGGGGTGGCTACGGCCGTTGGGGCTGGTGGTGATCGCCACCCACCCTGCATGATCGGAAAAGGCCGCCTTCGGGCGGCCTTTTTCATCCACGCATGCGTGGACAGGGCCTCAACGCCCCGGCGTACCGAAATGCCCCAGCGGCGCGCCGGCCAGCAGGTGCATGTGGATGTGGAACACGGTCTGCCCAGCGTGCTCGCGGCAGTTCATCACGATGCGGTAGCCGTCCTGCGCGAAACCCTCGCGGCGCGCGTATTCGGCAGCGGCCAGGGCCAGCTTGCCGATCAGGTGCGCCTGCGACGGCTGCAGGTCGTCCAGGGTCGGGATGATCTCGTTCTTCGGAATGAACAGTACGTGCACCGGCGCCTGCGGTGCGATGTCCTTGAAGCCCAGCACCTCGTCGTCCTCATAGACGATGGTGGCCGGGATCTCGCGACGGATGATCTTGCTGAAGAGGGTTTCGTTGCTCATGGTCGGCCTCGGCGGGAGTGTCTTCCGCATTGTAGGCCGGCCGCGCCGGGCGATGCCCGGGTGATGCTCAATCGCGGAATTCGCTGCGCGTCCCGAACGCGTGCGACAGCGTGCCGCGGTCAACGTATTCAAGCTCGCCGCCAAGCGGCAGGCCCTGTGCCAGCCGGCTGGGCTGCACCTTGCGCGCGCGCGCCAGCTGCGCAAGGTAATGCGCAGTGGCTTCGCCTTCGACGGTGGCACTGGTGGCGATGATCAGCTCCTGTACCTCACCTTCGGCCAGCCGCTGCTCCAGCTGCTCCAGGCCCAGCTCGCGCGGGCCGACGCCATCGAGCGGCGACAGCCTGCCCTGCAGCACGAAGTAGACACCGCGAAAACCCGTCGCGTTCTCGATCGCGAGACGATCGGCCGGCGATTCGACCACGCACAGCTGGCTGCGCTCGCGGCTGCTGTTGGCACAGGTCGGGCACAGCTCGGTCTCGCTGAAGTCGCGGCACTGCGCGCAGTGGCCGATACGCTCCACCGCCAAGGCCAGCGTTTCGGCCAGGCGCTGGCCGCCTTCGCGCTCGCGCTCGAGCAGGTGGTAGGCCATGCGCTGCGCTGTCTTCTGGCCTACACCAGGCAGCACCCGCAGTGCGTCGATCAGTTGTTCAAGCAGGGGTGCGGACACGGCGGCATGCTTTGATGGCGTCGAGCAAGCTCGACAGCTACGTGTAGAGTCGAGCCCTGCTCGACTGAGGGTTGCAGCGGGCGCCTGCAGCGACAGGCGCCCCGCCAAAAATCAGAACGGCAGCTTCATGCCCGGCGGCAGCTGCATGCCGGCGGTGGCCGAACCCATCTTCGACTTCGACTCGGCATCGATCTTGTTCGAGGCATCGTTGAAGGCGGCGGCGATCAGGTCTTCCAGCATCTCCGGGTCGCTGGTCAGCGACGGGTCGATGCGCACCTTGCGGCATTCCTTGGCGCCGGTCAGGGTCACGCTGACCATGCCGCCGCCGGCACTGCCGGTCACTTCGATCCTGGCGATTTCTTCCTGGGCCTTCTGCAGGTTTTCCTGCATCTTCTGGGCCTGCTGCATCAGTTGGGCGATATTGCCGCGCATAGTGTCTTACTCGTCAAAAGAACGGATGGAATCGGAAACAACCCGGGCACCGTGCTGTTGGATCAGCACCTGCACTTCCGGGTCATCCATGAAAACGGCCTCTGCCACCTGCTGCCGCTCGCCGCGCTGGCGGTCGGCACGCTGATGCAGGGTCTCGGCCGGAACGTGTTCGGTTTCCACGGTCTCGACCACGATCTTCGGCGCCTGGCCAAGGGCCTTCTGCAGCATCTCGCCCAGGGCAGCCAGCGCGCGCTCCGAGCGCAGGTACTCAAATCCGGGCGAAAGGCCCAGTTTCAAGGTCCCGTGCTGGCAGCTGATGAAGGCGGCGTTGGCAGCCAGCTGCCGCGAGGGGCCGCTGAGGCCGCTGTTGGCGACCAGGTCCAGCCAGTCTTCGGCAGTGGCCAGCTCGCTGACACCTTCCTGCGGCGCGGTGTCACGCGTCGGAGCCGGTTCGGCCGGCGCAATGGCAATACCTTCGGCGCGGAACGAACGCTCCGGCGGCGCAGGCTCGCCTGGATCCGCGGCGGGAGCCGGCGGTTCATGCCAGGGCGCGACCATGGCGGCATCCGGGCCGGCCATCTCGGCCGCCAGGGCCCCATCCCGCGCCTCGGCTTCGTCGGTGGCCCACGGCGGCAGGTCATCGCTTGCCTCTGCAGCAATGGCAGACGCCGGCGCGTCGGCCCTCACCGGCGGCGGTGACACGGGCTCTTCCACCGGAACCGGCTCGGGTTCAGGCGTCGGATCCGGCTCCGGTTGCGGTGCCGGCTCGGGTTCGGGTTCGGGTTCAGGTTCGCGCGGTGCAGCCGCCGGAGCGGCCGCCTGCGCCACCGCGGCCGGACTGGCCGAAGCGACGGCAGCAGCCGGCGTCGCTTCATGGCTTCCGGCATCGGCGCCACCACCGGCAGCGTTGCCACCCGGCGTGCCACCCACCGCACCGTCGACGGCCTTCGGCACCGGCGGTACCGCTGCGGCCGGACGGAACGCCAGCATGCGCAGCACCGCCATTTCAAAGCCCGCGCGCGGGCTCGGTGCCAGTGGCAGGTCGCGACGGCCATTCAAGGCCATCTGGTACCAGAGCTGCACCACTTCCGGGCGCAGGCGCTCGGCGAATGCCGCCACATCCAGGCCTTCCGCGACGGCGGCGCCCGGCACCAGCTGCTGCACCTGGATGCGATGCAGGCCTTCAGCCAGCGCTTCCAGCACGCCACTCCAGTCCGGCGAGAATTCGGCCAGCGCGGCCACCACCTGCAGCAGGCGCGGGCCATCGCCCTCGGCCAGCGCATCGAGCATCGCCGCCACCTGGGTGCGATCCACAGTGCCCAGCATGGTTCGCACCACATCCTCGCGCAGCGCGCCGCCGGCATAGGCGATCGCCTGGTCCAGCAGTGACAGGCCGTCACGCAGGCTGCCGTCAGCGGCCTTGGCCAGCTGCACGATGGCGCTGCCGTCGGCCTCGATCTCTTCCGCCGCCAGGATGCGGGTCATCTGGCCCTGGATCTGGTCTTCGTCCAGGCGCTTGAGATTGAACTGCAGGCAGCGGCTGAGCACGGTGACCGGCAGCTTCTGCGGATCGGTGGTGGCCAGCAGGAACTTCACGTGCTCCGGCGGCTCTTCCAGCGTCTTCAGCAGTGCGTTGAACGCCGCCTTGGACAGCATGTGCACTTCGTCGATCAGGTAGACCTTGTACTTGCCGCGCGAGGGCATGTACTGCGCGTTCTCGATCACCTCGCGCACGTCGTCCACGCCGGTGTTGGACGCGGCATCGATTTCCAGCAGGTCGATGTAGCGGCCGGCGTCGATGTCCAGGCAGGCGGCACACTGGCCGCACGGGTCGGCGCTGGTGCCCTGCTCGCAGTTGAGCGACTTGGCGAAGATGCGCGCGATGGTGGTCTTGCCCACGCCACGGGTACCGGTGAACAGGAACGCATGGTGGACCCGGCCGCTGTCCAGCGCATTGCTGAGCGCACGGACCACATGCTCCTGGCCCACCAGCTCGGCAAAACGCTTCGGACGCCACTTGCGGGCAAGGACGAGATAGGACATCAGGCCACCGTTTTCCATCGGATGTTCCATTGTGCCATGCCTGTCCAGCCCCTTCGCCAACAATGCCCCCGGACGCGTCCCTGATCTGGGCGCTTGTGTCCGGCCGCGCCGCCCGCTAGAATCTGCGCCCCTGCTGAGGCGTTTGCCGATGGCAGGGATCCGGAGAGGTGTCCGAGTGGTTGAAGGAGCACGCCTGGAAAGTGTGTAAGCGTCTAAACCGCGCTTCGGGGGTTCGAATCCCCCTCTCTCCGCCAGACAAACGCAAAAGGGCCGCCCACAGGGTGGCCCTTTTGCGTTTGCCTGGCGGATGGGATGGGTGGTGAGAAGCCCCGCCGGGGTTCGACGGTTCTGCAGGAGCAGAACCGGACAGCCGCAGGCTGGTCCCGGGGCGCAACGCGCATCGGGATCGGGTGCAGGGATGCACCGACAATCCCCTCTCTCCGCCAGATAGATGAAGAAGCCGCCCAGTGGGCGGCTTTTTCATTTGGCTGTCGGGAATCGCCGCAGGTACTACCGGACTGAACGGGCCTGCCGTCGTGGCCGGTCCAACGGCCCGCCCGCCGACGGCGCGCGATCCGCCGCGGGTCATCTGCGCCGGAGCAGTCCCCGCACGCAGGCGCCGACGAACACCAGCCCCAGCAGCACCCACACGACCGTCATTCCCCACAGCGCACCGAACGTATCCAGGACCGGCTCCAGCCGCGGTTGCGCCGGGTCGTACAGCACGCGTACCGGTTGCCCCGGCTCATAGCCGAAAATCATGCCGCCCTGCGGGTACGAGACGCGTTGGCCGGTCGCGGTGGTGAACGCGACCTGCGGATGCGATCCGCCGGCGTTCAGGCGCTCGACCTGGCCATCAACGGCCTGCGCGACCTCCAGGAACTCGAAGCGATGCGTCACCTCGAAGGCGGCCATGGCAAGGATCAACAGACCCACCGCGCCAAACAGCAGACCGCGCATGAGCTGGGCAGGCCGGAGAAAAGAAGGGTCGGGCATCGCTGGGCAGCTCCGTTGCAGGCGGGAAGACGAATGGGGCCGGCGGATCCTGCCGCGCGGTCAGTCCCACATGTGGAAAGCATAGCCCAGAAGCCACCGCGCTCCACTGCACGCCATCGCGACCGGATCCGCCTCGCCATTACCCGCCACCGACGCACCCGCCTGGTACAGGCGCCTGCATTCCGCACGGTCATTCGAGTGGGGAAGAAGTCACCTGTAAAGGATCGGCATCGCTCCATGTACCCTTGAACGCTTCGCCCCCTCCCAACGTCTGGACGGTTGAAATGCAGCCGGGCAACTCCATGGCGTTTCCCATGAATCTCCGCCTCTACCGCCCCGCCGATGCCAGCGCCTGCCTGTCGATTTTCGACAGCAACGTACCCACCTACTTCGCGCCCGAAGAGCGCAGCGACTTCGAACGCTTCCTGCACGAGCAGGCCACGGACTGTGCATTCCAGGTGATCGAGCGCGATGGCAGCGTCGTGGCCTGTGGCGGCCTCTCGCGCCGTGGCGACGGCAGCGCCGGCTTCTGCTGGGGCATGGTGCAGCGCGCGCTGCACCGGCACGGCCTGGGCCGCGAACTGGCACTCGCACGCCTGCGCCAGGCCGAAGCGGATCCCTCGATCAAGCGCATCACGCTCAGCACCAGCCAGCACACCCAGGGCTTCTATGCTGGCCTGGGCTTCCAGGTGACGCGGATCGTGTCCAATGGCCACGGCGCCGGGATCGACGCCGTGGAGATGGAGCGGAGGGTCTAGCCCTCCGCCCGCCCTGGATCCACGCGAGCCTGGATCCAACGTCGCCGCGCTTTCCTCAGAAGCCCACGCGCAGGTTGATCTGCCCGCCCACATCGCGGCGGCCGTCGCCATGCTGGCCCTGTACGAACATCGACAGTTGGCTGTTGCGGCCAAGGCCGACCGCTACACCGAGCTGGCTGACCAGCGCATTGCGTGCCATCACCGCACTGTAGACATCGAAGGCATTGCCGCCCAACGCGAAGCGGTTGCGGCTGGCCACATCGGTGTCACCCGAGGCGTGCTGCCAGCCGAGGCCGACGGTCAGCTGCGCCGGGAAGCGCTCGCCGCTGCCCACGTCCCAACGGCCGCGCACGCCCACGGTGCTGACATTGAGCGTGTCCTTGCCGCCTTCCAGCACCAGTGCCGCGCTGCCGCCCTGCTCCACCGCACGATCGCTGTCGACCCAGTGCTTGGTGAACTGCACATAGGGCTGCAGCTGGGTCCTGCCGTGGGTCCATGTCCAGCTGCCTTCCACCTGCGCGATGGTCACATCGGAATCCTGGCGGCTGTACAGGGTCTGGCCCAACAACGGCACTTCACGCGTGGTGCGCGTGCGGTAGTCACCGCGCGACACGCTGCCACCCACCGCGAAGCCGTTGTTCCACTGTCCCTGTGCATACAGGCCGAACGTGTTGCCACGCAGGCGGGCCCGCGAGCTGCGATCATACAGCCGCGTATCCAGCCGTTCGTTGCCGGCCGCTGCACCCAGCACCACATGCTCGCCCAGCTGCCAGTCGACACCGGCCATAAGCGCATTGCGATTGGCGCGGATCTCATCGCCATTGCCGTCGCCATCCTGCCTGAACACCTTGCCGCTGCCGGCCAGCCAGGCCGAAGCGCGCTCGCCCCGCACGGTCGGCAGTTCGCTGCCCAAGCGCTGGCGGATGCCCTCCTCCAGGTAGTTGTCATACAGCAGCACCGCGCGGCTGGCCGCATGCACTTCGCCTGACAGCTGGTCGAAGGCGCTGCGCGCAGTGGCCGCGTCGTAGAGCAGCACCGTGTTGTACAGGCCCAGCGCCGGGCCACTCTGCGGCAGGCTGTCCAGCGCTGCGGCAGTGTTGTACTGGTTGCGCGTCGTCGCTGCGGTGGTGAATGCCGCAGTCTGCGCCACGTCGATCTGCAGGTTCGCCGTGTTCGCGGTATACACCGGAGTGATGGTCAGGAAGGCCGACGGCGAGGTTGCCGCAGCGAACTGCCCACTCACGCCACCGCCCGCATTGACCACCGTGTACTGCTGGCCCTGCTGGTAGCTGGTGCTCGGCGAAATGGTATTCACCCGCACGGTGCTGCCGCCCACATTCGCGCTGCCGCCGACCTGCACCGTGTCGCTGCCGGTGGCGCCCAGGTCGATGCCCAGCGTGCTGCCCGGCGACAGCGTCAGGTTGCCGCCGACGGTGATCGTTCCGGTGCCATTGCCGGCACCGCCGCCATTGCCCGGGCCATTGCCCGGCGACAGCACGCCACCGCTGGATACGGTCACGCCACCGCCGGTACCGCCGATGGTGCCGGTGCCGGAGAGCGTGGTGCCACTGCCGATGGTCCACTGGCCGCCGATGTTGCCGGTGACGTTCAGGCCACCGCCGGTGACCTGGCCCGTGCCGCTGAAGCCAGCACTGTTGCCGCCCAGATTCAGGCTGCCCGGGCCGGCCTGCACGATGCTGCCGCCACCACTGATACTGCCGCCGAGCGTGGTGGTGCCACCGGTGTTGATGACCAGGCCACCGTTGTTGGTGATGTTGCCGGTGATCGCACCGCTGGCCCCACCGTTGCCGACCTGCACGGTGCCGCCGGCATTGATGGTGGTACCACCGGTGTAGGTGTTGTTGCCGGTCAGGACCACGGTGCCGGCACCTGCCTGGGTCAGGCCGCCACTGCCGCTGATGGTGCCGCCCACCGTGGTGTTGCCGCCGACGTTGAACACCAGGCTGCCGTTGTTGCTGACATTACCGGTGATCGCACCGCTGGCGCCCCCATTGCCGACCTGCAGCGTGCCGCCGGTGTTGATGGCGGTGCCGCCGGTATAGGTGTTGTTGCCGGCCAGGATCACGGTACCGGTGCCGGCCTGGGTCAGGCCACCGCTACCGCTGATGGCGCCGCCGACGGTGGTGGTGCCGCCCACGTTGAACACCAGGCTGCCGTTGTTGACGACGCTGCCGCCGATGGCGCCGGTCGCACCGCCATTGCCTACCTGCAGCGTGCCACCGGTGTTGATGGTGGTCGGGCCGGTATAGGTGTTGTTGCCGGTCAGGGTCAGCGTGCCGCTGCCGGCCTGGGTGAGGCCTCCACTGCCGCTGATGGTGCCGCCCAGCGTGGTGTTGCCCGCCACGCTGGACAGCAGCATGCCGTTGTTGGTGACATCACCGACGATTGAGCCCGTTGCCCCGCCATTGCCCAGCTGCAGCGTACTGCCGGCGTTGATGGTCGTGCCGCCGGTATAGGTGTTGGTCCCGGTCAGCAGCAGCGTACCGCTGCCGGCCTGGGTCAGGCTGCCGCTGCCACTGATGGTGCCGCCCAGCGCGGTGTTGCCGGCCACGTTGGAAATCAACGCGCCATTGTTGGTGATGTCGCCAGCGATGGCGCCGGCCGCGCCGCCGTTGCCCATCTGCAGCGTGCCGCCGGTATTGATGGTGGTCCCACCGGTGTAGGTGTTGTTGCCCACCAGGGTCAGCACACCGCTGCCCGCCTGGGTCAGGCCACCACTGCCGCTGATCGCACCGCCGACCGTGGTGTTGCCCGCAACGTCGAACACCAGGCTGCCGTTGTTGGCAACGTTGCCGGTGATCGCGCCGGTCGCACCGCCATTGCCCACCTGCAGCGTGCCGCCGGCATTGATGGTGGTGCCGCCGGTATAGGTGTTGTTGCCGGTCAGGGTCAGCGTGCCGCTGCCGGCCTGGGTCAGGCCGCCACTGCCGCTGATGGTGCCACCGAGCGTGGTGTTGCCGGCCACGTTGGATACCAGCGCACCGTTGTTGGTGATGTCGCCGATGATCGCGCCGGTCGCACCGCCGTTGCCGATCTGCAATGTGCCACCGGCATTGATCGTGGTTCCACCGGTGTAGCTGTTGTTGCCGGTCAGCACCAGCGTGCCACTGCCGGCCTGGGTCAAGCCGCCGCTGCCGCTGACCTCCGCGCCCACGGTGGCCGTCGTACCCAGGTTGTAGACCAGGCTGCCGTTGTTGGTGATGTCGCCCAGCACCGAGCCGGTGCTGCCGCCGTTGCCGATCTGCAGCGTACTGCCACCGTTGATGGTGGTGCCTCCGGTATAGGTGTTGTCGCCACTGAGGATCAGCGTGCCGGTACCGCTCTGCACCAGGCCGCCGGTACCACTGAGCACGCCGGCGAAGGTCGTGCTGCCGTTGTTGCCGCCGGTGGTCAGGGTTGCACCGCCCAGCACCACGCTGGAACCGGTCACGCCAGCGAGGCCTCCGATGCTCTGGCTGCCACCGGCGCTGATATCCAGCGTACTGGCACCGGCCAGGTTGACCGTGCTGGCACCGGACAGGCTGCCGCCGGCTGCCACCGCCAGCGTCCCACTGTTGATGGTGGTGGTGCCGGTATAGCTGCTGGCACCGCCCAGGGTGACCGTCGCCGCGCCATCCTTCAGCAGGCCACCGGCACCGCTGATCGGGCCGTTCAAGGTCAGTGCGTTGCTGCCGCCCAGAGTCAGCGTGCCGCTGGCCAGCTGCACGGTGTTGGCCAGCGTCAGCGCGCTGGTGCCATCCAGGCTGGCGTTGCCGCCTACGGTCAGCGCACCGGTTCCCAGCGAACCGTCGTTGCCCAGTAGCAGGCCACCGGCATTGAGGGTCACGCCGCCCGTGAAGACGTTGACGCCAGTCAAGCCCTGGATGCCTGCGCCGTTCTTTACCAGCCCCCCTGCCCCTCCGATGGTGCCGGCGAACGTGGTATTGCCCACGCCATTGAGGGTCAGCGTGCTGCCACCCAACGCCACTGAAGAGCCTGCCACGCCTGCCAGCGAACCGATCGCCTGCGCGCCCCCCGCACTGATGTCGAAGGTGGTACCGGCGTTGGCCAGGTTCACCGCACCCGTCGCAGCGAGGCTGCCACCGGCGCCGATCGCCAGCGTCCCGGCGTTGATGGTGGTGCCACCGGTGAAGGTGTTGGTGCCGGTCAACGTCTGGGTACCGGAGCCTTCCTTGATCAGCCCACCGGAGCCGGCCACCGAGCCACTGAACGTGCCATTGGTGGCGTCTCCGATCGTCAGCGTGTTGGCGCCCAGGTTCACCGTGCCGTTGCCGATCAGGGTACCGAACTGCTGCGTGCCGCTGCCTGCCGACAGATCGAAGGTCGCCCCCGAGGCCAGGTTGACGATGCCACTGGCGTGCAGGCTCGCGCCCGCGCCCAGTGCCAGCGTACCGGCGTTGATGTTGGTGCCACCGGTGTAGCTGTTGGTGCCGTTCAAGGTCAGCGTCGCGGCACCCTCCTTGGTCAGGCTGCCGGTACCACTCAGGTTGCCGTTGAGGGTGAGGTTGTTGCTGCCCAGGACGGTCAACGCGTTGTTGAGGATGAAGTTGTTGCCGAGGATGACCGCAGTGTTCGAATCGAGCGTCGCAGCGCCTCCGACCGTCACCGTACCGGTGCCCAGCGCAGCATTGTTGCCGACCACCAGGCCACCGGCGTTGAGCGCCACGCCACCGCTGAAGGTGTTGGCACCATTGAGCGTCTGCACGCCCGCACCGTTCTTGATCAGGCCGCCACTGCCGCCGATCACACCGCTGAAGGTGCTGTCCACGGTGCCGCCCAGGGTCAGCGTGCTGCCGCCCAGCGCCACCGTGCTGCCTGCAACGCCGGCCAGCGAACCGATGGCCTGGTTACCCGCGGAGATGTCGAGCGTGCCCGCACCGGCCAGGTTCACCGCGCCGGTTGCGGCGAGGCTGCCACCGGCACCGATCGCCAGTGTGCCGCTGTTGATGGTGGTACCCCCGGTGTAGGTGTTGGCACCGCTCAGGGTTACGGTGGCCGCACCGTCCTTGATCAGCCCGCCCGTGCCGGAAATCACGCCCCCCAGCGTCAGCGCCTGGCTGCCGAGCAGATCGAGGTTGGCACCCGCTGCCAGCCCGATGTTGTTGGCAAGGCTGACGCCGGTCGTTGCATCCAGCGTTGCGTTGCTTCCGACCGTCAACGCGCCGCTGCCGAGCGCAGCGCTGTTGCCGACCACCAGGCCACCGCCGTTCAGTGCAACGCCACCACTGAACAGATTGGTGCCACCCAGCGTGAGGATGCCGGCGCCATTCTTGACCAGGCCACCGGTGCCGGAAATCGTGCCATCGAAGAGGCTGTTGCCCACACCACCGAGTGTCAGCGTCTGTGCCCCCAGGCTCACCGTCGAGCCGGCCACACCGTTCAACGAACCGATGGTCTGGTTGGCACCTGCGGTGGAGATGTCGAAGCCGGTGCCCGCGGCGCTCAGCGTCACCGCGCCGGTCGCGGCCAGGCTGCCGCCCGGACCGATCGCCAGCGTGCCAGCGTTGATGAAGGTGCCGCCGGTGTAGGTGTTGGCACCGGTCAGCGTTTCGATGCCCGCGCCCACCTTGGTCAGGCCACCGGTGCCTGTGATCGAGCCACTGAAGGTGCCATCGGTGGCGCCGCCGACCTCGATCGAGTTGGCGCCGAGGTTCACCGTACCATTGCCGACCAGCGTGCCGAACTGCTGCGTGCCGCTGCCGGCAGACAGATCCAGCGTGGCACCCGTGGCGAGGTTCACGGTACCGCTCGCCGCCAGGCTGGCACCGGCCCCCAGCGCCAGCGTGCCGGCGTTGATGTTGGTGCCACCGGTATAGGTGTTGGTGCCGTTCAAGGTCAGCGTCGCGCTGCCGTTCTTGGTCAGGCTGCCGGCCCCGGACAGGACGCCGTTGAGCGTCAGTGCATTGGTCCCGAGCACGGTCAGCCCGGCGTTGAGCGCGATGTTGTTGGCCAGCGTTGCCAGGCCGGTGGTATCCAGCGTGGCGGCACCACCAACGGTCAATGCGCCGGTGCCCAACGCCGCATCATTGCCAAGCACCAGTCCGCCCGCGTTGAGCGTTACGCCGCCGCCAAACGTGTTGGCACCGGACAGCGTCTGTACGCCCGCGCCTGCTTTGATCAGACTGCCGCCGCCACTGATCACGCCATCGAACGCGGCGTTGCCGGCCGTACCGAAGGTGAGCGAATTGCCGCCCAGCGCCAGGGTGCTGCCACCCGCACCGTTGAGCGCGCCGATGGTCTGGCTGCTGCCGGCACCGGAAATATCAAAGCCAGCGCCTGCACCCAGCGTGACATCACCCGCTGCAGCAAGGCTGCCGCCCGTGTCCAGCGCCAGCGTGCCGGCGTTGATCGTGGTCCCGCCGGTGTAGGTGTTGGCACCGGACAGCGTCAGCGTGGTGGCACCATTCTTGACCAGGCTGCCATTGCCGCCGACCACGCCCGACAGCGTCAGCGCATTGCTGCCGGGCAACGTCAGTACGACGCCCGAGCCCAGCGTGACCGCATTGCCCAGTGCCACCGCGGCGCTCGCATCAAGCGTGGTACTGGCATTCACCGCCAGCGCGCCGGTACCGAGCGCATCATTCGCGCCGACCACCAGGCCTCCCCCGTTCAAGGTCAGGCCGCCACTGAAGGTATTGGTGTTGTCGAGGGTCAGCAGGCCCGCACCATTCTTGATCAGGCTGCCATTGCCTGCCACCACGCCACCGAGGGTGAGGTCGTTGCTGCCACCCAGCGTCAGCTGCGTAGCGGCACCGAAGTTCACTGCATTGGCCAGGTTCAGCGCCACGGTGCTGTCCAGCGTGGTCGTGCCACCAATGCCCAGTGCACCGGTACCGAGTGCGCTGGCGTTGCCGAGAATCAGGCCACCGTCGTTGAGTGCAAGGCCACCACTGAAAGTATTGGCACCGGACAGCGTCTGCACGCCGGCACCGGTCTTGATCAGGCCGCCGGTACCATCGATCACGCCGGCAAAGCTGCCATTGCTGGCGCCGCCAAAGGTGAGCGACTGCGCGCCCAGCACCAGCTGGCTGCCTGCCACGCCATTCAGCGCGCCGATGGTCTGCGCCGCACCGGCTGCGGAGATGTCCAGCGTCGCACCGGCACCGGCAAGATCCACCGCACCGGCCGCGGCAAGACTGCCGCCCGCCCCCAGCGCCAGCGTGCCGGCGTTGATGGTGGTGCCACCGGTGTAGACGTTGGCGCCGGACAGTGTGAGGCGGGCCGCGCCGTCCTTGATCAGCCCACCGGCACCGAATACCGGACCGGTGAGGGTCAGGTCATTGCTGCCCAGCACGGAGAGATTCGCACCGGCGGCCAGGCCGATGAGGTTGCCTACGGTGAGTGCAGACGTTGCATCCAGCGACGCGTTACCGCCCACGTCCAGCTGGCCGGTACCCAGTGCCTGCGCATTGCCCAGCTGCAGCAGGCCCGCGTTGAGGCCGACGCCCCCGCTGAAGGTGTTGGGTCCATTCAACGCCAGCGTGGCCGTACCATTCTTGACCAGGCTGCCAGTGCCACTGATGAGACCGCCCAGTGACACGTCCTGGCTGCCCAGCAGATCCAGCGCCGCGCCTGCCCCGAGGTTGACGTTGTTGGCGAGGTTCAGCGCGACCGAACTGTCCAGCGTGGCAGTGGCGCCCACCGACAGTGCACCGGTGCCCAGTGCGCCGGCGTTCCCCAGGAACACGCCGCCGCCGTTGACGGTGAGCCCACCACCGAAGCTGTTGGCGCCGTTGAGGGTCAACGTGCTGGCACCGTTCTTCACCAGCCTGCCGGTACCGGACACCACGCCACCCAGCGTGATCGCCTGCGAGCCCGGCAACGACAGCGCCGCACCGGCGCCCAGGTCAACGTTGTTGGTCAGGCTCAACGGGGCGCTGCCATCGAGCGTGACGTTGCCGCCGATGCCCAGTACTCCGGTACCGAGCGCGCCGCTGTTGCCCAGCAGCAGGCTGCCGGCGTTTGCGTTCAGTCCACCGCTGAAGGTGTTGGCGCCGTTCAAGGTCAGTGTCGACGCGCCATTCTTGACCAGGCTGCCGGTGCCAGTGATGTTGCCGCCCAGGGTCAGGTTCTGGCTGCCCGGCAGGGTCAGTGCCGCGCTGAGGTTGATCGCATTGCCCAGGTTCAGCGCCGCAGTGGCGTCCAGCGAGCCGTTGCCACTGACCGTCAGCGCACCGCTTCCCAGCGCACCGGCGTTGCCCAGCACCAGGCCACCGGCCGCAAGATTCACCCCACCGCTGAAGGTATTGGCACCGGTCAGCGTCTGCACGCCGGTACCCTGCTTGATCAGCCCACCGGTGCCGCCGATCACGCCGGCGAAGGTCTGGTTGGTGGCATCACCGAAGGTGAGCGTGCTGCTGCCCAGCGCCAGGGTGCTGCCCGCCACACCGGACAATGCACCGATGGTCTGGTTGCCACCCAGCGAGATATCCAGTGCGCTGCCAGCGCCGGCCAGGCTGACCGCGCCGGTCGCCGCCAGGCTGCCACCACTGGCCAATGCCACCGTTCCGGCATTTACTGCCAGCCCACCCGTGAACGTGTTCGCGCCGCCCAACGACAGCGTGGCAGCGCCGTTCTTGACCAGGCTGCCGCTCCCACCAATGACACCCCCCAGCGTCAGCGCATTCGAGCCCAGCACATTGAGCGAACCACCGGCGCCAAGCGTGATGCCATTGCCCACCGTGAGCGCGGCGCTGGCGTCGAGCGATACCGCACCGCCGACGTTCAGTGCCCCGGTTCCCAGTGCACCGCCGTTGCCCAGCACCAGGCTGCCCGCGTTGAGTGCCAGACCACCGTCGAACGTATTGGCGCCGTTGAGGGTCAGTGACGATGCACCATCCTTGATCAAGCCGCCAGCGCCACTGATCACCCCGTTGAAGGTGAGCGCCTGCCCGCCAAGCAGATTCAGGCTGGCACCCGATCCGAGGCTGACCGCATTGGTCAGCGCCAGCGCCGTGGTGCCGTCGAAGGTGGTGTTGCCGCCGACAGAGAGCGTACCGCTGCCCAGCGCGGCGGCATTGCCCAGCAACAAGCCACCGGCGTTGAGCGCAACACCGCCCGTGAGGCTGTTGACGCCCGACAGGGTCTGCACACCGGTGCCGAGCTTGATCAGGCCGCCGGTGCCTGCTGCGAACGTGCCGCTGTAGCTGGTATCGCCCAGCCCGCCCAGGGTCAGGGTGTGGCTGCCGAGGTTGACCGAACCGCCAAGCCCGGCCAGCGAGCCGATGGTCTGGTCGGCCGCCGCCGAAAGATCCAGGCTGGTGCCGACGCCCAGCGTGATCGCGCCTGTGGGCGACAGGCTGCCGCCCGCGCCCAAGGCCAACGCGCCCCCGGCCAGGTTGAAGCTGCCGCTCAGCAAATTGGCACCGTTCAGGGTCAGCGTGCCCGCACCGTTCTTGGTCACGTTGCCGGCACCGGAAATCGAACCACTCAATGTCAGCGCATTGCTGCCCAGCAGGTTCAGCGAGCCCCCGCCATTGACCACCAGGTTGTTGCCCAGGTTGAAGCCCGCCGTCGTATCCAGCGAGGCGCTGCCACCGACGGTCAGGTTGCCGCTGCCGAGTGCACCGGCATTGCCCAGCAGCAGGCCGCCGGCATTGAGGTTGACGCCACCGGAGAACAGGTTTGCGCCGCCGAGAGTAACGATGCCGGTGTTGTTGACCGTCAGCCCGCCTGCGCCTGAAAGCACGCCATTCAGGCCGAACGCATTGGTCCCGGCCAGGGACAGATTGCCGCCGAGGTTGAACGCATTGGTCAGATTCAGACCGGCCGTGGAGGAGGCGATGGCACCGCCGTTGGCCGTGAACAGCCCTGTGCCGAATGAACCGGCATTGTTGAAATTGACCAGGCCATCATTGAGCGTCGTCGGGCCGGATCCGCCCCATGCGCCCTGCAGGTTCCAGGTACCGCTGTTGACGGTGAGCTTCTGGAAGTTGAGGTACTGGTTCCAGCCCAGTGTGGTCACCGCTCCACCGGTGCCGGCCCCCGGACCGCTGACGACGTTCTGCAACACCAGCGTGTTGTTGGCCGCACCACTGCCGGTACCGGCGTCGACCGATCCCGCAGCCGCAACCTTCACCCCGGTAACACCGGTAATCACGCCGGCAAGAGCGCCGCCGCCACCGCTCACAACGCTGGAACCCGACACTGCGGTGAAGGTGTTGCCGCCGGTTGAATCACCCAGGTGAACACTGCCACTGACCGCCCCCGCATTGAGGAACGTATTACCGCCAGAAGCGCCCAGGCCGACACGCCCGTCGATGGTGCCGGTGTTGGTCACATTGGCTGCCGCACCACCGTAGGTCACCACCGTAGTCGCGTCGGAAACGCTGCCTGCGCCGATCAGCGACGTGCTGATCAGGCCGGCGTTGTTGATGGTGGTGGTGCCGTTGACATTCTGTGCCACCAGCGCCTGTCCACCGAAGCCCAGCAGCGTTGCGATGTTGACGACACCCTTGATCTGTCCGCTGGCGTTGTTGTTGACGACGATCGCGCTGTTGTTGGCAGAAGCATTGCCGATGACCAGGCCGGGCGAGGCGAGGACGATCGAGCTCGGATCGATCGTGCCATTGTTGTTGACCGTCACGTTGTCGCCGGTCAGCGTTGCTGCGTTGCCTCCACCTACGATCGGCGGCGTACGCAGCAATGCACCCGCAGCGATGTTCAGCGTGAGGCCGTTGGTCGCGTTGGAGTAGTTGTTGATGTTGGTGGTGCTGTCGCAGTTCACGGTCGTGGTGCCCGTGCACGCTGCGAATGCCGATCCGCTGGCCAGTGTGGCGGCCAATGCCGCCGCCAGCTGGTGCGCCCGCAATCGCGGCACCCGCCCTGCGCTGACCGCGCTTCCGCCGGGATTCCGGGTGACCTCCGAAGCAACCTGCATTACCCCAAGGGCGCGATTGAAAACCAGACGGTAAATGCGGTTCATCGGCAAATCTCCATGAAAAGACCGGATGGCACAGCTGGCAGGTTTTTTGGAGACAATGCGGGCCGCCCCTGCTCCCGATACGGGAACAAGGCCTGAAGGCATTAACTCCTGAAAATCTTCACATCTTCACGTGATCGCACCCCGGGACAGGTACGTCAGCGTGTCCATCAAGACGAAAACTCCCCGATTTCGCCCGACGAATGGCGGCACTGTGCGACCCGCCGTGCCAGCGGCATGTGAATCGCGCGCGTTATTTTCATGACGCGCGTCAAATAAAAGGGGCCGGCGGAATGGTTTTGCCGAAAATGCATATCGCTATATGTGGCGGGGAATCCATCCCCGCCATGAGTAAATAAATTCAGCTACTGGAGAGTTTCATCAGCACCAGACCGGAAACAATCAGCACCGCTGCACCGATCCGCATCGGGCTGACCTGCTCACCCAGGAACACGATGCCGACCGCGAACGCGCCGACTGCGCCGATGCCGGTCCAGATCGTATAGGCGGTGCCGAGCGGCAGGCTGCGCATGGCCACCGCCAGCAGCCAGAAGCTGGCGATCATGCCGATGATCGTGACCACGGTGGGGGTGAGCCGGGTGAAGCCTCCGGACTGCTTCATGGACACGGCCCAGACGATTTCCAGCAGGCCGGCAAACAACAGATAGATCCAGGCCATGACGGCCCTCCTCTTGGTAGGGCCAGGCCGTCCTGGTCATTGGTTCCCGATGTGGGGGAGGTCGTTCCTCCTGGCCGGCATTCTAGCAACGGGGGTGGGTGCCGGCCGCTGCCGGCGGCGACGGGTTACAGCCGATTCAGTGCGTGAAGCTGGCATCGACGCACCCGCCTGCGCTAGAATGAGCGCCTGCCATCGGCCAGCCGATGTGCAGTCCGGCTGTGGTCTCCGGCGCATCGCGCGCTGCTTCCCCTGATCCGTGAACTGGCCGCCCACCGGGCGGCCAACGTCTCTATGGTGGCCCCGTCGGCCCCTCGCGACGCTAGGTCGAAAACCCCGCCAGGGCCGGAAGGCAGCAACGGTATCGATCGACGCGGGCGCCGAGGTCAGCCGGCGGGGCCACCGCCTTTTCCGGCGACGCCCGCGCCTCTGCTAGATGCCAACCTTGGTTGGCGCCCTTTGCCGGGCATGGCCCCGCGCTACTGCAGCGCGCGCTCCAGCGCCTCCAGTCCAGCGGCCAGCGCCGTATCGGCGGGCTGGCCGGTTCCGCTCACGGCGGATCCTGCGCCAGTACGTGCGGCGCGGTCGGGTCAGCCAGCGGCACGCACTGCCCCGGCTGCGCCACGCGGTGCCCGCGCGCGGCCAGCGCCTGGCCATCGGCCACGCTGGCGTAGTGGTAGAGCATCATCCGCGCCTGCAGTTCGATGCTGTACTCACGCTCCAGGTCGTCCACACCCGTGTGTGACGGGTTGCCGTGCAGGCCGCAGTCGTGGGCGATCAGTTCGTTGTCGTTGGCGTAGCGCGCCAGCATCTCCGGAATCGGCCGGGTATCGCCGCTCCAGGTCAGCGCGCCCTGCAGGCGCAGGCCATACGCCGTCTCCGGCCAGTGATGGCGCACCGGAAACACCTCCAGGCGCACCCCCTCATGCCAGAACGCCTCGCCCACCACGATCAGGTGGAAGGCATCCCAGAAATTCGCACCGCCCTCGGCCAGCACGTTCGGATAGTCAGCAATGCGCTTGTGCAGCAGCGGCACCACCGTGGCAGGCACGTACAGGCGCACCTTGCCGCGTCGGTGCGCATTGAAGAAAGTGTCCACGAACAGGCGCTCGAAGCCGGCCACATGGTCCAGGTGCACATGGGTGACGAACAGCGCCTGCGGCATGTGCCCGTAGTGAGCCTTGAACGCGGTGAGGCCTTCACCGCCGCAATCGATGGTCAGCCACGGGCGACCACCGCGCTCGATCACCGACATCGGCGATCCCAGCTCGACCGCCGACGCATTGCCGACGCCGAGGAAACGCAACGACCAGTCCATCAGGTGCCCCGGTTCCAGGCCATGTCATAGGCGCGGCGCAGCCGCGCGTAGTCCTTCTGCACGTCTTCCACGCTGCGCTCGCCGCGCAGCTTGACCAGCGAGCGCAGCAACCGCTTGAGGTTGCGTTCGCGCCAGGCGGTGGCCGGGATGCGGATCACCCCACGGTCGAAATCGATCAGCCAGCCATGGCCACTGCCATCGAACAGGATGTTGTGCGCGTTGAGGTCGGCATGGTCCAGGCCGGCACGGTGGAAACGGGCGATCAGGCGCCCGGTCTCCTCCCAGGGCGCGCCCCGACCCGCAACCAGTGCGCGGTCGGCCAGCGAGCGCACGCCCTCGATCCGTTCCATCAGGATCGCCGCCCGGTAGCGCAGGCCCTCGCGCATGTAGAACGCGGCGATCGGCCGTGGCACCGGCAGCTTCTTCTCGCGCAGCGCGCGCATCAGCCGGAATTCGGCGAAGCTGCGGGTCCGGTCCGAGCCGCGCCAGAGGTACTGGTCGTGGCTGATCCGGGCCGCCATGCCGCCCCGCAGGTAGTGCCGCAGCACGCTGGCACCGAACGGCGCATCGACGAACCAGGCGCTGCCGCGGCCGCCCTCGCCCACCGGGCGGGCCTTGCTGCCCCAGTGCTGGGGCGAGAACAGGCCAATATCGGCTTGCCGCAGCCGCTCGCGGTCGAACAGAATGGCCCCGATGCCGCGACCCTCGCGGCATGGCGTCAGCGCTTCATTGGCGTCGAATGCGACCATTTCATTGAGTCTAACAACACATGGCATCAGCGTCCTCCTCCTTGTGCCTCCTGCGCCTGTCCGCACTGGGCGACGTCACCCACGTGGTGCCCCTGGTGCGCACCCTGCAGGCCGCACGCCCGGACACGCCGATCCACTGGATCATCGACAAAGCCGGCCACAAGCTGCTCGACGGGCTGCCCGGCGTCACCTTCCATGCCTACGACAAGAAGAGCGGCATGGCCGGGGTCAAGGAACTGCGCAGGCAACTGCCACCGGGGCGCTTTGAAGCGCTGTTGCAGATGCAGGTCGCGTTCCGCGCCAACCTGCTGTCGGCCTTCATTCCGGCCGAGCGCCGCATCGGATACGACCGCAGCCGCTCCAAGGACCTGCACGGGCTCTTCATCAACGAGCGCATTCCCGATCGCCCCGGCATCCACGTGCTGGATGCCATCGGCAGCTTCTGCGAACCGCTGGGCCTGCGCCAGACCGAGGTCAGCTGGGATCTGGCGGTGCCGCCGTCCGCCCATGAGTGGGCAGCAGCGCAGTGGCAGGACGATGGCCGCCCGGTGCTGATGATCTCGCCCTGCTCCAGCCACGTGCGGCGCAACTGGTATGCGGACCGCTATGCAGCGGTGGCCAACCACGCCGCACAGCGCGGTTGGCGGGTGGTGCTGTGCGGTGGCCGCAGCGAACTGGAGCGCCACATGGCCGATGCGATCCAGGCGCAGCTGCAGACGCCGGCACTGGACCTGGTCGGCAAGGACACGCTCAAGCAGCTGCCTGCCCTGCTGGCCCGCGCCAATCTGGTGATGACCCCGGACTCGGGCCCGATGCACATCGCCAACGCAATGGGCACCAAGGTGTTGGGGCTGCATGCGGCCAGCAACCCGGACCGCAGTGGCCCGTACTCGGACCGCCGCTACTGCGTGGACCGCTACGACGATGCGGCACGCAAGTACCTGGCCAAGCAGGCCACCGATCTGAAGTGGGGCACCAAGATCGAGTTCGACGATGTAATGGAACTGATCACCGTAGAAGACGGTATCGCCGCCTTCGAACGCTACGTCGCCGACCACCTGGGGTGAGCGGCGGCCTGCCCGGGATCACGTGCGCTGCGCGTAATCCTGATAGGACTTCTCTTCCACGTACGCCGAACCCAGCGCCAGGTTGATCGCCTTCTTGATGCGCGCGCGCTCGTCGTTGCGCAGGTAGACACTGCGCGCCAGGTCGATGAAGCCCTGGTCGAACGCCTGCGCCTTCTCCTTCAGGCGGATGTCGTCCTCGATGTCCCACAGTTGCTCGTTGACCGCCTTCAGTTCGGCACGCAGCCTGGCGACATCCTTCACCGCCGCCGGGTGCGCCATCCAGGTCTGCTCCAGCGCCGACAGCTCCCTGCGCACATTGGCCAGCTTGCCCTCGTCGCTGATGCGCTCGGACTTGATCTGCAGAATCGAGATCTTGTCCAGCAGCTCGCCGAACGAAACGGGGACGAGGATTTCAGCGGTCATCGGGAAAGCTCCAGCAAGTGATGCGTGCAGTTTAACCCGCGACTGGCGATGGGACAGGTAGAGCCGCCACGCGTGGATGGTCCAGCCCGGCAGCAAGTGCATCCACGCATGGCGTGGATTCACGGAGGCAATCTGGTGGAACAAGCCCCTCTGTTGAGGGGCTGCCCCGACCGGGGCGGGGAGAGGCCGGCGAAGGGAGGGGCCCACGCGTTGCACAGCAACGTGTGGGGCGACGCGCGCAAAGCGCATCGTGTCCCGCGCCGGATCAGGACATGGTCACTGCGCCGCAAATCCCGATGTGCATCCATCCATGGCGTGGATTCACGGAGGCATCTGGTGGAACAAGCCCCTCTGTTGAGGGGCTGCCCCGACAGGGGCGGGGAGAGGCCGGCGAAGGGAGGGGCCCACGCGTTGCACAGCAACGTGTGGGGCGACGCGCGCAAAGCGCGTCGTGTCCCGCGCCAGATAAAGAAAAAGGGCTGCCGTTCGGCAGCCCTTTTTCTTTATCTGGCGGAGAGGGGGGGATTCGAACCCCCGAGGCGCTATAAACGCCTGCCTGATTTCGAGTCAGGTACATTCAACCACTCTGCCACCTCTCCGGGTGGTCCCCGGCGGACCGGGGACGCGCATCATACGAGGAAGTGAGGCCGGCGACAAGTCATTCCGGTCAATGAAGTGAAGATTTCCTGAGTGCATGCCTTGCCGGATGCCTGCGGCCCCCCGATGATGCCTGTCTCCCCAGCAATACCCTGCCCCCGCACCCCATGATCGAATTCGGACACCTCACCCACCCCGGCATGCGCCGCGAGCTCAACGAGGACACCTACTACGGTGACAGCGAGCTGGCCCTGTGGCTGGTGGCCGATGGCATGGGCGGCCACGCCTGCGGCGAAGTGGCCAGCGCGCTGGCGCGCGAGACGATCGTGCGCGAGATCCGCCGCGGCGCGCCGCTGGCGCAGGCCATCCGCACCGCCGATGAAGAAATCATCCGCGCCTCGCGCCGGCGCAACGACACCCTGCCGATGGGCACCACCGTGGTTGCAGCACGCGTGCAGGGCAATCGCTATGAAGTGGCATGGGTCGGCGACAGCCGTGCGTATCTGTGGCGCGATGGTCAGCTGGCGCAGCTCAGCCAGGACCACAGCGTGGTTCAGGAGCTGGTCGCGCAGGGCAACCTGACTGCCGAGCAGGCACGCGCGCATCCGCATCGCAACGTGGTCACCCAGGCGCTGGGCGTGACCGACCCTGCGCATCTGAACGTAGCCACCACCAGCGGTGAGCTGCGCCCAGGCATGCAACTGCTGCTGTGCAGTGACGGCCTGACCGAGGAAGTGGACGACCGCAGCATCGCCCGCACCCTCGCCTTCGACGATGCCAGCGCGCAGGAATGCGTGGACACACTGGTCGCGGCCGCGCTCGACGGCGGAGGCCGCGACAACATCAGCGTGATCCTGGTGCGCTGCCATTAAGCGGTAGATCCACGCCATGCGTGGATACGGTACTGCCGGCCAGCGGCCGGCAGTACCCCATGCCAAGCATTACGCGCTGGCGGGCTCTTCCACCTTCGGGCCATCCCACAAGGCGTAGCCGGCCTTCTTGCGCAGTCGTTCCAGACGCGCGCTGTGCGCTTCCAGCTCAGACGGGGTGGCCACCACGCGTGGGCGCGGCAGCAGTTTGCTGGTATCGAAGGCCTGCAGCGCGGCACCGGCGCCACCGCCGTCATCGTCGCCCAGGCCGAAGCCGATCTCTTCCTGGCCCGAGGTCAGCGCGATGTAGACGTCGCCCAGGATCTGCGCATCGAGCAGGCCGCCGTGCAGCGCACGGTGCGAGTTGTCCACGCCCAGGCGCTTGCACAGCGCATCCAGCGAATTGCGCTGGCCCGGGAAGCGCTCGCGCGCCATCACCAGGGTATCGATCACCGTGCAGCGATCGGTGATCTTCCCGTACTGCGGGCCCAGCAACGACAGTTCGTTGTCGAGGAAGCCCAGGTCGAACGCCGCGTTGTGGATGATCAGCTCGGCGCCATCGATGAAAGCCAGGAATTCATCGGCGATCTGCGCGAAGTCCGGCTTGTCAGCCAGGAACTCCAGGGTCAGGCCGGTGACTTCCTGCGCGCCCTGTTCGAACTCACAGTCCGGCTTGATGTACTGGTGGTAGTTGTTGCCGGTCGGGCGGCGCTTGAACAGCTCCACGCAGCCGATTTCGACGATGCGGTTGCCCTTCTTCCACTCCAGGCCGGTGGTTTCGGTATCGAGGATGATCTGACGCATGGGCTCAGTTTACCGGGCTGGCGTCGCGGATCTGGATGGCCGCGTTGCGCGCCAGGGTATCCACCCGCTCATTGTCCGGATCGCCGGAGTGGCCCTTCACCCAGCGCCAGTCGATCTGGTGCCGCAGCGTGGCCGCATGCAGGCGCTCCCACAGCTCGCGGTTCTTCACCGGGTCACCGCCGGCGGTCTTCCAGTTCTTGCGGATCCAGCCGGGCATCCATTGGGTCAGGCCCTGCCGCACATACTGCGAATCGGTGTAGAGCACGATGTTGCACGGCTCGGTCAGCGTTTCCAGACCGGAAATGGCCGCCATCAGCTCCATCCGGTTGTTGGTGGTGTGCGCTTCGCCGCCGCTCAGTTCACGCTCGTGGCCCTTGTAGCGCAGCAGTGCAGCCCAGCCGCCGGGGCCGGGATTGCCGAGGCAGGAACCGTCGGTGTGGATTTCAATGGTTTTCAATACAACTCCAGATCAGGTAGCAACGGTGCCGTGCCAACGCACCGGCAACGGTTTCGGCCCGGGCAGGGCCAGCGTTCGCTTTTCAGCATGGAACAGGCAGGCCGCGCGCAGTGGCGACCAACCGCCTGTGCGGCGACTGCCGGCGCCGCGCCAGAGCGGGCCGAGGAAACGCATATCGTCGCACTCCAGCCCGTGGCGGCCGAGCAGCAGGCGGATCCGCTGCGGCGTGCGCACCACCAGCCCGTGCTGGCGCCAGTGCGTGCGGTAAGGGCTGAACGGGTTGAGGCTGCTCAGCCACAGGTGGCCGCCCGGCATCAGCACGCGCTCGCACTCATCGAGCAACCGATCAGCGTCGGCTGCGGTGACATGCTGCAGCACGACCGCATTGACGCTTTCATTGGCCAGCGGCAGCGGCAACGCACAGCGGGTGTCGCCGGCATAGCCGTGCCCCTGCCGGTACAGGCGCAGGCCGCGCCCGCCAAGCTGCGCATCGTCCAGCCATGCGGCACTCGGCGCGATCCATAGCCAGGGCTGCACCGGCAGCAACGACAGCTGCGGCAGCAGCAGTTGCCGCTCCAGAACGCGCAGGGCTTCCGCCGGTTCGCTGTCGAACCACGGGGTCTGGCTCGCTTGACGGGTGCTCTGCAGCGCGGGCATGGTCCAATTCTATGCGACTGACTGCCCTGCCCGCATTTGCGGACAACTACATCTGGACGTTGATCGACGACGACGACGGCGCCGCCGTGGTCGTCGATCCCGGCGATGCCGCGCCGGTGCTTGCGCTCGCCGATCAGGGCCTGCGCGTGGACACGATCCTGCTCACCCATCATCACGATGACCACATCGGTGGCGTGCCCGCGCTGCAGACACGTTTTCCCGGAGTCCGGGTGATCGCGCCCGTCGAGGAGCGCATCCCCACGGCAACCGAACGGGTCGGCGAAGGTGAACGCGTTCAGGCACTGGGCCGGACGTTCCACGTACTATCCGTGCCCGGGCATACCCGCAGCCACATCGCGTTTCACACTGCTGAACATCTTTTCAGCGGAGATTCGTTGTTCAGCCTGGGCTGTGGACGCCTGTTCGAAGGTACGCCGTCCCAGCTGCTGGCATCGATGCGCAAGCTGGGTACCTTGCCCGCGCAACTGCTGCTTTGTTGCGCTCATGAGTACACCGTGTCAAATGCCGTCTTCGCGCGGCATGTCGACCCCGCCAACGCTGCCTTGTGGCAGCGCCAAGAGGAGGCTTTGGCCATGCGCCGCGATGACCGTTCCACCCTGCCGGTAACCCTGGCCAACGAATTCGACTGCAATCCGTTCCTGCGTGTGCACACTGCGCCGATCCGCGCGTCGGTGTCGGCACACCTGGGCCGTGACGTCGTTGACGACGTCGACGTGATGGCCGGTCTCCGGCACTGGAAAGACGGCTTCCGCGCATGATGCGCCGAAGTCTGCCGCTGGCCCTGGGCCTGGTCCTGGGGCTGGCCGGAACCGCCGGCGCCCAGTCGCTGGGCGCTGGCATCGGCCAGAACCTGACCGCCGCCGCGGCCCTGCCACTGGATCCGGCCGCGTTGCCGGCCGCGTCGGTCCGCAACGGCCAGGAGATCTTCTCCAGCTTCCGCGACGGCCTGGCCGAGCCCACCTGCAATGCCGAGGCCACCAGCCCGCGCTGGCAGAAGCAGTTCGCCCACGCCCCGTCGCGCCTGGCCAACCAGGATGACGATGCGCTGGTGCTGTTCGGCTATGTGGTCGAAGAGCTGCGCAAGGCCAACCTGCCCACCGAGTTCGCGCTGATTCCTTTCGTGGAAAGCGGCTACCGGCCCAATGCCCGCAACGGCAGCGGCCCGACCGGCCTGTGGCAGTTCATCGCCACCACCGCGCGCAATCACCGCGTGCCCATGGCCAACGGCTACGACGGCCGCCTGTCGGCGGTCGATTCCACCCAGGCCGCAGTGCGCTACCTGAAGACCCTGCACGGCATGTTCGGCGGTGACTGGCGCCTGGCCACCATGGCCTACAACGCCGGCGAGTACCGCGTGCTGCAATCCATGCGCAAGGCCGGCATGAACGCGCAGAACGCCAAGCCCTCGGCGCTGCCCGGCCTGTCGCCGGTCACCCATGCCTACGTCGAGAAGCTGCATGCCCTGGCCTGCGTGCTGGAAGACGTGGAAGACCAGCCAGGTGTCATGGCCTCGCTGGACCGCACCGTGCCGGTGCTGAAGGACCACACCCTGCCCGCCGGCACCAGCGTCCAGCAGTGGGCCGCACAGCGCGCCCTGGACCCGGCCCGGATCGCCCGCCTCAACCCCGCCCTGGCGGGCGGTGGCCGCGTCTCGTCCGGCACCACCCGCGTGCTGGCGCCGGTCTCGGCCGCCAACACGACCGTGGCGGACAGCGCCACCGCGCTGGTGGCCAGTAGCGTACCTGTCGCCGCCGCCTCGCCAACGCCGCAGGCCGCCAAGACCGTGGCCGCGATCGCCGATCGTCCGCGCAGCCGTCGCCACACCGTGCGTGATGGTGAATCGGCCTGGACCATCGCCCGCCGCTATGGCATGCCGGTCAAGGCACTTCTGTCGCTGAACGGCCTGAGCGGCAGCAGCGTGCTGAAGCCGGGTGCGGTGCTGCGCGTCGAAGACTGACGCACAGGCCAGGCCCTCCTGGAGAGCCGAGATCCTATGTTCGTGGTCAAGCCTGCTGGAAGCAGGTTTGACCCACTTTCAGCATGGCCGGGTCAAAGTCCCGGCCGCTCTTGAAGACGCCCCAAGCGATCCTGGCCAGCTTTCTGGCGAGAATGTTGAAGCT